>NZ_JAPDNC010000010.1:0-258164 GCF_025947915.1 Erwinia sp. INIA01
CCGGACGAGTACCGGTTGATGGCGGAAAATACGGAAATCTCAAAAAGTGCCTGGAACTAAATCCGGTCTACTTACAGAGTGTTGTGAGTTATTTATTGTGTTTGTTTCTAATAACTTTCTTATCTTTATGATTTTAAGGGGTTTTACAAAATAAAGTTATAGTCAAAACGGGTCAGGTAATCATAAAAATAATGGTTTTTGGGTAGAAGACCTGACCGTCAACGCTTTACTTTGGTGGGGAAAATGCCTCGTTGAAGAAACTGTGCAGGTCAACGCCAAAGTACCAAAGCCCGATACCGAAGCAAATCACTATCGCTGAAACAATTTTTTTAATCATGGTTGCCGCCTTCGTGTTAGGAGGATTTATCCTGCCATGTACACTCTCGGTAGCGAAGTTTTTTTCCCCTGATTTTTGTCTTTTTTTGCCTCTTTGATACTGGTAAGGAAGAGGGTACGTGATTCTTTAAAAAAATGTGAATGATGTCACAAGCTACAAGTTGGGGGGGGCGAGTCGGGCTGCGGTGGCGAGATTTAAGTAAGCCCGAGAAGGGTGCAAACTGGCGTTGCACAACCTTAACTCGGGTTTTGATAGAAATAATTGAATACCCGATGGTGTTAAAACATCAATGTAAAATAATTATTTTCTCTTAAACTGAAGCTTAATTGCTCTTCTCTGGCGATAATAAGAAACAAAACTGTAAATAGTGACGATTAATAATACAATAGCAAATATAAGAAGCAGCCAGTCTTTCATCTAATACCTCTTGCGTTAGCATGAAATACAAGACTGCAAGTGTATGGGTTAACGTCAGAGCTAAACATAAGATAATTCTTGCAATGGATAAAGGTGCTGTGAGGCGTTTTATTGTTAGCGATAAACTTTGACATTACAGCTGGTTGCCTCCTGTTGGTTCAGAACGACGCTTTAGCCATTTTTTACAATACTCTTCCATTTGATTGAAATCTATACGATTACCAGCACAATCACACTGTTTTTTGTTGCGCTGGTCTCCGCGATTCCCGAGGTTATAATTTTTAGTGCAGCATAAAATGCTGGGCAGGGTAAGGGCTTTCCTCGGCTCAGAACGCGATGATTTTGTTCATAAGTGGTTGTCATATTCCATAATTAAGAATTATCCAATACAATCGCCGTTCCAGAATTTAGCGTAGGGTGCATGATGACTCTGATAGATCGGGAATCGTATGTTAAGAAAAAGATGCGACCCATTATTTTTGCCGGCTTAGCTATTCTCGCGCTGTTGGTTTTATTTCATTTTTCTTTCGAAATAATCGCACTTATTGCTCTGGCTGCGACTGCGGGATATGGGTATTTAAAAAATACAATTTATCCAGAAGAATGGCAGGAGCAGCATGATAAACATATTCAGGAATCACGCGATTTGGATGAAGAACAGTTTCGTTCTCTGACCGCTCAACACCTTCCTGTTCTGGCGCGTAAAAAAAGAATGTTGGTGACCTATGATGATTATGGCAACGTCATTTACGATCGATGGGCAAAAGAAAAAGAGTATTACATTAATAAACTGGATTATGTTGCGTACTCCACGCCATTTTATAACGGGCTTTATCCTCGTGAACAGCGCCGTCTACTGGATGATATTGTCGAGGAATACATGGCCTCTCATGATGAAGAGAGCGTTTACTCTGAAGAAATGTCACCGATCGAGTATGAACATCACTGTGCCGATTTGTTGTGGCAGCAGGGATGGGATACTCGAGTTACACAAGGTTCTGGCGATCAGGGAGTGGATGTACTGGCGGTGAAGTACGGCATCCAGCTGGCGTTGCAGTGTAAAAAATACGCGTCACCCGTGGGTAATAAAGCCGTTCAGGAAATTATTGCCGGTAAAGGATTTTATGGTGCGGATGTTGGGCTGGTGGTGAGTAATAACACTTACACGCTTTCTGCCCGCCAGTTAGCGTTGTCGCATTCGATTATCCTGCTGCATCATGAAGATCTGGCAAATATCGATGAACTGTTGGGGATACAGGAATCCCCGGGTTGATAGATGACGCTGCCAAATGGTTTCGTCCCTGTGCCGCCAGGATAACTGCCGGGCAGGGGCGCAATATCGTCGCCATCGTAAGATGCACTCGAACAACCATCGACCTGCAACTTTTCAACATTAAGAGTGCTACTCAGCGTTGTTCAACGCCAAACCACTTTTTAAAGGCCAGCCTGCCGACCGACGTGATGGTGATTTCCCTAAATCCCGTTGTCCGGGCGATCCACTGCTGGCGTTCACAGTGGCTGAAAAATGCGGCACCGGCTTCACCACCAAGATGAAAGCGCCTTTCGCTCCAGTCCAGGCAACCGCAACAGTGTTTTCGCCGGTTTTTGCCGTTCAGTTCGATACCCATTTGGGCAAACTGTTGGTGCCCTTTATCCGTCAGGACCGTGCCGTCATCGGTAAGCCACTCAAGATTGACCATAGCGTCAAAGATATCGACCGCGACCTCACCGGCCAGATGATCGTAGCAGGTACGGGCAAGACGCAGCGGCACCGGCGTGCTGATCCTGGCAGCGGAGGGAGAGCGCCAGGAAATGCCCATCATCCTTTCCAACAGTTCGGCAATATCCTGCCCGGCAAGCCGGAAATAACGATGCCGGCCCTGTGACAGGCCGGTAATCAAACTGCCGCTGACCAGCCGGGAAAGATGGGCGCTGGTGGTAGATGCCGCAATGTCGGCAACCGCAGCCAGCTCCGTCGCTGTCCACGCCCGGCCATCCATCAGGGCACAGAGGATTTTTACCCGGGAAGGATCGGCCATCGCCGCTGCAACATTCGCCATGGCGTGTTCAAGCGCATGGTTGTTTTCCTCTGACTCGACGGGTTTTAGCATATCACTCCGGATTGACCGCCCATTTTTGGGTTAGCGCAGCGGCAACCTTATCATTGTCCGTCAGCAGAATCAGCTGGTTTGCATGATCGCTGTACTGCACAACAATATTGATCCCGTTATTAGCCAGTGCGGCGGCGATTTCACCCAGTTCTCCCGGGCGCTCCTGCTTAAGTTTACGAATCAGCGGCGTGCGCACGGCGGCAATCTGAAAGCCGGCCTTTTCCAGTACGTCTCTGGCTCGGTTACCGTCCTCAACCAAAAAATGGGCGTGTGCCTGTTCGCCAGCGGTAAATACGCCGCCGCCTTCCAGCCCTACGCCGTTTTGCCCCAGTAAAGTGCCCATCGCCGCCAGTTCACCGGGCGCGTTGCGTAAAATAATATGGATATCATGCATGAGCCTTCTCCCTGTTTTCTGATGAATATTCCCGCGCCAGCTGCATAATTCTGATGCGATAAAAAGCAAAAATCGATTTTCGGCCTTCTTCCTGGGCGGCTTTATGAATCACATTACGTTTCCATTGCAGGACGGCTACCTCATTTTGCCACCATGAAAGGGAGAGTATCTTTCCCTCAGTGGTCAGGCTCTGGAACCGTTCAATGGATATAAAACCCTCGATATCCGCCAGCAGCGGTTTTAACTCTGCGGCCAGCTGCAGGTAACGCGCCTGCTGTGCCGGAGTCACATCTGCTTCAAAAAGTACGGCAATCATTTTTCTGCCCTTTGATTGTGGAGACTGGGCTTCACTTTATCGCTATCAGATAGCCATGCTTCGGCGACGAGCGAACTATGCCTGTCGCGGTTGGCATAAAGGGGAAAAGTGGAGGGCGTGATCATCGTCTAAACTTAAGTTTCAGCCAGTAAAAGGAGAAAGCAATGTCGAAGTCTGAACGCAATTCCGACCAGCAGCGCAGAAAGGAGAGGGATCATCCGGCGAAGGACGATCCGCGAGAACACGGAGAAATACCGCGCACCCCAGATAATAGCGACGATGATGAAAGGGATCCGCTGGATAAATGATCAATTTAGGCCGGTGTGCGTTGAATCTTAAATTATGGCCCGCCGATGTACCAGAGCGGGCAAGGTCTCAGTCTGGATGACTCGTGTCAATTTTTACTCAGCCTGTCTTGAAAGCAGGGATTTATAATATTTTCTTAGAAGGTGAATGTTTATCTGAGTCCAGATTAACGATGCCGGAATGGTTGCAATAATCAGACGTAAGAAGCCCCATGGCCCACTTTTATCGCCGGTATAGAGCATCTCCAGCAGATAAGAGACGCTTAACAACACGGCGATATAAACCAGGCCACCCGCCCAGAATGCACGATGTGTTTTCAGCCTGCGCAACGCCTCGTTGTAGTTTTTCTTGCGTACTTCACGTGGCAAACCGCTCAGCTCAGGGATGCTTTTTATCGTCCAGTAAATTCTCACTCAGGTTTCCCCGCGCCTTATTTTTTATAAATGATAATGAATTTCATTTTCACCAGAAACCCATTGGGCTTCATTCAGCCATGCTGGCTTCGCAGGCAAGCTTCAGACGGTTGTGCACGTCCGGTGGAATCGGTGCGGTCATCATCATCCGGTAGTTACGGCAGGCCGGGGTTTCTTCGCGCGGTTGCTCAGAGCGCTTCTCCGAGCAGGCGGTAAGGATAAGTGGTAAAGCCAGTGAAAGCAGCAGCGTAATTTTCACGGTATCTCCCTGTTGGTTATTTGAAAAAGCGCGATCCCATACCGCTAAGTCTAGCGTTAAAAGGTGATATCCGATCGTAAAGCGTGACGGATGTTAAGATTTTGTTAGATAGCGATTGCGATAAAATCATTTATTTCATTATTCTCTCTCTACGGTTTATGCATTTCATTTTGCATCCGAAGACATTACCCCGATCTGCCTCTGGAGAAGAATAATGAAGCATCTGAAGAAAATTTTGCTGGTTGCCGCACTGAGCTGTTCCACGTCTGCACTGGCAGAAACCATCGGCGTTTCAATGGCCTATTTTGACCAGAACTTCCTGACTATTATCCGTCATGCCATCGATAAAGAAGCGAAAGAGCGTGGTATCAAGGTGCAGTTCGAAGATGCACGCGGTGATGTCGGTCGGCAGACGGACCAGGTGCAGAGCTTTATCAGCGCCGGGGTCGATGCCATTATTGTTGACCCGGTAAACTCGGCCGGAACCCCTGCGATGACCAAACTGGTTACTGCGGCAAAAATTCCGCTGGTTTACGTCAACCGCACGCCGGGCGATCCGAAACTGCCGCCGGGCGTGGTGTTTGTCGGTTCTGATGAGAAGCAGTCCGGCACGTTGCAAATGGAGGAGCTGGCGCGCCAGGCAAATTACGAAGGTAAAGTCGCCGTGATGATCGGTAACCTGACTGATGCCGGTGCGCTGCAGCGTACTAAAGATGTGGAAGAGGTGGTGGCCAAGTACCCGAAAATGAAGGTCGTGCAGAAGCAAACCGCGAACTATTCCCGCAATGAGGGGATGGACCTGATGCTGAACTGGCTGACCAACGGGGAAGAGATTGATATCGTCGCCGCGAACAACGATGAGATGGCGATTGGTGCGATTATGGCGTTGCAGCAGGCCGGTAAAAAGGACAGCAAAGTGCTGGTGGGCGGGATTGATGCGACGCCGGACGGCCTGAAAGCGCTGGCCAGCGGTAAAATGCAGGTCACCGTCTTCCAGGATGCCGTGGGCCAGGGTAAAGCTTCGGTTGATGTGGCGCAGCGGATGATCAAAGGTGAGAAACTGGATTCCTATCACTGGATCCCGTTCGAACTGGTTACGCAGGCCAACATGAAGCAGTACGAGAATAAATAACGAACTGCGCGGACTTAATCAGATAAGGGGCCTCAGTGGTCCCTTTTTTACTTTATAATCCTTTGACGAACCTCCTGATTCTCAGCAAGAGAACGCCAGTTACCGAACGGAATATGAATAAAAAACTGATTATCGCCGGAATCCTCGCTCTTATCGCCAGCTACGCCGGGCTCAGGCCTTCGGCCGAACACAGCCCGCGCCAGCAGCAGTCTCAGCAACAACAACAACAGCAACACTCTTCGAGTTCAGCATCAGAAAGGTCGGTTACAGAGCAGAATCAGCAACGTTACGGGCAGTCGGCGCAGGATACGCGCACGGCCAGTGCGCCGCAAAGCAATGATATCAGCGCACTGACTCAGCAAACTCGCGTGGCGAACTACCTCCAGCAGCATCGGCGCCTGCCGGACTACTATATCCGTAAGAATGAAGCGCGCCGCCAGGGCTGGGACCCGTCCCGCGGTAACCTGTGCCAGGTTTTGCCGGGCAGGGCTATCGGCGGCGATCGTTTCAGTAACCGCGAAGGTGGGCTGCCGGATAAAGCAGGGCGGAAATGGTTTGAAGCGGACGTGAACTATCAGTGCGGTCGTCGTGGCGCCGACCGGATGCTCTGGTCCAGCGATGGCCTGATTTACGTCACCCGCGATCACTATCGCCACTTTGAACAG
Source organism: Erwinia sp. INIA01 (assembly GCF_025947915.1). Taxonomy (NCBI): domain Bacteria; kingdom Pseudomonadati; phylum Pseudomonadota; class Gammaproteobacteria; order Enterobacterales; family Erwiniaceae; genus Erwinia; species Erwinia sp. INIA01. The sequence continues at coordinate 6,351 of NZ_JAPDNC010000010.1, forward strand.
GTGAACTGAGATGCAGCTGGTCAGCTTTGATCTCCATGATGTGCGTGATGAGCAGGATTTCTACCGGCAGTTTGCGGAGAAATTCGGCCTGCATGATTTTGGTAATAACCTTGATGCGCTGTGGGATGTGCTGACCGGCGAGGTTTCGCTGCCGCTGCGCATTATGCTCAGGCATTTGCCGCAGCACCCTGCCGAGGCAGGCTTGCGGCGCATTGTGACGGTGATGCAGGAAGCTGAATCCGAAACGGCAGGGGCCTTCAGCGTTCGGACCAGCCAGCCGCTGTAGCTTGCATAACGGATGCGCCGTCAGTATGGTGTGCGCATCGTTACCGACCCGGACAAAACATGACTGCGAATCACTCAAAAGACCCGCTTCACGGCGTGACCCTGGAAGCCCTGCTGACCCGTCTGGTAGAGCGCTTCGGCTGGGACGAACTGGCATCACGTATCAACATCAACTGTTTCAAAAACGAGCCCAGCATCAAGTCCAGCCTGAAATTTCTCCGCCGCACGCCGTGGGCGCGTAGCGAAGTGGAAGCGCTGTATATCGCCTCGCTTGACGAGCCGCAGGATATCCCCGCTGACAGCCCGTGGGCCAACCATCGCGGGCGCGATCGGTAACTCACCGTCACCATGAGAACCATGTGAAAAAAGCCGGTATCCCTCAGCGGATAGCGGTTTTTTTTTATCCGATCGATGCAGTTTCAGAACAGGCTTAACCCTGTTCCGCTTACTCCGGCACGTGAGGGACGCTATAATTGACCGTTCATTATTGGCTGGAGAAATTGCCGGATGTTTACCCGTTCCACCCTCACCGTTATCGTTGCCGCAGGTATTCTGACCGGCTGCGCGCCGCAGTCTTCCGGTACTGCGTCTATCAGCGCCATTGACGAGGGTTCGCCCGCCGCTGCTCAGGCGTCCAGCGTTTATGTGAACACCACGCATATTCAGGATCAGACTTTGGCGGCGGTGGATAGCTCTGCAACGCAGACGCAAAATCAGACAGCCTCGACTGCCTCGACTGCCTCGACTGCCTCGACTGCCTCGACGGGCACGCAGGCTAACAGCAGTCCGGCCACGGCTTCGACTTCAGGCAGCGCTGATGCCGGTGCTGGCTACCCGGCGTCTGCGGGTTCTCTGACTCCGTCAACGCAAACCGAGACCGCAGCGGCGCAGAATGCTGCCGCAGATACGGCGAGTGCTTCCACTCAGAGCGCAGCGGCGGATGCAGCGAACGCCCCGGCCCAGAGCACCGCAGCGACCTCTGTTACCGCTGCGGCTACAACGGCAGCTCCGTCGGCCTCAGCAGATAGCAGCACGGCTCAGGCTTCGGCAGCTCCGGCGACTTCAACGGTCACCGCGAACACGCAGGCTCAGGGCGCAACAACCGCTACATCGACAGCCTCGACGCCCGCAGCCCCTGCGGACAGTGCCCCGGCAGAAACCGCCGGCATCACCCCACCGATTGTTCCTGTGGTCACCACCGCAGCTCAGATGCAAATTGATCCGGTGAACAAGCCCCCCGCGCAGTCTGTCATTCACGTATATCACGCGTTAACCAAGACCGACGACGGTTCGTCAATTATCCTCACGGTGGACGGCAAGGAAGCGGGCGTGCTTAAACGCGGTGAAGTGACTTCACTGAGTGTGGCACCGGGTAAGCATAAGCTGGGCGGCTACGTTCGCACGCTGTTTGGTATGGGCCGCGTGACCATCCCCGCGCTGGATATCACCACATCATCCTGGGCCGCCACCAAAATTTCCTATGCGGTCACCAAAGATAAACCGGGCTTTACGCTGACTAAGAAAGGGAATAGCTGAAAGCAGGAAGCAGGAAGCAGGAAGCAGGAAGGCTTGAAACATTAAGCTGCATGCTGGAACGGCTGATGGTCACGACGGGATAAAAAAAAGCCCCGGCGAATGCCGGGGCTGCAGGGGCGTTAAATTACAGCGCCATATCCTGTTTAGCGCTTTCCGCGCGTTTTTCCGGCTGAGCCTGTGGGGCCGCGTCGGCTGAGTTACCCATCTGGATAACCGGTGGCGTGGTCAGCTGCAGTGTGGCAGCCGTGTCATTCCACACCTGCTGAGTCAGCGCAACGTTACCGTTCAGCTCCTGACCGTAGCTTGGTACGATAGCGCGGATCTTGCTCTGCCATTCCGGGCTGTTGAACTGCTCAGGGAACAGCTTCTTCACCACGTTCAGCGCGATTGGTGCAGCGGTAGATGCACCCGGCGAAGCACCCAGCAGGGCCGCCACGGTTTTCTGCTGATCGGTCACGATTTCCGTACCCAGTTTCAGCACGCCGCCTTTATCCGCATCTTTCTTGATGATCTGCACGCGCTGACCGGCCTGAATCAGCTTCCAGTCTTCTTTACGCGCGTTCGGATAGTACTCTTTCAGCGCGGCAAAGCGGTCGTCGTCGCTCAGCATCACCTGGCCCACCAGGTATTTCACCAGATCGAAGTTGTCCATGCCTACGTGAGTCATCGGCATAAAGTTGCTGGTGGTGGTGGTGCTCAGCAGGTCGAACAGCGAGCCGTTTTTCAGGAACTTGGTAGAGAACGTCGCGAACGGCCCAAACAGCACGACACGCTTACCGTCAAGGAAGCGGGCATCCAGGTGTGGAACGGACATCGGTGGTGCACCGACTGAAGCCTGACCGTACACTTTTTCCTGATGCTGCTTAGTAATTTCCGGGTTCTCAGACACCAGGAAGGAACCGCCTACCGGGAAGCCTGCATAGTTGTCCGCTTCCGGGATACCTGTTTTCTGTAGCAGCTTCAGCGCGCCGCCGCCGGCACCGATAAACACGTACTTCGCATCGACGCTGTGCTTCTCACCGCTTTTCACGTCGGTGATAGTGACATGCCAGCTGTTGTCGGCGTTACGCGCGAACTCGGTGGCTTCCGCAGAGGTTTCCAGCGTGAAGTTTTTGTCTTTCTTCAGGCTGCCGATCAGCTGGCGGGTGATCTCGCCGTAGTTGACGTCGGTGCCGACCGGAGTCCAGGTCGCAGCGACTTTCTGCTGCGGGTCACGGCCTTCAATCACCAGCGGCGCCCATTTTTTAATCTGGTTCTGATCGGTGGAGAACTGCATGCCCTGGAACAGCGTGGTCTGCTGCAGCGCCTGATAACGCTTGGTCAGGTAGTTAACGTTGGCGTCGCCCCAGACAAAGCTCATATGTGGCGTAGAGTTGATGAAGGAGTGCGGGTCGTTAAGGATGCCGCGCTTCACCTGTGCCGTCCAGAACTGACGGGAAATCATAAACTGCTCGTTGATTTCCAGCGCTTTGGTAACGTCAATCGAACCATCCGCGCGCTCCGGCGTGTAGTTCAGCTCCATATTGGCCGAGTGACCGGTACCGGCGTTGTTCCATCCGTTGGAAGATTCGAGGGCGACACCGTCCAGTTTCTCAACCATCAGCTGTTTCCAGTCTGGCTGCAGTTCCTGTAACCAGGTACCCAGCGAAGCACTCATGATGCCGCCGCCGATTAGCAGTACGTCGGTTTTCTGGTTGACTGGCGTTTCAGCATAGCTGGCAGAACAAACCAGCAGCGCTGACAGGGAAAGAACGGGTATAAATCTTCTGGAATTAGACATTTCTTTAACACACATCAATAAAAGTTTAAAAACTGGGTGATTATTTTAACGTAAATTGTGATCCAGATAAAAATTTTCTTCACTTTTTTTCACATCTGGTCATATTTCGTTGATACAGCGTGATATTTGACGATAAAACGCGCATGCCATTGACTCTGAGAATCGGTCCTTCAACCGAACGGGTTAAATTTGCGTCCTTCTTGCCCATTTGGTTATACTGAAATGACCATATGGAGGATATGCGATGAAAATGTTTACCCCTGCCGTATCCGTGCCGCGTGTTGAAACGCTGTGGCAGCACGTTGGCCTTAACGTAGCCGACGGCGTTCTGCTGGTGGGCGAAATTGATAAGGGTCTGGAGGGCGAAGTGGCTAACCGCATTGCCAGCTGGGCGCACATTACGCAGTCCGAACTGCGCCGCATCACCGGTATCCCCAGCACGACCTTCAGCCGCAATATCAAAAAGCGCTTTAGTCCGGATCAGAGCGAGCGGCTGGTGCGTTTTATTCGCGTACTGGACCGCGCTGTCGATCTGTTTGAAGGCGATAAGCTCGCCGCGCAGAAGTGGCTGAATGAGCCAAGCCGCGCGCTGGGATGGAAAGCACCCGCCGACCTGCTGGCCTCTGAATCCGGTGCCTGGGAGGTGATGCGCCTGATCACCCGTCTGGAGCACGGGGTCTGGTCTTGATCCTCTATCGCCTGACCAAAACCCGCTTCGCGGCCGGAGCCTGGAGCGGGCAGGGAGCAAAGGAAGCGGGCGGGCGCTGGAACAGCGTCGGCACGGCAATGGTGTACGCCGCCGAGGCGGCCTCACTGACCATGCTGGAAACGCTGGTGCATCTGCATGCGGCGAATCTGCTGGACAGTTTTACCCTGCTGTCCATTGATGTCGATGATGATTTGATTCAGATGATCGATAACCAGATTCTTCCCGCCAGCTGGGCGGCAGCGGAAGCCCCGCCGGAACTGGCGGAGATTGGCGATCGCTGGGTAGAGAGCGGGGATGCGGTGGCGCTGAGAGTGCCGAGCGCGCTGTCGCCGGTGGAGTTTAACTTTCTGCTGAATCCGCGACATCCACAGTTTTTGTCAATCGTCAGCAGGGCGGTGAAGATTGACTTCCAGTTCGATGCCCGACTGAAATAATGGCTACGCGGTAATTCGCGGGCTCAACGGTTCAGAAAGCGGGCCATTCTACAAAATGGGTTAGCAGTTATCGCCGGTCTCACGCCTTGCCGCACGGCGATACAGCGTACTCCGCGCCACGCCAAGCGCCTGGGCGGCCTTGCTGATATTACCGCTGAAACGCTCCAGGGTAGCGGCAATCAGCTTCTCATCATGTTCCTGCAAAGCAGGCAACGGCTCGCTGCGTAGTAACCGGTACTCTTCCGGCAGGCTGTCCACGTCCAGCACTTCATTATCATCCGCCAGCGCCAGCAGCACTTTCATCAGGCTGCGCATCTGCCGAACGTTACCCGGCCACGGCTGCTGCGCCAGCGTATCCAGCAGCTCTGCGCTCATCACAATGCCGCGCTCGCCGCCGCCCAGCTCCAGCCAGAGCTGTGAAATAAACTCAGGCAGCGCGGGCCATTCGCGCAGCGGCGGAATGGTATGGGAGAACTCCTGCAGGCGGTAGAGCAGGTCCTCGCGGAATTCGCCATCTGCCACCCGCTGCGGCAGGTTACGGTGGGTAGCGCAGATCACCGCGAAATTCACCGGCCAGCTGCGGCTCGATCCCAGCGGTGCCACTTCTTTTTCCTGCAATACGCGCAGCAGTCGCGTCTGCATCGCCAGCGGCATATCGCCAATCTCATCAAGGAACAGCACGCCGCCGTCGGCTTCGCGGATTTTACCGATGTAGCCGTTTTTGCTGGCACCGGTAAATGCACCGGGCTGATAGCCGAACAGCTCCGACTCTATCAATGATTCGGGAATGGCCGCGCAGTTAATGGCAACAAACTTTCCTTCACGCCAGCGGCTTTGCTGATGCAGTGCGCGGCTGACGTACTCTTTACCGCTGCCGGTTTCACCATGAATGCACAGCGATACCCCGGCGTTCAGCAGGCGAACCATTTTATCCCCGGCGGCACCAAGCGAGAACGGCAGCACCGGCGCGGCGGCAGGGGCTACGGGGAAGTTGACTCGCGCCGGGGCGCGCAGTCGGTAGAAGTAGCGCTGCTGGCTGCGGGTTTGTACCGGCTGAGGCACGCAGTTCGCGGCCTGCTCGGCCTGCGGGAACAGATCGGCAAAGGTGAGAATACCAAACAGATCGGCGCTCAGTTCCAGCTCGCGCATCGCCAGCCGGTTTGCCGCCATCAGCACATTGTCGGAAAACACCAGCAGCAGCTCTTCAACGTGATCGATGCCCTGAATCTGCGGGTGCAGGCTCATCAGCCACTGGTCGGGATGCAGGCTTTGCTTCACCCACAGATATTCAATCTGCTTCGCTGCCTCTTTCACCCAGGCCAGCGTGGCGGGATGAGGATAGTGAGCCGGGCCGGAGATATCCAGCACGCCGGCAATCTGCCCGTTCGGCGCCTGTAGCGGCATCGCCGCACAGTAGAGGTCCTGATTGCTGGTGAGGTAGTGCTGATCGCCAAAAATTTCGCAGCCGTCATCTATCGCCAGCGCGGTACCAATTGCGTTGGTGCCCCGGCCACACTCGCTCCATAAGTTTCCCGGCGCAAGGGCAAAGCGCTGGGCTTTCTGTAGAGCGTGCATATCGCCGAAGGTGTTCAGCACCAGCCCGCTGGCGTCGGACAGGATCACTACCGACTGCTTGCCGGAAACCTTTTCCGCCAGCCGCTTCACCGCATGCTGGGCAAAATTTTGCAGGCCGGTATTACTGGCCAGCACATCGGCCAGTTCACCGGGGCGAATACGGGGAAAGTCATCAGCGGTACGGTCCAGGCCGTAGAGCTGGCTGCGAAACCATGAGTCGTTCAATAGCGGTGTAGTGGCGACGTTCGATGTGCTGGCAGCTGACGTATTTCCCTGCATTGGTAACCCCATGCCTGTAGCGAATGTGTTGCAGCATTGTAGCTATCTGGTTTTTTTAGTGTTGCGATTTGCGACACAGATAGAGAAATTATCCGATAGTCCATGCCGAAAAGAAGGTTATTAGCGTTGTAACAGCATGATAAGTATCATCATTTTTTAGAATATCGCAAGCTAAAAAAACTGGCACGCTACCTGCAATATCTGAATGCAGCCAAAAAAACACCCGCTACGAGGATTCATTCACGGCTGCCTGTTTACCCTACATTAAGGAGTTTGCGATGCGTTATGCACATCCCGGAACGCCCGGCGCTTTAGTCTCTTTCAAAGCGGCCTACGGTAACTTTATTGATGGCAAATTCGTCGAACCGCTTAGCGGTCAGTACTTTATGAACACCTCTCCGGTGAACGGTAGCGACATTGCTCAGTTCCCGCGTTCCGATGCCCGCGATATTGATTTTGCGCTGGACGCCGCTCACCGTGCGGCCGACGCCTGGGGAAAAACCAGCGTACAGCATCGCGCTAACCTGCTGCTGCAGGTTGCGGATCGAATTGAAGCCAATCTGGAATACCTGGCGGTTGCCGAAAGCTGGGACAACGGTAAGGCAGTGCGTGAGACGCTGAACGCCGACCTGCCGCTGGCGGTAGATCATTTCCGCTACTTCGCCGGATGCCTGCGCGCTCAGGAAGGCAGCGCGGCAGAGATTGACCAGCACACCGCCGCCTACCACTTCCACGAACCGCTGGGTGTGGTCGGGCAGATTATCCCGTGGAACTTCCCGTTGCTGATGGCCGCGTGGAAGCTGGCTCCGGCGCTGGCGGCGGGTAACTGCGTCGTGCTGAAACCGGCAGAGCAGACTCCGCTGGGCATTACGCTGCTGCTGGAGCTGATTGGCGACATCTTCCCGGCTGGCGTACTGAACGTGGTACAGGGCTTTGGCCGCGAGGCCGGAGAAGCGCTGGCGACCAGCAAGCGCATTGCGAAAATCGCCTTTACCGGTTCAACGCCGGTGGGCCGCCACATTATGGCCTGCGCGGCGGAGAATATTATTCCCTGCACCGTCGAGCTGGGCGGCAAGTCGCCGAACATCTACTTTGCCGACATCATGAATGCCGAGCCGGAATTTATCGACAAAGCGGTAGAAGGTCTGGTGCTGGGCTTCTTCAATCAGGGCGAAGTTTGCACCTGCCCGTCGCGCGCGCTGATCCACGAATCGATCTACGCGCCGTTTATGGAGCGCGTGATGGCGAAGGTGGCCACTATTCGCCGTGGCGATCCGCTGGACACCGATACGATGATTGGCGCACAGGCCTCTCGTCAGCAGTTCGACAAAATCCTTTCTTATATTGATATCGCCCGCCAGGAAGGCGGCCAGATCCTCACCGGCGGCGATCGTGCATCGATTACCCCGGCGCTGGATACCGGCTATTACATTCAGCCTACGCTGATTAAAGGCAACAACCAGATGCGCTGCTTCCAGGAGGAGATCTTCGGGCCGGTGATCGGCGTGACCACCTTTAAGGACGAAGCCGAAGCGCTGGCGATTGCCAACGAAACCCAGTTTGGTCTGGGTGCCGGGATCTGGACGCGTGATACCAACCTGGCCTATCGCATGGGGCGCAGCATCAAGGCCGGACGCGTGTGGACCAACTGCTATCACATCTACCCGGCACACGCGGCGTTTGGCGGCTACAAACAGTCCGGCGTCGGGCGTGAAACGCACAAGATGGCGCTGTCTGCCTATCAACAAACCAAAAATCTGCTGGTCAGCTACGACACGGCACCTTTAGGGCTGTTCTAAGCCTGTTATCTTTTACGGAGTGACAAGATGAAAACGATGAAAGCCGCAGTAGTGAAGGCATTTGGCGAACCGCTGGTCATTGAGCAGGTACCGATCCCTGACGTTGGCCCCGGCCAGCTGCTGGTGAAAGTAGTTGCGACCGGCGTATGCCATACCGACCTGCACGCTGCCGAAGGTGACTGGCCGGTAAAACCGCAGCCGCCGTTCATTCCAGGTCATGAAGGTGTAGGTTACGTGGTTGCGGTAGGTGAAGGCGTAAAGCACATAAAGGAAGGGGATCGCGTGGGCGTGCCATGGCTGTATTCCGCCTGTGGCCACTGCGAACACTGTCTGGACAGCTGGGAAACCCTGTGCCATTCGCAGCAAAACGCCGGTTATTCCGTTAACGGCAGCTTTGCTGAGTACTGCCTGGCCGATGCTAACTATGTGGGTATCCTGCCGGATAACGTCGAATACAACGAAATTGCGCCGATCCTCTGCGCCGGTGTAACCGTCTATAAAGGCCTAAAAATGACCGACACCAAGCCGGGCGACTGGGTGGTGGTATCCGGTATCGGCGGTCTGGGCCATATGGCGGTGCAGTATGCGGTGGCGATGGGCCTGAACGTCGCGGCGGTGGATATCGATGACGAGAAGCTGGCCTTCGCTAAACGTCTGGGTGCCACCGTCACTGCCAACGCCCGTAATGTTGACCCGGCAAAAGTGTTCCACGAGGAGTTTGGCGGCGCGCACGGCGTGCTGGTGACGGCGGTATCACCGAAGGCGTTTGAGCAGGCTATCGGCACCATGCGCCGTGGCGGAACCATGGTCCTGAACGGTCTGCCGCCGGGAACCTTCGATCTGTCGATCTTCAACATGGTGCTGGACGGCATTACCGTTCGTGGCTCCATCGTCGGCACCCGTAAGGATCTGCAGGAAGCCCTGGACTTTGCCGGTCGCCATAAAGTGGCAGCGAACATTGCCGTTGAACCGCTGACTAATATCAACGATATCTTTGCCCGTATGCACGCCGGTAAGATTGAAGGACGTATCGTCGTCGACCTGGCGCTGTAATTCCTGAGTGTAGTAGTAAGCCGTAGCCACGGGCGCAGTGCTGTTTGCTGCGCCCGTTTTACGTTTGTCAGTTATGCCTGGGTGTTACCCAGCCACTGCTGGTGGCATACCACTCCCGGCATCATGGCTTCCAGCCCGGCAATCAGCGCATCCCCGGCATCCTGCACCGCAGAAAGCGGCATCGCGGGCAGGCTTTCAAGGATAAACCACATGCGGGTCGCGCTGGCATCAAGGCGAGTTCTGACACCCTGACGCCAGTTCCAGCGACGGCAGGTTACGCCCTGGTCATCGCGCCAGATAACTTCTCCCGCGTCTACCGTTTCCAGCGTGGTAACGCCGTCCTTCACCGTATCGAACTGCTCGTTGCCTTCCGCCACGCAAAGACAAGGCTGTCCCTGATATGCCGCGATATTTTCGCCCCCGACCGGAATGGCATAGCGAATACTGATGGCGTTATACAGGTCAACGACAGGATCGATAGCAGGCAGCGTTCCGTCGCGCAGTACGCGCTTGCGCAGCGCTTCGGCGGAACAGGGGGTGCGCTTTGGTTTCGCCCCGAATCTCTGAAAAACGTCCGCCCAGGCAGCCAGATGCGCCACTGCCCAGTCGGGCTGCTGCTCGCTGATAAATCGGCAGGCCTCTTTCAGGGCCTCTGCGGCATACTCTGGTCGGGTAAGGGGGGCGGCCTCAACGCTGATACTTAAGGCCCTGAAGCCCGGAGCGATTTCCCCGATCTGATTGTCGATTGACGGTAAAACGGCAAACATTGCATACTCCATGGGTGACTAATTTATTCTATAGTAGTGACCGATGACCAATAAAGTCAATATAATGACCGAGCCGGGTGCGGATGTACTGAGTGTGAACCAGGCTGTTTCACTCAGCATTAAAACACAGCGTAAAGATAAAAAGCTTTCTCTTGACGAGCTGTCGCGCCGCGCAGGCGTATCAAAGGGCATGCTGGTGGAGATTGAGAAAGGCAGTGCGAACCCCAGTATTGCCATCCTGTGCAAGATTGCCGCCGCGCTGGGTATGTCGGTAGCGGATATCGTTAACGTGACTGCGGCTCCCGCTGCCTTTCTGGTGAAACGGGAAGAGATGCCGGTACTGTGGCAGGGCGAAAACGGCGGTTCGGCACGTCTGCTTGCCGGTACACGCGGCCCGGATATGCTGGAATTATGGCGCTGGGAAATGCATCCGGGAGAGAAATTTACCTCATCCGGCCATCCATCGGGTACCGTTGAGCTGCTGCATGTGGAAGAGGGAACCCTGACGCTGAACGTCGAGGCCAGCGAACTGCAGGTGTCCAACGGCTGCGCCGCAGTCGCCAGAACCGATTTACCTCACAGTTATGCCAACCACAGCGATCGACTTCTGGTCTTTACCATGTCGGTCAGCGAACGGCACAGTTGATAACCCGGGGCCGTTAATCGGAAGCCCCGGGCCAGACTATTACGCCTGGACCACTGAAAATTCGCGAAGCAGGGCAGGCAGCTGCTCTGTTTTGCAATAGTGGCTGGCACCAACGTAATAATACGGTTCGCCGGTAAAGATGGATATTCCGGCATTATTCAGCATCTCAAAATCATTGCTGTCATTGCCAAAGGCGATACTGCGGCTGAAATCCACTCCCAGCGTCTTCAGCGCCAGATATTTATTCTCCTGACGCGGGGTAATATCGAATATATTCTCGTGTCTGTGGTGATGAAGAGTAAATTCGAAACTATTCTGCTGCAGAAATGCATCCGTCTTCGCGCGGAATTCACCATCAAGAATAAGAATTTTACTCACTCCCTGACTGACCAGTTCACTCTCCGGGATTTCACTGTCGGAAAGGCTGCGCATATAGTCGTGGAAGGTATGCGCGGTCTGCGACGTGGAAAAACCCCAGTGGCCGTCAAGTACATAAGGCACCTGATGCTGCTGAAGCAGGTCGATCATCATTTCAGCTGCCCGATCATCAAAGCGGTTACTGAACAGGCACTCACCCTGTTGCCAGGCCATCGCCCCGTTACAGCCGACCATCAGGCAGTCGTGCAGTTCACGCGGCAGCAAAGGAAGCATGTCGCGCACCGGGCGGGCGGAGGCAAAGATAACGCGGGCGGAGTTGGCGAGCGAGATAATATTTTCTGCCAGGTTACAGTGTAACGGTTGTCCGTTCGTAATAATGGTACCATCCAGGTCAAAGATATAGGTTGTCACCGTGTTCCCTTTATATATGCGATATTTTTTACAGTCAGAGATTAACATGCCCGGGCCGGTTATTCACCGAAAATGGGGGGATAACCAACCAGGATGATTCCTGGCGGTTATATTTTAGCTGCGTTGTTATTTTAATCCGTTAAGCCGCTATTCAAAAAAAGAATCCTCGCGACCATAGCGGTCAATCCCGGGCTGAGTTAACGTACTGGCAATTTCCCCCGTTCGGAGTTGTTGATGGATATCATTGGGATCATTATGTCGGCAGGTAAAGCCTCGGTGAATGTGGCGCTTTATACGCTGATCCCCATTATGGTTGTTATGCTGATTATTATGAAATACCTGGAGGTCAGGGGAATTCTGGACCGTATCGTGCAGGTGATGACCCCGGTGCTGAAGCCGTTTGGTATTACCGGGATGGGGATTTTTGCGCTGATCCAGCTTAACTTTGTCAGCTTCGCCGCACCGCTGGCCGCGCTGGCCATTATGGAAAAAAGGGGCGCATCGGACCGCCATCTGGCGGCGACGCTGGCCATGCTGTTTGCCATGGGGCAGGGAAACGTCTTCTATCCGCTGATCCCCTTCGGTTTGCACTGGGGGGCCGCGCTGGGTATTTCGGTGGCGGGCGGACTGGCCGCTGCGGCAATCACCTGGTATTTCTTCGGCCGCAGGCTGTCGGTCGCCTCGCTGCAGCGGGATGACACGCCGCCGGAAGATAAATCCGCAACCGGCCTTATCGCCATTATTAACGGCGCCGGGTCGGATGCAATCCGCCTGTCGCTGGGCTCGGTCCCGATGCTGATCCTTTCGCTGACCGTGGTGGGTATCCTGAAAGAGGCGGGGGCGATTGAACTGCTGACCCGGCTGATTGCCCCGGTGCTGGATTTCTTTCATGTCTCCGAAGTGTTTATTCTTCCGGCGTTAACCAAATGCCTGGCGGGGGGAACCGCTTATTTCGGCGTGGTATCCGATCTGCTGCACCGTGGATTAATGACCGCGCAGCAGGTTAACGCCTCCGCCGGGTTTATGGTGCAGACGCTGGATCTGCCCGGCATTGGCATTTACCTTGGTATTGCCAGCCGCTTTGTCAGGCTGTTCCGCTTTGCGCTGCCCGGTGCGCTGGTGGGTATTCTGCTGCGTACGGTGTTGCACAGCACGATGTTCTGAATGGTTCATTCTGTTACTCCTTCTGTAAACAACGCATTTACATAAGATTTGTAAATGCTTATGATTCTCATTCTCTTTATATGCTCCCGTGCCGGATAAACCGGCCGGGATGCCTGTCCATTGATGGAGCCAGAAATGAGATCGTTGTTTACCCCACGTAAAGCCCTTGTCGCTGCGGCGATTGTGACCTCACTCAGCCTGACGGCCTGTCAGGCTCCGCAGAAACAGGCGCAGGCCGCTCAGCAGCCTGCTGCTACCGCCAGCGAATCTAAACCCGCAGATAGCCGACTCACCCAGCGCGAACTCGCCGCCGGGCTGTATGAAATGGCTTATTCTCCGGCGGCGGGAGGGCTGTACGTTGCCAGCGCTCAGGGATTCAAAACGTCTAACGGCGGGGTTATCTACCGTCTGGACCCCAAAACGCTTGAGACAGTTAGCGAAACGCACACCGATCTGAAAAACTTTGGCGTGGCGCAGGACGCTGACGGCAGCGCGATTTACATCACCAACACGGTGGATGGCGGCATCACTAAGGTTGATGCGCAGAGCGGTAAAGTATTACAGCGCCTGATGTTTAAGGATCGCAGCAAGAAAGGGGATGCGCTGGGCAGCCGCGAAATCCTTGCGCACGATGGTCTGCTGTACGTTGGCGGCGTGGGCGATCCGGGTGTAATTTGGGTGGTGGATGCGAAAACGCTGAAACTGAAAACCACCATTAAAAACGCCGGAAAATGGGTTACCGGAATTATCTGGTCTCCGCTGACCAATAAGGTTTACGCGGCCAACGGCGGCGGTGAAATTCTGGTGATCAATCCGCGCAGCCACAAAATCGAACAGCGCTGGACGGCAGGCGACGACAAACAGTACCTGTTCCTCAACCTGGCGGAAGATCCTGCCACCGGACGTCTGTTCGTGACCGATAATTCTAAAGCGAAAGAGACACTGGTATTTGATGAGCGTAGCGGCAAAGTGATCAAACGCCTGCCGGGCGATGCGCTGGCGGTGAAGTTTAACGCCAAACGCAACGAGATCTACATCAGCCAGCGCGAATCGAAGAAGGTACTGCAGCTGGATGCGACCAGTTACGCGGTGAAAAACAGCTGGTCGTTTGACAGCCATCCAAACAGCCTGGAACTTTCCCCGGACGGCCAGACGCGGTACGTCAGCGTAAAGCAGGGGCTGGATAAATCGCATACGGCAAAAGGGCCGGACAGCGTAGCGCGTATCGTGCTGAACTAAGCTTTGTTCTGCCGGGGAAGAATTTGCCCCGGCAGTTTATTCCCCGCGGTTCGGTTCACTCTCACCCAGACATTCTGCCAGGCTTGCTGCCCGTTCTTTTTATCCGCGCTTTTACTGCATACTTTCCTGCTGCCGCATCTTGCGCGCCGCACGGTGGCAATAGATAAACCAGCCCAGCGCCAGTGGCAACGTCAGTGGCATAATGACAAGGATATTATAAATCGCGTCCAGACCTCGTGGCGACCCGTTCAGAAAATTACAGACTCGAACGGAGAACAGGTGTATCACCAGGGAATCCATTGCCTTTTTCGCGAAGGGATACAAAGCAATAAGTAGCAGCGCTGGCAGAAGAAACCACAGGGAAAAGTGCTTAATTAAGGTAAACATGGCGATACCATAAACAAGCAGGCCGCTAAGAAAGTTCCAGCCTAATTCTCCGCTGCGTAAATAGCGCCGCATCGGTGTGGCAAGGGGGGCTTTGGGGGGATGTATAGCCGGATTACCGCCGGTCTTCTTTCGTTTTCGGCTCAATCTTGGGGTCCGTTCAGGAGTGGCGACGTACTGATTTTGTAACAGGGGGAAGAGGGCATCCTTGCCCCTCTGGTGATTACTCGTAGCAAACGCCCGGATTCTCAGACAGCAGCACAAAGTCCTGGGTCTGCTTATCCAGCGCGCGAATAACGCCGCTTTCAATATCGTAAACCCAGCCGTGCAGGCGCAACGCCTTATCACGCAGGCCCACCGCGACGGACGGATGCGTTTTGATATTGTTCAGCTGTGCGATAACGTTCTCACGCACCATGGCATTCACTTTCTCTTCTTCGCTGGCGTAGGTTTTCTTCTCGACAACGGCCTTCGCCGCATCGGAGTAGCGCAGCCAGTGCTGAACAGCAGGCATCGGGTCCAGGCACTGGCAGGTAGCGATGGCTTTCATTGCGCCGCAGTTGGAGTGGCCACAGATAACGATATCGGTGACGCCCAGAGCCACTACCGCATATTCGATGGTCGCAGAAACGCCGCCCGGCTCAGGGCCGAAAGAGGGCACGATATTGCCGGCATTACGAATGACAAAGAGCTGTCCGGGTTCCTGCTGGGTGACCAGTTCAGGCACCAGACGGCTGTCGGAGCAGGAGATAAACAACGCTTTGGGATTCTGGCTGGAAGCAAGGCTGCGGAATAATTCTTTCTGATTAGGGAAAACATCTTTCTGGAAATTCAGAAAACCTTCAACAATGTGCTGCATAGCAGATCTCTACCTTCTTTTATCGTGAAATAATATTCTGACACCGAAGCACCGCCGCGTGCAACTTATCAGAAAATTCTACATCTGGCCTAACGGCGAACGGCCATCATCAACGCACAGCGTAAGCTGATGTTTTTTCACTTTGTAGTATAGCGTGGTCCTGGCTATCTGCAGCTCCTGTGCCGCTCTGGCGATATTGCCCTGAGTACTGTTAAGTGCGTTGATAATCAGCTGACGTTCAAATTTATCAATCGCCACATCCAGGCCCTCCTGAGGAATAAACTGTGGGCCGATGTCTTCTTCCGGTTTACTCACCTGGCGGAAGGAAACCGGGGAAGATATTTCATCATCATAGGCCAGCACGTCCAGCGGGCCGCTGTGCTCCTGCTGTAGCATACTGCGCAGTATCACATTCTCCAGCATTCTCACGTTGCCGGGCCAGGGCAACTGCGTGAGCCGCCGGGTTACCTCTTCACTGATATGGGTGATCTGGCAGCTGACAATATTGTTATATTTTTCAATAAAATAATTTGAAAGCAGGCGGATGTCAGCCGGCCTCTCGCTGAGAGGCGGTAGCACCAGCTGACCGACACACAAACGATAATAGAGATCGGACCTCAGATGGCCGCTGTTAAGCAGCTCCGACGGGGGTTCATTCACCGCTGATAGAATTCGAATATCTGACGTCTGCTGGCGTGATCCACCCACTTTCCAGAATGTTTTATCCTGGCAAAAGCGCAATAACTTGCTTTGCAAGCCGACCGGCATGGAGTTCAGCTCATCCAGAAACAGCGTACCTCCCTGAGCAAGTTCCAGATAACCCTGGCGATGTTCGGCACCGGTAAACGCACCTTTCTCCGTTCCGAACAGGGTACTTTCAATCAACGCTTCCGGAATGGCTCCGCAGTTCAGTGCGATAAACGGTTTGTCCGCCCGGTTGCTGTAGTGATGAATAAGCCGGGCAAAAAGCTCCTTTCCCGTTCCCGTCTCACCGACGATCATCACCGGAACGTCACCTATGGCAAGGCGTTTAGCCTGGTCGATTAACTTTTGCATCCGTGGATCAGCGGTAATAATTTCGTACTTCTTCTCGCTCTGGTTATGGTTGTAAAGCAGGCTGTTCAGCTCAACTACCTGGTCCTGCAAGATCCGCGTAGAGGAGATATCGCGGCCAATTTCAATCACTCCCTGGATCTCTCCGCTGCTGTTATACAGCGGAACGGTAGTGTGCTGAAACTCAACGGCTTTCCCTTTACGGTTGTAATAAATCTGATAATTACCAATAAATTCTTTGCCGTCATACAGCGCCTGCAGCATGGTGCTCTTTTCTTTGCACAGGCCATAGACGTCCTGCACGCTCTTCCCCAGCGCAGACTGGACGCTGTAGCCGTCTATGCCAGCACTTTCCTGATTGTAATAAATGAATTTTGCCTGCCGATCGATAATCGTGATGGGTTGATGAATTAAGTCAAAAAAACGGGAAAACAGCGACACCATACGCACCAGTTCTTTTTGCGATTCCATTCGTGTACAGCTCCTTAAATAGTAATTTTAATTAGTTTTTATCCCTGGTTTAAAAAATGGCTTGAGGGATGGCGTGAAGTGTGTCGAAAAACAGACACAAGTACAATATTTAGAACCTTATCTAAATATTAAACAGCATCAAAAGACTTAAGCTGTTGACTTAAATGATTTGTTTGTTATGGCACGGCGCTTGCAATACTCCTGTTGAGTGTTGATTAACAACCAGAAAATGGACCGTGAAATAGACTAAGGGAAAAATATGAAAAAGCTTAAAATTGCTGCCACACAGGAAACGCTGAACAGTTTCGTCACCGACAGGGATATTGTGGGTGTCACAGAAACCGACTTTACGGATGTGGGGGCTGTTGTTTTAACAACCTCCGATATTAAAAGAGGGTTGCTGGAAATTGCTTTGCAGAATGAGTTCAATATCCCCGTCTTTGCCGTGCTGGAAAAAGGGGAAATATTGCCGCCAGACATTCTAGAGAAGATGCGCGGCGTGATTAATATGAACGGAGTGACCACGGAATTTTTTGGTAAGCAAATCAATTTTGCAGCAAGCGAATACGAAGAAAGCCTGCTGCCGCCATTTTTCAAAGAGATGACTCGCTATACCGAAAAAGGCAACGTGTCGCTTTCAACACCGGGCCATAACGGCGGCCAGTTCTTTCGCCAGACCCCGGCAGGAAGGCGCTTCTTTGACTATTTTGGCGAGACGGCCTTTCGCGCTGATATGGCCAGTTCCGAGGTGCGTCTGGGCGATCTGCTGATTCATGAAGGCGCTGCCTGTCAGGCCGAACAGCATGCCGCGAAAGTGTTCCACGCCGACAAAACCTACTTCGTGTTAAACGGCACGTCGGCTTCGAATAAAGTTGTGACCAACGCGCTACTTGCTCCGGGCGATCTGGTGCTCTTCGATCGAAATAACCATAAGTCCTGTCATCACGGTGCGCTGATTCAGGCGGGAGCAACGCCGGTTTACCTTGAAACCTGTCGTAATCCGTTTGGCTTTATCGGCGGAATTGATGCCCGCTGCTTTAAAGAAAGCTATCTCCGGGAAGAGATCAAAGCCGTTGCGCCGGAGAAGGTCGACTGCCCGCGTCCATTCCGTCTGGCGATTATTCAGCTTGGCACCTATGACGGCTGTATTTATAACGCCCGTCAGGTTGTCGACAAAATTGGTCATCTCTGTGACTACATTCTGTTTGATTCGGCCTGGGTCGGTTACGAACAGTTTATCCCGATGATGCGTGACTGCTCGCCGATGCTGCTGGAGCTGAAAGAGAACGATCCGGGTATCCTGGTAACCCAGTCAGTGCATAAATTGCTGGCAGGATTCAGCCAGGCATCACAGATCCATAAAAAAGATCGCCATATGAAGCATCAGCCTTATTACTGCAACCACAAGCATATGAACAATGCCTATATGCTGCATGCCTCCACCAGTCCTAACTATCCTATTTTCGCCTCGCTGGATGTGAATGCCCAGATGCACGAAGGCCAGGCCGGCGTGAAAATCTGGCAGGATGCGATTAAGGTTGGCATTGAAGCGCGGAAACTGATCCTGAAAACCTGCACCATGATCAAACCGTTTATTCCTCCGATGATTGAAGGTAAACCGTGGCAGGATTACAGCACCGACGAAATCGCCAGCGATCTGAAGTTTTTTGACTATGTTCCGGGCGAAAAGTGGCACGCCTATCAGGGCTTCGAAAAAAATCAGTACTTTGTTGACCCGTTCAAGCTACTGCTGACCACGCCGGGCATTGATATTGATACCGGTGGCTATGCCGACTTCGGTATCCCGGCCACTATCCTGTGTAACTTCCTGCGTGAACACGGCATTACGCCGGAAAAAAGTGATCTCAACTCGATCCTGTTCCTGATCACTCCCTCTTCTGACTTGCCGAAAATCCAGTATCTGGTGGCGCTGATTTCGCGCTTCGAACAGCTGGTGGCTGAAGATGCGCTGCTCTGCGATGTTCTACCGTCCATTTACGCCGACCACGCCGAACGCTATCAGGGCTATACCCTGCGTCGTCTGTGCCAGGAAATGCACGACATTTACGTTCGTAACAACATCAAGGATCTGCAAAAGGCGCTCTTCCGTAAGGAGACTCTGCCAAAGCAGGCAATGCTGCCACAAAAAGCCAATCTGGAGTTTGTGCGTAACCATACCGAGCTGGTGGCCCTGAATGAGATCGAAGGGCGGATCGCGGCAGAGGGGGCTTTACCTTATCCACCGGGAATTATCTGTATCGTACCTGGCGAAGTGTGGGGCGGGGCGGTACTGAAGTATTTCAAAGTCTGGGAGACAGTTATCGATCTGCTGCCGGGATTCGCCCCGGAACTTCAGGGCGTGTACTGCCGGGAAAATGCTCAGGGTAAGGTTCAGGTCTGCGGATACGTTATTAAACAATAATAAGAACGGCCGCGCGGGCAGTATTGCCGGGCGGCCGTCATAAGGATAAGAAACTATGTCTGATTCAAAACCGACGAAAAAAATGGGCGTCGTGCAGCTGATCATCCTGACCATCATCAACATGATGGGCTCGGGGATTATCCTGCTGCCGACCAAGCTGGCGGAAGTCGGCACCATCTCAATATTATCCTGGCTGGTAACCGCGCTGGGTTCGCTGGCGCTGGCCTACTCTTTTGCGAAATGCGGTCGATTCAGCCGTAAACCCGGCGGGATGTTTGGTTACGCACAGTATCCGCTGGGCACCGGTGGTAATTTTATCTCTAACTATACCTACGTGATTTCCTGCCTGGTCACCAACGTAACGATAGGCATTACGGCGGTTGGCTACGGGGTTGAGCTGTTCGATGTGCTGCTTACGCCGGTTGGCGTTTGCCTGGCCACCGTGGCCGTGCTGTGGGTGACCACGCTGGCCAACTTCGGCGGTTCCGCCGTTACTGGTAAGCTCGGTTCAATCACTATCTGGGGGGTGATCATTCCGGTTGTCGGGCTGTGCATTATCGGCTGGTTCTGGTTCAGTCCACAGCAGTATATAGATGCATGGAACCCGCATCACAAGCCGCTGTTCTCGGCAATCAGCTCCTCGATTTCTATTACGCTGTGGGCGTTCCTGGGTCTGGAATCCGCCTGCGCCAATAGCGATGCGGTTGAAAATCCCGAGCGCAACGTGCCGATTGCGGTACTGGGCGGAACTCTGGGCGCTGCGGTGATTTATATCATTTCTACCAACGTCATCGCCGGGATTGTGCCGAACCTGGATCTGGTTAACTCCACTGCGCCGTTTGGTGTGGCGTTCAGCCATATGTTTACGCCGCTGGTGGGTAAAATCATTATGGCGCTGATGTGCCTGGCCTGTATCGGCTCGCTGCTGGGCTGGCAGTTTACTTTTGCTCAGGTGTGTAAATCCGGGGCAGAAGCCGGTTTCTACCATCGTGTATTCACCCACGTGAACAAGATGGGCGCACCGGTAAAAGGCATGCTGATTCTGGTGGTGGGGCAGACTATCGTTACCTTTATGACCATCAGCCCGTCGCTGACCAAGCAGTTTGATATTCTGGTTAACCTGGCGGTGATTACCAACCTGATCCCGTATTTACTGTCGATGGCTGCGTTGATCACTATGCAGCGACTGGCCGATGTCAGTAAACGCGAAATGCGTGTGACCAATACCATCATGGTTATCGCGACGCTCTATACCTACTATGCGTTGTACAGCGCCGGTTTTGAGGCACTGACGTGGGGCGCGCTGGCAACGTTCCTTGGCTGGAATCTGTATGGTTTTATCGCGCCGAAGTTTGAGTTAGAGCGCAACCGTATTGAAGACAAGCAGTATCTGGAAAACTACGATAAGTAATCCGCAGCAGGCGGCGGGCAGGTGAAACTGCTCGTCGCCTGCGTCTGGCAAGATCAATCCCCCGTCAATCTCCCGTATGGCTATGCAGTACCAAATGGTTTTATCACAGGAATCCTCATTAGTTACAACATGCAAATTAATCCGGATATACTCCGCCTCAGCAACGGTGTTAACCTGGTTCTGGCAGGGGATAAAAGGTCGGCAAGATAATTACCTGAGAACTTAAATTCCCCTGTTGCCGATACGCTGTTGATATATTAACCGGAACCTGAAACAGACTGACACATTATTGTCAATCCAGGAAAATCAGGGGTAAAGAAGCACGTTAATTCCGGATTATGACAGCAATGTCATTTTCATGTCAGCTAAAGAACAGGGTCGATGAAATATAATTATCCCATCAGAAATAATGAATTTAAATGGGAGATATTTATGAAAAAGCGTATCGCTATGACCTTGCTAACCGGTGCTCTGGTTATTTCATCCTTCGCTAATGCGGCGGAAGCTGTTAAAGATACCAACGGCTTGGTGAGGAAAGGAACCGTATCCGTTTCTGGTGCCACCACGCTGTCAAACCTCGAGAGCATGATTAAACAGGAAGCGGATAAACAGCACGCCAGCCGCTATAAAATTATCGCTGCCGGTGGGCATAATTTGCTGAGCGGAACGGCGATTATTTATCAGTAATCAGCTGCACTGACTCACTTCTTACAACGACATCCTTAGCCAGCCTGATAATCAGGCTGGCTTTTTAACGTCTGAACCTTTTTGTCGTGTATCGTGGCGAGATCGCCGGCGGCAGGGACAGACCGCCGGTTTAAACCATTCTCCACTCTAACGGACGTTACGACTGACGGCGCTCGGGGGAGAACAGGGAGAAGTAAATCAGCCCGGAAATAATGCTCAGATTCTTACCGAAGGCAATAAACTGGCTGCTCTGCTGGGCACCTGTGTATAGCCAGAATTGATGGAAAAGCACGCTGGTGAGGAATACATAGACAATCCAGATAATCGACACGGCCTTTAATCGATATCCAGTTAAGAAGCAGAGACTGCCGCCTAACTCAATAATTATCGCCGCAACGATCATTAACTGTCCGACCAACGTATCCCCGAAAGGCGTTTTGGCCACGTTATCTGAAAAATGCAGAACTTTACCCAGCCCGCTATAAATAAACAGCGGGGTGATAATAATGCGGGCAATAATTAAAACGACTTTTTCATACATGATAGATCCCTGTTTGTCTGGAAGGATGAAAGTTCATCATCATCCTGGCAAACAGGGGCTGTCATTAAGATGACCGCTTGCTGACAGCGCGGTAAGGTTAGCGCTTTTCGGCTACAGCAAGGGTAAAACCGAAGGTATTCACGCCGTCGCGGCTGTTAACAAAAACATCGCCTCCGTGCACCTGCGCAATTGCTTTTACAATCGACAGCCCCAGCCCGTGATTACTGCTGCTTTGCGTTCTGGAGCCGTCCACGCGATAAAAACGTTCAAACAGGCGTTCAAGGTGATAAGACTCAATCTCTGCACCTTCATTTAACACGGATACCGAAATGAACCTCTCGGACTGCACGATATTGATATCGATTGTGCTGCCTTCGCGGGCGTAACGTGAACCGTTGCTGAGAAGATTAGCCAGAGAGCGGGTAAACAATCTGCGGTCTACATATGCCGTAGCGTCGCCGTTGATGCGCACTGACAAATGGCGTTCCGTTAGTGACGGTTCAAGATATTCAGCCGCTTTCTGACTTTCATTGCGAAGGGAAACCTGCGCCATCTGAGCGGCAAACTTACCGGTCTGGGCATGAGACAGGAATAACATGTCATTAATAATCGACGACATGCGCTCAAGCTCTTCAAGATTCGATCCCAGCATATTTTGCAGCTGTTCTACGCTGCGGTCGCGGGATAGCGCCAGCTGGGTCTGGCCTATCAAATTGGTTAACGGTGTTTTCAGCTCGTGCGCGACGTCGGCATTAAAGCTCTCAAGCTGCTCCCAGGCCTTTTCCTGGCGGACCAGTACGCCGTTAAAGGCCTCTGCCAGCGCATGCAGTTCTTCCGGCAGCGAATCGATACACAGCCGCTGTTTCTGTTTCCCGGGAACCAGCTGATGCGACTGGGCGCTCAGCGCTTTTATCGGCTTCATGCCCGCGCGGGAAATCCAGTAACCCAGCAGAGCGACCATAATCACGCCGAAGAAGGTGATAAACAGCAGTACCCGTGTGAACTCTTCCAGCGTGCCCATATAGGGCGTGGAGTCGATCGCTACAACGTAGCGTAATGCGGGTCTGTTACCGCTGGCGGGCAGGGTGCTTGTCATCAGGAACAACGGGCATTTTTTGGCATCGGGCAGGTCTACTTTACTGAAACCATCTTCCAGCGCTCTCAGGTTCACAGCCTGCGGCACCGGTCCGCCGAGGTGATAAAACGGGTCGTCGCTGATAATCCAGTACTGTACGCGCCCCCCTTCGGAGGTAGAAAGATTAACGAATTTCGCTTTCAGCAGCTGCCAGTCATAGGCAGAAGCCCGGGAGACAATCATCGGTTCAACCAGCGAATAACGAAACTGGAGTTCGTTATGCATCTGCTTTTCCAGCGACTCCTGTAACGTCACGCGCAGGCAAACGGCGTAGGCCAGCGCCATGCTTACCGTCGCCACGGTGAACATTAATGCCAGACGGGCGGAAATGGATTTTCTGAACAGATTGAGCATGATGGTTAATCTCGAAACTCAAGCACGTAGCCCATACCGCGCACGGTGTGCAGCAGTTTGATATCCCACGGCGCATCGACCTTGGTCCGCAGCCGCTTAATGGCGACTTCAACGACGTTAGCATCGCTGTCAAAATTCATATCCCACACCTGTTCGGCGATCATCATTTTTGACATGACCTGGCCCTGATGTCGGGCCAGCAAACTGAGCAGAGCGAACTCTTTCTGGGTTAAATCAATCCGGCTGCCGTCGCGGATTACCCGGCGCGCCAGCAGATCGATAGTCAGGTCGTGAACCTGTAAATGGGCAATATCGTAGCTGTCCATCGAACGGCGTCTGAGCAGCGCCTGCAATCGGGCAATCAGTTCGGTCAGTGAAAATGGTTTCGGCAGATAGTCATCGGCCCCCAGGCGCAACCCCTTGACCCGCTCATCAAGCGAGCCGCGCGCGGATAGCATCAGCACCGGTGTTCTTTTGCTTTCGCGCAGGCTGGCGAGCATTTCATAACCGTCCATCTCTGGCAGCATGACATCAAGAATGATCGCGTCGTAATCGTATTCGACGGCCAGGAACAGGCCGTCTCTGCCGTCATGGGCGGTATCGACAATAAATCCCTGTTCTCTCAACGCCATGGTGATATAGGAGGACGTTTTCAGCTCGTCTTCCACCAGCAGTATTTTCATGATCGGGTGTTTCTCTGTTCTTACTCGGTTTACGGCCGCTATTATAAATACGGCTCTGGTCCGCAGGCTGACTTTTTGCTGACATTTTTGTCAGCAAAATGACGATGGGTGCTAAATTCGATCTTTTTCCTTTTCCTGCCTGCCTATTCCGCGCCAGCCAGGGCCTGATGTCTCATTCGTCCAAATGCCATCATTCCGCTCAGCAGGGTAAATATCGTCATTATTCCCGCCATCGCCCACCGCGTACCGTCATTCAAGGCTGCCAGCATCAGCGAAGAGATAATGCCGCTACCGTATTGCAGGGCACCAATCAGCGCCGAGGCCGAACCGGCAGTTCCCGGCACCGCATCCAGCGCCGCAGCGGTGGCCGAAGCGGCAATAATGCCGTTCATCGAGAAGAAAACAAAAATACAGGCGGCCATGGCCAGCATGTTTTTGGGGAAGATCGCCAACGATATGCACATGAGTAACGCCATTATTGAGGCAATAGCGGCAGCAGTTTTAAGCATATGCTCCAGAGGAAATCGCTGAACAAGTCGCTTATTGATAAAGCTCATGCCCACTACGCCAATAATGTTGACCGCAAACAGCCAGCCGTAGTGCTGGGGATCCACGCCGAACCCGCTGATATAGACAGATGGCGATCCGACGATAAAGGCATAGACCGCCACATAGTAAAAAGTTACACACAGCGTGAACCGCATAAAGCCGCGGTTTTGCAGCAGTTGCAGATAGGTAGTAAACGCGCCGCCGAGCGAATCACCCGCGCGTTTTTCCGGCGGCAGGGTTTCAGGCAGCCAGAACAGGGCGATAAACATCAGCACGCCAACGGCTGCGAGAAACCAGAAAATAATCGGCCACTGTGAATAGCGGATAATTTGCCCGCCGAGCAGCGGACCGGCAATAGGCGCAATCGCCATCACAATAATCAGCGTTGAAAGCATCTGCGCGGCACGGGTGCGGCTGAAGAGATCGCGGATCATCGCCCGCGCCAGCATCGGACCGGTACAGGCACCGGCCGCCTGGAAAACTCGCCAGAATACGATCTGATACATTTCAGTAGACAGGGCGCATCCCGCTGAGCCAATAGCGAACAAAATCATGCCGATATACAGCGGTGGCTTGCGTCCAAATCTGTCGCTTATCGGCCCCCAGATAAGTTGGGCAATCGCGAAACCAATCAAAAAACCGGTTACGGTCAGCGCGGCATCACCGTGTAGCGAAATCGACATCGCCGGCATCGCGGGCAGATAAATATCCGTCGACAGTGAAGTAAAGGCCATCAGCGCGCTGAGGATGGCAATAAAGGCGATGCCGGTTTTGGCAAGGGTGGAATTATTCACGGGTGTTATCTCGTTGAGTCGCAGGGCATAAGTCGTAGAAAGTGACCGGCAGCAAGCGGGTTGAAAACCCGATCGGCTGCCGGTCAGCCCGATCAATCAGTCATCGTCGTCTTCGCCGCGCGCACTGCCGCCGAAGCGGTTATGCACGACGACAAAAAACAGGGGAACGAAGTAAACCGCTAGCAGGGTTGCGGCGACCATCCCGCCGATAACGCCGGTACCCACCGCATTCTGCGCGCCGCTACCGGCGCCGGTGCTGATGGCCAGCGGCAGTACCCCGAGGATAAAGGCCAGCGAGGTCATCAGTATCGGCCTCAGCCGCATGCGCGCCGCCTCCAGCGTGGCCTCGATAACGCCTTTGCCTTCTTTTTCGATCAGGTCTTTTGCAAATTCGACGATCAAAATGGCGTTTTTCGCCGACAGCCCGATCGTGGTTAACAGACCTACCACGAAATAAACGTCGTTGTTCAGTCCGCGCAGCAGGGTGGCTGTCAGCGCACCGAACACACCGAGCGGCACCACCAGCATCACCGAGAACGGTACCGACCAGCTTTCGTACAACGCTGCCAGGCACAGGAATACGACGATCAGAGACAGCGCGTACAGTGCAGGGGCCTGTTCTCCGGTCATCCGTTCCTGATACGACATCCCGGTCCAGTCGAAGCCAATACCCTCGGGCAGCTGCTGCGCCAGCTGTTCCATTAACGCCATCGCTTCGCCCGAGCTTTTACCCGCAGCGGGCTGACCGAGGATCTCCACCGATGACAGGCCGTTGTAGCGCTCCAGGCGCGGTGAGCCGTAAATCCATTCCGCCGTAGAGAAGCTGGCAAAGGGCACCATTTTGCCGTTGGCTGCACGCACGTACCAGTTATCGAGATCCTGTGGCAGCATGCGCCAGCGGGCATCGGCCATCACATAAACTTTTTTGACCCTGCCGCTATCAATAAAGTCATTGACGTAGTTACCGCCCCACGCCGTGCTTAACGTGCTGTTAATATCGGTCAGATCGACACCCAGCGCGGTGGCCTTTTCTTCATCAATATTGAGTTTGAACTGCGGGCTGTCTTCCATGCCGTTGGCTCGCACCGCCGTCAGCGTCTCCGGATGCTGGCGCGCCAGGTCGAGCAGAACGTTACGCGCCTGCAATAGCTTTTCATGGCCAAGCCCGGCCTGGTCGATCAGCTCGAAGTCAAAGCCGGTGGCGTTGCCCAGTGCGATTATCGGCGGCAGGTTAAACGCCACTACGGTGCCATCCATAATTTTACCGAAAGCCCCGGCGGCACGGCTGACAATGCCATCGACCTTATTCTCATCGCCCCCGCGTTCAGACCAGTCCTTCAGGCCAATAAAGGCGATGCCGACGTTCTGCCCGCGCCCGGCAAAGCCAAAGCCGTTCACCGTCAGCACATTTTCAACGTTGCTTTTTTCCGAGTTGAGGTAGTAGTCACTGACGCGATCCAGCACCGCCTGGGTTCGTTCCTGGGTTGCCCCGGCGGGCAGAATCGCCTGCGTTGCCAGCACGCCCTGATCCTCTGAAGGCAGGAATGAGGTCGGCAAACGCACAAACAGCAGCGCCATACCCGCCACCAAGACGCCGTAGATCAGCAGACAGCGGCCGCTGCGGTGCAGCATGCGGGCCACCGAGCTGCTGTAGTGCTGCGTACTCTGCTCAAATTTTCGGTTAAACCAGCCGAACAGACCGCGTTTCTGCCCGTGTTCGCCCGGCTTCAGCGGCTTAAGCAGGGTGACGCACAGGGCCGGGGTAAGGATCAGCGCCACCAGCACCGAGAGCACCATGGCCGACACGATAGCGATAGAGAACTGCCGGTAAATCACACCGGTACTGCCGCCAAAGAACGCCATCGGCACAAACACTGCGGAGAGTACCAACGCAATGCCGACCAGCGCCCCCTGGATCTGCCCCATGGATTTGCGCGTGGCAGCCTTCGGCTTCAGGCCTTCTTCCGCCATCACCCGCTCAACGTTTTCCACCACCACAATGGCATCATCGACCAGCAGGCCAATCGCCAGCACCATGCCGAACATCGTCAGCGTGTTGATCGAATAACCAAAGGCGCTGAGGATGGCAAACGTCCCAGCCAGCACCACCGGTACTGCGATGGTGGGGATCAGCGTGGCGCGGAAGCTTTGCAGGAACAGGTACATCACCAGAAAAACCAGCACGATGGCTTCAATCAGCGTTTTCACCACTTCATTGATCGAAATACTGATAAACGGCGTGGTGTCGTAGGGATACACCACCGTTAGTCCCTGCGGGAAGAAGGGCTTCAGGGTATTGATCCGTGCGCGGATGGCATTCGCCGTATCCAACGCATTCGCGCCGGTCGCCAGCTGGATGCCGAGCGCCGAGGCCGGTTTACCGTTAATCTTCACCACGAAATTGTAGTTTTCGCCGCCGCGCTCGATCCGCGCCACATCGTGCAGCCTCACCTGCGATCCGTCGCCGTTAACCTTCATCAGAATATTGCCGAACGCCTCTGGGGAGGTCAGCCGCGTCTGCGCGATGATCGACGCATTAAGCTGCTGCCCCTTCACCGGCGGCGCACCACCGAGCTGACCTGCGGCAATCTGAGCATTCTGCGCACGGATCCGTGCAATAACATCCACCGGCGTCAGCTGGTAGTTATTCAGCTTGTTCGGATCAAGCCAGATGCGCATGGCGTACTGCGAGCCGAACAGCGTGGTATCGCCCACGCCGTTGATGCGGCTGATGGGATCTTTCAGGTTTGCCGCCACGTAATCGGCAATATCTTCCATGCTCATCCGGCCGCTTTCATCAACAAATCCCGGTACCAGGAAGAACACGCTGGAAGATTTACGCACCGTAATTCCCTGCTGCTGAACTTCTTGAGGCAGCAGCGGCGTGGCCAGTTGGAGCTTGTTCTGCACCTGTACCTGGGCGATATCCGCGTCGGTGCCGTTTTCAAACGACAACGTCAGCTGCAGCGTGCCGGAAGAATCGCTGGTCGAGGACATGTACATCAGCCCGTCCAACCCGCTCATGTTTTGCTCGATAACCTGCGTCACGCTGTTTTGCAGGGTGGTGGCATCGGCACCGGGATAGGTTGCACGAATTTGCACGGCGGTGGGGGCGACGTCGGGGTACTGCTCCACCGGCATTTTCAACAGGGAAATGCCCCCGGCGAGCATGACGATTATCGCCAGAACCCAGGCGAAAACCGGGCGATCGATAAAGAATCTGGACATCAGTTTGCGCCTCCGGTTGGCGTAGCGGCAATATCAACAGGAGAGACCTTCATTCCCGGCTGTGCACGCTGTAGCCCGGAAACGATCGCTCTTTCACCGGGCTTAAGGCCGCTGGTGACCGCCCAGCGATCGGACGAGGCTGTTGAAACGGTGATATGGCGGACTTCAACGCGATTATCCTGATCCACCACCAGTGCGGTTGCTTCGCCACGCGGAGTGCGGCTGACCGCCTGCTGCGGAACGGTCAGCCCCTGCGGATCGCTCCCCAGATTGATACGTGCCCGCACAAACATGCCCGGCAGCAGCTGGCGATCGGGGTTAGGTACGATAGCGCGCAAGGTAATTGCGCCGGTGGTCTGGTCAACGGTCAGGTCCGAAAACGCCAGTGTTCCGGGGTGTGGATAAAGTGAACCATCGCTGAGGATTACGCTGACCGGCACGATGCCGGGCTGGCGCTGTAGCCTGCCGGAGGTCAGTTCCTGCTGCAGGCGCAGAAATTCCTGGCTCGATTGCGTTACGTCCAGATAAAGCGGATCAAGCTGCTGCACCGTGGCCAGCGCATCGCTCTGCTGATCCTGCACCAGCGCGCCTTCGGTTACCGATGAACGCCCGATTCTGCCGTTAAGCGGCGAGGTGATCGTCGTTCGCCCCAGGTTGATCCGCGCCGTTTCCTCAGCGGCCCTGGCCGCCTCAGCGGCAGCGCGCGTCTGAGCCGCCGTCGCCTCCGCCTGGTCAAAGTCCTGACGACTGACGTACTGCGCACCGATCAATGTGCGATAGCGCGCAAGGGTGGCCTGCGCCAGCTGCGCGTTGGCCCTGGTCTGTGCGAGGGCGGCGACGGTGCGATCGAATTCAGCGCGCAGGGGAGCGGAATCGATCTGATAGAGCGGCTGACCGATGACAACGTCACTCCCTTCGGTAAAAAGACGCTGCAGAATGATGCCGGAAACCTGCGGACGGACTTCCGCGATGCGGTAAGCCAGAATACGCCCCGGCAGTTCCGCCGTGACCGGCAGCGACTGCGCGGCCAGCGTAGTGACCTGGACTTCGGGAACCACCGTTGACTGCGTTGAGTTAACGGATGAATCATCGCAGCCGGTTAGATTTAAAGCGAACAGCGCGCATAGCAAAGCCAGAGGCTTAATTGCCACCTTGATGGGCATTATTATTTTCTCCCGGAAGCCGGTATTAAGAGAGGAAAAACCTCAAAAATGGGATTGTTGAGAATTTAAACGACGCCATGTAGCCGGAGGCACATGATATTTTCTGCTGAATGAACGACTGAATGACTGCTGCGAGTCGTAGCCATACTTGGTGGAGATATCAATCACGCTTTCGCCGCTAGCGATTAAATCCTGAGCGGCAGACGCCAGTTTTTTATCGCGAATGTAATTTCCCAGACTGATTCGCATAATACGTTGAAACATACGCTGCAGATGCCACTTCGAATATCCCGCACGCTGCGCAACATCTTCAATTTTCAGCGGCTGACGGATATTGCTGTCAATCCAGGCAATCAGTTCATGAATGATGAGTTCCTGTCTATCCATTCTTTCACCTTTGCCATAATTTCAGGATTAAAAAGATGACCAGAACGGCCTGATGCGGGAGCAGAATAACATGATGGATTACGACCGATTAGCGGGGTGAAAACGATAGGGTTTATGATTTTAATTCATTTATTGAGGTGATGGTCCGATGAGTTTGCGAGTTGTCTCGCAAAAACTGTGTGCTTTAAATTCGACCTTTCTCACATAAAGTGAAATTTTTCCGAAAGATTTGTGAAGAATACACATGTATTTCATTTTGTGTATAGTGGTAAGCGAGGGTCAAACTTACTTGTCAAAGGCGGACAATGCTCAAAGAAAACTTTAATGATCTCATCTATTTGGTGATGGTCGCACGCGAGCGCAGTTTCACCCGAGCGGCAGCCAAGCTGGGCGTATCACAGTCAGCGCTGAGCCATTCCATCCGCGGACTGGAAGAACGGCTGAAAACCCGCCTGTTAACCCGAACGACGCGCAGCGTTGCCTCTACGGAAGCCGGGGAGCGGCTGATTCAGAGCGTCGCGCCGATGATTACGGAAATTGAAAAAGCGCTGCAGGATTTGGCGGATAATCAGGAAAATCCCTCGGGAAATATCCGCATTACCGCCGGTGAACATGCGCTTTCCAGCACGCTGTGGCCGCTGCTGAAACCCTTTTTACTGCGCTACCCGGACGTTAACGTGGAATTATCGATTGATAACACCCTGACCGATATCGTCAGCGGGCGTTTTGATGCCGGCGTACGCCTGGGTGAGTCGATAGAAAAAGATATGGTAGCGGTGCGTATTGGCCCTGACTGGAAAATGGCGATTGTTGCCACACCGGACTATTTTGCTGAACACGGCGTGCCACAAACGCCCTATGAGCTGCAAAATTATCGCTGTATTAACATGCGTCTGCCCACGCTCGGCGGGTTGTATCACTGGGAATTCAGCAAGGATGGCAAAGCCATTCGGGTCAAGGTAGAAGGGCAGTTAGTGTTCAATACGCTCTCTGCGCGAATTGATGCGGCATTATCCGGAATGGGGGTCTGCTGCGTTCCTGAAGATTCGGTCAGAACATACATAGAACAGGGTAAACTGCAAAGCGTATTACAGGACTGGTGCGAACCGTTCACCGGTTACTATCTTTATTATCCCAGCCGAAAACAGCACACTGCTGCATTTTCAAAGCTTATCGATGCGGTTCGCTATCCGGGATAAAACAGAATATTTTCAGCAATTTCACCCGAAATATGGGTGAAAACAATTTGAAGGGATGACGCTTGCCGGATATGCTGAAAGCTGTTCTGGCAACGTCCAGCCATTCGATCGACGCCTTCCGGCAACAGCACCGTCTGATATATGCGATCGCTCTGAAAATATTGAGGGTGTATATGACACTCACTGCGATGAATTTTGGCCGTATCGCGGCTATTTTGCCCGTGCAGGATATGGAAGTTGCGCAGCGTTTTTATATTGATGGATTAGGATTCACCAAAACCTTTCAAAATGGCGATCCCGTCGGTTTTATCATCCTGAAACGCGACGAAAGCGAACTGCATTTATCGCTCCAGCCCCGGCATAAAGCCGCCCCGTTCCCGATAGCCCATCTGCTGGTCGACGACGCCAACGCAATGTTTGCGCTTTGCAAACAGCATGGCGCAAAAATAATAAAAGGCGTGCAGGATAAAGATTACGGCTTACGTGCATTTGTCTTCGCCGATCCCCACGGAAACCGCATTGATGTCGGCCAGCGGCTGCGCGTATAGCGCCTCCTGCATCCGACTTTTAAGTACTCAGATAGCACTCATAACATTAATTACCCACCCACAATGAGGAAAGCATGAGAATAGGCATCGTAGGATACGGTTCAGGCGGTAAAAATTTTCACGCGCCGTTTATTTCGGCGGCCAAAGGGCTGGAGCTGGCGGGAATCGTTGCTCGCGCACCGGCAACTATCGCCAGCGCTCAGGCAGATTTTCCTGATGTGCCGATCTACCCCAGCCTGACGGCTATGCTGGCAGCAGGCGTTGATATTGTTACCATCACCACGCCGCCGGCCACCCGCCGCGAGCTGGTTCTGGAAGCGATTGCGGCAGGCGTGGCGGTGATTGCCGATAAGCCTTTTGCACCGGATGCGAAAACCGGTCGCGAGCTTGCCGATGCGGCGAAGGCCAAAGGCGTGGTGCTGAGCGTTTATCATAACCGCCGTTTCGATGCTGACATTCAGACGTTGCGCAAGGTGATTGAACAGCAGCGCGTTGGCAAATTGTGGCGTCTGCATAATCGCATGGATCTTGACGATCCGCATACGCTGGAAGGCGGTGAAGCGGGCGGCCTGCTGCGGGATATCGGTAGCCACCTGGTCGATCAGACCCTCTGGCTGCTGGGGCCGGTTAAATCGGTCTATGCTCATACGGATATTGTTGACCATCCAGACGGCCCGACCAATGCCAGTTTCGTTATTACGCTGACCCATACCAGCGGCGTTCACTCACATATCTCTGCCAGCAAACTCAACCGGTTAGCCACCCGCGAGCTGATAATCTATGGCGACAAGGGTAGCTATACATCTAACGGCACCGATGTGCAGGCGCAGGCGATTTTCGCCGGTCAGCGCCCGGCTGACGATCTGGTGGCCTGGGGTTATGAAAAACAGGAGCGGTGGGGAGTGCTGCGCACCGCCAACGGCGAAGAGGCCATTCCCTCCGAGCAGGGGAATTACCATGCCTACTATGAAGCCTTTGTTGAAGCTGTCCGCAGCGGTGTGGAGCCCCCGGTGACCACCGAGCAGGCTATCCAGACGCTGGCCGTGCTGGATGCTGCGCTTATCAGCGCGCGCGAGGGCCGCCCGGTAACGCTGGCGTAAAAAACATCAGGCCCGTCGGTAAAGGCGGGCCCGATCGGTAGCGTTACGGTAATTCTGATTGAATACGGCTACGATGATTGGCCACAGTATTAAGCAGACTTATCGATTAATCTCTTCGAGTTCAGCATCAGAAAGGTCGGTTACTTCTTTGATCTTCTCTAAAGGCATACCGCTCTGCAACAGTTTACGGGCAATCTCCCGTTTACCTTCTATTTTACCGAGCTGTAATCCTTTATCGATGCCAATTTGTTCCAGCTGTTGTGCTATGGTCATCAGTTCTTCCCCATGCTGTGGTACCCGGCGTGCCAACTGATGAAGAAATGTTTTAGCATCAGCGGTTTCGCCAGTTTGTAAAAGATAGTTTATCAGTGCAACCAGCTGAAGTCCTGTCAAATGCCCGGCAAGAATGATCGTGGACAGTCTTTCCACCAGACTTAACAGATCTCGGCGATAGATATGTTTCTGCAACAAAGTCAGGGCTGCCATACTTCTATGCTCCATGATTTCATCATCGGGTATGACGGTAACATCGATTAGAGGAAAATCACGGGTATAGAGTTTTTTGGCCAGCACAGGGTCGTCAAACTCGTCTAGCCAGTTCAAAGCCCAGGGGTAGGGACTTCGGCTTCCGGTATAAAATAATAATGGAATAACCAACGGTAGTTTATGATGCCCGGTATCTAAATGTCGCTGCATTGCCGCGATAGCATATCTCAACATGCGGAAGGCCATATGCTTATCTGGAGTAGACTGATGTTCAATCAGTACATGAATATAGCCGTCGCCCGACGTTGTTTTTAAGCTGTAGAGAACATCACAATAGCTGGCGCGAAGATCTTCTTCAATAAAGCTTCCTGATTCAAGTTTTAACGTACGCAGATCGCAGACGGATTTGAACTCCACCGGAAGGTGAAGTTCAATAAAATCGCGGGCCGTATCCGGGCTCGTCAGGAATGCTTTGAAAACCGCATCATGCGGTATAAATCTCATTGAATTCATTGTTCTGACCTGTTTCCCTCAGGAAAAGTCAGTTTAGCAACGTATCAAAAGAGAGGTTGCGAGACGCTATCCAAAAAAGGATAAAATCACTCCTCCAGCGTGCGTAAAAACGCCGAAAGCGAATTATCCAGATCACTTAGTGCATTAGATGACAGCCCCGACAGGATCTGCCGCTCATTCTCGATGTGTTCTTCAATCGCCCGATCGATCAGCTCCCGCCCGCTCTCCGTCAGTTTAACCAGCATGCTGCGCGCATCCTGAGCATTGGGCACTCGCTCGATAAATCCACGAGTTTCCAGCCGCTTAAGCCGATGTGTCATCGTCCCCGATGTGACCATCAGCGTTGAAAACAGTTCGGTCGGGCTGAGGCTTGGCTCACCTGAACGGCGCAGAGCTGCCAGCATATCGAACTCCCACATACTGAGATCGAATCGGGCAAAGGCCGTTTCCAGTTTCTGCTGCAGCAGGGCCGCGCATCGATTAATACGTCCAATTGGTCCCATCGGGCTGGCGTCCAGATCGGGCCGTTCGCGCAGCCACTGTTGCAGAATGGCATCCACGGCATCATGTTCACGATTTTTCATAGGTACATCCATTTGTCTTGACTTCAAGATAACTGATCGACACACTGATAATATCTTGAACTGAAGGTAAAGTCATGAACATTACATCCTCAATGCATTACTGGCGTGACGTGATCCTCACGGCGCTGGCCCCCGCGATCTGGGGGTCTACTTATATCGTCACATCGGAAATCCTGCCGCCGGACAGGCCATTTACCGCTGCGCTGATCCGAGTTTTACCGGCGGGTTTGCTGCTGTTGCTGTTCACTCGCCGCATTCCGCTTAGGGGCGATGTGTGGCGCTTAGTGGTGCTGAGCGCGCTGAATATCGGGGTTTTCCAGGCGCTGTTATTCGTTGCCGCTTACCGTCTGCCGGGAGGACTGGCCGCCGTGTTGGGTGCCATTCAGCCGCTGTTGGTGATGGTGCTGGCATGGGCGGTTGACCGGCGCGCACCCGCACAAATTACGCTGTGGTCCGCCGTGGCCGGGGTGATCGGAATGGCGGTTTTGCTGCTGTCGCCGCAAACCACCTTTGAACCAATAGGGGTGATCGCTGCGCTATTGGGTGCCGCCTGTATGGCCACCGGAGTCTGGTTGACCCGGCGCTGGCAGGTCGATCTGCCCGTACTGTCGCTTACTGGATGGCAGCTGGTGATTGGCGGGCTGATGCTGGCCCCCGTTGCGTGGCTGGTCGATGCGCCACTACCGGTGCTGACCTTGCCGCAGTGGTGTGCCTATGCGTATCTCAGCCTTGCCGGTGCGCTACTTGCCTATGCGTTGTGGTTCCGTGGAATAACCCGGCTTCCCGGCGTGGCCGTTGCCTCACTCGGTCTGCTTAGCCCACTGGCCGCCGTAGCACTGGGCTGGATCGTGCTTTCCCAGTCAATGACCGGTACCGCCTTTATTGGGCTAATCGTCGTGCTGCTCAGCGTATTCGCCGTGCAGTGGACAACGGTTCGCCGTGGATAATGACCCTCTTTAACCGGCTATTATATAAGGTAATTACATGAAATCTTCCGTACAGAACGCTATTGAATCACGTATCTCCATTAACCGTTTTCAGGCCGATCGTCCTCTTGATGATGAAACAATTACCTCTCTGGTCACGTTGGCAACCAAAGCCCCAACGGCATTTAATATGCAGAACTGGCGGTTTATTGCCGTGCGCTCGCCTGAGGGGAAAAATCTGCTGAAAGAGTCCGCCTGGGGCCAGCAGAAGATCGTCGACGCTTCCGTGGCTTTCATCATCTGCGGTACGCTCTCTGCACATCAGCAGCTGGCGGCGGCACTCCAGCCCAGCGTGGACGCGCAGATCATGGAGCAGCGTACTGTCGAAGGTTGGGTAAAGCAGGCTACGGCGTCCCATGAAAATAACGCGGTGTTACAGCGTGATGAGGCCGTGCGTTCCGCTTCTCTGGGGGCGATGACATTGATGCTGGCCGCCGAGGGGATGGGGCTGGGTTCATGCCCGATGATTGGCTTTGATGCTGAACAGGTGGCAAAAGACTTTGCTCTGCTGCCAACGGAATTGCCGTTGATGGTGGTCGTCGTGGGCTATCCGCTGGATAACAACTGGCCGCAGAAGCCGCGTAAACCCGTCGCGGACGTGTTAACCCTGGCTTAATGAAATACTTTACCGATGCTGGCGATGAATAGATTCTGTGCCAGCATCGGTGAGTCAGAATACAGGGCGGATCTGATTACGGTTGAAATCAAGTCCGCCCGATCATAATTTCAAAGTCTGCGTCACGCCGCAGTTGTTCACAAACTCTTCGTCATGGCTGACTAACAGCAGCGCCCCTTTATATGATTTCAACACTCCCTCTAACAGCCGACGGGAATCAAGATCCAGATGATTGTCCGGCTCATCCAGCAATAGGATATCCGGCAGGGGGGATGAACAGGTTAAGGCCAGCAGGATAACTTTCAGCTGTTCTCCGCCGCTCAACTTCTCAAGCGGAATCAGACTTTTATCGCCCCTGATGCGCAGAGCACCCAGGCGGGTACGCCAGCTTTCAGCGGTAACTAAAGGGTCAAATTCGCATAAGGCTTCAACCACCGGCAGTGCGGAATTCAGCAGGGTAAGGTGCTGATCCAGATAGCGCCAGTGGCCATGTAGTGAGTAACGCCCCGACGCTGCCGCCAGCTGGCCCGTCAGCACTTTAAGCAGGGTAGATTTTCCGCTGCCGTTACGCCCGGCGATATGCCAGTGCTCGCCGCCGGAAATGGTCAGGGAAAGCGGCTGCGACGAGCCAAAAGGCAGACGTAAATCCTGAGTGTTAACGCGAACGCGCTTTTGCTCTTCGGTGTAGGCAAATTTCAGCATTTGCGGTGTTACGTGCTCGATTTTCTCGTTAACTACACTTCGTTGCTCAGCCAGGCTGGCCATGACGCGTTCGTGGCGCTGGGTAATTTTTGACTGCTGCTTCTCCGCTTTGTTCTTCTTCATATCCAGCAGCAGCAGAGACTGCGACCCCGAAGAACGGACGCGATCGCCCTGACGCCGTCGCTGGGCTTTTTTCTCCAGCGTGCGCTGTAGCTCATCCCTTTCTTTACGCAGGCCGGACTGTAACTGCTTTTCCTCACTGCGTAACGCATTGAGTTGACGCTCTTTCTGCTGCGAGAAATCGCGGTAATTACCGCCATATTCCACCAGCCCGCCAGAACTGAGTTCGTAAATGCGCTGCATTTCATTCAGCAGCCGCCGATCGTGGCTAATCACCAGCGACCCGGAAGGATGCCGCTGCAGCTGTTCGCTCAGCCAGCGGCGACCGGTGCTGTCGAGATGGTTTTCCGGCTCGTCGAGCAGTAAAAATGAGTCCTGTTGCAAAAATGCCCGGCACAGTGCCAGGCGGGTCTGTTCGCCACCGCTTAGCTGTGAGGAAGGGCTTTCCAGCGAAAGATGACCCAGCGCCGCACTGTCCAGCAGTGACTGCCAGCGGAGTGGATAATGCCATTTGTTGGCAAGGAAATCATAATCATCGGCATTGGCACTGCCGTTTTCCATTCTGCGAAAAGCCGCACGGATATCGGCGATCCCCAACGCATCTGCCAGAGTCAGTCCGGGCAAACGTGTTAACTGCGGGACGTAATAAAAAGGTGTCAGCCAGTTAATCGTGCCGCTTGAAGGCTGGCGACGCTGTGCCAGTAACGACATCAGTACTGACTTGCCGCAGCCGTTCATTCCGGTCAGCCCCTGGTTTTGCTGTGTCAGAGTGCCGCTAATCTGTTGAAACAGAGCGGTGTCGTTGAACGTAATTGAGAGTTCAGAAAAATGGCAGTGTACAGGCATAGTTGTGCTCCTGAATAAACAGGGCAGGCCGAAATGCCGGATCGGAAATTAACGCTGACGAGGATAGCTGCCTGCCCAATATCAAAATTCACATCGGTTAAGATGTGGGAGATATTGCGATGGAATACAGGCATTAAATCATGTCGGCAGACATCCTCAGGGAAGGTGAAGGAGGTATAGTGGCAAAAATCGTGCAGGCTGTAAACCCGGTGGTGAACGAGAAAATGCCGCAGACGGGCTGCGGCATCAAACGGTAAATCAGCGAGGAGCGTTTACTCGGTCACTTTTTTCTTCAGGTCGCTGGCACCTTCTTTGGTACTGTTCCAGCCTTTCTGCGCGCCTTCTTTGGTCGCATTCCAGCCTTTCTCAGTCCCTTCTTTGGTTTTATTCCAGGTCTTCTGCGAGCCTTCACTCACTTTACTGGTGAAGCTGTCGCTTTTGCCTTCGGCAGCATGTTTAGCTTTGAGCTGCTGCTCCTGGCCCTGATGCTGCGCTTCGTGCAGTTTTTCTTTAGCGGTATTTGCACCGGCCTGCGCGTTGGCGACGGTTTCATCGGTTGCGTGTGTGGCGGCAAATGCGGAAGTGGCCAGTAAAATGGCTGACAGGGCGATAATCGTCTTTTTCATAAATATTCCCTCATAAAATACGTCATTAGTGTTAACAACGTGGTCAACAATGCCACGCGAAGCGACCAATGGCTTTAGGAAAAAACTGTAAAAAGTACACTGCCCACGATTATTGACTGTTCATTCCATAATTGATAAGTTGTGCAATCCACAACTGAAAGAGCTGATAACTATGGCTGGAAGACCCAGAGAATTTGATGACCAGCAGGTGATCGACGCTGCTATGGATGCTTTCTGGCGTGATGGCTATGAGGCAACGTCTGCTCAGGCTCTGGTCGAAAGCACGGGTCTTGGCAGAGGCAGCCTGTATGCGGCTTTTGGTAATAAAGAAAAGCTTTATCACGAGGCACTGCGCCGCTATCACCAAAACAGTATCGATTTTCATCAGGAGATATTCGCCCGTTCAGGCAGCGTAGCTGAGCGCCTGCGCCTGCTTTTACAAAAGGGGACCGAAATCGATCTGAGCAATGTTGAACGCAATGGCTGTATGGCGATTTTCTCTCCGCTCGAAAGGTCCGCCAAAGATGCGACCGTTGATCGGCTCAGCCGCCACTACATTAAACAGCTTGAACAGATGTTTGCCTTACTGTTCGCTCAGGGTATTACGTCCGGTGAGTTTCCGGCTGATAGAGATGCCAGCGTGATGGCGAAATCTTTTATGTGTGGTTATTTCGGCTTCAGAGTATTTGGCCGCATTGTTCACGAAGCGGATTACCAACAGCAGGCAATCGACGCGCTGTTAAGAACGATTTAAGCCATAAAAAGCCTCACGGCTTTTTATTTACCTATTTCTTTAACGATCATTCCACTATTTAAAGAGGAAAACATGCCTGACAAACTCATTCAGCAACAGCTACTTGCAGCCAGATATGGTGCGGACCAGCAGCCTGAAAACATCATCTGGAATACACAGATAGCAGGGCTTTTACGTCATCGCTCCGTACGGAACTTTACCGATCGGCCACTGCCGGCCGGCTGGCTGGAAACGTTGGTTGCCGCTGCGCAGTCGGCTTCTACGTCTTCTAACCTACAGCAGTGGAGCGTTGTCGCCGTCACTGAACCGTCGCTGAAAGCACAGGTACGAATGCTCGCTGCCGGTGATAACGGCCTGGCGAACGGCTATATTGAACAGGCTCCGGCGATACTGCTGTGGATTGCCGATCTCTCCCGCAACCACGCTATCACCTCCGCCGACGGGCTTTATCCGCAGGTTCATGATTATCTGGATGCTTTTCTGATGTCTTCCGTTGACGCCGCGCTTGCGGCGCAGAATGCCACTGTTGCCGCGGAATCCATCGGGCTGGGAACGGTTTACATTGGTGCGGCCAGAAATAAAGCGAAAGAATTGGCGGAACTGATTAACCTGCCTGAACGAAGCTATGTTGTCTGCGGACTGCTGATCGGTTGGCCTGATGACCGGCATCCCGGCGATATTCGACCCCGCTTACCGCAGTCGGTGGTTGCACACCATAACCTCTATCAGGCTGATGACCTGGATGTACAGATTGATCGCTATGAGGCGGTTTTTCATGCCTTTCGTGAAGGCCTGGGCATGAAGGACAAAACGTGGAAACAGGCGGTGCAGTCTGCCGCTGTCAGCCTGGAGTACATGGATGGCCGCCAGAATCTGCGAGAAACGCTGGAAAAAAGCGGCTTCGGGTTTAAATAGTTAGCTCGTTAGCGCTTCGATCTCCGCTTTGCATTGCATCAACGAACTGAGCAGGTGATCGAACTTCTCCTCAAAGCGCAGGGCCGGGACGGCAACCGAAATCGCGTAATGTTCACCGGCCCCGGTATTCAGATAAACGCCCATCCCGCAGACGCCACGCGCATGTTCCTCGCGATCGATCGCATAACGTCGCGCGCGGGTTTGCCGGATGTCATCCAGCAGCAGAGGCAGCGTTCGCAGGGTATTATCCGTTCTCACATCCGGCTGGCCGCCGAGCAGGTCCGCAATTTTCTCATCGGCAAGCATCGCCAGAATCGCTTTACCGTGTGCGGTGCAATGGCAGGGAAACGCCGTACCCACAGCGGATACCACGCGCAGCTCCTGGTCAGAAACGAACTGGCTGACGGAGACGGCATGGCTACCGCGATAAACGCACAAATCCACCGTTTCACGCGTACGGCGTCCCAGCGTTTCCATCGACGGCTGCGCGAGGGCGATCACATCGGTGTGCGCGGAGGCCGCCAGGCGTGCCAGCGCTGGTCCAAGCCGAACGCCGGTGCTACCCGATATCAGCAGCTGCTGTGACTCCAGCGAGGTGACCAGTCGGTGAACGGTGGTGCGGGGCAAACCCGTCTCGCGCGACAGGCTGGAGATGGTCATGCCTTTTGGCTGTAGCTCCAGCGCCCGCAGAATTGTGGCGGCCCGGGCAATAACCTGTGAACCACTGCTGTCTGCATCATTGCTCATCTTCATCTCCGGTTTAAAACATCCTGCAGCAGGATACCACGCGTTATCCGCCTGGTGGACATATTGCTTGCCTGCCGGGCTGAACGTACGTTGCTGACATTCGATTTACCTTTTGTTCGTTGACTTGTTAAACAGATGGTTTAAAAATATTGTCCACATATTGGATTATTCATCCATCATTCGGACAATCCGAGGCAATAATGCATCAACTAAAAACAGCGGGCGCGTTCACGCTACTGGCGGTAGCCTGTCTGACCATCATGGTGGGCTGTGTAATCGTACCCGGATTAACGGCGGTCGCTGAAAATCTGGGCGCGCCTTCAGCGGCCAGCTGGCTGGTAACCGTTCCGTCGCTGGGCGTGGTAATTTTTGGGCCGCTGGCTGGCCGCTTTATTGACCGGGTAGGGGCTTACCGGGCGCTATTGTGGGGGCTATTTTGCTACGGTCTGTCAGGCAGCGGTGGCGTGCTTCTTCACGGCACGCTCCCGGTAATGGTAGACAGGTTACTGCTTGGCGGTGCAACGGCGGTGGTGATGGCAGCAGGTACTGTGCTGATTTCTCAGTTCTACAGCGGACAGGCGCGGATGAAAATGATCGCTGCTCAGGGCATGTCGATCGAACTTGGCGGTGTGATCTTCCTTTTCATCGGCGGACTGTTGGCCAGCCTGGGCTGGCGCTGGCCGTTTCTGCTTTATCTTGTCGCCTGGCTGTTGCTGGCGATGCAGTTAATGTTTGTGCCCAGACCATCCGCCGAGCCGGAGGAAGAAAGAATTGGGAATGAAATCAGAGATCTTTCGCCCGCTATCGGTCAGCTCAAAACGGTATTATTTGCTGCAACAGCTTCTATGCTGTGCTTCTTTACCGGGGTAATCGTTATTCCGCAGCAGTTTCATCAGCTTAATATCGGCGCGGCGGAAACGGGCTATTTCCTGTCATTTGTCTCGCTAATCGCCGTCATCGCCGCAGCAATCATGCCCAAAATGGTAAAACGTCTGGGGGAGTTCGGTACGCTCTACGCCGCTTTTGCCTGCTATGCCGCGGCGCACCTGATCTTTTCTGCATCATCTGGGGTAGTGCCGTTTATCGCCGGAGGGGTTCTGATGGGATGCGGTTTCGGCCTGTCGGTGCCGCTGGTTAATCACATGACCGTCGAACTGAGCGAAGCGCACGTACGTGGGCGAAATCTTGCCTGGCTGTCAATGGCGATTTTTTCCGGGCAGTTTTTGTCCTCCTTTATGGAGTTTATCCCCGGCAATGCATCGGTGATTTTTGCGGGTGCGGCTCTGATTGGCATCGCGGTCATGGTGATGCTGTATTTACTGCGGCGCGGGATGCGGGAAGATTAAGCCCGGCGGCAACGAGATAGTTGTTACCGCAGGGCATTCGTGGTGCCGAATATTACCAGGCTTCAGGCTTCAGGCTTCAGGCTTCAGGCTTCAGGCTTCAGGCTTCAGGCTTCAGGCTTCAGGCTTCTGCTGAAGCCTGACTGTCGCCAGATTTTTCGGCATCTGTTTTATTGCTGGAATAAATAAAGTAAAGCGCGATCCCCAGGCAGATAACCGCCCCCAGCCGTGTTGCTGAAAAGTGGATCGATTCGTTCCCCAGCCAGCCAAAATTATCAATCAGCATGCTCATTGCCAGCTGACCAAAAATAACCGCCACCGTTGCCACCGCTGCCCCAATACGCTGAACGGCCAGCACCATGATCACGATATAAGGTACGCCACAAAGTGCACCCAGCAGCTGCCATTTCGGCACGTCCAGTAGACTTAAGTCATGCGCCGGTTCAAAGAAGAAAATAAGCAGGGCGCTGACCAGCGCACCAAGTGAGAAAGTCAGAAATGCGCTGCGAAATACGCCGACCTCGCTGCCTAATTTACCGTTTATCGCAGCCTGAATACTCAGAACCGCACCGCCGATCACGGCCAGAATAATCATCACTATATTCATTGTTTCACCTTAGCCCTTTGCCACCAGAATCAGTGCGACAATAATAAAGATCAGCGCAATAAACCGCTTACGGTCAATTTTGCGATGCGCCGTACCGAGTAGCCCGTAGTGGTCAATCACCACGCTTTTGAAAACCTGCCCGGCAAGAATGCCGATCATCGTCATCGCAATACCAATCACCGGCACGGCCACGGTCAGGATCACCACGTACACCGGGCCAAGAATACCGCCCAGCAGGGTCCATGATGGCTGCGTGAAGAAGGAAGGGCTGCTGCGGGGGCTAAAGAACAGCATCAGCAGGAAGGTCAGCGCGGCACCCACGCCAAAAACGCTGAACGTTGCCCACAGCCCGCCGACTTCATTTCCTAATGGCCCCAGCAATCCCGCCTCAACCGATAACCCCATGCCGCCAGCAACGACGAGTAGTATAAAAATAAGCTGCATAAATCAGTCCCCGATAATTTAGGGTTGCGATGGTATAGCAGCACCGAATCATGAAAAACGGTATAATTCAGGAAACACCTTTGCAGGAATCGGGATAATGTTTGATGCTGGCAGCATAAATTTCCGCACGCTGGTATTTTTTATCGGCGTGTATGATGAACAGAACTTTTCCGCCGTTGCCAGGCGGGAAGGTGTGTCGGCTTCTATGGTTTCGCGCGTGATCATTCAGTTAGAGGACTCGCTTGGCCAGCAGCTGTTCTACCGCAATACCCGCGCCGTTATCCCAACCG
The DNA here is from genome assembly GCF_025947915.1 of Erwinia sp. INIA01. Taxonomy (NCBI): domain Bacteria; kingdom Pseudomonadati; phylum Pseudomonadota; class Gammaproteobacteria; order Enterobacterales; family Erwiniaceae; genus Erwinia; species Erwinia sp. INIA01. The sequence continues at coordinate 49,953 of NZ_JAPDNC010000010.1, forward strand.
AAGCTGGCCGACTGTTTATTGACTACGCCCGCAGCATGACCGAACAGCTGAATAAAGCCCGTAAAGAGATGCAGGACCGATCCCTCGAACCCGCCGGGCTGATACGTATTAACGCGCCGGTTTTCTTCGGTCAGCGCCATATTGCGCCCTGGCTGACTGCGCTGTCCCGGCGATATCCCCGCTTACAGATGGAGCTGATGCTGACGGATGATTTTATCGATCCACACCGTGATGCCACCGACGTGCTGTTCAGGATCGGCACGCTGACCGATTCCTCTTTCCATGCGCGTATATTCGCCACGCAGCGTTATTATCTGGCGGCATCACCCGAGTATTTAGAACAGCACGGCCAGCCCGCGACGCCTGCCGATTTCAGTCAGCACAAGTGTCTGGTTTACCGCGGTTCTTCCGGCCCCAATCGCTGGCTTTTCCGTCAGCCAGGGGAGGGCTGGACACACTATCCGGTGGCAGGGTTACTGACTTCCAATAATGCGGAATCTCTGCTGACCAGCGCACTTGATGGGATGGGACTGGTGCTGTTTCCCGACTGGCTGATCAATGACAGCCTGAATAAAGGAGGACTGGTGCGCATCATGCCCGACTTCGAGGCGGCCATTCACACCGAGCCGCAGCATATCGCCGCCATCTATCCCAACGCCCGCCATCCACCGCTGAATGTACGGGCGGTGATTGACCATTTCGTTGGTGTTTACGGAACGCCACCTTACTGGCAGCTGGGAGGAATGGGGCAGGGAAGTTAAAGAGAAGACAGGAACTGCTCGATCTGGCGTTTATTCTTAAGGTGGATCACCGGCACCTCCGGGCCATATTCAAGGCGAAGCCTCTCGATTTTTGGCCTGTCGTTACTCTCGAATTTCCAGACGTAGTGCAGAAATGCGAAAAACTCGGCATTGATTTTCTCCGTGCAGCCGTCTGGTAAATCAGATCTTTTTTGATTACGCAGTGACCGCATTAATACCCTGAACAGGCAGATGATACGGGGCGTGTCCATCCAGACGATCAGGTCGGCAGCAGGTATACGCAGGTCGAACGTTCTGCGAGGATAGTTTCCCTCGCTGATCCATGTTTCCGTGTTTACCACATCGCTCACCCGGGCGCGGAAAGCTGCCGGTTCTGGTTTTGTCCACTGTGGTCCCCAAAATAACCGATCCAGATGCGCCACCGGGTAATTCGTTTTTGCACCAAGGATTCGGGACAACGTTGATTTTCCGCTTCCTGCATTACCTAAGATGACGATACGTTCGGGGCGCACATTTGCTCCATCAGTGATTACGGGGTTAATCAGGCAGGCGGCTATTCCTGCCGATTGTGGTTAACGCGCGTCTTTCATGAAGTGATGAATTCGCGCAATAGTATCCGGTGCAAGTTCTGTTATCGCACTGACATGGTCGCCCTGCGCGGATATAAATGCCTGCCGATTTTTTTCCGACCAGTGCTTTAACGGTTGATAATAGATATCCTGTTCGCCTGCCCAAAACAGTTTGGGAATGTTGATATCAGCGATCTGCGGGGCGTCTTGTAAGCCCTCATACCCAGCTAATGCCTCAAAGGTTGAGCGCAGTGGTGCTTTATTTTCAGCGGATACCCATGTTGTTAATGCGGGAGCCGTTTCCTGAGCAAAGGCGAAAAATGCATCGAAATCAAGGCGACCGTTTGGTCCCTCGGGTAAGCCATTCTGCACATCCCATCCACCAATGACTAATGAAGATAACTTCTCTGGATGATATTTGGCCAGGCTAATCGCCAGCCATGCGCCAGAAGAATAGCCAACAACATGGGCTTTTTTAGCGCCCAAACTGTCAATTAAGCGCCTGATGCCATCTGCCTGACTTTTCTGATCGAATGCAGCGTTGATGATATTTGCGCTTTTGCCATGGGCTAATAAATCAGGATAAACAACCGTAAAATCATCACGTAATGCATCGACCAGTCCATTGGAAACCCAGCTATTGCCATCCATTAACAGGCCATGCAGCAGGATAACCAGGGGACCGTCGCCAGTAATACCGTAGTGCAAGAGAGTGTGGTCTTCATTTACCGTCATAAATAGCTCCATAGGTGGGACAGAATTTTGACTTCGGGTCTGAGGTGCTCAGCAAGTTTCACGCAGCCGTTTTTTTACCCGTCCCGGTCTTTTTTACTCCATGGGAAGGGCTGGTACCAGAAAAAAACGTAGTGCGCGGTGGCCAATAAGGTACACTGCGCGCTTAATTCTTTCTGCTAAATGCACCAATGATAAAAAAAATACGTTTCATTCTCCCTGCACTTGCACTGAGCGGCGTTATCGCTTTTTGGCTTACACCGCACTACTCCGAGGAAGATGAAAGCTATTACCGCGCGGTATTCTGCTCGATTGATCACAGTGACTCGCAGTTTTTTTTGCGTGATATGGAAAACCTCGTCGAAGGTGGAAACTCTGATTACGCGTTGCATAAAAATCACTATATCCCCGCACTGGGTGAAAGGATGCTCAGCACCTGGAAGAAGCTTAGTACACAGGAGCAATCAGCTATCATCGAAGACCAGCAGCGATGTCGAGAGATCATGGGTGAGAAACAGCATTGATTTTGCCCAAACCGGCATCCAACCAAAAGAGCAGGGGGCTGGCGTTTCAGACTGGGTCTGAACGCCTATTTTGCGCTAACAATAAATGTCAAGGCTAAGTTCAAATGTCCACCTGCCAGCAAAGTTAAAAAGGCCGCTATGAAAATATCTTCCACAGCGACCTTTTTGGCATGCAGTCATTGAGTGAGTCAATTCATATTGAAATGAAAAACTCCTCTTCATTTCTTCTCTTATAATCATCATCCCATATGAGCTTTATTCGATGTTTGGTTTTACTACCGAAACTTAGTCCCGCAATGATCTCAATTCCGTGTTGCGGGTGCAGTATCTCATATGGGAACTTGTCTTCTACATCCGATATTACAAGGTATTCATCACCGTCATTATCAGGAAAGTGAATTTCTATATTCCTAGCTTCGACTTTGCCTCTATTGTATATTTTTAGCTTGTAATTATTTCTGGCTATTTTTACCAAGCGAGCACCAAGCTCAGCCTTCATTTCATTGATAGCTGACTTTGTTTCTTTTTCCAGAAGCAATTTACGTAATCTATCTTGCTCTTCCTTAATAACTTTCTGTTCTCTACCGCTTTTTCTTGATTTAAGCTCGGATGATATGATGGTGTAAATTGATACTGCAAGCGCACCCAAAGCGATGAAGTCACTTGTCGTCATTATTTTATCCTTATATTTTTACTTCCCTTAAAAGCTTTTTTCAACATGTCGTTAAACTGCTTTTGTATATCCTTTGTCAATTCTTCTTTTACTTCATTAACATACGAATCAACACTTACGCCATTTTCTTGGATTAACTCATCGCAAACGAGTTCTTTTCCGCATCCTATGCATTTGACGATCTCAGAATCTACGTCATGTTCCATTTCTGAGTTCCCGCATACAGGGCATAACAGAGTGATTTCTCTGTCATATTTTTCAGGATTCAATTTCATATGTTTTCACCTTTCTTATATGTCATTGTTAGTTTCTGACGATATGGATGCTATTGAATTAAAACTTTGGAGGCTCGCTTTAACTCCCCTTTAATATCATAACACTGAAGCTATTACCTTGTACCGAATATTTCCTCAGAACGTGACTGTAATGTCTTCAATGCATCGAGCATATCGTCATCATTTTCACACGCCAGCGTTGGCTCAAAGTCGGTATAACGTTCACGAATTATGTTGAGTGCATACCGGGCAAGACCTTCGGGAAGCTGATTATTACTGGGTTTTCCACGTCGACGGTTAGCCATACCAAGCGGGCCATGTTCGCGGTAACGTGAAAGAAGACGTCGGCACTGGCGATCGGAGATACCCAGCCGCAGTGCGGCCATCTGTGTGGTCAGACGCCGGTCGACAACATCCTGAATGATTTTGAGTCGGTTAACTTCATCCAAAGTGAAAAAGTCCGCTCAAAGTGAAAAACTCCGCTGCATGAGCCGTCATCAGAATCCCTCAATGGTGAATCTACATGACGGACATCTCAATAAAGCCTGAGGCATGTCTATCCCAGTTTAAAATGTCACCCTGATTTCCCGGTTGTAAATGTCACTTTCTGTTGTTTCCCAATGGAAAGAAAAGGGCAGTGAGCTCATTTTTTCAGGCTGGATTTGAATAGTGACGGGTCAGCCAGAACCGGATTGATTGCTCTGAGTTGTTCCTGAACCTGCGCCCGTCTTTTAGGCATATGACGGCTGCGATTTCTCTTTCCTGCGGCTTCCAGTTCATCCTGCTTTTCCTGCGTGAGCTTCAGCACTGCGTCGAGCCTTTTTATTGTCAACGATGCGCCCCTGACTAATGCACTCCAGCTTATCGAACATCTGATATTCCAGGATTCTGCTGCCGTGGCGGAATGCGAGCGTACCGTCCGGGTAATCAAACGCAAGGATCTTTTTTCCGGCAATACGTGAGTTTTCCTCCGTAGGTTCAACAAGATATAAAATTTGTACCGGGTTTACCGCGGCGCGCGTTCGTCAGCCCGGCAGCGCCGGACTCGCGATAGCGGTTCATCAACCGCTGAACCTGACGTTCAGTGAGCTGCAACTGTGTAGCTGCATCACGGCGGCGCAGACGTTTTTCGATAACAGCCTGAATGACGGGAAGACGGTGAAGTTCTTTATTCGACATGGTCACCAGCATCAGCAGAAATCTCCCAGAAAAGGTGGCAAACGCGCCGCATCTGGGTGACATTATAAACTAGCAGTGACATTATCAAATGGGACTTACAATAAAAGTGCGCATAATGTATATTATGTTAAATCAGCTATTGGTAGCAGCACCACACCCAGCCACATTACCTCCTCTCAAGTAACGACCTGAGTTGCTCCCTCTTAGACCGTTCCACCGGCTCGCTGTATCACCAGAATCCCTCATTCCCAATTCTCCTCTTCATATGGCTTCATCCAGTTCTTACTGCTTACCGGTACTGGTTCGCCGTTAAATGTATAAGTGCAGCAATCGCACCTCACCGGGATGTCTTCTGCGGTAAATGCCGGGTTCACCTTTTGCAATAAACCTGCATCATCGATGCACAGCCCACTGTAAAAACTCGATTCATCGCAGCGAACATAGCTGCGCCATTCTTTTCTGCGCAGCATGACCATGTAGAAAATCGGATCTGGCTTGTCCAATCGGCTGACCGCCTCACTGTAGACGTCGTCCCAGACCTGGCCCACTTTGCTGAGCAGAAATTTATATAACGGCGTGTAGTCACGGCCTCGGCCACGCTGGCCATGCATGCCTTCACGCGATGGCAGATTTTCATCCACCTTATTTTTGCTGTGTCGTTGCCAGCGGTACTCACCGCCGTTATCGTTGCGATCAACGCCCCTGGTGGTTGTATTGATCTTGCGGTAAAGCTTCCTGGCTTTAGTAGAATGATGAATACGCACTGTGATGACCCTTCTGTCTCTATTTTTCCGTTTAAAACCGATCGCGCTACGCGAATTCTGAAGTTTATCGTGTGGGATAACCAGCGACAATTCACGTAGCGACATCAGTTGATCTTCATCCCGCCATGATGCAAATACGCATTACATTTGACTCATTCTGTGAGTAGAATAAGACATCTATTCAGCTCAGGAGCCGCATATGTGGATTTGGCAGCAGGAAAACTGGCCAGCGTTCAGCTGGGATCGTCAGCGCATCGAGCCGCTGCTGCGCGCCACGCGTTTTTTGCAGGGAAAACTCTACGGTAGCAGCATGTTGCTGGATGAGGCAAACAGCACGCTGGATAATGTGTTGGCCAACATTCTCTACTCCAGTGATATCGAAGGAGAACGCGTTAACGCCCACTCGGTACGATCTTCCCTGGCGCACCATCTCGGTATTGAGGACGGCATGACCTATGCCGTGGATAAAAAAACCGAAGGCCTGGTGGCATCGGCGCTGGACGCTATTGAAAACCTCGACCAGCCGCTGTCTATGGCGCGATTGCTGCACTGGCACGCCCTGCTTTTCCCCGCCGGTTCCGGCCTGCTCTATCCCATTGTCGGCGGCCAGTTACGCAGCGGCCCGGTGCAGGTCGTTTCGGGCCGTCTTGAAAAACCGGTTGTGCATTTTGAAGGACCGGATAGCGCGTCGATTGCCGACGACGTTGATGCATTTTTACAGTGGTTTAACGACAGCCGCAACGATCCGGAACTAGACCCGCTGCTGCGCGCCGGGATTGCCCATCTGAGATTTTTAACGCTTCATCCTTTTGAAGACGGTAACGGCAGGATTGGCCGCCTGATTATGGATCTGGCGCTGGCCCAGGCGGAAAGCAACACAGTCAGGCTCTACGCGATGTCCCGCACTATTAATATCCACCGGCAGGATTACTATCAGGTGCTGGAAAATACCCAGCGCGGCGAGCTGGATATCACCGTCTGGCTGAGCTGGTTTATCGACATGCTCAGAGCCTCGATTGAAGAAACGCTGGCGGTTATCGATAAAACCGTGTTTAAAACTCGCTACTGGCAGCAGTTCGACGCCGCGCAGATTGGAACCGAGCAGATTAAAGTGCTGAACCGCCTGCTGGACGGCGATTTTAGCGACGGCATCAATAACAGCCAGTACAAGGCGGTGGCGAAGGTCAGCCGCGCCACCGCCACGCGCCATCTGGCACAGCTGGTTGAGCTCGGATATCTGCTGGCCTGTCCCGGCGGCGGGCGCAGCGCTCGTTATGGTTTGAATCGTCTCTAAATGAAGGAAACGAACCGTAATTTATTCAGTTACCTGCGAGATCTGCCACGGCCTGACGATATTTTCCGCAGAGCGAATCGCGTGTCAATTAATGCCCCATTCGCGCTCCTTTTCGAAAGCCATGCTGCCGTGCCCGCCAGGTGATAACAAAAGCGACGGCCAGCAACAGAATCAGTGCCGGCGGCAGCGCCGGTGCGCCCCAGTTATCCAGCAGTATCCCGCCGGAAATACCCGCCGCAGCAATCGCACCATTCCAGGCCACCACGTTCATCGACAGCGCGATGTCTGCACCCTCGCCTGCCGTATCCGCCAGCGCCGTCTGCAGTAGCGTGGCCGCACCGCCAAAGCTTAATCCCCAGACCGCGACACCGAGGTAGATCGCAACAGGCTGCTGCGAACAGAACATAAATACCAGTGAAACAAGCGCGAATACCGCCAGGCTCACCAGTACGCTGCTGCGCAGATGCCGATCCACTAACTTCCCGGTGACGACAATCGCCAACAGCGCGGATAACCCAAAGATCAGCAGCACAATATCCACGGAGGACGCCAGACCGGCGGATGCAAGGAACGGCGCAATGTAGGTGTAGAGAATGTTATGCGCCAGCATCCAGGCAATGACCACGCTAAGCACCGGCCGTACCCCTCTGGTGGTTAGCACCTGCCGCAGGGGCATGCGTTCATGGCGCTGCTGCCCGGGATAGTCAGGCACCCTGGCCAGTACCCATATTGCCAGTACGATCGTCAGCGCGGAGATCGCCGTAAATATGCTGCGCCAGCCCGTTATGCCGCCAAGCCAGGTACCCAGCGGTAGCCCCAGGGATAAGGCGATCGGTGTACCCACCATCGCAATAGCCAGCGCCTTCCCCTGCTGATGAACGGCCACCATCCGTCGGGCGTAACCGGCCAGCAGGCTCCACGACAGTCCGGCTGCCATACCGGCAAAAAACCGTGCGGCAAGGGTCAGCCAGTAGTCGGATGACCATGCGGTAATCGTGTTAAAAATAAAAAATCCGACAATGGCCAGCAGAAGCACATTTCTGCGTCGCCAGCTCTGTGTGGCGATGGTGAGAGGAATGGCGGCAAGCAACGATCCCAGCGCATAGGCGGTAACCGTTTGTCCTGCGAGTGAGTTAGAAATGTTCAGCCCTGCCGCTATCTGCGGCAATAATCCCGCTGGCAGCGTCTCCGTTATGATGCAGATAAACCCCGTCATCGCCAGCGCCAGCAGCGCGGAAACCGGCAGTGCAGGCACTTCCGTTCGCATTCGTGAGACATCGGTTTTATGTGAACAAGGTAGCGCGATTTCTTTCTCCATATGCCCTTCTTATCTAGTATATGTATCGATTGGTATGTATTTGGCGATAAGCGATCCCTCAGCCACGATTATTTATCGGCTGATGCGATGTGTATCGATCGGTACATTAGTGGGCGAGGATTTTTTTGTCAACGATATATGTATCGTTTAGTATAGTAATCCGATCACTCAGGTAACGGAGGCAGACATGGCTGCGATGGGAAGACCAAGAACATTTGACCGTGATAAAGCGATTGAAGATGCCATGCACCTGTTCTGGCAGCACGGCTACGAGTCCACCTCTCTCGCCCAGCTCAAGGCCAGAATTAACAAGGGCATCTCCGCGCCCAGCTTCTATGCGGCCTTCGGTTCTAAAGAGGCGCTATTTCGCGAGTGCGTGCAGCGATATCTGGCTACCCATGGCCAGGTAACTGAATTTCTGTGGAACAGCCGTTTGTCACCGCGTGAAGCGATTGAAACCACGCTGCGATCTTCAGCGAAAATGCAGTGCGATCCCAGTCACCCGCCGGGATGTATGGTGGCATTGGGCACAATGAGCGCCACCTCCGCCGAGCACGCCGATGTTGCCGAACCGCTGGCCCGTTCGCGTCACCGCACCAGTGAAGGAATTCTGGCTGCTTTTCAGCGAGCGGCCGACAGCGGCGAGCTGAAAAAAGGGGTTGATGTCAACGCTCTCGCCACCCTTTTCACCACCTTCCTGTTCGGATTGTCGATCCAGGCACGTGATGGTGCCAGCCTCGACCAGCTGAATAACGCGATTACACAGATCATGCAGCTGTGGGATGCATCGGCGTGAATCAGCAGGTGCTCAAACCGCGCCGTCTTACCTGATAAACCGTTGCGGTAATCGACAGCACGGCGACCAGGGTAAGAAATACGCCCATGGCGATCATCGAGTTAAAGCCGAAAATCTTGAACAGCAGCAGCCCGCAGATACCGCCGCCGAGGAAGGAAACGATAGTGACCAGGTGCGTAAAGAGCTGGTTGCTGTGCGCCTTCAGATCGCGCGACGGGTCCCGGCGCAGGCTGACGCAAAGCAGCGATCCCAGCGCAATACCGGCATCGGTCAGCGTTCCGGTGATATGAGTTGACCGCACCCGCCCGTTAGAGAGCTGGGTGGAGGTGGAGTTATGCAGCCCCATCAGAAAGCCCAGGAACACGATCACTTCACGGTTGTTGGCGTGGGAATAGTAGAATTTTTCAAACAGCGACATCATCGCCAGCGCGATACCTTCCAGCAGCAGAATGATGCTGAAAATGGTTCTGATATTATTTCTGACACCGCTAATCACCAGCATTCGTGAAGCCATCGACCCGACGACAAACGCCAAAATAATCGCAGCAAGAAACGATAAATCACTTAAGTCGGAATTAGAAACTTCAGAAGAAATTTGTGAGGTATTGCCGGACATATGGGAAGGAAATATACCGAAAGCACCCAACGCCATCGCGTTGAGAATTCCGGCGGTGGTGGCTAATAATAAGGCTAAGTTACGATCCTCATTATGCGTTCGGCCCTTCTTTCGCTTTATCAACATCTGCAACATCGTTAATGTCTCCACAGGTAATGCATAACCCTCTGAGAAGCTGAGTATAGGGCAAGTTCGTGGAGTAGAATGTTAAAATAGATAAATCCTATACCTGAAATGGATAATGAAAATTATATAAAAGATAATTAAATTAATGTCAGCAGCGAGATAACGACTTATCTCCCGTTTAAAAATTTATTCCCGGAGCTGATTGTTATTAATCAGCTCCGGGAAAATTACATTAACTCACCGCTCAGGTTATGCACTGCAAGGCTATCCCCCGACGTGCAGGCGATCCAGCCCCGCCCGTAAATCTGCTATCAGGTCCTGCGGATCTTCCAGGCCAATCTGCAGGCGCAGCGTTGCGCCCTGCTCATTCCACTGCGTTGCGGTGCGATAATCACGGCAGTTGAACGGGATGATCAGGCTTTCAAAACCGCCCCACGAATAGCCCATGCCAAACAGCTCAAGGCCATCAAGCAGCCGGGTGACCGCTGGTTTATCGAATGCCGGGTCGAGGATGATTGAGAACAGCCCTGTCGAACCCGTGAAATCACGCTGCCACAAATGGTGCCCGGGGCAGCTCTCAAAGGCGGGATGTAAAATGGTCTTAACCTCCGGCTGCTCCGCCAGCCAGGCAGCAATGTTCAGCGCGCGCGTTTCTGCTTCCTTCAGGCGGATATGCAGCGTTCGCAGCCCGCGCAGGGCAAGGAAACAGTCTTCCGCGCCGGGTAGCATCGCCATGCTGTCATAGGTAGCGCGTAAATCCGGCCAGGTTTCGGCATTGGCGCTCACCATCCCCATCAGTAGATCCGAGTGGCCGCTCAGGTACTTGGTTCCCGCTTCCACCGAGAGATCGCAGCCGTGACGATGCGCCTGGAAGAACACCGGCGTGGCCCAGGTATTGTCGATAATCGTTTTGATACCGCGCTCGCGGGCGATGCGGGTCATCAGCGGCACATCCTGAATCTCGAAAGTTTGCGACCCCGGGGACTCAAGGAATAGCGTAGTGGTTTCCGGCCGCAGCAGGCTGACGATACCTTCTCCCACCAGCGGATCGTAATAGGTGGTTGTCACACCAAATTTTTTCAGCGTCAGATCGCAAAAGCTGCGGGTCGGCCGGTAAACCGTGTCCGGCATCAGCAGATGATCGCCCGCCTTAAGCGTGGTCATCAGCGCCAGCGCCACGGCCCCGAGGCCAGAGGGTGACATCACCGTTCCCGCCGCACCGGCCAGTTCGGTCCAGGCATCTTCAAGGTTTTTAATCGTTGGCGTACCCAGCGTGCCGTAGGCGAACTCCGCCCGGCTGTGTTCAAGGTCCTCGACGCTGTTAAACACCACTGTCGATCCGCGATACACCGGGCAGTTAACAAAGCCCCGCTGATCCTGCGTGCTCCTGCCTAACTGGGTTAACCGGGTTGCCAGGGTTAATTTTTCGGGATTAAGATTTTTCATATTTATGTCCATTCAGTGTGCCACCAGCCTCTGCCGGCGGATTACTCTACGAATTTCAAAAAAGGCGATATGCACAGGAGGATGCCGTAGAAGGCAATATAGTAATTTCGTTTAGCTCGCAGGTTTTCCAGGGCGGGAACCTGCGATACCAGATAGTAAGGAATTAAACAGGCCACCAGCCCAAATATCGGACCGGAAATCTGCATCAGTAGCATCACGGAAAAGTCAAAGCTGACCCAGATCCACAGGAAGATAACAATGCCGACCGCCACGAACAGCGATAGCGTTGCACGGTTAATATGACTCGTTCCGGCAATGCGCGAAATGATATTCACCGCCAGCCCAATAACGGCTTCTTTAAAACCAAGATAAATACTGAAGAACGCGGTAAGTATGGCAAAGATATTTAGCGTCACCGATAAAATATTCACCATGTTTCCCGGCATAATCTGGGAAGCCAGCGCCAGTGCAGATATATTCTGGTCTAATGCCGAAATCGCCTCCTCTTTACTAATCGCAAAGCTGAAGGAAAAAGCAAAGAACAGCACGCTGACCGCCAGGACGATATAGGCAATGCGGGTTGCCCGAACCGCGCGATACGAGGCCACCAGCGGATCGCGCTCAACCTTACGAAATGCGATATTCATCGGATTGAGGATCTGCACAAACAGAATAGAAAACAGCGTGAACGGTAACGTCAGCAGCACATCACGTAAAAACGGCAGCAGCGGAGGGAAAGCTGAAATATTACTCAGGCTCCAGTAAGGCAGCATCACCAGACCAAGGAAAACGATCACCCCAAGCTTGAACAGAATCATTGGCCCGGAAATACGGAACAGCAGCCTTTCGCCCTGATTGGCGATGGCCACAATAATCGCCAGAAGAATCAACGGATACCAGCTGGTTTTAGAAAGAAACGTATCGGTAAGATGATAACTGTGTAAGTAAGTTGCGCTGTCGTTCACCAGGCTCATCGAGTAATTGAGAATACCCATCAGCAGCATCAGAAAATAGGCGATGCCCAGCAGTCCTCCCCAGTTTTTCCCCAGATACTGGGTAATAATCTCGGCGTAGCTGTCGCAGGATTCCGTCTGCGTCAGCGTTTTCAGATACAGATCCTGCAACCAGTAAATCGCCGGATAGCTCAGGACAATAGCGAAAACAAAGACCCAAATCCCCTTCACCCCGGCCTGTATGGGCATATAAATAATCCCTGCCCCAATCGCCATGCCAATACATAACACCACCCAGCCAAGATCGTAACTGGTGAATGGGATCTTAAGATGATTTACCGCCTCTTCATTATTTATCGTCATTTTAAACCTCGGTTCAAGAGACATGCCCGCGAATTATCTGCATTGCAGAAAGCCGCATTAACGTAGAAAACGCGCTCGAAGTTTTTAACTCTCCGTTCCGCAGGCTTATATTCCGTGAACGGCGATCGTTTGCCATGAAGTGTTTTCCACGGCAAAGATGATTTGTGATGTGCGCGGCTTTCTCTCCGTCAACTGTGAATGCCTTTCACAGTTAGTTTCCTAAATATCGGCTGTCGGGTCACAGTTCTGCACCAGGCGGCTTTTAATAAACGCCAGAAAAAGATTCAGCGTTTTATTATCTCTGGCCGAATGGCGGACTCTTGCCTGTAGCCGATGGGTGACGCCTGGATCGTAGTCCGACAGCACGCGGACAAGCTTGCCGCTATTAATGTAATGACAGGCCAGATAATCCGGCAGGCAGGCCACGCCGCCATGCAGCAGTGCCCTTTGCAGCAAAAGCAGACTGGAGTTACAGGACAGATGTGGGGTCACCGCAACCGTTTCACTGCGGGTATGATGGCGGAACATCCATTTACCATCATGGGTCATCTGCGGGTAAACCAGACAGTGATGGAAACGTAAATCGGCGGGAACGGTAATCGGTGGATGACAGCGTAAATACTCGGGGGAAGCGCAGTAAAACCAGCGGATATCCATCAATTGCTCCGCATCCTCGTTCTGCGTTGCCGCTTCTGAGGTAATTCTGAACGCCACGTCGATATCCTCACGATCGAGGTTGATAAAGCGATCGTCCAGCATCACGTTAATACCAATGCCCGGATACCGGGCCTGAAAATCGCTCGACAGCGTGGGAATATGCGTACAGCCAAAGGCCACCGAGCAGCTGATGCGCAGCGTTTCGCCCTGCATACCCGGCACGCGGCTGCCGTCGGCAATACTTTCGATATCGGCAATAACCCGCTGCGCCAGCTGTAGAATACGCCGTCCATCCAGAGTCAGCTGGAATGGGCGGCTTTCGCGATTGATGAGCAGATTGCCGGTGATGCTTTCTAACTGGGAGAGGCTCTTGCTTACCGCCGACGGCGTCAGCCCCAGTTCCCTGGCCGCTCGCGAGAGGTTGCCGGTTTCGGCAATTTTAATAAAGATTTGAAACTGATTCAGATAGCCTGAGAGGTTGGGAATGTTCATTTATCACCGTCGCGCGTTGATAAATGTGATATGCGGATGTCCCTGATGTGCATAGTTTTCTCTTTTTTCAATATAATCAAATATTAAAAATCGAGTCTAATCTATCCCACACATTTTATGCAGTGTGTTGTTTTCAACATGCAATGCAGATCATGCATTTGATAACGCATAAAAAAAGGCTGCATTCGGTTAACGAACACAGCCTGGATGTCGACTTACTGTCGGATTTACGCTTCCTGGCCCGCGTCGTGCATGCCTTTCCGCAGGGTGAAGTTAACGCCCATGGTCAGCAGCGGTTCCGGCGGGTTCCACTCTGGTTTTGGCAGCGACAGCAGGAAGTTAATCGTGTCGTTACTTTTACCCGCCAGCCAGTCGGCCAGCATGGTGCCCATCGCGGTGCCGCGCACGGTCCCCAGGCCATTACAGCCCAGCGAGCCGTAGACGTTCTTTCTCAGTTCGCCGAACAGGCTCGATCCGTTACGGGTCATGCCCAGACCACCGCCCCACGTATGTTCAAAGTTAACGTCCTGCAGCGTTGGGAAACGGCGCTCAAACGACTGACGGTGGGTTTCACGATACTTCTGGGTGTAGCCCGGTTTGTAGCGCCCGTCCGAGTTAAAGCTGAAGCTGTTACGGATCAGAATGCGGTTATCGTGGGTACGACGCGAGGTGGTTCCGAACGGATCGGCAGGAATAACGCCCCAGAATTCCTGGCCGCCAATGCTTTCCTGCTCCGCTTTGGTCAGCGGGCGGGTCAGGCTGCCGTAGGTGAAGATCGGGAAAATGGTGCGCTCGCCGAAGCCAAAGTGTGTACCGAAGGCATTGTTGGCGAGGATCAGCTTATCGGCAAATATGCGGCCGGTTGCGTGATGCAGCACAATCTGCGGTTCGTATTCAATGGCGGTGATCGGCGTTTCTTCGTACAGCTTAACATTGGCCGGCAGGCTGTCCGCAAGGCCCTTTACCAGTCCTGATGGCTGAACCAGAATCGTTCCCGGCGTGTACAGCGCCTTACGGTAGAATTTCGTGCCGAGATGATCGGGCAGATCCTTACCGTCGATAATCTTGCATGGCTGCCCCAGCGATTCCAGACCGCCGCGATAGGCTTCCAGCACCGCAATACCGCTGTCTTCCACTGCGGCCTGGTACTTACCCGAATGACGCATCTGGGCATCAACGATATTGTGCTCTTCCACCTGCTCTTTCAGGATGCGCTGCCCGGTCTGGTTCAGATTGAGGATATTACGGGCAATTTTTTTATCGCCGATATAGTCCGGTGCGCCGATATCGTGAGGTACGTCGATCAGGAATCCGGCGTTACGGCCGGACGTGCCGAATCCAACCTGCTGCGCTTCAACAAGGATGATCTGATCGTCCGGGAAGTTCAGTGCCAGCTGACGTGCGGCGGCCAGTCCGGTGAAACCGGCACCAATCACTACCCATGGTGCTTTCGCATCGCCCACCAGCGCGGGCTGCGGCTGGCGTTTACGGCTGGTGTGGAACCAGCCAGGCGTTGGATCGTCGGAAGGCAGCGCATCAATTTTCAGCAGTGAATCCGGCGCTGCGGGCAGATTGTCGGTCAGCAGGGAAGCTCCCCCACCCGCCGCGACGATACCAGCGCCGATCCCGGTGCCAACCAGCAATTTTCTTCGTAAAATACCCATTAAGAATAAACTCCGTGATGAGAACAGATCTGCCCTGAAGAACCCGAAAGCGAGGCTTCATGCATTTCTTTTGTGTATTGCATGTATACACCAAGTATTTTTATTATTTACATTTGTAAATACTCTGTCAACTAACCATGCAAACTTTCAACCAATTTGTAACACTAAGATCAGGGGTTTAGGCTGTGTTGAAGTACGACTCTGCGTCCTGCTTATAGCAGATCGATGCCGTGGCTATGGGCGTGAGATCTCAGACGGGAGCGAGGCGTTCAATGTGGCTATAGGGGTCGTGGAACAGATGCCAGAATGGGATAACGGGATCAAAGGATAACGATAGAGATGAAGGTAAAAACAGCGATCTGCGCAAAATGAAATTCAGCGCAGATCGCGTCTGTCAGAGGTCGAGAAGAAGCTTTTTCGAGAAGATTCGTAACATTTCCAGTTCTTCATCGTCCATGCGCATAAAGCAGCGCATCTGCTTCGGAATGGCGACGATTTTATCCTGAAGATCCCTCGCCTTTGGCGTCAGAACCACTTTTTTCACCCTTTCGTCTTCGGCGATCGATACCCGGTTAAGGAACCCCTTCGCCTCCAGTTTCTGTACCAAAGGCGTTAACGTCCCCGAGTCGAACAGCGTTTTTTCGCTCAGTTCACGCAGCGGAATATCATCCTGGTCATAGAGCGCCAGCAGCACGACAAACTGCGGGTAGGTCAGATCGAATTCTTTCAGTAACGGGCGGTACTGACGGATAAGCGCATTGGTGACCGAATAGAGTGAGAAACAAAGTTGCCCATCTAATATGCTGTTTTTTTTCATTTTTTCCACCAGCTGAACGAGGTTGCAGAATTTTATTATAAATAAAGTTTGACCATAAGTATCTTGCGTGCAAGTATTATTCGCACAAGGCAAGTGAGCGAGCAGTCAGACATCACTAACCGGGATAAACCAACACTAAGTTTTTATTCAAAAAATACAGAGGGCTACACTAATGAAAATTGCATCGATTTTATTAACATCCGCCGTCTTTGCTTCAGCCGCTTCCGCAGCGACCACTCAGCCACTGAACGCGCCTGCCCCTACCGCCGGTGTAAAAGCTTTCCTGGACGTGCTGAATTCAGGCAAAGGTAAACCGATGGAACAGATGACCCCGCATGAAGCCCGTCAGGTGCTGATCGGTGCCCAGCAGGGTGCGAAGCTGCCTGCCGCGCAGGTTAGCGATAAAATAATTCAGGTGAACGGTCAGAACATCAGGCTGAAAATCGTCAAACCGGAAAACGCGACGGGCACCCTTCCGGTGTTTATGTTCTTCCACGGTGGCGGCTGGGTACTGGGCGACTACCCGACTCATGAACGCTTGATCCGCGATCTGGTCCGTGATTCTGGCGCGGCGGCGGTTTACGTCGATTACACCCCTTCCCCGGAAGCGCATTTCCCGGTCGCGATTAATCAGGCCTATCAGGCCACCCGCTGGGTTGCCGAGCACGGCAGTGAAATCGGCGTTGACGGCAGCCGTCTGGCTCTGGTGGGCAACAGCGTGGGCGGTAATATGGTGGCGGCGGTTGCCCTGCAGGCCAAACAGCTCGGCGCACCGAAAATTCGCTATAACGTGATGCTGTGGCCGGTGACCGATGCGAACTTCGATGATGCGTCCTATCACCAGTTTGCCAACGGCCATT
This sequence comes from Erwinia sp. INIA01, assembly GCF_025947915.1. NCBI lineage: Bacteria > Pseudomonadati > Pseudomonadota > Gammaproteobacteria > Enterobacterales > Erwiniaceae > Erwinia > Erwinia sp. INIA01. The sequence goes on from NZ_JAPDNC010000010.1 coordinate 66,832, forward strand.
TCCTGACCCGCAACATGATGAAGTGGTTCTGGGATAACTACACCACCAGTGCCGCGGATCGTAACAACATTCTGGCCTCCCCACTGCGTGCCAGCACTGAACAGCTGAAAGGCTTCCCGCAGACGCTGATTCAGACGGCGGAGCTGGATGTGCTGCGTGACGAAGGTGAAGCGTTTGGGCGTAAGCTGGATGCCGCAGGCGTGCCGGTGACCGTCACCCGTTACAATGGCATGATCCATGACTACGGTTTACTGAATCCGTTAAGTGAAGAGCCAACGGTGAAAACCGCCCTGTCGCAGGCGGGTGCCGAACTGCAACAGCATCTGAAATAATCTCATCACGGGCAGGCTCAGCTCTCGTCTGTTAATCACAGCGATAATGGCTGAGCCTGCCCGGAACCTGAACAAAGAATTCTCCTGTCCCCGCCTCAGTCCCCGATGTTACTGCCTGCTTAATCTTTCCTGCCGCCATAGTGCGAAACACGAAATCATCCGCAAGATGCTACATTGACAACGTTGCAGATAATAAGAAAATACCTTTCACTCAACGTCGGTATGAAAAAGGAAGTCAATCATCGTCCGGTTCCGTCACCTCTCGCCTCGGGCTAAATGTCAGTCCGGCCTGCTTATCGCCGCCGCGCTGCTCCTTGCCAGCTGTGCCAGCAAACCGCCGGTTTCTCTGGTCACGCCGCTACCGCCCGTAGCGAATCCGAATCAGCCTCAGCCGCCGATATCGCCACACAGCCAGCAGCCGATGCGCGGCGTGTGGTTAACCACCGTTTCCCGCCTGGACTGGCCGCCGATCGCGTCGGTTAATATCAGCAACGATGCCGTACGCATCAGCCAGCAGAAAAAAGCGCTGACCGATAAGCTGGACAAGCTGAAAAGCCTCGGCATCAATACGGTGTTCTTCCAGGTGAAACCGGATGGCACTGCGCTGTGGCCGTCAAAAATCCTGCCGTGGTCGGATATGATGACCGGCAAAATCGGCCGGGACCCGGGCTACGATCCGCTGCAGTTTATGCTGGATGAAGCGCACCGGCGCGGCATCAAGGTTCACGCCTGGTTTAACCCCTATCGTGTCACGGTCAATACTAAACCCGGAACCGTTGCCGAACTGAACCGCACTCTGTCGCAGAATCCGGCCAGCGTTTTTGTGCTGCACCGCGACTGGATTCGTACTTCCGGCGATCGCTATGTGCTTGACCCGGGCATTCCCGACGCCCGCGACTGGATCACCAGCATTGTCGCAGAGGTGGTCGCGCGCTATCCCGTCGACGGCGTGCAGTTTGATGATTATTTCTATACCGAGTCGCCAGGATCTGCCCTTAACGACAGCCAGACCTTCAGACAGTACGGCCAGGGCTTTGCCTCCAAAGCCGACTGGCGGCGGCATAACACCCAGCTGCTGATTGAACAGGTTTCACGCACCATTAAACAGCTGAAGCCAGATGTGGAGTTTGGCGTCAGCCCGGCCGGAGTATGGCGCAACCGTTCCCATGACGCCGCAGGCTCCGACACGCGCGGCGCTGCCGCCTATGACGAATCCTATGCAGATACCCGCCGCTGGGTGCAGCAGGGGCTGCTGGACTACATTGCCCCGCAAATCTACTGGCCTTTCGCCCGCGATGCCGCCCGCTATGACGTGCTGGCAAAGTGGTGGGCGGAGGTAGTGAAACCGACCAAAACCCGTCTTTATATCGGCATTGCGCTGTATAAAGTCGGTGAACCATCGAAGAACGAGCCGGACTGGACCATCGGTGGCGGCGTGCCGGAGCTGAAGAAACAGCTCGATCTGAATGAGTCGCTGCCACAAATCAGTGGCACCATCCTGTTCCGGGAGAACTACCTGAATCAGCCACAGACGCAGGAAGCGGTTAACTATCTGAGGAAACGCTGGGGAGAATAATTATTTTCTGCCCGGCGCAACTTTTCTGTCTGCTGCTGCGAACTGATTAAGGAGTCAACCAAACCGGTACTCACTTACTTCGCAGGAGCAGATAATGAAACTGAAAAAACTCGCCTCTACACTGACCTTCTCCGCCGCGCTGGGCCTGTCCGCCCTTGCCTTTAATGCCGGAGCCGCTCTGCCCGCCGGGGCGAAGGCCCCGGATTTTGAGCTGCAGGGCGCACTGGCCGGTAAGCCGATCACCTTCTCGCTGCAAAAAGCGCTGCAAAAAGGCCCGGTCGTACTGTACTTCTTCCCGGCAGCCTTCAGCGCGGGCTGCACGATTGAAGCCCACGACTTTGCCGAAGCGACCGATGACTTTACGAAAATGGGCGCAACGGTCATTGGCGTAACCGCCGGAAATACCGAGCAGGTCAGCGACTTCTCCAAACTGGAGTGCCGGGATAAATTTGCCGTGGCCGCCGATCCGGGAGCCAAAGTCGCCGGTGAATACCAGACCCAGATGCAGATGAAGGGCAAAACCCTCTCGGACCGTACCTCTTATGTGATCGCACCGGATGGCAACATTCTGCTGAGCTACACTGACAGAAACCCGGAAACCCATATCGAGAAGACGCTGGCCGCCGTGAAGCAGTACGACGCGGCTCATCCACGTACCCACTAAGCAACGAGGCCAGCGATGTTAACTGCCATGCTGGCCGCCTTTATTGGCGGCATCATTCTGAACTTTATGCCCTGCGTGTTTCCGGTGATCTCACTGAAGGCATTCGGGCTGCTGCGCCATGCGGATAACTCTGCCGGCACCCGTCGCGAAGGTCTGGGCTTTCTGCTGGGCGTAACGGTGACCATGATGGCACTGGCGGGGATACTTCTTGCGGCACGCGCAGGAGGCGCGGCGGTGGGCTGGGGATTCCAGCTACAGTCGCCGCTGGTTATCGCCCTGCTGTCGCTGGTGATCCTTGCGGCGGCGCTGAATCTGCTGGGCGTTTTCGAAGTTGGCTTATCCGCGCAGCGCGTGGGTGCGCTTGATGTGGGCCGTGGCGCTTTTGTTCGCTCCGCGCTGACCGGCGCGCTGGCAATTATCGTCGCCACGCCGTGCGCCGCACCGTTTATGGCCAGCGCGATTGGCTATGCACTGGTGCAGCCGCCGGCGGTGGCGCTGGTGATCTTCTTTGCGCTGGCGCTGGGGTTTGCCGCGCCCTTTACTCTGATTTCGCTGTTCCCGGCGCTGGCACGGCTGTTGCCGAAACCGGGAGCGTGGATGGATATCCTCAAGCGCGGGCTGGCCTTCCCGATGTTTGGTGCCTACGCGTGGCTGGTGTGGGTACTGGCGCAGCAGGCCGGTAGCGCCGCGCTGGCAACCCTGCTGACCGCTTCCGTGGTGCTGAGTTTCGCAGCCTGGCTGTACGGTATGGCACAACATCGCCACCTGCAGGGGAAAGGCCACAGGCTGATGTATGCGCTCACCGCCGTGCTGATTGTGGCCGTGCTGGCCCCGCTTCCTGGCCTGATCAAACCGGGGGATGCACTGCCCGGAGAAACGGCCACAGCGGAAGTTGTTCAGGAAAAATGGACGCCGCAGACCGTTGCCGCCGAGCGCGGACAGGGTAAAGCCATCTTTGTGAACTTTACCGCCTCCTGGTGTATAACCTGTCAGGTTAATGAGAAAACCTCGCTCTCCACCCAGGCGGTGAAAGACGTGCTGGCCAAAACCGGCACGCGGTATATGGTGGCGGATTCGACCAAATTTAACCCCGACGTGGACGATGCCCTTAACGAGTTTGGTCAGGGCGGCCTGCCGCTGTACGTGGTGTATCCCGCCGACGGCGGACCACCGAAAGTGCTGCCGCAGGTGCTGACGCCGGGTATTGTGGTCAATGCACTGAACCAGGCAGCCGGTAAAAAAGCGTAATAACAAGGCGGAAGATGGAAATGAACGACAGCGCGCGCGAAAGCTGGCCCGCGCTAATGGAACAGGCGCAGGCAGGCGATCGGCCTGCCTATACCCGGCTGCTGAAAGCGCTGGTGCCGGTGATCCGTTCACAGGTGCGCAGACAGGTTGCTGACGATGTGTTAACCGAGGATGTAGTGCAGGATGTGCTGCTGACGGTACATCGTGTGCGCCATACCTACGATCCCGCCTTTCCCTTTCTGCCGTGGCTGATGGCCATTATCTCCGCACGCGCGATCGATGCCCTGCGGCGGCGCGGGCGCTACCAGCAATGGGAAATTCCGGAAGAGACGCTGCCGGAGCCGGTAAGCCAGCCGAACATGCAGCGTGCGGAAAGCCAGCAGGAGCTGGAAGGCTATCTGAGCCAGCTGCCTTTGCGGCAGCGGGAAATTGTTGAACACGTTCACCTGCGCGAAATGAGCCTGACGGAAGCCGCCGCGCATAACCATCTGACGGTCGCCGCAGTGAAATCCCTGCTGCACCGGGCGCTAAAAAATCTGCGCCGTTTTGGAGCCAACCATGACCGATCATAATGCTTTAATTGAAAAACTCGGGCGGGAAATCAAGCCCGTCAGGCGTATCTGGCCCACGGGTCTGCGGGTGATGGCCTGGCTTGCCGTCGCCCTGCCTTGCGCCGTCGCCGCCAGCTTTCTGGTGCCGCGCGGGCTGACCGACTGGTCGCAGCCCGGCGCAAAGCTGGCGATCCTTCAAATTGCCCTGGCCTTTTTACTCGGTACGCTAGCCATCCGCGGTGCTTTTACCCTGAGCATCGCCGGGCGCCGAACCTTGAGCTGGAAAGCGCTGTTGCCGATTGCGCTGATGTGGTTCGGGCTGAGCGTAATAAATATGCAGGGCAACGGCGCGATCTTGCATGATGACGACAGCACGCGCTGTTTCACCTTCCTGATGGTGGTCAGTACGCCGATGATGCTGCTGATGATTGCCAGCCTGCGCCGCAGCCGTTCGCTGCATCCGGTACGCAGCCTGGCGATGGCGGGTGTGGGCATTTCCAGCCTGGCGGTCAGCCTGCTGGCCTTCTGTCACCCGATACATCTGCATGTACTGGACTTTGTCATGCACCTTGCCGCAGTGGTGTCGATTGTGGCGCTGACTATTCTGGTCGGCAAACGCTGGGTGGCGCTGGATAAGTAACGCAGCGATTTCCCCCGGCGTCAAACAACAGAATGCGGTCAGCCGGAAAGCGCACATAGCAGCGGGAAAGCTGTGACCTGTCAATGTAGTCCGCCGTCACGCAACAAGCGGGCTGCCCGCCGATTTCGCCGTACAGCATGCTTTGATTTCCCTGCCATTCCACGTTGATGATCTCAAACGGCAGCTCACCTTCAATGCCCGTCGCCGTCGGGCTGAGAAGGATATGCTCCGGGCGGATCGCCAGAGTGACATTGTCACTTAAAGGGGGCTCAGACAGCGTCAGCAGCGGGATATGTGGTAATGACGGCAGCGCAAGCTGTAAGCGCCCGTCGCGCTGATGCTCAATCGCCGTGGTAAAGTTGTTGATCTGCGGATGACCAATAAACCGAGCCACAAACAGGCTGCGCGGCTGGAAGTACAGCTCCTGCGGGGTGCCGCTCTGCTCGATGCGACCTTTGTTCAGTACCACAATACGATCGGCCATGGTCATCGCCTCAATCTGATCGTGGGTGACGTACAGCGTGGTGACGCCCAGCGTACGGTGCAGGCGTGAGATCTCCTGCCGCATGCTGCCCCTCAGCCCGGCATCAAGGTTAGACAGCGGCTCATCGAACAGAAAAATCGCCGGTTTACGTACGATCGCGCGGCCGATAGCCACCCGCTGACGCTGCCCGCCTGAGAGCATACCGGGCTTGTGCCGCAGATATGCCGTCAGCTGTAACGACTCTGCCGCCGCGTGGACCGCCGCGACGATCTGCGCTTCCGGCAGCTTTGCAACCCGCAGCGGAAAGGCCAGATTTTCAAAGACGCTGAGATGGGGATAGAGCGCGTAGGACTGAAAGACCATCGCCACTTCACGCTCAATGGGCGATGCCTCGCTGACGTCGCGATCGTCCAGCAGGATGCGGCCGCCGTGGATCTCCTCCAGCCCCGCCAGGCTGCGCAGCAGCGTGGTTTTCCCGCAGCCGGACGGCCCGACAAACACCACAAATTCGCCCTGCTGAATGGTTAAATTGATGTCATGCAGGATTATTTGACCCTGATGGCGTTTTTCCAGATGTTCAATACGTAACTGACGCATAGCTTCCTCAGGTCATGGCCCGCACTCAGGCGGGCCACCGGCATTTATTTGCCGTTCTGTTCCAGTGCCTGGGCGGCGGTTTTCACGGCCTGCTCAGGCGTGGCCTGATTCAGTAACACCTGCTGGATAGCGGTGTTGATCGTCTGCTGGAACTGCTCCGGATCGTAGAACAGCGGTTCCGCTTTCCCCAGGGCCACGCCGTCGATAAACGGCTTCCAGCTGGCATCTTCCGCCACCAGCTGTTTCGGTCCGTGATCCGGGCGCACCGGGGTAAAGCCGTAGCCCTTCTCATAGGCCAGCTGACGGTCCGGGGTGGTAATAAATTTCGCAAAGGCAATCGCTTTATCTTCCACGCCGGTGCCTTTAAAAATCGCCAGGCTGTCGGTGACCAGCAGATTGCTCGGCTTACCGTGCGGGCCATACGGCAGCGGCGCAACGCCCCACTCCAGACCCGCCGGGAACTGACCGCGCTCCCACGAGCCGGACATAAACATCGCCACTTTGCCCTGATGGAACAGCGGACGCAGCGCTTCGGCATCGTAGGCCACCGGACCCGGCTCGGCGTACGGCAGGATCTTCTTGTACCACTCCAGCGTTTCCACCGCCTGCGGTGAGTTAAACACCACTTTGTCGCCGTCCAGCACCGCGCCGCCGTTGCTGTACAGCCACAGCAGGAAGCTGTGCGTGGTGCTGCTGAAGGCTTTACCGGTCAGGCCGAAGCCCGCCGCGCCGGTTTTCTCTTTGATAATGCGCGAATCGTCCAGCAGTTCCTGCCAGGTCTTCGGCGGCTGCTCCGGGTTCAGGCCCGCCTGCTTAAACAGCGCTTTGTTCCAGAACAGCGCGCGGGTGGACAGCGCCACCGGCAGGCCAAGATATTGGCCCTCGTAGCTTACGGTATCCAGCACCGCCGGGTAGTAGCTGCCCTTTTCTGCCGCACTGAGCGGCACCGGTACGATCAGGTCGTTCTGATAGAAGCGGGTCAGCGTACGCGAGCCTACCTGCGCCAGCGCCGGGGCATTACCGGCAGAGGCCAGCGTGGTGACCTTCTGCTCGCACTGATCCCAGCCGACCACCTCCAGCACGACTTTGTAACCGGGATTGGCCTGGTTAAACGCGCTGATATTCTCTTCAATTCCCGGTGAGGCTTTACTGCCGCACTGGATGAAATTGATAATTTTTTCATTGGCCGCCTGCGCACCGGATGCCGCCAGCGCCAGTAAAATCCCCATGGCTAACTTGTTCATATTTCCCCTGAATGAAAGATAAAATTAATGCTTAACGGCACCTTTGGTTAACCCATCGATTAAATACCGCTGTAGGACGACGAAAATCAGCAGTGCGGGAACGATGCCGACCAGACAGGCCGCCATTAATTCATTCCACTGCACGGTATTGCGGCCAAAGAAGTCGAAGATGCCGACCGCGATGGGCATGTATTCACGCTTTGAGTTAAAGGTCAGCGCGAAGATAAATTGATTGGCATAGCTGTTGATAAAGGTAATCACCGCCACGGCCACCAGCCCGGGTTTGATCAGCGGCAGGATGACACGGCGCAGAATATAGATCCGGCCTGCGCCGTCGCAGCGCGCAGCATCCTCCAGATCTCGCGGGATTTGCACCAGATAAGTCCGCAGCAGCCACACCGCCGTGGGGATTAAAAACGCCGTGCCCGGAACGATCATCCCGGCATAGCTGTTCAGCATCCCCCACGTTTTCATCATGCGGTAAAGCGGGATCAGCAGTACCGCCCCTGAGAAGACGTTCACCCCCAGAAACAGCGCCCAGAAGTAGCGCACGCCGGGTATGGGCAGCCGGGTCAGCGCGTAGGCGGCAGGCACGGACAGTAGCAGCGTCAGCAGCGTTGAAACACCGGCGATCAGCACGCTGTTAAAGATGTAACGTGGCAGATACGGCACCCGCTGCCACATGTTTTGCCAGGCCTCCAGTGAAAAGTGCTGCGGCAAAGGATGCCAGGGCGTGCGAAACAGCGAAGACAGCGGGCTGAATGCGGCTTTGACCGCCTCAAAAAAGGGAAACAGCAGCACCAGCAGAAACAGGAAAATGGCCGCATACAGCGCGATTTTTTCATGCAGACGATAGCGGTTAATCACGGACGTACTTCTCCCGGCTGCCGGGTTCGCAGCAGCGCAAAATAGCCAAAGGCAAACAGCAGCGTCACCACGGCGATCATCACGCTTTTTGCGGCACCCAGCCCGAAGCGGAAACTGCCAATCCCCGTACGGTAAGCGTCAATAATCAGCGTGTTGGTCGCATCCAGCGGCCCGCCGCGCGTCAGTATCCAGATGGCATCGAAAGCATTGAGAGTGAACAGCGAAGAGAGCACACCCATACTGGCGACTGCGGGCCACATCAGCGGCAGCGTGATGCGCCGCACGCGGTAGCCGCGCCCTGCTCCGTCCACCCATGCCGCCTCATACAAATCGCCCGGTATACCCTGCAGGGCTGCCAGCAGAAACAGCGCGACCATGGGAATACCGACCCAGATATCAGCAATCGCTGAGGCAAAAAAAGCGCTGTTGGGGAAGGCCAGAAACTCAAACGGCCCTTCCAGCAGGCCGCTGCGCTGGAGCAGGCCGGAAATCGCGCCGAACTGGCCGTTATACAGCCAGCTCCAGATGAACATGCTGATGGCCACCGGGATCACCCACGGCGGAATAATCAGCAGCCGGAACAGCTTTTTTCCCGCCAGTGAGGCATTCAGCAGCAGTGCGCCAATCAGGCCAAACAGCAGTTTCATTGCCACGGCAAACAGCGTCCACAGCAGCGTTCGCAGCAGCACGCTGAAAAAGTCGTCGTTAAGCAGAGTCCGGTAGTTCTGCCAGCCGACCCACTGATAGCTCTGCCGCAGCGAGGCATTGGTAAACGACAGGATCACGGTGTTAATCAGCGGCCACAGCACCAGAGCCAGCAGATAGAACACGGCCGGAGCCATCAGCAGCAGCGCCAGCCGCCTGTCGCGGCGATACGAGCGGGACATCAGGCTTCGCCGTTCAGCGCCACGTCAAAACGCCGCCAGCTTTCGGTCAGATCCAGCAGGCTGCCGCTGCGGCGCGCTTCATCTATTTTGATCGCCGTCAGCCCTGCTTCCAGCGCGTCGATCACCGATACCGGCAGCGGCTAGTTATGCAGCAGATGATCGACAATGTCCTTCACCATCCGCTCATCGCCACCGTAGTGATGGCCCAGTTCGGTGCGGGAATAGTGATGGTTGTCGACAATTTTCTCCCCGTCCGGCGAGCGGTGCACCTGCAGGGTATTGCGGATGAAATCGCCCTCTGCGGTGGCCGTAGTACCCACGATGCAGAAGCGACGGAACAGATCCGGCACGTTGAGGTTGGCGTGAAATGCCATGGTTGCACCGTTCTGGTATTCAATAATCGCCGTCTGGTAGTCCACGATATCGCCGTCGTTATCAAATACGGCTGTGCTGCCCTGCCAGCCCGCCGGTTTGCTGTGGTGAATATCTTCCCGCTCCAGCGCCGCATTTTCCGGCACGAACAGCTTTCTACCGCCGAAGCTGGCCACGCGAACGGCGCGCGCGCCGACGATCCCCTGGTAGATATCCAGGTCGTGGCAGCATTTCTCCAGCAGGAAACCGCCGGAATATTTCTCATAGCGCCGCCAGTCGCGCATAAAGAACGCGCCGTGATAAGGCGGGATATGTTCAGAGGCTTCAATGCTGGAGATTTCGCCCAGCGTACCGTTGGTTTTCAGGGATTTGAGGTCGGCATACAGCGGCGTGTAGCGCATCACCAGCCCGACCAGAATGCGGTCTGCGCTAAAGCGATGGATCAGACGGGCCAGCGCCAGGGTCTGTTCTTCACTGGCGACGATCGGTTTTTCGCACAGCACCCGGTGGCCGGCTTCCAGCGCGGCGGTGATATGTTCAAGATGCAGATGATTCGGCGACCCGATCAGCACTAAATCCAGATCGGGCACGGCAAGCAGTTCATCGATCGCGGAGAACGCTTTTCCGGTGTTTACCCCAAATTCTTTGGTGTAGGGCAATCCAACCGGCTCAGGATCGGCATAGCCGACGATCTCCAGATTGGGCACCAGTTCGGAAAAAATCCTTGCCACATAGCCCAGGCGCAGCCCCAGACCGATAATTGCAATTTTCACTTTTTACATCCGCCGTATGGATTGAATTAAACAACGGCAGAGGGTAAATAGCCTGTTATCTGAAAGATAATAATAATTACGGGTTACGTATGCAGAATTACAGATATAGCCAACTCATTACAATTCATAAAGTTAGAGATTTAAATAATCATGGGTGATGACAATTAAAATATTCTTAACCGATTCGTAATGTCGCGTGTTGCGGTACTTTTCCGTCCGTTGAAAAATGATATACGAATATCATATAACGCAAAGACTGTAACTTTTTCATGCGCTGTGCCACTTTGTCGCCAACCGGGGTTGGTTTCAACCATTCTAATAAGGCACCGCTATGTTAGCCAAAGAAGCTGACGTCAACATTGTTGATGTCTTTGTCGACGTTTACGCCACGCTGTTTAAAATTGTGAGCTATCGCACTGGCGCAACCCATATTGCCCAGGACATTACGCAGGAGATTTACTTCAAGATCATCAACGTAGCCAATGAATTCCCGCAGTACAGCGATGCCAGGAATTACCTGATTCGCGTTGCGTTAAATGCGTCAAACGACTATCGTCGTAACGAAAAGCGACGGGAGCAGATCCTCAGCGGCGCACTCCATCTGTTCGAGAGCTATTCGCCCTCACCGGAAGACAGCCACTACAGCGTGGAGAAAATTAATCTTCTTGATGCCGCGCTGTCTGAACTCCCTGAAAAGTGCCGCGAGATCCTCTACCTCAACCGCGTTGAGGGGCTGACCCATAAAGAGATCGCCAAACGGATGGATATCTCTATCAGTCTGGTTGAAAAATATGCGGTCAGAACGCTGATCCAGTGCCGTGACGTGATTAAAAAGTCCGGGGGATGACCGCTTCACGCTTTGGCAACACCATGAATTTATGGAATATTAAGCTCCGAAACGGAAAATAACTGTGGCGCTCAATAACGATCCCTGTAGGCCCGAGGACGAAGTTCTGGAAGATGAAGCCATCCACTGGCTGGTCAGAATGATGTCCGGCAGCTTCTCGTCCGCCGAATTAAAACAGTTTGAAGCCTGGCGTCGGACCAGCCCGGAGCATCAGGCTGCGCTTTCGCGAGCGACCGATCTGTGGGTGCAGCTCGGCAAACCGCTGGAAGCCAGCCATCGTGCGATCCTCTATCCTGCCGACAGTGTTGTTGCCTCCGGCTGGCCTTTTGCCCTGCCGCCAAAACGGGCGATGATGGCGCTTTTTTTACTGGTTATCAGCACGATGGGCTGCTACCAGTGGATGAGCTACTGGCGCTTTAACTATGCTACCCGGCTGGGCGAGTTTCGTGAGGTGTCGCTCAATGACGGCAGCACCATGTGGCTGAATACCGACAGCGCGGCCAACGTTGAGATCAGCGGCTCCCAGCGTCACGTGACCCTGGCGCGCGGCGAAGCCTTTTTTGACGTGAAGCACGATGAGCAACTCCCGTTCACCGTTGACGCCGGCAGCGGCCATATCCGCGTACTGGGAACCGCGTTTGGCGTGAAGATTGACGGCGAAAATACCGTGGTTACCGTGCAGCGCGGCAAAGTCAGCGTGTCCGGCGACCGGCAGAAAACCGTGACCGTTGACCCGGACCGGTCGGTTACCCTGAACCCCAGCGATAACAGCCTGACGGTGGCGCAGGTTGACGCCGCGCGGCAGCTCGCCTGGCAGAAAGGCCTGCTGATTTTTGAAAACAACACGCTTAACGAAATTGTTCACACCCTGGGCCACTACGACAGCCGGGCGGTGTATCTGGATTATCCGCAGAAAGATACGCTGCGCCTGAATGCCAGCATCAATATTGCCCGCGTTGACGACTGGTACAGCCAGCTGGAAAAAGCGCTGCCGCTGCGTGTGACCCGCCTTGGCCCGGTGATCTGGATACGTCAGGCACCTGACGCAGGCTGATTTTCGCAGCACGCCAGTCGCCGCCGCAAAATTTTTTCCCTCCTGCTGATTGCAGATTCGCTACACCCCACGCGTTCTAAATGAGACACGTTCATCCTCTCCGTAACCGGGGAGGATGCCAAACCGTCTAAACGTTAAGGTGAAGTAATGCGTACTGGCAACGATCCTGCCTGCGAGATCTCTCCGGGAGCTGTGCGATGAAAGACAGCAAAACCCCCGAAATCAATAAAAAAGATTACCGTATCTCCCGCCTGCTGATGCGCCGGATAGGAATGCTGACGTTTCCGTTCTGGCGGCAGCGCGATCACCGCCGCTGGTGGCTGCTGATGTCGGTGCTGTTGCTGATGACGCCCTCGTTTGCCGCCATCGGTTACTGGACCGCTAACCTGACGGCCGAGATGACCAACGCCATTGTGGCGCGCAAGCAGAGTACCTACGCCAGCCTGTTCTGGCTGATCACCGCCGTTACTGTGGCGACCTGGTTCATTCAGTCGGTGATGTATTACATGAGCAGCGTGCTGATTGTGCGCTGGCGCAGCTGGCTGACCGACTGGCTGGTGAGCCGCTACCTGCGCCACCGCACCTACTACAACATCACGGTGCATGAGGATCTGGATAACCCCGACCAGCGTATTCAGGGCGATGTTGACCCGTTTGTCACCGTACTGACCGGCATCCCACTGCAAATCATCAGCCAGCTGATGGGGCTGCTCACCGGCGGAATTATTATCGCGTCGATCAGCGAAACGATGATGTGGTACGTGATTATCTACGCGGTGATTTCCACGGCGATAACCCTGGTGATGTACACCCCGATGATTCGGCTGAATTTTAACAGCACGGTGGCGGAAGCCGATTTACGCTACGGCCTGCTGCACGTCCGGGATAATGCGGAAACCGTGGCGTTTTATCGCGGTGAAAAGACGGAAAAGAAGCAGATTGACGGACGGCTGGCCAGCGCCACCGACAGCCGGATGGCCATTCTGATCTACCAGCTGAAAATGTCGATGATCAACTTCGGTATGGGCCAGCTGTGGAACCTGGCGCCGTTCTTTCTGATCGCCCCGCTGTTTTTTGAAAACAAAATTGAGTTCGGTGCCATTGCCATGGCCACCACCGCCGCCACGCAGATGATGACCGCCCTGACCACCCTGTCCCAGTTTATCCCGACTATCGCCAGTATGGCACCGAGCGCGGTACGCCTTGCGCAGATTGTCGAACGCTTTGATGAACTGGACCAGCAGCGTGAAGATGAAAAGCAGCACAGCATCCGCATCCGGCGCGGCCCGCTGATCGCCCTGCATAACGTCAGCCTGGAAACGCCGGGCGGAGAGCAGGCGCTGGTGCAGGATCTCTCGTTGACCGTGTCGCCCGGTGAACATCTGCTGATCCAGGGGCAGACCGGGATCGGTAAAAGCTCGCTGCTGCGCGCGATGGCCGGGCTGTGGCAGCGTGGGCGCGGAGAAATCGTCATGCCCGCGATTGAAGAGTGCTTTTTCCTGCCGCAGCGTCCCTACATGATTCTGGCTAACCTGCGTGCCCAGCTGCTGTATCCCAACACTGAACGCGAGGTGTCGGATGATGAGCTTCAGGCCTGCCTGGAGAAGGTCAGCCTGCCCGACCTCTGCGAGAAATACGGCGATTTCAACAGCGTGCGCGACTGGGGGAAAGTGCTGTCGCTCGGCGAGCAGCAGCGGATTGGCTTTGCCCGCGTGCTGCTCGCCAGGCCCCGGTTCGCCTTCCTCGACGAAGCCACCAGCGCGGTGGATATCGATACTGAACGCCGTCTCTATCTGCTGCTGGCCGATATCGGCACCACCTTTATCAGCGTCGGGCATCGCCCTTCAATTACCGAATTCCATAAAGAAATGCTGCTATTACAGCCGAAAGGAAAATGGTGTATTGGCCTGAATACGTCCGTTATTGATGTTCAGCAGCAGCAGGAACATCAATTAAATCCGCCTGAAAAAAACCGTGAAGAAGTTATTTTTTAAAGGCAGTGAGGTTTTTAAATAGTCATTACGTTTTATTTAAAACAGTCATGACTCTGGGGATTCAATGGTGAAGCAAGGCAAGATGAATATAAAAACATTGTCGTTAATGATAGCAGTAGCGTTATTTTTACCCTCATCAGTGGTTTATTCCGCTTCGGCGGAAAATACGCAGCAATCGACGAATTCGCTAACGGAATATCACATACCGGCCGGTAATTTAGGCACCGCGCTGCTGCAGTTCAGTATGCAGAGTGGGCTACAGTTAATTGCGCCCAGCAGCTTAACCGACGGACACGCAACTCAGGGAGTGAGTGGGAAATTCAGCGCAACGCAGGCGCTGAACCAGCTGCTGGCGGGTAGCGCGTTAAGCTTTACTCTTGACAGCCAGAATAACGCCGTCACGCTGATCGGCACGCCGTCCGGCGGCGGTGCAAATGTGCTGGATGCGGTGAGGGTGGACGGCGATGCCACCGTCGCGGAAGGCGGCGGCAACGGCAGTACCGATGTGACAGCCACCGAGGGCAGCGACAGCTACACCACCACGGCGGTCAGCATCGGCTCGAAAACACCGCAGTCACTGAAGGAAACGCCGCAAAGCGTTAGCGTCATTACCAGCAAGCAAATTAAAGATCAGAACCTGACCGATCTGGATGGCGTAATGTCAAAAGTGGCCGGGATCACCGTCAGGCAAACCGGTGGTAACGAGGAATATTATTCGCGCGGTTGGCGGGTCACCAATATTCAGCTGGACGGCGGCACGCCCATTCAGCTGTATGACAATATCTCCAACGGCGACAGTTCTTTCTCCTCTTTCGATATGTCGATGTTTGACCATGCGGAAATTCTGCGCGGCGGCGACAGCCTGAACAGCGTCGGCAGCAGTTCTCCCGGCGGCAGTATTAACCTGACTCGTAAACGACCGCTGGATCACGGCCAGGTTGCGATTAGTGTACAGGCCGGTTCGTGGAATGACTATCGCTCGTCGGTTGATGTCACCGGCCCGCTGGCGTTTGATGGCAAACTGCGCGGCCGCGCCGTCGCCACCTGGCAGGATAAGGATCAGTATTATCATCCCTCCGGCGACAGCACCCGCCTGCTTTACGGTATTCTCGAAGCCGATCTGACGCCCACCACGCTGTTTTCTGTCGGCGGCAGCTACACGCAGAAAAAGAATCTGCCGTGGGAAGGCGGCCTGTCGCGCTATCAGTCCGGCGCGGACGCGCATTACGCCCGGGATACCAGCCTGGCCCTGCCGTGGAGCCATCGTCAGCTGATCTCCCGCGAACTGTTTACCCAACTGAAACAGGAGCTGGGGGAACACTGGGCGCTGAATTCTCAACTGACTTACTTCAGTCAGGACTACACCAATCGCCAGGGATCGCTGGTGGGCGCAGTGCCGGATCTGATCGACGATGCGCGCTATACCGATATGAACGCGGAGGATGCCATCGGCAAGCAGTATCTGGCCGATGCCAATCTGGTGGGAAAGTTTGATGTTTTCTCCCTGCCGCAGCAGGTTTCCTTCTCCGGCAGCTATCAGAAAAACAAGTATACCGGCACCTCATATAACCGCGCCTACGGCGATGCCTCTCTCTCTGTTCCCGAACCCGACTGGGAGCCAGAAGGCTCAACCCTCGCCCGCTATAACAGCGCGAACCTGGTGGCGAAAATTGACGCCGTACTGCTGCCCTTTCTGCCGGATCTGCACTTCCAGTCCGCAGTTCGCTGGGATCGCTACGACGCCAACTATCAGGTGGTGGATGTCGTCGGGCTTAATGTGAAAACGTCACGCACGTCGGTGCCTTACTACGCGCTGCGCTACGACTTTTCACCGGAATGGTCGGTGTACGGCAGCTATACCGATCTTTATCAGTTCCAGGCCTATATGCGCACCGCCAACGATACGCCGCTGCCGCCGATGACCGGCAGTACCAAAGAGATCGGGGTGAAATACAGCAACGGATCGACCAACGCCTCGCTTTCCGCCTACCGCGCCCTGCGTCGTGACGGTGCGCAGTTCGATAGCCTGAATTTCAACTGCTCTCTCGGCTGCTATCGCCTGAGCAGTGCTGAAGAAACCAGTGAAGGGGTTGATTTCGATATTACCGGTGAACCACTGCCGCGCTGGTCGGTGAATTTTGGTTATTCCTATAACAACAATAAAACCCGTCCCGACCCGGAAAGCACCAGTCAGGACAAAACGCTGTCGTCCTTTACACCGAAGCATATGTTCAAGCTGTGGAATGATTTTCAGCTCAGCGGCAACGAATATCTGAATAAAACCCGCGTCGGTTTGGGCGTGATTGCGCAGACCCGCAGCTTCACCGCCGGTGAAGTGTGCGGCAAGGTCAATGCCGACGGCACCTGCGACGATAACTACGTGGCCTACCAGTTTGGTCAGGGTTTCTACAGCGTGTTTTCTGCCCGCACCGCGTACAAGTTTAACGACCAGTGGTCGGTGGCGCTCAACGTCAACAACCTGTTCGATCGCCGCTATTACGGCACCACCGGCGGCGTGGACTCCGGTAACTGGTACGGTGCGCCGCGCAATGTGGTGGTTAGCGTTGACGGGACATTCTGATAATCAGCAGCAGGTTAATCGAGAGTTTGCATGAATACACAAAATCTGAACGAACAGCATAGCGCAGGAGCGCTGTCGGATAGCGATACGCTGGCCATTCCCTGTGAAACATTCACCCTGGAAAACGGCTTAACCGTGATCGTTCACGAAAATCACCAGTCGCCGGTGGTGGCGGTGAACGTCTGGTATCGCGTGGGAGCCAAGGATGAGCCCGCAGGGAAAACCGGCTTTGCCCATCTGTTCGAGCATCTGATGTTTGGCGGCAGCGGCAACCTGCCCGGTTCATATCTGGAACGGATGCTCGAGGCCGGAGCATTACAGGTAAACGGCACCACCAGCCGCGATCGCACCAATTATTATCAGACCGTACCGCTGGAGGCGCTGGATTTTGCCCTGTTTGCGGAATCCGATCGCATGGGGCATTTTCTTGAAGGACTCCAGCAGGACGTGCTGGATCGCCAGCTAAACGTAGTGCTGAACGAAAAACAGGAGCGTGAAAGCGCCCCCTATGGCATGGCGTCGGTACGTAGTATCAAAGCCTGCTTCCCGGTCGGCCATCCCTACGCGCATACCGTACTGGGGGAAGAAGCCGATCTTAAAAATGCCACGCTGGAGGATGCCCGCGCCTGGTTCCAGCGCTGGTATCGCCCTTCAAACGCGGTGCTGACGCTGGCAGGGGCCATTGATTTGGCAACGGCAAAAGAAAAAGTCAGCCGATTTTTTGCACATATCCCAACGGGCGAGCCGCTACAGCGCCCCGCAGTTTGGGTCAGTGCGATCCAGGGCGGGCGCAGGGAGATCCTGGAAGATCGGGTAACTCATGCCCGCGTGATGCTGAGCTGGAATTTACCGCCGTACGGTGATGCGGATACCACCGCCCTGCTGCTGCTGCCGCAGCTTTTGACCCACGGCGTGCTGTCGGTGATGCACCGGCAGCTGGTACAGGAGTCGGCGATAGCGACCTTTGTTAATGCGTGGATCGATCCGGGGCTGGTGTGCAGCCAGCTGACCATTTCGGCCCAGGTCCAGAACGGTGCTTCTCCCGCTGAACTGGAAGCGGCGATTCTGGCGATTCTGGCCGATTTTACCGCCAGCGGCACCCCGGCAGACAACCTGGAACGGGTACGTGAGGTTTATCTGACCAGCGCGCTGAAGAGCTATTCGACGGTGACGGATATCGCCGATCTGCTCTCTTTCAGCGTCGGCATGCTCGGCGATGCGCAGGGTTACAGCCGGTTGCTGAACAGCGTTGCGACCGTCAGCGGCGAGACGCTTCGTCAGACTGCCGCACGCTGGTTAAATGAAGACCGCTACAGTCTGCATATTATTCCGTTTACCGCCCGCAGCGCGGAAATTCCGTCGCCGCCACGAGAGGTGCCGCCGATCGTATTATCCGGTGAGTTCGCCCAGCCTGAACTGCGCCGTGCGCGGCTGGATAACGGCATGCCGGTTATTTTCTCCTCCCGCCCACAGCAGCCGGAAACGCTGATCTCACTGGTTATCCCGCGCGGTTCTTCGTGGGATGTATTTGCCACGGCGGGGGCCGGGCAACTGCTGAGCCAGTTGCTTTCTGAATGCGGAGCCGGGGATTTCACCGCCGATGAGATAGCCGATCGCGCTGAGCGCCTGGGCGCGGATATGGATGTCAGCATCGGCCAGGACAATATGCTGGTTACGCTGCGGGCGCTGACTTCTCGTCTGGGCGAATCGCTGGCACTGTTCTCTGCCCGCGTGCGTCACAGCCACTTTACCGAACAGGAGTTTGAGCGCAGCCGCAGTCGTAAAATTAATCGACTGGAATCCCACCTCAACACGGCGGACGGCATGGTTTCCCTGCTGCTGTCGCAGACGTTGTTCTCCGCCGGGCACCCTTACGCCCAGCCGCTGTTCGGCTCCGGCACGCCCGCCACGCTGGCGGAGATGAGCTTTACCGGTCTGTCAGAACATCAGCAGCGGCTGCTGGTGCCGGACGGCGCGCAGTTTGTGATTGCCGGTAGCGGTGATTTCGATGCCCTCATCAGCCAGCTGAATACGCTGTTTGGCGACTGGCGCAGTGAATCCGCCAGCGAAAGCCTGGTTCTGCCAGCGCTGACTGCCAGTACGGCTGCCGTGTATCTGATTGATAAACCGGGAGTAAGCCAGACGACCATCGCCGCCGCCTCGCTGATCCCTCCGGGTGAAACGCAGGACGATGCGGCTTTCAACCTGCTGCATGAGGCGCTGCTCAACGGCTTCGCTTCCCGGCTTAACGCCTCTCTGCGTGAAGAACATAACTGGACCTACGGCGTTCACGGCATCCTGACCCAGGCCAGAGCCGCACGGATTCAGGGGTTCTACACCACCGTGCAGGCCGACTGCAGCGGCGATGCCCTGAATGAAGTCTGGCATCAGCTGACGGCGATCGACGGCGACCGGCCCGTAACGGTGGAAGAGCTGGAAAAATTCCGCCGGGGAGAGCTGCTGCGGCTGCGCGGCGGTTCGGAAGGCGTAGGTCAGCAGCTGCAGGATGTCCGCTTTATCGTTGTCCAGCAAAAAACCGATGACTACTGGCAAAGATATGCGCAACAGCTGTCCGCCCTGACCACCGACGATCTGCAACGGCTGGCGGCGACCTTAATCAAGCCGCTGGGTATGGCGTGGGTGGTGGTGGCGGACATGGCTGAGGCAGAAGCGGATATTTGCCGCGCACTGCCGCCAGGACTGCCGGTCATCCGCTTGAAAGACAACGACTTACCGGGACTGAACCCGCTCAACGTTCTACCGCAGGAGCCAACGCTGTGACAGAAAAAACCGACGATCAACATGCGGACCTGCTGGGCGATCTGCTGGCCGGTGAGGCAACGGTGCTGCTGGATTTTTGGGCAGAATGGTGCCAGCCCTGCCAGATGATTGCCCCGCTGATCGATGAAACGGCGCGGCAGCGCAACGGAGAACTGGCGGTGGTGAAGGTCAACATCGACGAGCGGCCCGAGATTGCCAGCCTGTTGGCGGTTCGCAGCATTCCGACGCTGATCCTGTTCCGTCACGGTAGTGAAGTGGCGCGCTACAGCGGCGTGATGAATAAACTGCGCCTGAACGCCTGGCTGGGACAATCAGACAAGGGACCCGCCGTATGAGTATCGCCTTTGGCGGCAGCCCGCAACGAAAACAGCAGGTGCTCAGCCAGCTTGAAAACAGCTGGCTGAGCGGAAAAATTCATCCTCACGGCGCTTTCTGGCAGGGCGAGTCCGGCACCTTCAGCGGCTGCGCGGTGCGCGGCGGGCTGGACGATTACGTTAGCGTGACCGGCCTCCCCGCGTCTTTTGCCCTGCTCGCCGACCGGCTTGCGTTTGAGGATGAGGCGTTCGATATCCACTGGGCGCGAGAGTGGTTTACCTCTCTGGCTGCGGGCCAGGATCTCAGCGGCATTGAACCCGCGATGTTAAGCGCACTGCTGGGCACGGTGCAGGAACAACTGGAAGTGTGCCGCGAAGAGATTGCACCGCCGATCCTGACTCTGCTGGAGAGGCTGACGGCGCTGCATCGCGCCAGCCCGCCGCTGCCGGGGAACGCTGCGCCCTGGCAGAGTGTGCAGCAGGCGGTAATGGATTTGCCGCAGTCGCCGGATGATTCGATATTGAATTATTACCTTATCGCACTTCTGGAAGCGCTGTGCTGGCCGCTCGCTGAGTCGGTCACCCTGTTTACCGACCTGCTGTCGCCCGTACAGGGCCTTAACTACCATGTTGCCAGGATACGCTGCGGTTGGAGTGCTCAGTGGCAGCAGCGCGAGCAGGAAATTAATCAACGCTTTGAAGAAGCGCTGGCGAATCACACTGCCAATCAAGCCGGAGAATATTCAGAAGAGCAGCTGACAACACTGCGCAGCGATATTGTCGGCAGGCTTATCGCCGACAATCCCGATTATTTCACACTGATCGACAATATAGAGAAACAGATCCGAGAGGATCGCGAACGGCTGAAAGCGCAATTCATCACCCTGCTGGCAGGTCACTATTAAATCCCCTGCGCGAATAAGCAGGCAGTTAACATTACCGGAGTCACTATGTCAGTTAACCCGTTATTTATCGGCGATGCCGCGCCTTCATTCCCACGCCTGGAATTTATCAAGGGGCAGGCGTTTACCGCGTTTGAACCCGGCCAGGTTTATGTACTGGAGTGCTGGGCTACCTGGTGCGGGCCTTGTGTCGCCACCTTCCCGCATCTCAGCCAGCTACAGCAGCAATATCCGCAGGTGACGATACTCGGTGCCGCGATCTGGGAAGACGATATTAACGAAGTGCGTCAATTCGCCAGCGAACGCGAGGCTGAAATGGGCTATACCCTGGCCTTTAACCCGGCGGCAACGGCAGAACAGCCGGGTGATATCCCCGGCAGCTGGCTGAAGCCAAGCTGGCAGGAGGGTATCCCTACGGCTTTCCTGATTGACCAGCAGGGCCGTATCGCCTGGTTTGGTCACCCGATGGAGCTGGATGCGCCGCTGGCCGAGGTTGTCGCCGGTACGTTTGATATTGAACGTGCGGCCAGCGAGTACCGGCAGTGGGTAAAAGACAGCATGGTGGCGGAAAGGAAAGTGCTGGAAAAGCAGCTGATGGCCTTCTCCGCCGATAAAGATCTGCCTGGCGCGATTGCCGCCTGCGAGGCCGCATTTGCTGAGAATCCAGGCCTGGAACAGGTGCTGGGGCTGGAGAAACTGGCCCTGATGCTGCGGCTGCCCGGCGGAGATGCGGCGCTGAGCTACGCCCGCCAACTGAAAGAAAAATTCGGCGACTCGACGGAAAGACTCCGCCAGGAACTCGGCTATATCATCGTTGACGGTATAGAGGTGAATCCGGAAATCGATCGTCAGGATGCCCTGCTCGCCTTTGCCGCCGATACGCTTCTGGAAGCTGAAAGCCAGGCGGTGGAAAGCGGTGAATGGATCACCCGGTGCCATATCGCCCGCAGCCTGACGCTGGTCAGATTCCGGCAGGAAGCCTGGCAGGATGCACACCAGTATGCGCTGAAGGCAATAGACGCGGCGCAGCACGCGGGTCTGCATGAGGATATTATTCAGGCGCTTAACGATCTGGCTGCGCAGTGCCAGAAGAATATCCCGGCGGACGATAAACCAGGTAAAAAGGTAGTCTGCGACGGCGATCGCTGCTGGCTGGAGTAAGCTACGCCAACGGGCGACGACCGGGCAATAAGCCTCTGTCGCCAGGTACTGATAAAGGTTGCCCCGCTCCTGACGGACAACGGGCGACCTTTTCCCGGCGCAGCAAAAATTTCCTGCCTTAACCCCGCCAATTTTCGCGTAAAAATGTTAAACCCCCGCCGATAAATCAGACCATCTGCTTAATCAATTCGCTAATCTTAATGCCATCACATCATTAACCTGATTTTTTTCATCACCTTACGATATTGCTCCGGCATCCACTGCAAGGAATACCCTGAAATGAAAGTACAGAAAATTGCACAGCCCGCCGCCATTGAATCCCTTGAAGCGTGTGGTAGCGTGGAAGGTTTACCGGGCAGCCCGCCGATTAAGGTCTTTGGGCTGGAGAAAAAAATCCCCGGCAAGGAGGATATCGATACCGGTATCTTTGAATGCTCGGCGGGCAGCTATCGTCGCGGCGTGAAGCAGGCGGAAGTCATGCATATTCTCAGCGGCAGCGGCACCTTCACCACCGACGGTGAAGAACCGGTCAGCTTTAAAGGCGGCGATACGCTGTTTTTCGAAGCCAATACGCAGGGAACCTGGGTGGTGGAAACGCAGATGCGTAAGGTTTATGTGATTTTTGACGCCAACTGATCGGCCCCAAAGTTATCCTCCATTTTTACCCCATCAACACGCGCAACGGTCAGCGACAGTGGCTGACCGCAAATTAACGTGTTGACCCCACCGAACATGACTATCACGCACCGCACGCAATCCTCGCTCCGGGCTGTCCTGCGGGATTTTTGTATCACACTGTATCTGCCTTATTAAGCGATACAGGTTGATGCACAACCCGCAAAGATAAAAACATTCCGCATACATCAGCGTGTTTTCATAGCCTCAACAAACAAAACAACTCCTGAGGTAAAAAAATGAAAACACGCATATCGCCATTACTGCTGGGCACCATGGCTATGATTGCAGCCTGCCAGGCATCAGCAACGCAGACGGTTCAGGACTACAGCACCGGATTTGAACAGATTAAGCAGATTAATGCGGGCGTGCTGAACGTCGGCTATGTGGATATCGGCCCACGCGATGGTCAGCCGGTTATTCTGCTGCACGGCTGGCCCTACGATATTCAAAGTTACTCCCGGGTGGCACCGCAACTGGCGGCTAAAGGTTATCGGGTGATTGTTCCATGGCTGCGCGGCTACGGCGCCACGCGCTTCCTGTCGGATAAAACCCCGCGCAACGGCGAACCGGCGGCAATGGCGAAGGACGTGGTCGATCTGATGAATGCCCTGAATATCAGGCAGGCGGTTTTCGCCGGTTATGACTGGGGGGCACGCACCGCCGATATTGTCGCGGCCCTGTGGCCGGAACGCGTTAAGTCTCTGGTATCGGTAAGTGGCTATCTGATTGGTAGCCAGGAGCTTGGCCGTAAACCGCTGCCGCCGCAGGCCGAACTGCAGTGGTGGTATCAGTTTTACTTCGCCACCGAACGCGGTGCTAAAGGCTATGCTGAAAACACCAAAGATTTTGCCCGGCTGATCTGGCAGCAGGCGTCGCCAGGCTGGAAATTCACCGATGCCACCTTCGAGAAAAGCGCCCGCGCGCTGGACAATCCCGACCACGTCGCGATCACTCTCAGTAACTACCGCTGGCGGTTAGGTCTGGAAAAGAGTGAAGAAAAGTACGCGGACTATGAACAAAAGCTGGCGGCGCTCCCCACTATCGGCGTACCGACCATCACCATTGAAGGCGATAACAACGGTGCACCGCATCCGGCCCCGGCGGCCTATCGGGCTAAGTTCAGCGGGAAATATGAACACCGCACGTTTAGCGGTAATATCGGACACAATCCTCCGCAGGAAGATCCTGAGCGATTCGTTCAGGCCGTCGTTGACGCAGCGGGCATGTAACTAAGGAGCCTCCCCTGGAACATATCGATCACATACTGGTGGTGGATGACGATCGCGACATTCGTGAGCTGATCGTCGACTACCTGATTAAATCAGGCTACGCCGCAACCGGGGCGGCGAACGGTCGCGAGATGCGGTCGGTACTGGGGAACAGGCATATCGACCTGGTCGTACTGGATATTATGATGCCGGGCGATGACGGTCTGACGCTGTGTCGTCAGCTGCGCAGCGACCCGCAGAAAAATATGCCCATACTGATGCTCACCGCGCGCGGAGAAGACGCTGACCGTATTCTTGGGCTGGAGATGGGCGCTGATGATTACCTGGTGAAACCGTTTGTTGCCCGGGAACTGCTGGCGAGGATCAAAGCGATCCTCCGCCGCACGCGCGCCCTGCCGCCGAATTTGCAGGTGACGGAAGCCGGACGGATCATTGCTTTTGGCGACTGGCAGTTGGATACCACCTCCCGACATTTGCTGGATACGCAGGGAACGGTGGTGGCGCTGAGCGGTGCGGAATATCGACTGCTGCGGGTTTTTCTCGATCATCCGCAGCGGGTGCTGTCCCGCGATCGGCTGCTGAATCTGACCCAGGGGCGCGATGCGGAGCTGTTTGAACGCTCCATCGACCTGTTGGTCAGTCGGCTCCGCCAGCGGCTGCGGGAAGATGCGCGGGAACCGTTGCTGATCAAGACGGTCCGCAGTGAAGGCTATGTACTGGCTGCCGCCGCCATTATCAAAGAGGCTCTCGAATGAGGCTGTGGCCACGAACACTGCTGGCCCGCCTGCTGCTGATCGTTACGCTTGGCCTGCTGCTGGCAAATGGCATGACGCTGGCCAGCCTGCTGATTGAACGCATGAGCAGCGCCAAAACGGTGATGCTGGGGAATCTGGAGTACGATGTTGCCACCAGCGTGGCGATCCTCGACAGGCTCCCTGCGGCCGAACGCCCGCAGTGGCTGAGCCGACTGGCGCGAGGAAACTACAGCTACGAGCTGTCGTCGGATGAGACAGGCCATCCTCCTACCAGCCTGCGTTCGCGCGATGCGGTTAACTCACTGAAGGCCGCGCTGGGTAGTACCTGGCCGATGACGATCGTCTCCCTTCCCGGCAGTCGCGAACATATTCAGGTTCACCTTCGCCTGCATGATGGCAGCCCGCTGACTATTAATCTCTGGCCTCACATGCCTGCCATTGCCACCTGGTTACCGCTAGTCCTGTTCGCCCAGCTGATGCTGCTGATCGGCTGCGGCTGGTTTGCGGTTCGCCAGGTCACACGGCCATTCACGCAGTTTATTCGCGCAGTTGATACCCTGAAACCAGCCTCACCGGCTATCCAGCCGATGCCGGAAGGCGGCCCGCTGGAGGTTCGCCAGGCCGCCCGCGCGTTTAATGATATGCAGAACCGTATACAGGAACATTTGAAAGAGAAATCGCAAATTCTTGCGGCCATTTCACACGATCTGCAAACGCCGATTACCCGGATGAAGCTGCGCGTGGAGATGTCGGAACAGCCGGATCTGCGCGATAAGCTACTCAGCGATCTGGATCAAATGAGTCGGCTGGTTCGTGAAGGGATTGCTTACGCCCGCAGCGCGGGTGGGCTGGAAGAGAAACCGCAAACCGTCAGCCTGAATGCCTTTATCGATACCCTTGCCTGCGATTATCAGGATATCGGGCTGCCGGTGAGTTTTACACCGTGTGGCGGCGACGATCGCTTTAGCGTTCGCCCGCAGGCGCTGCGGCGGGTCATCACTAATCTGACCGATAATGCACTTAAATTCGGTCATCGTGCCGACATTGTGCTTTTCCCGCCCGGCCCCGGCGGCGTTGAATTCTGCGTGCGCGACGGCGGCCCCGGTATTCCCGAACGGGAGCTGCAGGCGGTGCTGGAACCCTTCTATCGGCTGGAAAACTCCCGAAGTCGCCACACCGGCGGCACGGGGCTGGGGCTGGCGATTGCGTCACAGCTGGTCGGTCAGATGAACGGCACGCTGACGCTCAGCAACCTTCCTCAGGGAGGATTGCAGGCAGCCGTAATGCTGCGTGAGACGCGTTTGTAGCAAAGTGTATCGCTATCGCCCGCAGATAAATGAGCTGACAAAATCGGCCAGATCGAGAAACACCACCAATACATTCGAGCGGTTAAATAGGCCCACTGCCCGAGGAGGCAGACCCTGACCTCGTTTGCTATTGAAGGAGTTTCTCTATGACGCTGTTGATTGCTTTTATTGCCGGAATGCTGACATTACTCAGCCCCTGTACTCTGCCCGTGATCCCCTTTGTATTTGCCGGTGTGCGCGGTAGCAGAGGTAAAATTATCGCATTGCTCGGCGGAATGGTGTTGATGTTTACCGCCGTGGCACTGCTGGTGTCGGTGACCAGTCAGTGGGTTACCGGCGTTACCGCCGCCGGGCGCTGGATAGCACTCGGTTTTCTCACCCTCGTTGCATTAACGCTGCTCTCCTCCCGAGTGGCCCAGTGGCTCAGCCGTCCGCTGCTTGCCCTCGGCAACCGGATTAACGATGAAAGCTATCGTCAGCAGGGGCTGGCCGCAGCCCTGCTATCCGGGATGGCCATTGGCCTGCTGTGGTCACCCTGTGCCGGGCCGATACTGGGCGCAATCCTCAGCCTGTCGGTAAGCGGCACATCATCGGTATCCGTTGCACTGCTGCTGACCGCTTACGGCAGCGGATGTGCCGCGATGCTGGCTCTGCTCTGGTTTGCCGGTCGTGAACTGCTGGCGCGGATACGGCCGGGGATGATGATCACCACCCGTTTTCGCCAGCTGGCGGGCGGGCTGATGCTCGGGTCGGTGGCGCTGGTTGCCAGCGGTGCGCAGAGCCAGCTACAGAGTGGACCGGAATTTGCCCAGCGCCTGGAGCAGCGGTTGAGCGAGCACTTTTCCCGCCCGCAGCCGCAGATCAAACTGCAGCCGGTAGCCGTTCAGCAAACCAGCAGCGCACTGCCATCGCTGACCGGCGATACCGGCTGGCTGAACGGTGAACCCCTCACTCCTGATTCGCTCAAGGGTAAAGTGGTGCTGGTCGATTTCTGGACGTTTGACTGCATTAACTGTCAGCACACATTGCCGCACGTACGCGACTGGGCCAATAAATACCAGAGCCAGGGGCTGGTGGTGGTGGGCGTTCATACCCCTGAGTATCCCTGGGAGCGCGATGCGCAGGCGGTTTCCGCTGCTATCGCCCGCTGGAAACTGCCCTACGCCGTGGTCACCGATAACAACTATGCCATCTGGAACCGCTTCGGTAATCAGTACTGGCCCGCACACTACATTTTTGATGCCAGGGGCCAGTTGCGCTATACCGCCTTTGGCGAAGGTGATTACGAACAGCAGGAGCAGGTTATACAACAGCTGCTAAGCGAAGCACGTAGCTGAGTGAGGTCAGCGGCCAGAGGCATCGGCGAAATGATGTCTCTGGCACCGACATGGCCTTTCCGCGAACGCTAGCCCGTTACAATGGACTTGGCTTCCAGGAAGGATTCGAGTCCAAAAATACCAAATTCGCGCCCGATACCGGACTGCTTAACGCCCCCAAATGGGGCCAGAAGTTCAGGGGTAATGCGATTGATCAGCACGCTGCCCGCCTGAAGATGGCGGGAAATGTGTAACGCTCTTTCTGTGTTGGAGGTAAACACATACGCCTGAAGTCCGTAGAGCGAGTCGTTGGCAATACGGATGGCATCGTCCCGATCGCTATAGCTGATGATGGACAGTACCGGGCCAAAAATCTCTTCACGGGCGATATCCATCTGGTTTTGCACCTTTGCAAAGACCGTCGGCCTGACGAAGAAACCCTTTTCCAATCCGTCCGGTCGTCCCTCACCGCCCACGATAATCTCCGCGCCCTGTTCAATGCCCAGGCGGATGTAGCGCTGGATGCGATCGTACTGGCTCTGGTTAGCCAGAGGACCGATCTCCGTCGCCGGATCGTCCGGCAGCCCCGTTTTCAACGTGGAAACATGCAATCGGACCCGCGTGATGACGTCTTCTAAGAGCGACTCTGGCACCAGAAGCCGAGACCCTGCAACACAGGCCTGTCCGTTATTGAGAAATGCAGCGTTTATCGCCAGCGGAATCGCAACGTTAAGATCGGCATCATCCAGCAGAATCGAAGCGGATTTTCCCGTCAGTCCAAGCGTGACGCGTTTTAGTGTTTCAGTGGCCGTACGGGAAATGTTTTTACCGGTGGCCGTTGAACCGGTGAAAGAGATTCTGGCAATCAGCGGATGTCGGCAGATTTCATCGCCAACATCGTCGCCATTGCCCAGCAGAATGTTAAACACCCCATCGGGCAGACCGGCCTCGTGCAGCGCTTCCGCCAGCACCTGCGTCTGCATCGCCCCCAGTTCACTGGGTTTAATCACCGATGCACAGCCCGCAGCCAGTGAAAAGGCCAGCTTGCTGCATACCGAGCCCGTCACGCTGTTCCACGGTGCGATAAGTGCCGACACGCCAACAGGCTCCATGACCACCGTTGCCGCACCGATTTTCTTCGTAAAGGGGTAATTTTGTAATGTATCCGCAGCATCGGAAAAACACTGCGAAGCATACTGACTGACCCAGCGTGAACGAGAAAGCGGCCCGCCATATTCCTCAATAGTGGCCTGCTGAAGATCTGCCGTCCGGCGTAAAACGGCAGACTTGAGCGCCATCAGCATCTCAACACGATCTTTTCGGGAGGTTTCCCGTAGTCGGTTTTGCGCCTGTGATGCGGCAATAATCGCCCGCCGGGCATCATTGCGATCCGCCAGACGCACGCGGCCAATAACCTTTTCATTTGCCGGATTAATACTCTCAATTTCCTTGCTGCCGCTGACTGCAACAAATTTACCGCCTATATAGGCCTTGTCGATATACCACATGGCATGGCTCCTGTTCTGTCTTGATGGGGAAGAAGAATGGAGTGTATCGATGGCTTATTGTTTTGATAATATAGTTAATCAGGCATGAAGAATCCCGGAAATCGAAACAATGTCCAGAGATGTGACAGACTTGAATGTGGTACTGGCCGTGGCCAGGCGGCGGGGATTTCGCGCGGCGGCGCTGGAGCTGTCGATGTCAACCTCGGCGGTGAGTAATACTGTCGCCGGACTGGAATCCCGACTGGGCATCAGGTTGTTTCACCGCACTACCCGCAGCGTTTCACTGACGGATGCAGGCAAGCAGTTTGTCGAACGGATTGGCCCCGCCGTGGCCGAGATCCAGCAGGCGATGGAAGAAGCCAGCGGCCGAAGCCTGTCGCCGTCGGGTACGTTAAGGATTAACTGTGCGCTGGGTGCCGCACTGATGATTTTTACACCGATTCTGCATCGCTATTTGCAACGCTATCCGGAAATGACGTTGGATATCGTTACCGATGGACGGATGGTGGATGTTATCGGTGAAGGATTTGATGCCGGAATACGGGCAAGCCATAGCGTGCCGCAGGATATGATCCGGGTGCCGATTTCCAATGAAATCCCGCTGGCAGTGGTGGCTTCTGCGGCTTATTTCGAGCGCCATCCCCCGCCGCAAAGGCCGGAAGATCTGATGCATCATCAATGCATTCGCGGACGCCTGCCCGGAGGTCTGCCTTCTGGCTGGCAGTTCCATCGTCAAGGGGAACGCTTCACGCTGCATGTGCCTGGTCCGCTGATCCTTGATTCCCCGCAGCTGATGCTTTCCGCCGTACGACATGATTCAGGCATTGCGCAGATCCCGCGCTGGTATATCGAAAATGAGCTGCGCAACGGCGAGCTGGTTAGCGTGCTGTCTCCATGGCTACAGCCGATGCCCGGTCTGTCACTTTACTATGCAGGAAGACACCATATTCCAGTCGCGCTTCGAGCGTTGATTGACCTTATACAGGAAGTGAATGCGATGGATTGAGCGTTTGGCGAGCCAAAGTGAGCGAAACGATGAGATCGGTCTTGCTATGCTTAACGGCATGATTTGACTGAATGAAATCGGCTCACGGAGAAAATAATGACTCAGCTTACCTGGCAGGCACCGGCCATTAACCGCAAAAAAATCGGCGACATGCTGGTGACAATGCTCAGCGACGGATATCTGGACGTGTCGTTTGAACTCCTTTCCGGCATCGACGGTTCGCGGGCAGAAGCGCTGTTAGAGCGACGCGGTGCACCAGCCGTGCCGCGTATCAATATCAACGTTTATGTTATCCAGACGCCGGATCGCACCATTCTGATCGACAGCGGTGCCGGTGGCGTTAACGGCTGGGGCGGGCGGCTGCCGGTGGCGCTGGCCGCCGCAGGTATCGATCCGCTGCAGATTGATACCGTTTTGCTGACGCACGCCCATCCCGATCATATCGGTGGCCTGGCCGGTCCGCTACAAACGCCTCTTTTCCGCAATGTGCAGCAGCTGTTTGTGCATGAAAAAGAGCTGGCTTTCTGGCGGGATGAAAATCGCTACGTCAGCGTGCCGGACGCCCATCGCCCGTTTATCGATCTGGCAAGAAACGCCTTTAACGCCTATGACGATCGGCTGGTGCCGTTCCGTCAGGAAGCGATTCTGCCAGGTATTCAGGCCGTTCCGCTGTTTGGCCACACGCCGGGGCATAGCGGTTATTTACTGGGAGATGAACGCGAATCGCTGCTGATTTGGGGAGATATTGTACATTTCCCTCATATTCAGATTGCCCAGCCGGAGGTGACTATTGCCTTCGACAGCGATCCGGTTTCAGCATCGGCGGTGCGTCATCAGCTGCTTGACCGCGCGGTCAGTGATAATTTGTCGGTCAGCGGGATGCATTTTAATCTGCCCACAACCGGCAAAGTAAAACGTGATGGCGCAACGTTTGCACTGGACTACGACCTCTGGTCGCCAGCGATCTGAGGTTAAAACGCGATGAAAGCACAGGCCGCTTGAGAAAACAGACCCGGGCGGCATATAGTAAAATCTCCATTTCCCTTTTGACGGTCCTATGCAGGTTTCTGAAACCCATGATGTTGAGGTGCAGCATTTGCTTCACCAGCTGCTCCAGCTTGCGCGCTCTCAGTCGCCGTTGCCCTGCGTTTGCCTGCGCGCGGTGAAAACCCATCAGGTAAAACGCTTTGAGGCGGAAGTCGCGACCTTCTCTTTTCCACTTCAGGGCACTTTCAGCTATCGGGAAAACGGTGACTGGGTAACCGTACACCCCGGTGAGATGCTGGTGGTTCCGAATGCCAGAAGCCTGGACATCGAGTATGCCCCCTGCAAAATCAGCGGAGAATTTGTTGCGCTGAGCCTGTCGCTGGCGGAGGAACAGCTGGAGGCCGCGCGGCTGCTGCTTGCCGACCCCGCGCCACAGGAGATTGGCGATGTGGTTGCCGTGTCCGTCGGCGATCTGCTTGCACCGCTTAAGCGCTGGGTTAAGGCGATGACTGGCGGTATACGCCCTCTTTCTCTCCATGCCATGGTCGAAGTGGTGCTGATGCTTTATGCCATGGGCTGCCACGGATTGCTGCGCGCACGAGATCCTGGCCTGGCAATGAAGATTCGCCGAATGGTAGCAAAAGATCCTGCCCATTTATGGCATGCCGCTGAAATAGAACAGCAGCTGGGTTTTAGTGGAGCCACGCTGCGCCGCCGTCTGGCCGCTGAATCCACCAGCCTGCGGGCGATTATTATCGAGGCCCGCGTGGCAGAAGCGCTGCGTTTGTTGATGTCCTCCGATCTTCCGGTAAAAACGGTGGCGGGCCGCGTCGGCTACAGTTCCGTGACCAGCTTTAGCAGGCAGTTCAGCGATCGATACGGTATTGAACCCTCGGGATTCCGCTAATGCAGATTCGCATTCTGTTCACGGGATCGCGATGATAAAACCGCAGCCGCCCTTCACAATCTAACCTGATGATAAATATCAATAATTATAAAGAAGATCTATCGGATCGTTTTCTAACTTTATATAATAGGCATTATATAAAGTCAGGATCTGGGATCAAAATTCCGCTATCATACGATCCGCTGCGGGATCGGACTTTGCCGTCCGTCTGAGCACCTGATTTTGCCCGGGCTGCAACCGGGCAATTCTACAGTAAAAAATGGCGTCGCTACGTGAAAGATTGCGCATTATCCCTCTGCCGATTCGGCAGAATTCACGTAGCGCGATCGATGGTAATGACAGGCGATTTATTCAGCAAATATGACAGAATTCATCCAATACCTGCCCTCTTTTCTCCCCGCGACCCCGGAAGGTGCAGCATGAAAGACCCCAATCGTACCGGCCGCCAGTGGATGGACACGCCCGAACGTTACGGCCTGGTCACCCGCATCCTGCACTGGGCAATGGCTTACCTGCTTCTCTGGCAGTTGATCATGGCGTTGAGCTGGAAGGCGTTCAGCCCTTCAGAAACTGTCGAAAATATCGCCCGGTTCGGTCCCGATCATGGCACGGTTGGCCTGCTGACCATCGCGCTCGTCGTCGTGCGTGCCGCATGGGGAGTCATCAACCGTCGCCGCCGCCCGCCCCGTTCAGCGGGATGGATGGGCACCGCCGCTCACGCCGCTCATCTGATGCTGTATGCCCTGATGTTTATCATCCCGGCGATTGCTCTTCTGCGCGTGTACGGCAGCGGCGAGGGATGGAGCCCCTGGGGACTGCCCCTCATTCCGGAAACCGGCACGGAAATCGGCTGGATGATCGCACCGGCCAATGCGCTGCACGCCCTGCTGGCATGGGTGCTCTGCGGAATCATGGCCGTGCATATTCTGGCGGCGCTTTACCACCGGTTCGTTCTGCGTGACGGTACATTTGGCCGGATGGCCGGTCTTAAGTCGTCACGGGAAGGCAGAGAGTAAAATGACCAAACCCATTCAGAATCAGTCCTTTTTTCTTTCTTCAACAGCTGGCGATGCAATGCGAACAGCGCTTGAAGAATTCGTCGAGGACAAAGATGCCTTCTCGCCAAACACCTGGCGGCAGTTACTCAGCGTGATGCGCATTTGCTATCGCTGGGCGGAAGAACATGGCCGAACGTTTTTCCCGATCTCCCCTGCCGATCTGCGTGACTACCTGTCCTGGCTACAGAGCAGCGGTCGGTCTTCTTCAACTATTGCCAGCCACGCCGCGCTGATCGCTATGCTGCATCGTAATGCCGGTCTGGTGTCTCCCGGCACTTCGCCGCTGGTGTTTCGCACCCTCAAAAAGATTAACCGCAGTGCGGTCGTCAGCGGCGAACGCACCGGCCAGGCCGTGCCTTTTCGGCTGAGCGATCTTTCCCGGCTGGATGCACGCTGGGCAGGATCGGACCGACTGCAGCAGGTCCGGGACCTGGCTTTTTTGCATCTGGCCTACAACACCCTGCTGCGCGTCAGCGAACTTTCCCGGCTTCGGGTGGGCGATATCAGCCGGACGGAGGATGGACGAATTATTCTGGACGTGGCGTGGACCAAAACCATTGTTCAGACCGGCGGGCTGATTAAAGCGCTGAGCAGCCACTCCTCCCAGCGCCTGACGGAATGGCTGATGATTTCCGGGCTGGCAGCCGAACCGGATGCTTACCTGTTCTGCCCCGTTCACCGTTCTAATTCGGCCAGGATCAACAGTGCCAGGCCGTTAACGCTCCCGGCGCTGGAAAATATTTTTTTGCAGGCGTGGCGCGAGGTAGGCCCGGCTACGCCCGCAAAGAAAAATAAAGGTCGCTATCAGGGATGGAGCGGACACAGTGCTCGCGTCGGGGCCGCCCAGGATATGGCCCGGCAGGGCTATTCCGTTCCGCAAATTATGCAGGAAGGCACGTGGAAAAAACCGGAAACCCTGATGCGTTATATCCGTAATGTCGATGCACACAAAGGTGCGATGGTTGATTTTATGGAGAACGGGTTTAACTAAACCTGCGCCAATAATGGCAGAGGATCTTGACACGCTGCCTCACTGATTTTGCGAAAGAAGTTAACCCTGACGACATCAGGCGCTAGAATACTGACCTGCAATCTGCGTCTGGCTGTAAAGGTCTGCGCAAGTCTGATTATCATGGAGGTCAGGGTGTTACTGGAACAATTTGGCGTTATCAATCTCTGGACATATATTGCGGGCCTGTTGTTAATTATTATTGCACCAGGCCCGAACTCGATTTACGTGCTGAAGACCGCCGCATCCAGAGGTGTTGCCGTCGGATATCGCGCTGCGCTGGGCGTGTTCACCGGCGATGCCCTGTTGATTTTCCTGTCCTTTATCGGCGTAGCCTCGATTATCAAAGCGTCGCCGCTGTTATTTACCCTGGTGCGTTTACTGGGGGCTTTTTATCTGCTCTACCTTGGTATCAGAATTATTCACGCCAATTTTTTTGCTAAAAGTCATCGCAGCGAAACGGTCAGCCTTAGTCAGGAAAATGTTTTCAGAAAGTCGCTGACTCTCAGCCTGACCAACCCTAAAGCCATTCTTTTTTATATCTCATTTTTCGTGCAGTTTATTGATTATAACTATGCACATACCGGCCTGTCCTATTTCCTGCTGGCGGCTATTCTGGAAGCCTTCAGCTTTATTTATCTCTCCCTGCTGATATTTGGCGGCGCAGCGATGGCAACATTTTTCCGCCAGCGTCAGAATGTCTCGCGCGCTGGAAACGGTATTATTGCACTGCTGTTTATGGGCTTCGCTGCCCGTCTGGCGACGCTTTCTGCCTGAGAATATACGGGCCCTTAGTGGCCCGCTTCCCCTCCCCGATTATCAGTAAACCGGGTTCTCGCCTGGCATAAATTGAATTCGTTTTGCTAATTTCAACGGTATAAATTCGAGCGACATCGTGCGCCATCCGGGTAATAACCTTGCGTTCATTATCCCATTTTTGATAATGCAATGATTAATTTTCAGCGGCTAATAATCATTATTGATAGAGATTAAGCTGGGTTCTTCTTTCAACTCAGGTTATCTGCCATGTCGAATCCTCATCTCCGTCAACTGCGCCATATGGCACTGGTTATCGCACTTGTTCAGTTTGCTAATGCGCTGGAATATATGGTTTTTAATCCACTGTTCGCATTTATGGCGATTGATTTCGCCGTCCCTGTCTCTTACTCAGGTTATGTCTCGGGTTTGTATACCGCAGGTGCAGTTATTTCCGGCTTCTCCGCTTTTTACTGGCTGGGTCGGGTGAATAAAAAACGTTTTTTAATGCTGAATATGGCGTTGCTGGGCACGTTGACGGTCATGGCCACGCTAACGCAGAGTTTCGGCGTGCTGCTGATACTCCGGTTCTTAGCCGGTATGCTTGGCGGTACAACGATGGGTGTCGCCATCGGTCTGCTGATCAATCAAACCCCACCCGATATGCGTGGGAAGATGCTGGCGACGGTCATTGCCGCGTTTTCGATGGTAAGCATTGCTGGAATGCCGCTGATATTACTGATTTGTACCCATTTCGGCTGGCATCTTTCACTGAACGCCATAGGCCTGCTGTGCCTGCTTGCGATTCCACTTGTTACCCTTTTCGTTCCCGCGGAGACGTCGATTGGGTATGCTCCTGCTCCGCTGACGTTAAGTAAAAATACACTGCTCTTTGCCTCAGCAAATGCCCTGGTGCAGTTCAGTCCGATGCTGATTATTCCGATTCTGGTTCCGTTGTTGACACGGCAGATGGGGCTGGCACTGCCGCTGTTACCCTGGGTGTTTCTTGCCGGAGGCATTGCAGGCCTGCTGGCCACCAAAATAACCGGGAAACTGTTGGTGCACTTTAATACACGACAACTGGCCGTTAGTTCTACGCTTATTTTTCTGCTCAGTCTCGGCATGGCTGCGTCCGGTTCCCCGCTGTCTGGACTGTTTATTGTCCTGTTTCTCGCCGCATCCTATAGTCGTCTGGTGGTGTCATCGGCGGTCACCATTTCGTATCCCTCCGAGGGGCAGCGTGCCCAATTTGTGGCACTACAAACGTCATTAATGCACCTCGCTACCACCGTTGCATTCTTTTTGGTTCCGCTGCTGCTTGGGGAAGACGGGGCAGCCTGGCATCTTGAAAGGCTGTTAATCATCGCTGCCGTGGCGGCGCTACTGTTTCCGATTTTCATCGTAATGTTGCAGAGAAATCAGCGAATTAATCATCCTTGATGTCTTGCCGACTCCACAGATCCGGGTCCTTACACTGGCATCCATTGTGCGGCGCATGTTTTCGTTTAACTGTCTTTTAATTCATTGAAATCTAATGTTTTATATTTTTTTACACAAGACAATGAAATCTTTACAATGAGCCTGCAAAGAAAAATGATTATCATAATCATTTAAACCACTATTCCGCATGAGGAATGCTTTTATGTCTTTTGTTGGCAGGGAAAACGGTGTCGCTAAGCGCGCATCGGTTGTTAAACATACTTTTACCGTTTCACTGCTGGCGCTGGCGATTCATACGCTGACCCACCCGGCGCACGCAGCAGATTCAACGGCCCCGTCGCAAAAGGATAAAGCGCAGCAGGACCTGGTGGTAACGGCGACGGCAGACGATGGCGATGCCAGCGAAGAACAGGACTATCAGGTGAAAACCACCCATGCCGGCACGAAAATGCTGCTGGCACCGCGTGACGTACCGCAGTCGCTTAGCGTGGTGACGAAACAGCGCTTTCAGGATCAGGATCTGCAATCGGTGGGCGACGTGCTGGATAACGCCACCGGTATCGCCACCGAACTGATCGACAGCGAACGGTCAGCCTATTTCGCCCGAGGTTTCCAGATCAGCAGCTACACCTATGACGATATTCCTACCTCGGTCAGCGATACCTGGAACTACGGCGATGCCGCTGAAGACACCGCAATCTATGACCGCATTGAAATCGTGCGCGGTGCGACCGGGCTGATGACCGGCGCTGGCAGCCCGGGTGCCTCGGTGAATATGGTACGTAAGCATGCGGACAGCAAAGAGGTTACCGGTAATCTCACTGCCAGCTATGGCAGCTGGGACAAGCAGCGCTATGTGGCCGATGTCTCCTCCCCGCTTAACGAAGCCGGCACGGTGCGTGGCAGAATCGTAGCCGGTTATCAGGATCAGGACAGCTGGCTGGATCGCTACCACAAAACCAAAAAGTTCCTGTATGGCGTGATTGATGCCGACGTCACCGACAACACTACCCTGTCGCTCGGCTACGATTATCAGCAGAGTAATACCGGCAATCCAACCTGGGGCGGTCTGCCGACCTGGTACAGCGACGGTTCACGCACCCACTTTAACCGTAGTACCAACCCGGCGGCAGACTGGACGCGCTACAGCACCGATTCGCGTAAAATTTTTGCCAACGTCAGCCATAACTTTGATAACGGCTGGTCGTTCCGCGTTAATGCCACCCACGCGGAAGAAACCTTTAACGATAAACTGCTGTACGTGATGGAATTCCCTGATGTGACCACCGGTCAGGGCGTGTCCGGCTTCGGTAGCCAGGATCGCGGCAAGCGCAAGCTGGAGTCAGTGGATACCTACGCCAGTGGTCCGTTTGAACTGGCCGGTCGCCAGCATGAACTGGTTGCAGGCGTCAGCTACAGCCGCCAGCATAATGCCACCTACAGCGCCGATGGCTCGCTGGATTATGACCAGATGGGCGATTTTAACAGCTGGGACGGCAGCGCGCAGGAGCCAGAATGGGGTGACTGGTATCAGAACGCCGATGACATTGTTCGGCAGAAATCCGTCTATACCGCCGCGCGCCTCTCGCTGGCCGACCCGTTAGCGCTGATTCTGGGTGCGCGCTATACCGAATGGAGCACCATGGGCAGCAGCGGCGACGTGCGTAAAAACAACATTACGCCGTACGGTGGCCTGGTCTACGACATTAACGATACCTGGTCGGCTTACGCCAGCTATACCTCGATCTTCCAGCCGCAAACCTACCGCGATCGCGACGGTAAATATCTGTCGCCGGTCACCGGTAAAAACTATGAAACCGGCCTGAAATCGGACTGGTACAACGGCCGTCTGACCGCCACCTTCGCCGTGTTCCGCATCGAGCAGGAAAACGCCGCGCAGGCCGACGGCGACAACTTCGTTAACGGATCAAGCGAACAGGCGTACTATTCGACCAAAGGTGCAGTCAGCAAGGGTGCCGAGTTTGAGATCAACGGTGCAGTAACCGACAATCTGCAAATGACCTTCGGCGCCACGCGCTATGTCGCGAAAGATACGGAAGGCCGCTTCAACAGCAATATGCCGCAGACCTCGTTCAAACTGTTCACCCGCTACCAGCTGCCGATGCTGCGTGAGCTGACCGTCGGCGGCGGCGTCAACTGGCAGAGCCGTACCTTCCAGGATGCGACAGGGCCGGACGGCGAAACGACCCGCGTTTATCAGAGCAGCTACCCGCTGGCGAACCTGTTTGCCCGCTACCAGGTTAACAAGCAGGTAGCCGTGCAGGCCAACGTCAATAACCTGTTCGACCGCAGCTACTATTCCTGGCTGAGCGACTACGCCGTGTACGGTGCGCCGCGTAACTACTCGGTCAGCGTTTCCTATGCCTTCTGATGTTTATTCTTCCCGGCGGTTCGCCGGGAAGTCTCCGCATTGGGTTGATTTGCCGCGCCGTCGTTTGCTGACGGCGCTGGCCCTTTTACCGCTCTTGCCGCTGGCACCAGCAAGCGCCACCGTACCGCAGCGTATTATTGCGCTGGAGTGGCTGCCGCTGGAGATGCTGTTTGCCCTTGGCGTTACGCCGTTAGGTGCCGCCGATACCCACGATTACAGCATCTGGGTAGGTGAACCGACTATTCCAGCGTCGGTGCTGGATATTGGCCGACGCTCCGAACCCAACCTGGAATACATCGCCGAACTGAAGCCGGACCTGCTGCTGTTTTCCGAAGGCTACGGGCCACGCTCATCGCAGCTGAACGCCATCGCCCCTTCAATGGAATTTAGCTTTACCAGTGAACGGGGAGAGCCGCTGCGCACCGTCAGTGATGGTCTGCTTAAGCTGTCCGATCGGCTGGATAAAACGCAGGCAGGGCATGATCATTTAGCCTGGTTCGATCGCCAGTTAGAAGAAGCGCGCGGGCAGCTTGCAGGATTTCGCCGCCAGCCGCTGCTGGTGTTCACCCTGGTTGACGATCGCCACGTAATGATCCTCGGTAAAAACAGCCTGTTTGGTAATGTCATGACCCGTCTGGGCATTGAAAACGCCTGGCAGGGCGATGATAACGGCTGGGGTACGGCGATGGTTGGCCTTGAGCGCCTGGCGAGCCTTGCGCCGCTGCGCGCCATCTGTCTGGACCATCGCGATGAACAGGCAAGGGCTCGCGTAGCCGCCACACCGCTGTGGCAGGCTATTCCCTTCGTCAGGGAAAATATGCTGAGAACCGTGCCCGCCCTGTGGATTTTCGGTGCCACCCTTTCCGCACTGCGTTTCTGCCGGATGCTGCAGCAACAGGAAAAACAATGGTAAGAATTCAGTACAAATCCCTCGCGCTGCTGGCACTGGTGGGCTTTGTTGCGCTGCTGCTCAGTCTGTATAACGCGCAGCAGGTTCTGCCCCGGCAATTATGGTCTGATGCCCTCTTTCATCCTGACCACGATGATATCCGTCAGATCATTTTTTATTACACAACGCTACCGCGGGTGGCGGTTTCGCTTTTGGTTGGTGCAGGGCTGGCGCTGGCGGGTGTGCTGTTCCAGCAGGTGCTGCGCAATCCGCTGGCGGAACCGGCTACGCTCGGGGTGGCCAGCGGTGCGCAGCTGGGAATCACGCTTTTCAGTCTGGGCATGCTACCCGGCGGCGCGGCGATGCAGCCGGTTGCCGCCCTGCTCGGCGCGCTGATTATCGGCGCGGCGGTTTTCGGCACCGCCTGGGGAAAACGGCTTTCGCCGGTGACATTAATTCTTGCCGGACTGGTTCTCAGTCTGTACTGCAGCGCGATAAACAGCCTGCTGGCGCTGTTCCACTACCAGGATCTGCAAAGCCTGTTTTTATGGAGCAGCGGTGCGCTGAATCAGACTGACTGGCAGCAGGTCATTTCACTGGCTCCCCGCCTTTCTATCGCGCTGATAATCGCGCTGCTGCTGGTGCGGCCACTGACGCTGCTGGGTGTGGATGACGACGTTTCGCGCAACCTTGGCCTGGGGCTTAACCTGGCACGGCTGATGGCGCTTGGGTTGGCTATTACGCTCAGCGCCCTGCTGGTTAACGCCGTTGGCGTTATTGGGTTTATCGGGCTGTTTGCCCCGCTTCTGGCGAGGCTTTTGGGTGCGCGTCGCCTGATCCCCCGCCTGCTGCTGGCTCCGCTGGTCG
This sequence comes from Erwinia sp. INIA01, assembly GCF_025947915.1. Classification (NCBI taxonomy): domain Bacteria; kingdom Pseudomonadati; phylum Pseudomonadota; class Gammaproteobacteria; order Enterobacterales; family Erwiniaceae; genus Erwinia; species Erwinia sp. INIA01. The sequence goes on from NZ_JAPDNC010000010.1 coordinate 106,805, forward strand.
GGGCGCTGCTGCTGTGGCTGTCCGATCAGTCGATGGTGCTGCTGGCGCAGCTCTGGCAGGAGGTCCCGACCGGGGCCGCAACCGCGCTGATCGGTGCGCCGATCCTGCTGTGGCTGCTGCCGCGCCTGCGGCATTCCGCCCCGCCTGCCACTTCGGTTTCAGCACCTGGCGCTGAACGTGCGCGCCCCTGGCTGTGGATAGCCGGTGCGGCCGGGCTGCTGCTGCTGGCGTTAGCCATTGTGCTGATGGTCGGCCGCAACAGTCACGGGCTGAGCTGGGCGGGTGATAATCTGTGGCACGTTCTGCCGTGGCGATGGCCACGCACGCTTGCTGCCTTAAGTGCCGGTATTATGCAGGCCGTCGCCGGCACGTTGATTCAAAAACTAACCGCCAACGTGATGGGCAGCCCGGAAGTGCTGGGCATCAGTGCTGGTGCGGCCTCTTCGGTTATTGCGGTGATGTTTTTCCTGCCCGCCGCCGGTTTTGCCACTCTGCTATACGCCGGGAGCGGCGGTGCGGCCCTGACACTGGCCACCATTCTTCTCGTCGCCGGGCGGCAGCATTTCTCCTCCCAGCGCCTGCTGTTAGCGGGGGTGGGATTGGGCACGCTGTTTTCGGCGATCGTTTCCCTGCTTCTGGCCAGCGGCGATCCGCGGTTGGGCAATCTGCTTAACTGGATTTCCGGCTCTACCTACGGCGTGGAGCCTGTGCAGGCGGCCTCCAGTATGCTGCTCGCTCTGGTGCTGCTGGTGGTGATGCCGCTCTGCCGACGCTGGCTTGCGATGCTGCCGCTGGGCAACGATACGGTCAGGTCGTTAGGCGTACCGCTGGCAGGGTCCCGCATGACAATTTTGCTACTGGCGTCGATACTGACCGCGGGTGCCACGCTGACGGTCGGGCCACTGAGTTTTATCGGCCTGATGTCGCCGCATATGGCGCGCATTATGGGATTCCGCCGGGCGATGCCGCAGCTGGCGATGGCGGCGATTATCGGTGCGCTGCTGATGTTGATCGCCGACTGGTGCGGCCGCATCGTGATGTTCCCTAACCAGATCCCCGCAGGGCTGCTGACCACTTTTATCGGTGCCCCCTGGTTTATTTATCTGCTGCGCCAGCAGGGTAAAGGTCGCGCCTGACGGCCGGCTTCAGATGGTGTTAGTATCGACCTCTTAACCGCTATCGTATCAACGCAGTTTAAGGATGAAATGCAGATGAAAACCATTGAGTGCAGCATTCGTGATGTCAAAACCGGGGAAAACGTCAAAATCATCACCCCGTCAAATATTTACCAGTGTCGGCTGGACGACGATGTTTTAGTCGGACCGTTTGTTGAGATCCAGAAAGGCTGCGTGATTGGTCGCGGCAGCCGCATCCAGTCACACAGCTTTCTCTGCGAAAACGTCACCGTGGGTGAAAACTGCTTTATAGGCCATAACGTTACCTTCGCCAACGATCTTTTCTGCAGCGGCGCGCCGGACCCGGATGCCAGCAGCTGGATTACCATTACTCTCGGTGACAACGTCACTATTGGTAGCGGTGCTACCGTGCTGACCACTTCGATCTGCAGCGGTGCGGTGATTGGCGCTGGCAGCGTGGTGATCCGTCCGGTGACGGTAAAAGGGATTTATGCCGGGAACCCGGCGCGCTTGATCAGAAAGCTGCCCTGAGAACTTGTGCCGGGGGAGTAAAATCCCCAAGCTCAATGTGCCGGAACCTTGTGATAAGTTGTCCGGCACGAACAGTAGCCGCATTATTCTCATCAATAGCCAGATTGAGCCTTTGATTGCTTCATTCGGCGGTCTTATCACTATCTCCGTCGACCGTTTTTTTCTTCCTCGGGATTGGCTTCAGCGCTTCCTTATAGCTGTTAATCATTTCGGTCAGCTCCAGCATCTTAGGATTGAGAATACGTGACTCGGCCAGCCGCGTTTTGAACTGTTTAAACAGGTCCCTCGCTATCGTTTTACTGCGTATTTCATCACAGATTAAAAACATTTCGCCGCACTTCGCCAGGCAGGGAATACTGCCTTTGTGCATCCCCGTCATGTAGAACGCCCCCGCCGCGCGATAGTCTTTTTCTTCTTTACGGATATCCCCCATCATTTCCAGCGCTTCTACGGACCGGTGTATATTCCAGGCTCGGTTCAGCAGCGTGATTGCAGCCTCTGGATCGCGGGTTTGTTCAATAATTATCGCCTGCAATGCCGTGATGCGCTCCGGGTCGCATTCTTCGTGGACGTAAAACGCGGACTTATCTGTTTCAGTCACGCTGAGCCGCGGACTGTAGCCACGGGTCAATAACGTTGCCGCCGAAAACATGGCGGGAAGATGATCCTTCTGCGCCGCCTGCGAGTAATACTTCATCGCCAGCGCATCGTCTCTCACCTCCATTTCGCTATGATAAATATCCCCCATGCGGGTCAGCGCCAGAACGTGCCCGACGTCCGCAGCAACGGCGTAGTATCTCAACGATCTGACTCGTGCATCGCCAAACGCCTCGGAGCGATCCATGGCATTGCCATCGAAATCCGCATGGCTGATGTTCCGTTCTTCATGCTGGCCAAGATAATAGCTGGCTTCTTTTATGCCCAGTGACAGCGCGCTGGTAAAGCGATGTAGCGTCGATGCTGTGCGCGGTATCAGGCGGTAGTGCTCCAACAGGCCCAGGTTGAAATATGCCTGCGGCAGTTTGAGCTCGATAGCCGAGATAAGCAGCGTACGTGCTTTTTCCAGATCCTGCTGATAGTGAATGCCGAGGGCGAAAAATATCGCCAGATTGTTCTGGCACTGTGGATCATCCTCAACGCCATTAACGAAGAAGGCGATTGCTTCGCTGTAGTCGGCATCGGCGCTTAGCGAGGTTGCCTTATATAAAGGAAAATCAGGATGGGTGTAATGCTCGGCAAATTTGAGACTGTCTTGCAGTTCGGGGCGGGACATAAAAAACCCTGTCGTTTTTTTCGGACATATTAACGCTGCCGGTTGCCTTCCACCAGAGGCGGCAGATAGATTCCCTGCCGCCTGCCGCCTGCCGCCTGCCGCCTGCCGCCTGCCGCCTGCCGCCTGCCGCCTGCCGTCTGTAGGTGGCGACAACAATCCTGTAAGCCCGCGCCGACACATTAGCCTGGCCAATCAGCCAATCAGCCAATCAGCCAATCAGGCTGGGATATACTGAATGCCCCATTTATTCAGGATTTTTTCCAGCGTTCCGTCCTGTTTCATGCTGGTGAGGGCCGCGTTGATTTTTTCCAGCAGCGGGCCATTACCCTTGCGCACGGCAAACGCCACCGGCGAGACTTTTGTAGCCTGATAAGTTTCCACCACGTGCATGCCCTTCAGATTGCCAATGCTGGCCTGGCCTTTCAGGATGGGATAATCGTTCATACCGATGCTGACCCGGCCAAGCGACACATCGCGTGCCAGATCCGCCGCATTTTCATAGAATTTCACCTCTTTCGCGATGTTCATTTCAGAAATACGGCGGCCGTAATCGGTACCGGCCATGATGCCAATGGTTTCCCCTTTGAAATCGGCAGGCGTGCGGTAGACCTTTTTATTATCATCGCGGGCGTAAATCCCCTCGCCGATGCCGGTGATCCCTTCGGAAAAGTCGACTTTGGTTTTACGCTGGTCGGTCGGCGACATGCCCGCCACGATCATATCGATTTTATCGGACAGCAGGGACTGCAACAGCGCAGAGAACGGAATAGCGTTAAAACTCACTTCAAATCCGGCCCGCTTCGCCACTTCTTCCGCCACTTCCGGCATAAAGCCCTGGTACTTACCGGTTTCAAGATCCATAAAGCAGGTCGGACGGCTTGCAGGCGTGGAACCGGCGAGCAGCTTCAGCGTTTCGGCCTGTGCAACGCTGGCAAATGTTCCGCAGCACAGTGCACCGGCCAGCAGCAGAGAAGACAGGCGTGAACGCTTGAGGTTGGAGATCATTTTCATTTTTATCGTCCCATTGAGAGTGAAGGTCAGGCAATTTTTCGGCAGTGCTCACAGTGATGAATGGCCGGTTCGCGCAGTACGCGGCGCAGGAAATCCCGGGTGCGCGGCTCCTGCGGATTTCCCAGCACCCGATCGGTGGTTCCCTGCTCAACGATGTTGCCGCTGTGCAGGAAGCACACGCGGTCGGCCACTTCGCTGGCAAACTGCATTTCGTGAGTGACGACGATCATCGTCATCCCCTCCTGCGCGAGGTTGCGCATCACCTGCAGCACTTCGCCCACCAGTTCCGGGTCCAGCGCTGAGGTGGGCTCATCAAACAAAATGGCCTTCGGCTGCAGCGCCAGCGTACGGGCAATGGCTACGCGCTGCTGCTGACCGCCGGAGAGCTGCTGTGGCCAGGCGTTTATTTTTTCGCCCAGACCGACCAGATCCAGCAGCGATTTCGCCCGTTTCTCGGCGACGGAACGCGCTTCACCGTTGACGTGAATTGGCCCTTCCATCACGTTTTCCAGCACAGAACGATGGGGAAAAAGGTTGAAGCGCTGAAACACCATCCCCACCTGGCGACGCAGATCGTTAATCGAACGCTGTTGATTATCCACACGTTGACCGAGCACGCGGATCTCGCCCCCCTGATAGCTTTCCAGCCCGTTGATGCAGCGCAGGATGGTCGATTTACCGGAGCCGGACGGCCCGATAAGGCAGACGACTTCCCCCTGTTTGACGTTGAAACTGACGCCTTTCAGCACCTCAACCGGGCCAAAGCGTTTATGCACATCGTTAATTTCGATCATCTCAGGCTCCTTTCAGGCGGCGCGTTTCCAGGCGTTTGGTCAGTGCCATCAGCGGCAGACACATCGCCAGATACAGAATGGCGACCAGCGTATAAATGGTGGTGTTATCAAAGGTGGATGAGGCCATCAGCTGCCCCTGGCGGGTCATCTCGGTGACGGCGATGGTGGAAGCCAGGGCGGAATCTTTCAGCATCATTACCAGTGTATTGCTGTACGGCGGCAGCGCGACGTGAAACGCCTGCGGCAGCACCACGCGCACCATGGCTTTGCCGAATCCCATGCCCATGGAACGCGCGGCCTCCAGCTGGCCGCGATCGACGGATTCGATCCCTGCGCGGAAGATTTCGGCAATATAGGAGGAAAAACAGAAGGCAATACCGATCACGCTGGCCTGAAACGCGGTCAGCGTGATGCCAATATCGGGAAACACGAAGTAGATATAAAACAGCACCACGATCATTGGCAAACCGCGGGTGATGTTAATAATAATCGATACCGGCCAGACAATAATACGCAGCCCGCTCATCTTCCCGGCAGCCCACAGCAGGCCCAGCGGTGTGCTGATGATCAGCGCCAGTACGGTAATCGTAATGGTCATTTCGGCACCCTTCAGCAAGAAAGGCAGATAATTATGCACGCTGCTCCAGTCCATTCTTTCTCCCCGGCGATAGTGTTAGCGCTCAAATAGCCAGCAAATATTCAACATATTGAATATCCGCTTCACTAAAAAAGATGTCAACGCGCGGTGGGGCTTTGGACATATGGATTACTTATTGTCCCTTGATTAGCGCCAAACAGAGAGCTTTACTAATACAAGCATCTGATTATATGGATCTATATTCCTATTGGGAATTGCGGGTCGATGAAAGGTGTGGGATTGACAAAGGTCAGACTTAATTCATTATAGTGAATATAAATCGCAAATCCGATGCGCCATGGGGCAGGCAATAATGAGTAAACAAAATCAGTCAGCAGCGTTATCCCTTGAGGCCAACATCGGCCTGCGAGTGCGGCAAATGCGCAAACTGCGCGGCCTGACAATTAATGAGCTTGCCGCAAAGGCCGGTGTTTCAGCCGGAGCCATCAGCCAGATAGAACGCAACCAGACCAATCCCACGGTGCGGATGCTGGAACAGCTGCGTATTGCCCTCGGCGTGCCGTTGACCGCCCTGCTGGATGCCGACGAACCGCCCGCTGGCGGGCCGGAGCATTTTGTGCGGCGGCGACAGGACCGTCCTCATTTTCACGTTGGTGAGAGCGGCGTTGCCAAAGAGCTGCTGTCGCCAAGCGGTGAACATGACTTACAGTTTATGCTGATCGCCATTCCACCCGGCTCCGGCCCCAGGGAAATGCTGATGGGGAACGGGGAAAAAGCGGGCCTGCTGATGGAAGGTGAACTGTCGCTTACCGTATCAGGTGACAGCGTCACGTTACTGGCGGGCGATAGTTTCCAGTTTAAAAGTCATTTAACCCATAGCGTATTTAATCACGGTTCTGAGACAGCAAAAGTGCTGTGGATTATGCAAATCCAGCAACATCATCATCTGTAAATCTACGTAATTCCCGCGCTTTATTTGCTGATTAACTGAGCAATTCGCCTTGATATTGTTCACTTTTTGCTCTTATTGTGGTTTTTGCAAACAATACCCCCTCCTCTGTTATTGCCTTAAATATTCATAAATCGAAAATTTATGCATAAAGCGACTGGAACAAATCCCCTGAAAGGCGATTGTTCAGCAAATCAACAACGTATTGATTCCTATGATAAAATCATAAACGCAACTAATTAAAATTAATCATTGAGTAGCGACTTAAAATGGCCTATATTGGCCGCGTTTTTTCACAGCAGTTAACTTTTCATTCATTTATTCAACTGTGACGTTCTGAAACTCACGGTTGTAGGAGAGATATGATGACGGATAAAGTCCGTATTGATACTTTCGGTGCAGATTCATTAAAAGGAAACAATGAAACCTATTTGGCGCGCCAGGCTGAATTTGAGTCAAATGTTAGGAGTTATCCACGTAAGCTGCCGTTTGCAATCGCAAAAGCAGAAGGCGTGTGGATTACCGATGTTGAGAATAATCAATATCTTGACTGCCTGGCCGGTGCAGGAACGCTGGCTCTGGGCCACAACCATCCTGATATCCTGCAAAGCATCCAAAATGTCATTACCAGCGGCTTGCCGTTACATACACTCGATCTGACGACGCCGTTGAAAGACAGCTTCTCAGAATATCTGCTTTCTTTACTGCCAGGCCAGGGTAAAGAGTACTGCCTGCAGTTCACCGGTCCTTCCGGCGCCGATGCTGTTGAAGCCGCGCTGAAACTGGCGAAAAAAGTCACCGGTCGTTCCGGCGTGATCAGCTTCTCCGGCGGCTACCACGGTATGACCCACGGTGCGCTGGCGGTAACCGGTAACCTGTCACCGAAAGAAGCGGTCAACGGCATGATGCCGGAAGTGCAGTTTATGCCTTACCCTCACGAATACCGCTGCCCGCTGGGTATCGGTGGTGAAGCAGGCGTTAAAGCACTGACCTATTACTTCGACAACCTGATCAACGACGTTGAAAGCGGCGTGCGTAAACCTGCGGCGGTGATTCTGGAAGCCGTTCAGGGTGAAGGCGGCGTGAACCCGGCTCCTGCCGAGTGGCTGCAGCGTATCCGTAAGGTGACCCGCGAGCACGGCATCCTGCTGATCCTTGATGAAGTTCAGGCTGGCTTTGCCCGTACCGGTAAGCTGTTTGCCTTTGAACATGCTGGCATTGAGCCAGACATCATTGTGATGTCGAAAGCCGTTGGCGGCGGTCTGCCGCTGGCCGTGCTGGGCATTAAGAAAGAGTTCGATGCCTGGTCTCCTGGCCACCACACCGGTACTTTCCGTGGCAACCAGCTGGCAATGGCCACCGGCCTGACCACGCTGAAGCATCTGAAAGAGCACAACATTGCCGGTAAAGTGGCAGCTCAGGGTGAATGGCTGAAAGGTAAGCTGGCTGAAATGCAGCAGCGTTACCCGGTCATTGGCCACATTCGCGGTCTGGGCATGATGATCGGTATTGAGATCGTTAAGCCAAATGAAGCGCAGGATCACATGGGTTGCTACCCGGCTGACGGCGCGCTGTCAGCGCTGCTGCAGAAAAAATGCTTTGAAAACGGTCTGATCCTGGAACGTGGTGGACGCGATGGTTGCGTACTGCGCCTGCTGCCTTCCCTGCTGATCAGCGACAGTGAGCTGGAAGTGTTCCTGGATAAATTTGAAAACGCCCTGCTTGCCAGCGGCGTAAAACCGGTCTGAGTGGAGTGAATTCGATGTCCAGGTTAAACCCGATTCTGGCAGGTTCAGCGCAAAGCACTGAAGCCTATCGCCAGGCGATTGCCCAGAGTAGCGAAGCAGTAGCCCAGTGGCTGCAGCAGCCCGAGATGTATCAGGGTAAAACCGTTGCCGAACTGCGCGAGCGAATTACGCTTGATTTCAATCCGCAGGGGCTGGGTAATCAGGCCGCGATTGAGCGTGCAATTGAGTACTTCCTGAAAGACAGCCTTGCGGTCCATCACCCGCAGTGCGTGGCGCACCTGCACTGCCCTAGCCTGGTGGTAAGCCAGGCGGCGGAAGTGCTGATCAACGCCACTAACCAGAGCATGGACTCATGGGATCAAAGCCCGTCAGCGACCATCATCGAGATGAAGCTGATTGAATGGCTGCGCACCCAGGTTGGCTATCAGCCCGGCGATGCCGGGGTATTCACCAGCGGCGGTACTCAGAGCAATCTGATGGGCCTGATGCTGGCACGCGATGCCTTCTTTGCCCGCCAGGGACACTCAATTCAGCAGGATGGCCTGGTTGGCAACCTGAAGAAAATCCGTGTTCTCTGCTCCGAGCATGCGCACTTCTCCGTGCAGAAGAACATGGCGCTGCTGGGTCTGGGTTATCAGTCGGTTACGCTGGTGAAAACCGATCGCTTCTCCCGTATGGATCTTAACGATCTGCAGGAGAAACTGGCGCAGGCGGAGGCTAACGGCGAGCAGATTCTGGCTATCGTCGCCACTGCCGGTACTACCGACGCGGGTGCAATCGATCCGCTGCGGGCGATTGCCGAGCTGGCTGCCGAGCGCCAGATTTGGGTTCACGTTGATGCGGCCTGGGGCGGCGCACTGCTCCTCTCCGAGAAGTATCGCGACTACCTGGACGGCCTGGAGCTGGTGGATTCCATTACTCTGGACTTCCACAAGCAGTTCTTCCAGACCATCAGCTGCGGTGCTTTCCTGCTGAAGGAAGCGCGCCACTACGAGCTGATGCGCTATCAGGCGGCTTACCTGAACTCCGAGTTTGATGAAGCCCAGGGTGTACCAAACCTGGTGTCTAAATCGCTGCAAACCACCCGCCGCTTCGATGCATTGAAGCTGTGGATGGGTCTGGAGGCGCTAGGCCAGAAACAGTACGCGGAGATCATTGATCACGGCGTAACGCTGGCGCAGGACGTGGCTCAGTACGTCAGCGAGCAGCCGGCGCTGGAGCTGGTGATGCAGCCGCAGCTGGCCAGCGTGCTGTTCCGCTACCGTACGCAGCAGCTCTCTGACGCGGGTGATACTGCCCTGGCGCTGTTCAACCAGAAAATCGGTGATGTGCTGCTGGAATCTGGCCGCGCTAACGTCGGTGTAACCGAAGCGGACGGCGTAACCTGCCTGAAGCTGACGCTGCTTAACCCGACGGTCACGCTGGAAGACATCAAAGTGCTGCTGGCGCTGGTAGAAAAAACCGCCGAGCAGATCGCGGCGTAAATTTTCGCCCGCTCAGGGACTTAACTGAAAGCCGGTGACAGCAATGTCACCGGCTTTTTTGTTGCCCATCTCGGCGAGAGATTGATAGCATGTCGGTTCACGGAGTCTGAACCTTTATGTTTCGCAACGATGGAGTGGATTATGCGTATTTTGATTGTTGGCGCGGGAGCAACCGGCGGTTACTTTGGTGCAAGGCTGGCGCAGGCCGGGCGTGATGTCACCTTCCTGCTGCGCGAGCGTCGCAGCCAGCAGCTACAAAAAAACGGGTTGATCCTGCAAACCCCGCAGGGGCGTGAAACCCTGAACCCCGTAACCCTCCTCGCCGCTGAAATCAGCAGCCCTTTCGATCTCATCGTGCTGACGGTGAAGGGCTTCGGCTTGCAGCAGGCCATGGAGGATATTGCACCGGCAGTCGGTCCGAATACGCTGATCCTCCCTGTCCTCAACGGCATGCGGCATATCGATTTACTTCGCCAGCGCTTTGGCGATCGTCATGTTATCGGCGGACTGTGCAAAATCCACGCTACGCTGGGGGCAGAGGGCGAGATTGTCCAGCTCTCGCCGCTGCATCAGCTATATTACGGCGCGCTCAACGGCGATAACGGCGAAAGACTACAGCAGCTGGATTCTACCCTGCATGACTGCGGCTTTGACGCCTTCCTCAGCGATGCTATCGCCTGTGAGCTGTGGGAAAAATGGCTGCTGCTGAGTACCCTGGGGGCGGTAACCTGCCTGGCCCGCGGTGATACCCGCCAGGTCGTCGCCTCCGGCGGCGGTCAGGCCATGTTAACCGGGCTGTTTAATGAGGTACTTTCTACCCTGATTGCTGAAGGTTATCAGCATCGTCAGGCGCAGACGGACGGCATTTTAACCTGGCTCAGCAACCCGGATACCCCGCTGACATCGTCGATGTATCGCGATTTAATGCAGGGATATGATATTGAAGCCGATCAGATTATTGGCGATCTGGTTCAGCGCGCCCAACGCCATCAGCTGGCGACGCCGCTGCTGAATGCGGTATGGGTCAATTTGCAGGTGTACCTGCTTCAGCGACAGGCATCTTCAGAGACGGCAGCGTCATAACGGCAATACCCAACGCCAGGCTGATATTTCAGCCTGGTCCAGCACGTTGATACCCTACTAATTTACCTTTGGGAGCAGCAGGTGACAGATTTCAATACACTGATCGAACTTGGCGTCGACTATCCGCAGTTTATCCGCCAGGGCAATGATGAGCAGATCCAGCATCTGCTGCGCGAGCAGGCGAAAACCGAACGAGTCGGCTTTCTCTCTGACGAGCTGAAAGGCGAAATCGAACGGCTGGACGGCAGCTACACGCTGCTGGTTGCCGCAGAAATGTGGTGCCCGGACTGCCTGCGCAACGTGCCTGCTTTTCAGGCGCTGTGCCGTTTGGCACCCGATGTGAAGATGAGTATCATTACCCGCGACCAGGCGACGGTGCTGTTCCAACAGCAGTTTGGCGTGGAAAGAGTGAAGATTCCGTTTGCGGCAATCCTTGATGCAGAATTGAATCCGCTCGGCACCTTTATTGAGCGCCCGCAGTCGGTGCTCAACGGTGATGAAGACACCCTGTCCTCCTATAAGCAGGGCGAACGTCTGGCGGACACCGTTGAAGATATCGTGGCGGTTATCCAACAGCATCGGCAGTCTTAATCATGGACGGTGGACAAATTCATGCGGCGGCTATTGCGGCCGCTGAACTGCTCTCCGGTTCAGAATGCAGCTACCCTTTTGGCCCGGAGCATCAGGTGTTTAAGGTGGCGGATAAAATGTTTCTGCTGCTTACCGAGCTGCGCGGGGAAAAAATTATCACCCTGAAGTGCCAGCAGGAACAGGGCGAGCTGCACCGGGCGATCTATGATTCCATTCACCCCGGCTATCACATGAATAAACGCCACTGGATTTCGGTTCATCCGGGCGAGAAAATCACTGCCGGGCTGGTCGAACAGCTGGTGAATGATTCCTGGCGACTGGTGCTCAAGGGCGTGCCGAAATATAAGCATCCGCGCTTTTAAGCGCGGCAGTTAAATGGTGTAATGCCAGCAGAAATGCCTGCTGGCCATCCTCTTCATCAATATCCAGGAAGGCCTGATGCAGATAAACCTGAGCAAAGCTGGGATCTTCGCGCAGAATTTCAATTATTGCCTCATCATGTAAGCTGTCTTTAGCCACAGGTCTCCTCGCTTTATCCTTCCCTCAGCACCCGCACGGTAGAAGCCGGGAACTTCTCCAGCTTGATCGCCGGGCGGATGGGTCTGCGCACCAGTTCACCGCCGCAGTTCGGGCATTTGCCCTGTAGATGTTTCTCTGCGCAGTCGCGGCAAAAGGTACATTCAAACGAACAGATTACCGCATCCAGAGATTCCGGCGGCAGGTTGATATCGCAGTATTCACATCCCGGTCGTAGTTCCAGCATTTACCCCATCCTCGTCGTCGTTTTTTAGTCAGCATACCGTCCGTTTGCCGTCGGCGAAATACCGTTTTCGGACAGCAAACGGACAGAACGGGACAGGATCTCCGTTCCTGCGTGAATACCCGCGTCACGCAGAACGGCACCTGTACCAGAATGTGTGAACGGTCAGTCCTGCTCAATGACCACCACGCACTGCCCGGCCCTGACGGCGGAACCCGGCGCGGCACGTACCTCGCGGACGATCCCGTTGCAGGGAGCCAGCAGTGGGATCTCCATTTTCATCGATTCCAGAATCACCAGAGGCTGACCTTTAGTGACAGTGTCACCCACATTTGCGCTGACCTGCCACAGATTACCGGCAATACTGCTTTCCACCGCCTGATGCCCCGCCGCCAGCGGTTGGTATTCATCCTCAACGGTCCCTTCTTCCTGGCTGTCGAAGTGTGCCTGGCCGGAAGCGATCCAGCGTTGGCGTTCGGCGTCAAACGCAGACTGCTGATGATCGCGGAATGCCGAAATAGTCTGACTTTCCTGCGTCAGAAACGCCTGATAGTCGGCCAGCGCCAGTTCACTTTGCTCGATTCTTAGCGGATAGCGCCCCAGCGGGAAGTCGCGGCGGATAGTTTCCAGATCGGCGGCGCTGACCGGGAAGAAGCGAATACGGTCGAAGAAGCGCAGCAGCCAGGGTTTTCCGTTAAAGTCCGCCACATTGCGATAGCGGTTCCACATTTGCAGGGTGCGGCCAACAAACTGATAGCCTCCAGGCCCTTCCATACCGTAAACGCACAGATAGGCACCGCCGATACCGACTGAGTTTTCGGCGGTCCAGGTGCGTGCCGGATTGTACTTGGTGGTCACCAGACGGTGGCGCGGATCGAGCGGCGTGGCCACCGGTGCGCCGAGATACACGTCACCCAGCCCCATCACCAGATAGCTGGCTTCAAACACCGTACGATAAACCGCATCGATATCCGGCAGATCGTTAATCCGGCGGATAAACTCCAGGTTGCTCGGGCACCAGGGGGCATCGCGGCGCACGGTGGTCATGTATTTATCAATCGCCTGCTGGCACGCCGGATCGTCCCAGGAGAGCGGCAGCCAGACCTCGCGCGACGGCACGCGCAGATCCTGCTGCTGGCAGACGCCCTGCCACAGCGGCGCAATCATCGCCAGCAGCGATTCCAGTGACAGCTCGTCCGGGCGGTAGTGGATTTGTAGCGAGCGGATACCGGGCGTGAGGTCAATGATCGCCGGATTCTGTAGTGCCTCCAGTGCCTGCATCAGGGCGTGTGCACGAAAGCGCAGCACCAGATCCAGCTCCGCCGCGCCGATTTCCAGCAGCAGATGCGTGTCGCCGGACAGGCGGGCGACCAGCCGACGATCGTCCTGGCCGCAGTCCAGCACCACCGGGGACGCGATCGGTGCAGTCAGCCAGCGGTTCTCCTGCGGCTGAAGCGTTGCCAGTTCGGTTTGACGCGCGGCCACCAACCGCCGCGCGGTAGTGATATCGACCGGTACAAAGCGCAGGCGATCGCCCGCCTTGAGCTGCCCAAGCTGCCAGAGGTCCGCCTCAATTACGGTGACCGGGCAGACAAATCCGCCGAGACTTGGGCCGTCGGGACCGAGGATCACCGGCATATCGCCGGTAAAATCCACCGCGCCCACCGCATAGGGATTATCGTGAATATTTGACGGATGCAGCCCCGCTTCACCGCCGCTTTCACGTACCCACTCCGGTTTCGGACCAATCAACCGCACGCCGGTGCGGCTGGAGTTAAAGTGAACCTGCCACTCGGTAGCAAAGAAGACGTCTATCCAGTCAGCGGTAAAGTATTCCGGCGCGCCGTGTGGACCGTAGATTACCCGCAAGGTACGCACCGCCGGCAGCGGCGCGCAGAGTTCAGCAGGAAGCGTGGCTCCAGCGACACTGCCATCGCCATCGCAGGCAGCAAGATGCAGCACATCGCCGATACGTAAGGCACGACCGGCGTGGCCGCCAAACTGACCGAGAGTAAAGGTGCTTTTGCTGCCCAGATACTCCGGCACGGCAATACCGCCGCGCAGGCACAGATAACTACGTGCGCCAGCGCTGGCGATCTCGCCCAGCTTCAGTACGGAACCGGCGGAAACCGCCAGCGTGGTATTCATCGGCAGAGGCACGTCGTCCAGTTCGATGCTGATTTCTGCGCCGGTAATGGCGATAACGGCAGCGGTATTAAAGCGCAGCGTCGGGCCGCTCAGGGTGATTTCCAGCGCCGCGTCGGACGGCGCGTTATCCAGCAGCCTGTTGCCCAGCCTTAGCGCGCGGTCGTCCATCGGTCCCGACGGCGGCACGCCGACCGCCCAGTAACCCAGCCTGCCAGGATAATCCTGTACCGTGGTTTGCGTGCCGGGCTGGAGCACTTCGATAGTTTCGGCCAGATAAACCAGCTGCTCCAGGCAGCGCGTCCACGGCAGGCCGCTGGCGAAAGGCCGATCTGCAAGGATCTGCTGCAGGTACTGACGGTTGGTTTCTACGCCGTACAAACGGGTATTGCCAAGCGCGTCGCTCAACGCGGCGGTCGCTTCTTCACGGCTGTCGGCCCAGGTGATGACTTTTGCCAGCAGCGGATCGAAGAACGGCGGGATTTCGCAGCCCGCTTCAATCCAACTGTCGATGCGCAGCCGCTGACCGTCTGCCCATGGGAAACTGACCTCGGTCAACAGCCCGGGCGACGGCTGGAACTGGCGGGCGGGATCTTCGGCATACAGCCGCGCCTGAATCGAATGCCCCTGCGGCTGCAATCCTGCCGCCAGCTCCGCCAGCGGCGGCAGCGCTCCGGCGGCCAGTTCGATCATCCAGCGAACCAGATCCACGCCCCACACCTGCTCGGTTACGCCGTGCTCCACCTGCAGACGGGTATTGACTTCAAGGAAGTAAAACTGCTGCGCTTCACTGTCATAAACGAACTCCACGGTGCCCGCGCTGCGATAATTAACCGCTTTCGCCAACTGTAGGGCAGCGCTGCACAGCGCGTCTGCCATCCCTTCCGGCAGATTCGGTGCCGGGGTTTCTTCAATGACTTTCTGATTGCGGCGCTGAACCGAGCAGTCGCGTACGCCAAGAGCGATCGCGTCTCCGGCACCATCACCGAAGACCTGGACCTCCAGATGGCGCGCGCGGGTAATGTATTTTTCAATAAACACGCCGCCGTCGCTGAAGTTGTTTTCGCCCAGTCGTTTTACCGTGGCAAACGCGTCGGCCAGTTCGCGGGCATCACCACAGACGCGCATACCAATGCCGCCGCCGCCCGCCGTGCTTTTCAACATCACCGGATAGCCAACCTTTTCTGCGGTGTTTAGCGCATCATCAACGCTGTCCAGCAGATCGCTGCCCTCCAGCAGCGGCACCCCCTGACGGCGGGCCAGATCGCGGGCGGTATGTTTCAGGCCAAACAGCCGCAGCTGCTCCGGGGTCGGGCCGATAAAGGTGATACCTGCCGCTTCGCAGGCGTCGGCAAACGCCGCATTTTCCGACAGGAAGCCGTAACCAGGGTGAATGGCCTGTGCTCCGCTTTCACGTGCGGCCGCAATGATTTTATCCACCACTAAATAGGTTTGCGCCGCAGGCCCGTCGCCAAGGCTGATGGCCTCATCGGCCTGGCTGATATGCAGACTGCCGGCATCCGCTTCGGAAAACACCGCAACGCCGCTGACGTTCATGGTTTTCAGCGTGCGCAGAATGCGACAGGCCAGCGTGGCACGGTTGGCAATAAGGACTTTTGTAAACATGGTTGAGACTCACACTCTGGCGGGCCGTCCCGCCATCAATCCGATCTCCTGTGGTCGTCCACCGGAGAAAAATCGCCTTAACGCGAGCGGGATGATGCGCGCCCGCTGAGGTGGCCCGACGGATCGGACAGCACCGCATAATTTGCGGTGCGGGCTTCCAGCAGCCGCAGGCATAGCAGCCCCGCTTTCTGCCAGAAACGCAGCGGCATCACTAATCGCAAGCGCTGAAAAATTAATTCCATATCAGTACCTCAGCCGCGGTCGGGTTCCAGCCGTTGCAGGGATTGTTCAACTGCGGGCAGTTAGAGATCAGCACGATCACATCGCATTCCGCGTGCAGTTCAACGTACTTACCGGCGGCCGAAATACCGTCGGCAAAGGTCAATCCCCCGTCCGGGGTCACCGGCACGTTCATAAAGAAGTTGATATTCGCAGCGAGGTCGCGCTTTTGCAGGCGACCATCGTGCAGACTGGCGCAGAGGAAGTTGTCGCGGCAGCTGTGCATATGGCGTTTATCCAGCGCATAGCGCACGGTGTTGCTCTCCTGTGAACAGGCACCGCCCAGCGTATCGTGGCGGCCGCAGGTATCGGCAACGATAGTCAACAGCGGGTTGCCGAGGTTGGAGTAAAGTACGCTGCCGGTGGTGAGGTAAACGTTATTCTGGCGGCGCAGCGTGCGCTGGGCATCGTAGCGTTCCCGCGGATTACGGGCACTGTAGAACAGCGTATCCACCGCCTGATTGCCCTCAAGATCGAGCAGGCGCATCGTCTGTCCCTGGCGCACTTCAAACAGAAACGGTTCGCCCGCCGGAATGGTATGGCGGTATATCGCATCGCGGATATCTCGGGTGCTGGCAACGGGATTCATAGTGGGGCTCCATGGCGGCAAAACTGTGTGGTGTTGATCAGCGCGCGGGCGTTCTCAGCGCGGATTTCGGTACAGGACAGCAGCGCAGCGGGAGCGTCCGCCTCTCGGAAGCTCAGGCTGACCGGGCGCGGAGCATACTCGGTCGCCGGGTCCATCGGATGCTGCAGCGCGGTCATAATCACCAGCACGTCGAGCGGCGCGTAAAGTTCGATATAGCTGCCGGGGCGGGAATAGTCGCGTTCGAAATGGAAGTGGCCCTCCTCATCCACCGTAACTTTACTGAACAGGTTCAGGGTCATCAGCAGATCCTGCAGGTTCAAATCCCATTTACCCATCTCGACCAGCAGGTTGTCGGTGCCGTTGCGATAAAAGCCGTTTCTCAGCTCCTGGTAACGACCCTGGCCGTATTTTTCCAACGTTTCAGCCGCATTGAGCACGCCGCCAAAGCTGTCGTGCCAGCCGCAGGTATCCGCCACGATGGCCACCAGAACCCGGCCCATATCGGAATACAGGCAGTGGCCGGTGGTCAGCTTCGCCGTGTGCTGCGCTTTCAGGGTATCCGGCAGATTCAGACGGTCGCTTTTCTCTGCGGCGTTCAGCATCATCAGGCTGACGTTGGCACCGCCGGTGGTATCGGTGATGCGCAGGACCTGTCCGCGACGCAGGATAAATGAGGTGTGTCCGCCGCCCGGCAGAACTTCGCTCTCAGTATCGGCATGATTGTGTTGAGTGGTGTTCACAGGGAAAACTCCTTTACGGCTGAAGCCGACGCAGCGGTCGTCACGATATCGCGTGGCGGCTGGCGCTGCTCGTTCAGCGGGATGTCATAGGTGATCCGGGCGCCGTACGCTTCCGGTTCGTGGGGATCGATACGCACTTTGTCAAACACCAGCAGCCGGGTGCCCAGATGGAACCCTTCGCTCAGATCGTGAGTGACCATAAACACCGTCAGGCGGGTTTCCTGCCACAGTTCCAGTAGCAGCTGGTGCATATCTTTACGGATGCCGGGATCGAGTGCGCCAAAAGGCTCGTCGAGCAGCAGTACGCGCGGCTGCATAATGAACGCCTGGGCAATCGCCAGCCGCTGCTGCATGCCGCCCGATAGCTGGGCAGGGTATTTGTTCAGCGCATGCCCCAGCCCCACCCGTACCAGCAGTGCAGCGGCCTTTTCCCTCGCCTCCCGCTTTTGCTGGCCGAACAGGCGGCCGCTCCAGCGTGAGCGCGGCAGCTCCAGCCCGATGGTGACGTTGTCCAGCACGCTGAGATGGGGAAAAACGGAATAGCGCTGGAACACCACGCCCCGGGTGATATCCGGCTCCGGTTTGAGCGGTTCTCCGTCCAGCAGAATCTGCCCTCGACTGGGCTTTTCCTGGCCCAGTAGCAGACGCAGAAAGGTCGATTTTCCGCAGCCTGATGCCCCGACCATGGTGCAGAACTCCCCTTCGGCAATGTGCAGATTCAGGCGCTCCAGCACCACATGGCGGCCATACTCCTGCCAGATGTTGTCGATGACGATAAAACTCATGACTGTGCTCCTGTCGACCACGGGAACCATTTACGATTCAGATAGCGCAGGCCGAGATCCATCAGCCAGGCCAGCAGAGTGATCCACACCACATAAGGCAGGATCACATCCATCGCCATATAGCGGCGCACCAGAAAAATGCGGTAGCCCAGCCCGGCGGTGGCGGAAATCGCCTCTGCGGAGATCAGGAACAGCCACGCCGCGCCCAGCATTAACCGCAGTGAGACCAGCAGTCGAGACAGCAGCTGCGGCAGCACCACGCGCAGGACCAGCGTCCAGCTGCTGGCCCCCAGCGTTTGCGCTTTAATCAGGATTTCTACCGGGATCTCCCGCGCCCGCTGCTCCAGATCCCGCGCCAGCATCGGCGTGACGCCAATAACAATCAGCATTACCTTCGACAGCTCGTCGAGGCCGAACACGATAAACAGCACCGGCAGTATCGCCAGCGGCGGCACCATCGAAATCACCGTCATAAAGGTCGAAAGCGGTGCGCGCAGCATGGGGAAAACCCCGGAGGCAATGCCGAAGCACAGCCCCAACAGCGCAGCGATGCTCAGCCCGACCAGCAGACGCGCCAGGCTGACCAGCGTATCGGTCCAGAACAGGTAATCGCCGCTGCGTTTGTCCGCTACGAAGGCCATACGGTGCACGGCATCGATCATCTGTCCCAGACCCGGCAGAAGTTTGTCCTGCGGGTTGGCCTCCAGACGGATGGCCAAACCGATCAGCCACGCGGCGATCACCAGCACAAACGGCAGCAGTATCAGCATCAGGCGCGCGCCTGGCGTCGGGTGGCGATTAATTTGCCGCATTGTGTTTACTCCTTGCGCCATCGGTTACAGCTTGCCGTCTGCGGCCATCTGCAGATAGCTGTCGTCGAAGCGCAGTTTCAGGTTGCCGCTGTCGCCCTGCGTCACGCCGCCGGGGAACTGCATGCCGATAAAGTCCGCACTCTGCGCGCCGTCGCCCAGTAGCCCCTTATCAAAGGAGAACTGCGCCACGCGCTGCATGGTTTTTGCCAGCTCGCTGCCGGTTATAAACTGCAGGTTATCGGCCGGGGTATAAAACAGATGGGTAGTTTTCAGCTGAGCCTGATAGCCCACCAGATCGGTGCCGGAGGCTGTCGCCATTTCAGTCAGGGCTTTGTTATCCCCGGCCTTCATCAGCGCCATCATTTCAAACCAGGCACCGGTCAGCGCCTTGCCCAGCGCCGGGTTGTCTTTCAGCACGGCGGTGTTCACCACCATCATGTCGATCAGCTCGCCGGGAACCTGTTGCGAGCCGAACACTTCGGTGGTATCCGGAGTGGCTTTGATTACCGAAAGCTGCGGATTCCAGGCCACGGCGGCCTGCACGCCAGGGGTGGCGAAGGCGGAAACGATATCGGCATCGGAGGTGTTCACTACCGTGACGTCTTTCTCCTGCAGCCCGGCTTTCTCCAGGCCACGCACCAGCAGATAATGCGATACGGACAGCTCAGGCAGATACACCTTCATGCCTTTCAGGTCGTTCAGGGTTTTGCCTTTGCCCTTCAGCACCACGCCGTCGTTGCCTTCGGAATAGCTGCCGAGGATCAGCGCGGTGCTGTCCACGCCGCCGGCAGCAGGAATGGTCAGCGCATCCATATTGGTCATGGTGCAGCCGTCAAACTGCCCGGCGGTGTACTGGTTGATTGACTCGATGTAGTCGTTGAGCTGGGTGACGTGGATTTTAATGCCGTACTTCGCGGCCCACTTATCGATGATGCCGGAGCTGGAAATCTGCCCCCAGGGCATCCAGCCTGCATAGATGGTCCAGCAGACGTTGAATTCTTTCTTGGCGGCGGCCTGCGTCGGCAGGCTGAGAAGCGCGGTGGCGGTAAGGAGACAGGCGCCCAGCAAACGGGATAGTTTCATATCGGACCTCGGTGTCGGCGGAAAAAATACGGGAGCAGCGCTACACCTGCGGTGTTGCTGTCTCCCGGGCTTTTGTCCCGCCGTGTAACCTCAACCGAGGTCGCCAGCTCTCGGACCAGACATCCACGTTGGTGGACCGGAACCCTAGCCTGCTATTTTTTATTAGTTATCTGGGTAACGCTGCTGCTTAGTGAGATAAAAGCAAAAGCTATGCCAGAAGTTCAATTCCATTTTAAACAATGAGTTGCGATAATCAGAACGCGCGAGTTATCTTTTTCTGCCTCACGATCAGGCAGGTTGCATCACTTCAGTGCAGCCCGGCATACGGACGAAGGTGACACGCCGGTCGCCGCAAGAGTATGATCCCTGCGCCGCACTCCCGCCGTCGCGCACTGCCCGGCGGCCTTAATATGGAAATGGAGTTACTGATGTCCTCACTGCGTTTGCTGTTATCTGAATCCTGGGACCCGTGGTTTAACCTTGCAGTGGAAGAGTGCATCTTCCGCCAGATGCCTACCACCCAGCGGGTGCTGTTCCTGTGGCGCAATGCGGAAACGGTGGTCATTGGCCGGGCGCAGAATGCGTGGAAAGAGTGCAATACCCGCCGCATGGAGGAAGATGGCATTCGCCTGGCGCGCCGCAGCAGCGGTGGTGGCGCGGTGTTTCACGACCTCGGCAACTGCTGCTTTACCTTTATGGCCGGTAAGCCGGAGTACGACAAAAGCGTGTCTACCGGGATTATCCTGCACGCGCTGGAAGCATTGGGCATGACGGCGGAAGCTTCAGGGCGCAACGACCTGGTGGTCAGCACCGCCGACGGGATGCGCAAAGTCTCCGGTTCGGCCTATCGTGAAACCCGCGATCGCGGTTTCCATCACGGCACCCTGCTGATGAATGCCGACCTGTCGCGGCTGGCCGACTACCTGAACCCTGACGAGAAAAAGCTACAGGCCAAGGGCATCACTTCGGTACGTTCCCGCGTGGCGAATCTGCAGGAGCTTCAGCCGGATATCAGCTACGAACGAATTTGTGACGCTGTCACACAATCCTTCTTCGACTACTACGGAGACCGCTGTGAGCCGGAGCTGATTTCACCGGAAGCGTTCCCCGACCTCCCCGGCTTTGCCGAAACCTTTGCCCGCCAGAGCAGCTGGGAGTGGAACTTTGGCCAGGCCCCGGATTTCGCCCATCAGCTGGATACCCGCTTCAGCTGGGGCGGCGTGGAGATCCACGTTGACGTTGAGCGCGGCATCATTCAGCGCTGCCGGATTTACACCGACAGCCTGAATCCGGCCCCGCTGGAAGCGTTGCAGGAGCAGCTACAGGGCGTGAAATATCAGCCGCAGAGCGTTTCTCGCCAGGCGGAAGAATTGATTGCTGAGTTTCCGCAGCAGCGGGAAGAGTTGCTGCAGCTGGCAGCGTGGCTGGTGGAAAGTTTGCGCTGAGTGGCACTGCCCGCCGCATTCGCCGCCTGAAACCCAGGTTCGCTCTTGACCACAGCCACCGCAGGCGGACGAAAAAAAACCCGGGCTCGCCGGGTTTTTTATTAACTGATTATCAGACGTTAACGCCGTGCTGGGAAGCCAGCGCGGACAGACCGCCGGCAAAGCCCTGACCTACTGCTTTGAACTTCCACTCTGCGCCGTGGCGATACAGCTCACCGAAGATCATCGCGGTTTCTGTAGAGGCATCTTCAGACAGGTCGAAACGGGCGATTTCGCTGCCGTTATCGTTGTTGTAGATACGCATAAAGCTGTTGCTGACCATACCGAAGTTCTGCTTACGCGCTTCCGCATCATAGATGGTAACCGCGAAGACCAGCTTTTTCACATCGGCCGGGATTTTGCCCAGTTCAACTTTCACCTGCTCATCGTCGCCATCACCCGCACCGGTGCGGTTGTCGCCCTGGTGCTCAACGGAGCCGCAGCTGCTCAGCTTGTTGTTGAAGAAGATAAAACCGCTGTCGCTCAGCACTTTGCCATCTTCGCCAACCATAAAGACTGAAGCATCCAGGTCAAAATCCTGACCGTCGGTTACGCGAGCATCCCAGCCCAGACCGGCCATGGCGATGTTCATGGTTGGTGCTTCTTTGGTGAGGGATACGTTGCCGCCTTTTACGAGAGAAACTGCCATTTTAATGCTCCTGCTGATAATGGGTGATTCGGGCAGCGTCTTACTGCCCGGTTGGAACAATGAATAAAACTATCAGGATGCGTTGATGCCGTACTGGGCACACACGGATGCCAGACCACCGGCATAACCCTGACCGACCGCGCGGAATTTCCACTCGGCGCCGTGGCGATACAGTTCGCCGAACAGCATTGCGGTCTCGGTAGAGGCATCTTCAGTCAGATCGTAACGGGCCACTTCGGTCTGATTGTCGTCGTTAACCAGGCGGATAAACGCACCGGAAACCTGACCAAAGCTCTGACGACGTGCCTGCGCATCGTGGATGGTGACCACGAAGACGATTTTGTCGACGTCGCCCGGGATCAGATCCAGTTTGATTTTCAGTGATTCGTCATCGCCGTCGCCTTCGCCGGTGCGGTTGTCGCCGGTGTGGCTAACGGAACCGTCGGCAGACGTCAGATTATTGTAGAAAATGAAGTCAGCATCGCCGCGAACTTTGCCGCTGGCGGCCAGCAGAAACGCTGACGCATCCAGGTCGAAGTCCTGACCATCGGTAGAACGTGCATCCCAACCCAGACCGACCAGAACATTTTTCATGGTTGGTGCTGCTTTACTCAGGGATACGTTGCCGCCTTTGGATAAAGAAACGCTCATTATATTTTCCTCATAATTAGATTTTCGAATTCGTTTTCAGTAGACGTGGACTACCGCCCTTACTTTTCTTCCTCGGCGTCGGGTTTGCCCGGGAACATCACGCTGAGGATAATCCCCACCGCCAGTACGCCCAGAACCACAAACAGGCTGGTTGTCGCCGAAATGCTGTAACCATGATGCCAGATATGATCGGTAGCATTGAGGCCCAGTTTCGCCGCGATAAAGAACAGCAGGACAATAACCGCCTTCTCCAGATGTACCAGATACTGTTTTAACGCTTCCAGAACAAAGTACAAAGTACGCAGACCAAGGATAGCGAACATCATGGCGCTGTACACAATCAGCGGTTCACGGCTGACGGCGATGATTGCCGGTACAGAGTCGAAGGCGAACATCACGTCGGAAAGTTCAACCACCGCCACGCACAGGAACAGCGGCGTTGCATAGCGCCAGGCTTTCGCACCGCGACCAATGGTCACGTCTTTGTTTTCCGGTTTTGCCAGTTCGGCATCCACTTCTTTCTGGCTCAGAACAAAGGCGTTACCTCTGATTTTCGGCCAGATTGGGAAGAAGCGTTTGACCATGCGGTAGGCCAGATGCTGCGAATAGTCTTCGATTTCTTCACTGTCATCGCCGCTTTTCAGCATCATGACCGCGGTCCAGGCCACGATAATGGCAAAGACAACCTCAACGTAGGGACCCAGGCTGAGCAGCCCGGTACCAATCGCCACAAAGATACCCCTGAAGACGATGGCACCAATGATCCCCCAGTACAGCACGCGGTGACGGTAGCGGTCCGGTACGGCAAACCACGAGAAAATCGCCATCATCACGAACAGGTTATCAACCGACAGCACTTTCTCCAGCGCATAACCGGTAACAAACAGGCTGGCCACTTCCGCGCCGTGGTGCACGTACAGGAAGCCGGCAAAGCCCAGTGCAACAGCGACCCAGAACAGGGACCACAGTGCGGCACTTTTCAGCGATATTGGCTTGTCATCGCGATGCATGAACAGGTCAATAAGAATGGCTCCGACAGCCAGTACTACGAAAACAATGACTGTCTCTGTCGGAAAGCCGATATGCGTGGATACCATAGTTAACCCTTAGAGGTGGGACATCAAAGGCCGAATTCAGCCGGTTCAAAACCGAGCGCGATAGCAATTTCGCGAACGGCGCGTTGCTCATCCGGGTCAAAGTTACCGTCGCTCTTCGCTACGGCGATACCCACGCGCAGCGCAAGCTGAGCTGCTTCCGGCTGGTCTTTGAGGGCCAGGATGTACTTCATGGTTTCACCTTTGCCGATCTCAATGTCGAAATCGAAGCTGGTCACCAGTTTGTTGAAGAACTCAATAACTTCTGAGGTATCGAACACTTTCAGTTCGTCCGAAGCACGCAGGAAGCCGATCATCTTCTGCTTCTCTTCCGCGCTAACGCCGTCGCTGGCAACGGCGATACGTGCACAAACGGCCACGGTACCCTGCATGAATTTTTTGTTCTTAAAACGGCTCACCTGCCTGGTTAGTTCATCACGGCTGGTGTTAAATGCGCCTTTTACCTTGTCAAAGAAACCCATGTTTATTTTCCTCTGTGAATAATTATTTAGAACCCGCTTTCCAGCGAAATCCCCAGCCGAAGGCTTCATCCATGTCGGAGTGGCCTTTGAAGAACTGGTTAATACGTTCGACTTTGATATTGCCGTTTTCGTTCACCAGGCGGGCGATCGCACACATATTGCGGCGGTCCTGCCCTTCGGTCAGGCGCGTTTCAATTGGCGGCTGGTCCGGGATATGCAGCGTCACTACGCCATCAGTTTTATCCCAGCTCGGCACACCTTCGTAGATGAAGGCATAGATCAGCACTTCACGAATGTGCTTCCACTCGCGGCCGTTGATATGCATCCACTCTCCGTCGCTGACGGCTCCGGTACGGTCATCGCCCTTCAGATGCACGTAGGGTTTATCGTGGAACGACCCAAACGTGTTGCCCAGCGCCTGAATCACCCCTTTGCTGCCGTCGTTAAGCTCGACAAACGCGCCAAGATCGAGATCGATGCCCTTGTTACCGCCGAAGAACGATTTCAACCCGCCCGATGAAGCCGGGGCACGATGCCAGTTCAGATTGATGCGGATCTCACCGAAGTTATCGCGCTTGGTCAGACTGATCGCCGGTTTTTCTTTCGTCAGCGTGACTTTGCTCAGGTTGATTTTACTGGCCGGTGCTGGCGCGGGCGTTGGGGCCGGAGCAGCAGCAGGTGCTGGAGCTGGTGCCGGCGTATCCGCCACATCCACGCCAAAATGTTCGGCCAGCGGCTTCAGCCCGCCGTTAAAGCCCTGGGCGATAAAGCGGAATTTCCACTCTGCATTGCGGCGATAAAACTCACCGAGAATGAGAGCCGCTTCCTGACGGCCGCTGATATCCACATTGCCGTTCAGCAGCACTTCGCCTGAAGATTCGACCTGAATCGCCAGACGTTGCAGGCCCGCGACGGTTTGCGCACCGTCGCAGGTGACAGTAAACGCCACTTTCTGCACGGCAGCCTGCAATCGGCTGAGATCGACAGTGAAAGCGGTGTTATTACCCTGCGCATTCAGGCTGATGGTGCCATCGTTGTTTTGAGGCTGGCCGTAGAACACCATATCGGCGTCACCCTGCACCTTGCCATTTTCAAACAGGCGGAAAGCGGAGGCGTCTACCGATGCGCCCGACAGCACGCGCACTGTCAGGGTCTGAGCGGGAACGGGGGCATTGCCCCCCGGAGTCATATTCATTAGCGCACCACTGTGGCAACAATGTCGGTATGCATCGCATCGATAGTGCGGCCGCTGCACGCTTTACCGTGAGCGGTAAAGTCCCACAGGCCGTGATTGCGGTGTAGAGAGGCGATAACGATACCGGTATGAGCGCCCTGCTCGGTCAGCTGATAACGCGCCAGTTCTTTACCCGCCTGATCCACTACGCGACAGAAGGCGTTTTCAACATCGTTAAACGACTGACCGCGGAAGCTGTTAACGGTAAAAGCCAGATACTCAACGTCGGAAGGCAGACGAGACAGATCAACGTTAATGATTTCATCATCGCCGTCGCCTTCGCCCGTCAGGTTGTCACCGCTGTGAACCACTGAGCCGCAGTCGGATTTGAGTTTGCGGAACCAGATGGTGTCGATTTCGCTACCTGATTTATCCAGCAAAACACAGCCTGCATCGAGGTCGATGTCACCATCGCCGCCAAAGATCTTACCAAACAGGCCTTTCTTCTTTACCGGGTCCCAGCCGAGGCCGAAATGCAGTTTATTAATCGCGGAAGACTGCTTGCTGAGTGATACAGTCTGGTTCTTGCTTAATGAAACCATGGTCATAATTCCTTAAGATGAGTAATGAAAAAGGCGACTGACTTTTACGTCACAATCCTTGAGGTAGAAAATCATATCATGATGATGTTCTTGCACAAGATCCTTTTTTTTGTTCATTTATGAAATTAATTTAAGATATTGATTTATATCATTTTTAATGATTAAAAAATAAATATACTCTCGTATTATTTACACTTCTTTAGATGAAACTGGTACGTCTTTACGTTAATCATAATATGATTGACAACATTCTTCTGGCTCCCTACACTCGATGCTCATTTGCTGTGCAACTTTTCTCCCGGTGGATAAATACAGAATGACAATGAACATTTGGCTGATGGAAGGTTTGTCCTCACAGCGCGATATTATTCAGGGTATCACTGCTGCTGCTGAAGCATCGCAGCAGCCGATTTCCGTTTTCGCGTCACATCGTCATCAACGTAATGAAATTCTTTCTCAGGCCGACTTTGCTCTGATTGAACCTGCGGAAGACGAGCGGCGGCTGGCGTTTATTCTTTCCAGGGTCGAACAGCACGGTATTCGGGCGATTCATACCGGGCGCAATGCCCGCTGGTTCGAATCCCGCCGCGCGGAGATTGAAACCAGTGGAGCCACTCTGACCACCGGCGCTACCCGGGTTGAAATGCTGGATCTCGCCGATGACAAAGTCAGCTTTGCTGAGTCGATGGCGCAGCACGGGCTGCCGGTCGTCCCCTCCATGCGCATTGACTCCACATCGCAGCTGCGCCAGCTGCTGCTGGACTCGCCGTTTGGCGATGCGCCCCTGTGCGTGAAGCCGGTTACAGGTATTTATGGCATGGGTTTCTGGCGTTTTGATGAATCTGCCTCGCCGATGGCTGCATTTACCCACCCCGATAGCCGCCGGGTCCATCCGCATTTCTATTTACAGGCGCTGGACGCTGCCGATCGCGTTGAGCCGCTGGTGCTGATGCCCTGGCTGCCCGGTCCGGAGTATTCCGTTGATATGCTGGTTGAAAAAGGATCTGTGCTGGCGGCGGTAGCACGACGCAAGGACGGCGCGCTGCAACATCTGGAAAACAGTGGTGAAGCTTATGAACTCGGACGCGCCTGCGCCGAAGCGATGGAGGCCGACGGGCTGGTGAATGTACAAACCCGCCATGATGCCAGTGGAAAACCGCTGCTGCTGGAAATCAACATGCGCCCTTCCGGCGGTATCGGCTACACCCGCTTTAGCGGCGTCAATCTGCCCGGCCTGTTCGCCATGCGACGCCTGGGTCTGATGACCGCACAGCAGGTACGTGACCGCGCCATCCGTGATTTTTCGCCTGCCACTGTGCGATCGATAACTGACGTTGTGCGTTATCAACCGCTGACCAACCTGATCCCGTAAGGAAACGAGAATGACTGCAATCTCTTCGCCACTGTGGCGCAAAACCTTAACCTGCGGCACGCTGAGCGTAACGCCAAACGGTAACACCATCCCGCTGGATGATTTGTTCGACGTAGCCGAACGCCGTAATCCGAAACGCGCTTTTTTGTTTGTCAGTAAAGTGCTGGGTCGCCATATTCCGGTCAGCCCGGCCACCATGCGCGGTGTTTATCGCCAGCTTGCCGCGCAGTTCCCCGCGCTGCCTGAAGGCCCGGTGCTGTTTATCGGCATGGCGGAAACCGCCGTGGGTCTGGGGGCGGGCGTGTTTGATGAGATGCGCCAGCGCGCGCCGGAGTCGGTCTATCTCAGTTCAACGCGGCATCCGGTTAGCGGCGAGCTGCTGTGTGAGTTTAAAGAAGACCACAGCCACGCAACCGACCACCTGCTCTACTTACCCGCTGACGTTGAGTTACGCCGCCGGGTACAGAACGCCCGCACGCTGGTACTGATTGATGATGAAGCCACCACCGGCAACACCTTTATTAATCTGCTGGCCGCGCTGAGAAACGACGCCGGACTGACCGGTATCGAGCGGGTGATCACCGTGACACTCACTGACTGGAGCGGCGAAGCGATTGCCAGAGCCTGCCCGCTACCGGTGACCACCGTGGCGCTGGTGCGCGGCGACTGGCACTGGGAGAAAAACCCGGATGCGCCGATCCCGATTATGCCGGCGGTGAACGTAACCGCCAGCGGCAGCGTACCGGTCACCGGGCGGCAAAACTGGGGCCGTCTGGGCATGGACGCTCCGGCAGGCGATCTTGGCAAAGATATCGTCGCGTCCGTGGGGGAAAAGATCCTTGTGCTCGGCACCAGCGAATTTATCTGGGAACCCTTCCTGCTGGCGGAACGCCTGGAACGTCAGGGTGCCGAGGTGAAGTACAGCTCCACCACCCGCTCGCCGATAGCGACCGGATTTGCCATTCAGTCGGCAATTGCTTTCAGCGATAACTACGGACTGGGCATTCCGAACTATGTTTACAACGTGGCCCATCAGCAGTTTGACCGCATTCTGCTGTGCAGCGAAACGCCTGCCGACAGCCTCGATCCTGCGCTGATTGCCGCACTCTCCCGGGTTGCGCCTCAGGTTGAGGTACTCAGCTATGAATAAGCCGGTAATTTTCTCCGATCTTGACGACACGCTGTTTCAGACCCGCCGCAAAATGGTCGATGAGCTGGCTCTGGAGCCGTTTCGCACCGGCGCGCTGGACCGCAGCCTGCAACCGCGCAGCTTTATGACCGAAGAACAGGCAATGCTGGTTGACTGGATGCTGGAACACGGCGACTTAATCCCCGTCACCGCACGCGGCACTGAAGAGATCGCCCGCGTTGAAATCCCTTTCCGCTCCTGGGCTGTTGCTACCCACGGTGCGGTGATCCTTAATCCACAGGGTGAAGCGGATGCCGAATGGCGGGCGCTGATGCTGGCAAAACTGGCACCGTATGCGGCGCAGCTGCTAACCATGCAGCAGCAGATCACCGAGTTGATGGCGAAGCGCAATATCAACGGCTGGGCGCGTATCAACTATGAATACGAGCAGACGCCGATCTATCTGGTCATGAAGCATCGCGACAGCACCAAACTGGACGAACTGTACGCCATCGCCGATGAGATCGAGCAGCAGTTCCCCACCGCAGGCTGGTATATCCATCGCAACAGCAACAACGTGGCCTGGCTGCCGGTGGTGGTGGAAAAAGGGCTGGCGGTCAGTTTCCTGTTGGAACGGCTGCGCGCCGAGCGCGGCGTGTTTCCGGTGATTGGTCTCGGCGACAGCCTGAGCGATCATCGCTTTATGAAGCTGTGCAGCTGGTACGGCCTGCCGCGCCAGAGTCAGTTTGCAGATCATATTAACGAAGCGCTGTTCAGGGAGGCCGACCATGACTGATTTTCTGCCGTTTTCTGGCTCCTATCATCCGCAGGACGTTCATTTTCTGCTGACGCCGGTGGAAATGGAAATGACGCCGGTCGACCGCAAAGAAGCGCTGATCCAGTCCGGGGCGAAGCACTATTCAGAAATGCTGAGCCAGGAGCCGGAGCCAACCGAATGGCATCTGGATTTGTTTGCCCGCGCGCTTGAGCACGGCGCGGAGCGGCTGGCAAAAGAAGTAGCGATGCTGGCGCAGGCGCTGATTGAGCGCTTTCCCGATACGCCGGTAGTGCTGGCAAGTCTGGTGCGTGCCGGGGTGCCGCTGGGTGTGATGCTGCAGCAGGCGCTGCGCGATTGCGGAAAGGAATCTTATCATTACGGTATCAGCATTATCCGCGATCGCGGCATTGATAGCGCCGCGCTGGACTGGATTGAACAGCGCCACGGTACGGAAGGCCTTGTTTTCGTTGACGGCTGGACCGGCAAAGGGGCTATCACCGGTGAGTTAATTCGTTCACTCAAGGATCGCCCAGGCTATCCGGCTTATCCGCGCCTTGTGGTGCTGGCCGATCCCTGTGGTCGTTCCTGGCTGTCGGCCAGCGACGACGACTGGCTGATTCCGTTTGGCATTATGGGCGCGCCGGTTTCCGGCATGATTTCACGCTCGATCTGGCGAAGCGAAGGGTTCCACGGCTGCGTGATTTGCCATCATCTCGAACGCTTCGAATGCAGCCGTCACCTGGTGGAGACGGTCGCCGCTCGCCGTCGCCTGCTGGGTAAGGTGAAGGCCTGCGCGTGGGATCCCGAGCAGAATGCCGGACTGCGGCAGCAGAGTGAAGCGGTCATCAAGCAACTGGCGGAGCAATACGACATCACCAGTATTAATCGCATCAAACCCGGCATTGCTGAAGCCACACGAGCCGTGCTGCGCCGCGTGCCGGATCACGTGCTGGTGCGTTCGACCGACGATGCCGATGTCGCGCTGCTGCTGCATCTGGCGCATGAGAAAAGCATCGCGGTAACCGCCGTGGGCGAGGCCATTGGTCAGTATCGGGCGGTCACCATTATCAAGAAGGTACTCTGATGAACGAACGGCTTTCTCCCTGGCGCCTGGGCGCAACGCTGTACATGCCCGCTACCCGCACGGATATCGCTGACGCCGTGCTGCACAATAAGATTGATGGGTTGCGTTCGCTGGTTATCTGTCTTGAAGATGCCGTCAGCGACGCCGATATTCCCCTGGCCCGCCGCAACCTGCGCCAGGTTTTGACGCAACTGGCAGAGGCCAAAAAGTTACAGGGTAACGCAAGCTGGCCGCTGGTATTTGTCCGCCCGCGCGATATCACTATGGGGGCGGAACTGGCCGCCGACTGGGACCTGAGCGGTGTCGATGGTCTTGTACTGCCCAAATTCACGCGCCACTGCCTGCCTGTCTGGTGGGCAATGCTCAAGGATTCTCACCTGTGCATGATGCCAACGCTGGAAACTGAAGAAGTGTTCGACGTGGTGCAGATGCGAAAGCTGGCCGCTGCACTGGCGAATCATCCGTGTCGTCAGCGTATTATTGCCCTGCGTATCGGCGGTAATGATTTAATGAATGTCGTCTCACTGCGCCGTTCGCGGGAGTTCACCCTGTATGACGGCCCGATGGGCTACGTGATTAAAATGCTGGTTTCGGTCTTTGCCACGCGGGATTTTGCCCTGACCGCGCCGGTTTGTGAGCACATTGACGATCGGCAAATCATGGATCGTGAACTGGCGTTGGATATGCTGCACGGACTGGTGGGTAAAACCGCCATTCACCCCAGCCAGATTGGCATCATCGACGCTGCGCTAATGGTGTCGGCCAGCGATCACGCTGATGCCTTGCGCATCCTTAATTCCAGTCAGGCGGTATTTAAGTCGCAGGGCGCGATGTGCGAACCGGCCACCCATCGCCGCTGGGCCTCAGCCATCCTTGCTCGTGCCCAGGTATACGGCATTGTTAGCGAGAAAAATCAGGATGCGATCAGGCTGATGACCGCACTGACCAAAAGCTGAGCTAATCCTCAGACGATACTGCCAGCAAATGCCTTTCCCGTGCTATGCTGCCAGGCCATAAAACTATAATGATGAATCCAGGCAGAGACTTATTATGCATCTCAGCACGCGACAGGCCCGAATTTATAAGCTGGCAATCCTTCTCGGTTCTGGAAAACCGGTGGCTGCCGAGACGATTATTACTGCCCTGAACTGTTCCGAACCCACGTTGACTCGTGCGCTGAAAGAACTGCGCGAATCCTACGCGGCTGAAATTAAATACAGTAAAGCAGGCCACTCTTATCAGTTAACCGGTATTGGCCAGTTGGATAAAAAGGCACTACGCCGGATGAATGAAGCGTTGGCTGAAAATGCCGAAGCAAAACCCGCTGAAACGGTCAGTCGTGTCTTTCTCGATAAGGATAAGAAAAAAGCAATATCGCTTTCGCTACGCATGTCGCTGCTGCGCAAAATCAACCGCCTCTCCAGACTCTGTGAAATTACCCGCAGCGAAGCGGTTGATATGGCCGCTGCTCGCGGTATCGATCAACTTATTGAGGAAGCGCTGGCGAAAAAGAAGGGAAATTGAACTGCTGCTGGTTTTAGCAACCTAACCCGCCAGCGTTAACCAGCAGGTTAGTTTTTTTCTGCAAACTAACTGACAAAGCGAATTAATCAGCGGCTAATCTGATGGCCAATAATGCCCCCCACCGCCGCGCCGCCTACGGTGCCGAGAGAACTTCCTCCGGTCAGTACCGCACCGCCAATCGCACCAATACCTGCACCAATCGCCGTGTTTCTGCCCCGATTAGACATATGTCCACAGGCAGTGATTGACAGCGTCAGCAGTACCACGACTGCTACAGAAAAGCTGCGTTTTAAAAGCATGATTAACCTCATTACCATTAGCAACAATGGCAGGTAGAAATAGTGTTTATGATTGTTTTTTTCCCGACAGCATCCCCGGTGTTGACCCGCGCTGTCGATAGCTGAAATCTACTGCCAGTGCGAATAGTGTAAAAGGTAAAAATTCCTATTTCTCAGAGGTCTGAGAGCCATGGCCAACAGTTTAGGAGAATACCTGGCCGGGTTAAAAATTGCGGTTCGGTTATCCGGTGAAAAGCATCGTTCATTCAGCATTACACTGCCCCCCTGTTAGCTCGGGTAATATTGAGACGACCGTTCTTCTGCTAAATACCGCCCCGGGGATTTTCCGGTAATTTTACGAAACATGGTGATAAATCCGCTGGCGTTTTCATACCCCAGCGTCAGCGCGACATTCTGTACTGCATCACCGAGCCGTAACTGGCGTAAAGCCAGCACGATGTGCAGCTGCCGTCGCCAGCGGCCCAGGCTCATACCGGTTTCCCGCAGCAGCTGCCGGGACATATTGCGCTCGCTCATGCCGATGCGCCTGGCCCACTCTGCCGCCGGTGTCTTGTCGGACGGTGAAGCCATCAGTTGCGCGATCAGCCGATTAAGTCGGGTATCGGACGGCAGCGGCAGCGGGAAGACATCAACCGGGGCGGCCGCCAGCTCATCCCGCAGCGTGGCCAGCAGGCGCGCCTGCCGCGCACTTAACGACGCAGGATGCGAAAATTGTGCGGCGTGATGTAGCAGCTCGGCGAGCAGCGTTGTCAGTTGCAGGGTCGCGCAGTGTGGCGGCATCAACTCATCCGCGTACAGGTGAAAGCTGGCCATTTCACCCCTGCCACTGGCCGCGTGTTGCTCACCGCGCGGTATCCATACCGCACCGCGTGCCGGCACCCACCAGATCCCCTGCGTCGTTTCACAGCGCAGTTCACCGCTCAGGGCATAAATCAGCTGGCTGAACCGGTGGCGATGTCCGGGGATTCGCCAGTCGTTATCGCAGCGGGTAACGCCACAGGCGGTTATCGCACTTCCGTCCGCGCCGGAAATTAATGGCGAGGAGCGGATTAGGGTATCAGCCATCCCTTCTTCCCCTTGCCACACAAGTGTCATGGCCGAAACGGGCAACGGAATGACCGAACCCGCCAATGCCGGCCAGCAGCCGTTGATTTACGCTAAAGCGCTTAACTGATGCCATTAGGATTACCCATATGTTAATTAACGCTTCTCATTTTCCCCGCGTCTGGCTGCATCTGATCGACAAAACACAGTCGACGGAAGAAGGATTCGCTTTGTACCTGGAGCTGCTTGAACGCGGTGAATCTTTTGTTCTACTCAATGCCGAAGGACTGGATTTTTCCGCTTACCCACAAAGCAAGGACGAAATGCAGTACGTTGCCCAGTGGCGTAAAACCCACCGTGCGCTGCTGCGTCAGCGGGTACTGGCGGCTATTTTTATCGAGCCGGACGCCGCCCTGCGGGACGCGGCCCAGGAGTTTGCCGTGGGATACAGCAAGTTTTGGGGATATCCCATGCTGATTGTCGCCAGCGAAACGGAGGCGCTGTTGACGGCCGATCGCCTGCTATCGGCACAGCAATAATCTCTGCCAGACCCTGGCCGGGCAGAGAAAATCGCCATAGACGATCTGCCCATTGAAGGATCTGTCCCTGTTTGGGGGAGGAGGACTGCCTCCTCCCTTTTGTGACTCAGAAACGGAAGGTAGCTGTACCGGTAATCTGGCGCTCCGCACCGTAGTAGCAGGCAGTCGTGGCATAGCATCCGGCGACATACTGCTTATCAAACAGGTTATTAACGTTAAGGCCCAGCGATGAGCCCGGCAGATTGAACCGTGCCAGATCGTAGCGCAGCGCGGTGTTCCAAATCGTTACCGCCCCCGCCTTAAAGGAGTTGGCATTATCACCCCACGTAGAACCAATGTAGCGTGCGCCCATGCCGAGCGTCAGTCCGCTCAGTACAGTGTTATGGAAGGTATAATCTCCCCACAGCGAGGCCATATTTTTCGGGATTTCATACGGCTGGTTGCCCTGATATTGGCTGTCACGGGTGAATTTTGCCTGAGTGTAGCTGTAGCTGGCGATGACATCGACGCTGGAGGTCAGCGCCGCTTTCGCTTCCAGTTCAATCCCCCTCGAGCGGACTTCGCCGTTCTGAATTGAGTTGTAAATATGGTCCAGATCGGTGCTGAGATTTTTATCTTTGGTCAGCTGATACACCGCCGCGCTGGCGGAAATCAATCCTTCGGCAGGGATATACTTGATGCCTGCCTCATACTGTTTCGCGCGGGAGGCCTGGAAAGTATGACCGTAATAATCAGTCCCGCTGGTTGGTAAAAACGACTCGCTGTAGCTGATATACGGTGCAATACCGTTATCAAACAGATAGTTCAGCCCTCCGCGCCAGGAAAATTCGCTGTCGTTCTGTTCAGTCAGCGCGTTACTTGCGGAGCGGTTCACTGAATCACTTTTTGCCCAGTCATAGCGCCCGCCCAGCGTGAGCATCCAGCGCTGCCACTGTGCCTGATCCTGGACATAAACACCGGTTTGCTGCTGATGGTCCACCTGGCTGCTCAGACTGAAATACGACACGTCGGTGTTGCCGTAAACCGGCTGAGTCAGGCTGAGATTTGATGCACTGCCGAAAGCGTGCCAGATATCATTACGTAGGTGGCGATAGTCTAAGCCGAGCAGGCTGGTGTGTTCGATCTCGCCGGTGCGGTAGCGATTTTGCAACTGCGTATCGACCGAAAACGTGCTGAGCTGCTCTTTCATCTCCAGTGCACCGCGCGTGAGCTGTGTGGCATCGGTGGTGGAAATTTTGCTGCCATAGATCGTGTGATAATCCATTTCTGCGGTGGCGTAGCGCAGATTTTGCCGCAGGCTCCAGCCGTTGCCGAACTGATGTTCCGCGTCATAACCGAGCAGCATCTGCTTACGGGAGATTTTGTTATATCCCGGTTCACCATCGTTAAAGCTCGTTGGTAGTTTACCCGCTGCCCCGCTGGTAACGGTGCCTTCGGCTGGCAGATAGCCGAACCAGCCAATGTCCGGTTCATCGCTGAACTGGCTAAGGAACGTGATACGCGTATTGTCGTTCGGCTGCCAGGTCAGAGATGGAGCCAGCGAATAGCGCTTCGCCTTTTCACCCACCTGCTGTTCATCGCGATCGCTGGCCACCCCGGTCAGCCGCCAGAGAAATTCGCCGCTGTCATCCGCCGCGCCGCCAAAATCGAACCCGGTCTGATAAAGATTATGATTGCCCATCTTGAACTGCACTTCACGCAGCGTCTCCGCCGTCGGACGCTTACTGACCAGCGCAATCACACCGCCCGGATCGCTGGCACCGTAGAGCAGCGAGGCCGGGCCGCGCAGCAGCTCTACACGCTCCAGAAGGTAGGGGTCAACCTGAAAATTTGTGTAGCCGTCGCCCGCCAGCTTGAGTCCGTCCAGCCAGACATTGTCTGAAATCTGCGAGAAACCGCGAATATTCACCGAGTTAAACCCGGACACCGACCCACGGCTCTCTACCATTACCCCGGGTGCAAACCGCAGTGCATCCTTAACGGTGGGCGGATCGAGCAGATCCAGCTCTTCACGGGTAACCACCGATACCGACTGTGGCGTTTTTACCAGCGGCGTATCGGTTTTAGTGGCGCTGGCACTGCGTTTAGCTACCAGACTCCCACTCGGCCCCCAGGCACTTTCCTCGGTGCTGGCGCTGACCGTCAGCGTGTCATCGCCACTGTTATTGGCGTTGGCAAAAGGAGAAAGCAATGTGCTGCCCAACGCTACGGCAATCAATGCCGCAATCGGTCGGCGAACGGGGTCAATCCTGAAATCATTCATGGTTTTCAGCTCGTTAGAACAGAGGTTGAACAACGGATAAGGGGATGTTTTATGACGACATCACAAAAGCGATCGTCATCGATCCTTTAAACATAGGATGTTTAAAATCCTATCATCCTATGTTTAAACTAACAATGAGAATGATTTTTAATAACGATTACGTCGGCATGGTGCTGAAATTGATCGGATGATAGGATAATGTTTTTATCAACAATCAGGCTTCGAACGATGAAATCACCCCAGGCAATCATGCGCCAGCCGCTGGTCAATACGGTTATCGACGCGCTACGTGCCGCCATAGGCGACGGCAGCTGGCCGGTTGGTGAGCGAATCCCCACCGAAGGCGAACTGGCGCAGCTGTATAACGTCGGGCGCAATACGATTCGCGAAGCGGTCCGCGTTCTCTCCCACTCCGGTATGCTGGAGGTGCGTCAGGGGGATGGAACCTGGGTGCGCAGCGTGCTGGACCCGGCGGAAATTATGCGCCAGGTCGACAAAAGCAGCCTGCACGATCACTTTGAATTACAGTGCATGATTGAGTCTGAAGCGGCTAAATACGCAGCCGAGCGGCGTACGCGGGAGGATTTAACTGCGATGAAGCGCGCGTTAAAATTGCGCGGCGACTACTCA
Organism: Erwinia sp. INIA01; assembly: GCF_025947915.1. NCBI lineage: Bacteria > Pseudomonadati > Pseudomonadota > Gammaproteobacteria > Enterobacterales > Erwiniaceae > Erwinia > Erwinia sp. INIA01. Next base: position 143,620 of record NZ_JAPDNC010000010.1, read on the forward strand.
TCGGGCAGAGATATGGCGGAGTTTGTTACGCTGGACAGCCGTTTTCACCAGGCGCTGGTTGAGGCTTCTCACAACGAAGCCATGCGCGCTCTGTACCACTACTTCAGCGTTTCGGTGCGGCATCATATTGAGCAGTTTTTGGCACTGAACCTTTTCCCCGAGCCCAATTTACAGGCGCATACTGCGGTTTATGAGGCGATTGCCGCCCGCGATCCGCAGCAGGCACAAATGGCGGTCAGACAGATGCTGACCCCGACGATTAATTATCTGGCGCAGCTGAAATGATCGGCACACTGTTGAAGCATTGAGCATTGAGCATTGAGCATTGAGCATTGAGCATTGAGCGTGAAGCCTCTGGTCATCCGATCCATCAGCACCCGGATGTGAACACGATGGCGCACAAAAATAAACCCGTCGACCAACGCTATTTACGCCAGGCGGCTTCTTTCATTTCGTGGGTCATTTTCACGTCGATGCTCAGCTCGGCGGTTGGCCTCAATAGCAGGCGCGGCAGGCCGATAGGATCGCCGGACTCCTGACAGTAGCCGTACTCACCCTTTCTGATACGGATCAGTGCGGCATCGATTTTCGGTAGCAGGCGGCTTTCGCGATCGATCTGGCGCAGCAGCAGCCTCAGTTCTTCTTCGCGCATTGCCTTATCGGCTTCATCACCCTGGTTATCCCCCCACTGTAAACTGGCTTTCAGCTGGTCGATATGCGCCAAAAGATCCTGTTTATCCTGCAATAAACGCTGCTGAAAAAACGCCAGCTGTTGGGCATTCATATAATCTGCGGGCGACATCGCCAGCAGCTTCTGCTCTTCTTTAATGCTCTGTGGCACGCGGGCCTCCATAATGAGTATTCAGGTCGGGTTTACGACTTCAGTCTGGCAACGCGTTTCGGCCAGGGGTCAGCAAACGTGCCGCCCTTCTGCCACCAGTCAATTTCCTCCTCGCTGAGGAAACAGCGCTGCAGCGCCGAGACAAAGGGCTCGAGCTGCCCGGACAAACCAATCACCGTCAGGCGACATCGCCGATCGCCAAAACGCCCAGGCATGTCATCCAGCTGCTGCTGCAGAATGCGTCGTTCTTCGCTATTCAGCAGGCTGTTTTCATGTCGCAGTACGCCTGCTTTCCAGTAGCTGATAAATTCCAGGCTGATACTGCCCGCCGCCTGATTCCACAGCAGAGCGAGATCGTCCCGTCCCGGCAGCCAGAAAAAGCCCTTGCTGCGGTGGATTCCGGCCCCGAGAAATTGCTGATAAGTGTCCCACAGCCGCTGCGGGTGGAATGGACGATCGTCCGCAATCACCCGCGATTCAATGTCGTACGGTGCGCCGTCATCGGTGAACTGTTCGACCTCTTCCTCCAGTTCCTCGACGAGTTTTGCCACGCGATAAAAATCATATTCGGGGTACGCCAACAGCTCGCTTATCGGCAAATTTCCCCACGGCAGCGCCATCACCGCCACCGCAGGATTAATGGGATGCACTGCATGAGCTATATCGAGCACTGCATCGGCATTCAGTCGATCGACTTTGGTTAGCATCAGATGACTGCAAAACAGGATCTGCCCTGCCAGCAGGTTTTCAACGCCACCACGACCCTGGTTAAGGTTGCGCTGCCAGCGCGGGATCAGCTGTTCACCGCCGTCATAGTCGCTTTGCAGCATCACGGCATCAATTAGTGAAAGGAAGCCCTTTAGTTGCACCAGCGGATGATCGCGCAACAGCTTAATCAGCGGCAGCGGATGGCTGCTGCCGGAGGTTTCCAGCAGGATCATATCAGGCTGATTTGCAGCGAGCTGTTCCAGTGCCTGTGCCAGCTTGTTAACTCCGGTCGGGCTGCTGATGCTGTCGGCGGAGATGGAGATAAAATTCTGCCGCTGCTTCCCTACCAGCTCGGTGTTGGCAATCAGCACGCCGTCAACATCCAGTTCGCTCATATCGTTCACGATTACGCTAACGTTCAGCCGCTGATTCTGCGCCTGCATCAGTAAACTTTTCAGTAAGGTGGTTTTCCCTGCGCCAAGGAAACCATTGAGAATGGTCAGGGGAATACGCTGCATAAGTCGGCCCGCGATGATAATTTTTGATATGTTATAATATAACAACTGATCGAGCTACTCTTATCATTGCAACCCCCTTCCAGAGACTGGTAGGAATAATCTTAGTTTCAGCAGGTTATCGTCAGTTGAGGCAATAAATTTTCTGAGTAAGATGAAGGAAATGTTTCAGGAAATTGACAGTTAGCGCAGAGCAAACGTTTTCCTGTAGCTAAATCAGATGCTGTCCACTCGAAGAGAACGGCATTGCATACGTCACTAAGGAAGAATTATGAGTCGTCATTCAATCCAGGCTATTGAAACCAACGCACTGAACGTGGATGAAGCAAGGAATTTCATTAAGTCCGGCGGCGAGCGCGTCCGTCTGGCCTGGGATATCAGCAGTGATGAGTTTTTCCGCATCGCCAGCGCTTCTGGCCGCGAAGGCATGCGCATGGTTAAAAAAGGGCGCGACTTCTTTCTTGAGCGTATGCCTGGCTAAACCACGCTCGATTAGACGAATTTAAAAACAACAAAGGCCCGCAGATGGGCCTTTGTACCAACAAAACTTTGTACCAACAAAAACAGGGTTACATTTCCTGTCGTTCACGCACAAGACAACCTTTCAGCTTTTGTCTTAATAAGCTCGCGGAAGATTGCTTCGCAGCCTTAGCCAGGCTGGCTTTATACTGAACTATACGCTCCTGGGCATTGCCAGAGCACATTTCCAGCTCCGCACAAACTAATGCCTGAAACACTGTTTTCTCGTCGTCGAGCGGTGCGAGTCGCTCACCCCTGTTTGGCTTAATGTAATATGACATAACAGGCTCTCCTCCGTGTCACCGTTTTGTATGCATGTAACCCTTTCGGTATCAATGGCCGCGGCGTTTTCTTCAGCAGCCCCGTGCGCAAATTATAGCGCGGTACCGACCCCAGACTCGCGATTTAAATCAGCCCTTTCTGGCTAAAGGTCACGCGCGTGGCCTCATTCAGATCCAGCTCCCCTATCTTCTCCGCAGGCACCCAGCGGACTTCCTGAAACTCTTCATTAAACGAAATTGTGCGGTTAGCGCTAATGCAGTCAAAGATGAGATAAATCATATAAATCTCTTCGGTTGAGCCGTCTGTATAGGTTTTTGTACGAATGTCATCGCGAAAAGCCCACGGCCTGACCTCCGTGATTTCCAGCTCGTCCCCCAGCTCTTCACGAATTTCCCTTCTGAGCGCGGCCTCCATCGTTTCTCCCGGTTCCATTCCACCACCGGAAAGCGCCCACTGGTCGGGAAATACTCCGCGGTCCGCCGCCATTTTGCATAACAGATACTCACCTTCGTTCTGAATAATCGGGCAAACGATCGTCCTCTGGCGCATGACTTCTCCTTATTAACACCACAAAATACAAGGTTAAATCTTCATCGGGCTGAGTGCCAGTTTAAAACTGGAAGGCGCCTCGACTAATGGGAAGAAACAGGTATGAAACAACCCTGGCTGAACCACTGGCGGATTGCGCAGGGGAATTGATGTCCTGGTGCACCTTTTACTGCTGCCTTTGATAATTTTATCGCTCTTGAGTTTGGTAATCAGAGGGTGCTGTGAAATGGGTGTTTGAGGTTCAGCCTCTGCTGCTGCTCCAGGGCGGTCCTCGCGCCGTGCGTGGCACGGTGCCTTCGGTTACGCCATTGCGCCGACGGATCGGCCAGGATTGAACGTCCCTGTTCAAACCCGGCCTGACGCCAGCATCCCTGCTGTCGTCTCCTGGCTCAATGGCTCCACCTCAGCGCTGCGGATGCCCTTACGCAGCAGCAGAGGCTGTCCCTTTTGAAATTTTCATCGCTTTTAGAATCTTGCTTTGACCACTGGGACGCAGAGGAAAAACCAACAATCCCAGACCTTCCCGCAGACAACGCTGAGCAATCAGGCTGAGCGGCTGTGCCCTCGAACGGGCAATCCGCAGCGCTGAACGCAGAAAGGAAGCCAGGATTTGGCCGCATGGACGCGGACAAAAAGTACAGCCGGGGCAGGACGCCCCGTCTGTACTGGTCCTGAAGGCTGACGAACGAAGTGAGGGAACCGCGAAGCGGCGCGAGGACCCGCCCGTTCGAAGGCACAGCCGCTCAAGCCGATCGCCAAACGTCCAGCGTTCAGCGTCGCCGATCGCCCTGCCATCCCTTCAGCCATCGCCATACCTTCATCCCAAAATCAAACCGCCACCCACCGCTGCTCACGCGAAGACCGAATCGCCGCATCAATCACCTGCTGGATCTCCATCGCATCACGGAACCCCGGCCCGCTGAACTCCCCACCGGATACCGCTCTCAGAAACTCCGCAATCTCAATCGTCTTCAAATCGTTAAAGCCCAACTGATGACCTGGCGCCGGGCAGAACGCGCCGTATGGTTGCTGCTGCGGACCGGCCTCAATCTTCTGGAAACCGCGCACCCCACCGGCGGCATCGTGACGATAATAGTGCAGCTCGTTAAAACGCTCCTGAGTAAAATGCAGCGCCCCACGCGTACCGTAAACCTCAAAGCCCAGCTGCATATTGCGCCCCATCGCCACCCAGCTGGCCTCAATACTGCCCTTGCAGCCGCGTGCAAACTCGACGGTCAGGCGGGCGATATCATCCACCTCAACCGCTCGCTGCTCATGCGCACCTGCCGCAACCGGGCGCTGCTTGATGACCGTCTCCAGATCCGCCTGCACCGCCACCACCGGCCCCAGCAGAAAACGCGCCATCGCCACAATGTGGCTACCAAGATCGGCAACCGCCCCCGCACCGCCGGCAGGGTCCAGCCGCCATGACCATGGCGTCAGCGGCGAGGACATAAAATCTTCGGCGTGAATACCGCGGAAACTGACAATATCACCCAGATCGCCGTTGTCGATCATCTCCCTGGCCAGCTTGATCAGCGGGTTCTTCAGATAGTTAAAGCCCACCTGGGTGATCACCCCCTGCGCCTCGGCGGCATCGGTCATGATCCGCGCCTCTTCGCTGGTCGGCGCAATCGGCTTTTCGCAGTGCACGTGCTTACCGGCTTTAATTGCTGCCAGCGCCTGCTCCAGATGGAAACGGTTCGGCGTGGTAATCGACACCACGTCGATCTCCGGATCGTTAATCAGCGACTGCCAGTCATCGGTGTGGCGACGAAAGCCGAAGCGTTTTGCCGCCCGCTCTGCCGCTGCACCGTCCACATCAGCTACCGCAATCAGTTCCGGCACGCCGTCAGTCGGGAAAATGCCCGCCGCTGCGCGATAGGCCAGCGCGTGTGATAACCCCATAAAGCCGGTGCCGATAATACCAATGCCAATCTTTTTCATTTTTTCGTTCTCCGTCAGGAATCAATCAACACTTACCGGCCTGCCGCTGGCGGCAGAACGCGCGGCGCACTCAGCCAGCTTCAGCGCCATCAGACCATCAAAGGGGGTAACGGGGATGGCGCGCTTGCCCAACGCGGCCTGGATAAACGCATCCATCTCCAGACGATAGGCCTGCTCATAGCGCTCAAGGAAGAACGCTTCCAGCGGGGCCTGCACTTCCGTGGCGGCGGCGGTATAGCGGCGCACGCTGTTGGCCCGCTGGTTGTTATTGAGCAGCATGCCGGCGGAACCGAAGGCCTCCAGCCGCTGATCGTAGCCATATACCGCGCGGCGGCTGCAGTTGATGTGGCACTGCCTGCCGGATGCGGTGGTCATCTGCACCATCACCGTGTCGTAATCGTCAAACTCCGCCAGTTCCGGCTTCAGCAGGCGGCTGGCGCTGGCGTAAACTTCGACCGGTTCCTCGCCCAGCAGCCAGCGGGCCATATCGAAATCGTGGATCACCATATCGCTGAAAATACCGCCGGAATGGCGCAGATAGTCCATGGGGGCAAAATCCGGATCGCGGCTGGTGATCACCACCTGGTGCAGATCGCCGATGTCTCCACTGGCAATGGCCTGCTGCAGCTCGCTGGCGCTGGGGTCGAAGCGGCGGTTAAATGCCACCATCACTGGGGCATTTAGCTCTTCAAGCTGACGGCAAGCCTCGGCCGCCCGGTTTAAATCCAGATCGACAGGTTTTTCGCATAATACTTTCTTTCCCTGGCGCGCGGCTGCCAGCATTAAATCAACGTGAGTATCGGTAGGTGTGGCAATAATTACCGCATCGATATCAGCGTCATTAATTAATTCCAGCGGATCGGATACGGCTTTAGCACCATATAAATCTGCCAGTGCGTTTGCGCTATTAATAAAAGGATCGGCCACCGCCACCAGCGTTGCCTGCGGGTGTGTGGCAATATTCGCGGTGTGGATTTTCCCGATGCGGCCAGCACCGAGCACGGCTATTTTCAACATAGTCAGTTCCTGTAGAGGACGGGTAAGTTATTATTCGCCAGCCGTTAAATAGCGTGCGTGTTATTTATCTGTCGATAATTAACAATTAAGTTTTCTTCCAGCTCGCCGGTGAAATAATGAATAATATTATTCACGGCGGAAACCGACATCCGCATCGCTGCCTCTTCGGTCAACCCGGCGGAATGCGGGCTGAGGATCAGGCGATAGGACGCATGCAGCAGCGCCGAGTCACGCGACGGCGGTTCCTGACTGAAAACATCCAGCCCCGCGCCGCCCAGACGGTCGTTTTTCAGTGCGTCGATCAGTGCCTGTTCATCAATAATCCCACCGCGCGCGGTATTAATAACAATCGCCTGCGGTTTAAGCAGCGCCAGCTCGCGGCAGCCAATCAGCGGTTTACTGTCGCTGAGCGGCAAATGCACGGTCAGTGCATCGGCGATTTTTAATCCGGCGTCCATTTCGGTAATCCGCTCCACGCCAAGCGCATGGAAGATTTCATCGGCCACGTAAGGGTCGTAGGCCACCACAAACATATTGAAGCAGCGCGCCATTCTCGCCACTTCCCGCCCAATGCGACCAAAGCCCAGTACAAACAGCGTGCGCCCCGACAGTTCCATCGCCGAGAAGCTGTTGCGGCAGTTCCAGTTGCCGCTGCGCAGATTTTCATCGTAAACACGCAGCTGCTTCGCCACGCCCATCAGCAGAGCAAAGGTGTGTTCCGCCACCGACAGCGAATTCACATCACCGACGATGGTTAGCGGAATACCGCGTTCGTTCAGCGCCGCCACGTCAACCGCGTCGTAGCCAACGCCGTGGCGGGAAACGACCTTCAGTAGTGGAGCCTGCTCAATTTCTGCGGCGGTCAGCGGCTGGGTACGCAGCAGCAGCGCATCCGCGTGTTCGATAAACGGCGCATAGCTGGCGGTGCTCACTTCTTTCACCAGCTCGTAAGTGAAACCGGGGGTGTTTTGCAGAATGCTCAACCCGGCCTGATGAATACTTCCGGCAATCAGTACATGCGGCATTTCAGTACCCCCCCTGCTGGACTTTAGCCTGTGGCGCTGTACCGGTCAGCTGGCGAAAGCGCGTGGCGCTGGCCGCCGCCGCACCGCGCAACAGCTGAACATCATTAGAGACGGTAACCAGATCAAAACCCCACTCCACGGCTCTCGCGGCGTACTCCGGACTGCCGTTATGCAGTCCGGCACGGATACCGGCAGCGTGCGCACGATCCAGAATATGGCGGATGGCGTCGATGATTTCCGGCTCCTCGCGGTCAAAACCGGTACGGTAGCGTCGCCCGGTCAGCGCCAGGGTCAGATCCGCTGGGCCAATATAGATGCCGTCCAGCCCCGGGGTTCGCACGATTTCCTCGATTTTTTCCACCGCTTCGGCGGTTTCAATCATCGCAAAGCACACCACTTCGCTGTCTGCATGTTGGCCGTAATCCGCCCCTGCTGCAAAGGTGACGCGCGTCGGACCAAAGCTGCGGGAACCGAGCGGCGGGTAGCGCACGCAGGACACCAGCTGTCGGGCTTCCTCGCCGTTGTTGATCATCGGGCAGATGATGCCCCAGGCCCCGGCGTCCAGCGCTTTCATAATGTCGCCCGGCGACAGCCAGGGCACACGCACCATCGGCGTCACGCCGCTGGCACGCATTGCCTGCAGCATGGTGGTGGCCGTCTCGTAGCCGACCAGACCGTGCTGAATATCGATGGTCAGCGCGTCGTAGCCCTGCGCCGCCATAATCTCAGCGGTGAACGGGCTGGCAGCCGACAGCCAGCCGTTCAGCACGCTGTGCCCTTCTGCCCATAAACGCTTAATGTTGCTGTTTATCATTGTGGCTTCCTTACAGGACCACCTGCGTCAGTTTGACATTCATATATTCGAAAATACCTTCCGCACCGCCTTCGCTGCCCATACCGCTGGCCTTAATGCCGCCAAACGGTACGTCGGCCGAGGCCAGGGCAAAGCTGTTGATACCCACCATGCCCGCCTGCAACTGTTGAGAGACGCGGCGAATGCGTGCGGCATCGCGGGTAAAGGCATATGCGGAGAGCGCCAGCTCGCTGCGGTTCACGCGGGCGATAACGTCGGCTTCGTCAGTGAAAGTGGTGATGGCAGCGATCGGGCCAAAGTTTTCCTCGGCCAGCGCCAGCGCATCGTCCGGTACATCGGCCAGCACGGTGGGCGCAAAGTAAAAGCCCGGCTTATCGGCAATGCGCTGCCCGCCGGTCACCACGCGCGCGCCCTTCTGCCGTGCGTCCTCGACGATGTTTTCAATCGCCTTCAGCCGCCGCGCGTTGATCAGCGGCCCCATCTCACTGCCCTCATCCAGCCCGTAACCGACCTTAATTGCCGCTGCGCGACGGGCGAATCCTTCGATAAAGGCCTGCGCAACCGATTTATGAACATAGAAGCGATCGGCGGTGACGCATACCTGTCCACAGTTGGCGAACTTGGTCGGTACCGCCAGATCCAGCGTTTTCTCTATATCGGCATCGTCAAAAACGATCATCGGCGCATTGCCGCCCAGTTCCATACTGACGCGTTTGAGGGTGGCAGCCGAATCACGGATCATCTGCTGCCCAATCGCCGTGGAGCCGGTCAGCGTCACTTTGCGCACCACCGGTGATTCAATCAGCGGCTGATAGGTATTGGCTGTGGGTCCGACCACCATGTTGACCACGCCCGCCGGCAGCCCGGCCTTTTGCAGGCAGGTCATAATGACCATTGCAGACCCGGGCACTTCGCTGGAGGGGCGCAGTACCACGGTGCAGCCCGCGGCCAGTGCCGGGGCCAGCTTGCGGGCAATCAGCACCACCGGGAAGTTCCATGCGGTAAAGGCTGCCACTACGCCCACAGCCTGATGAGAGACTTCACAGCGCCCGCCCGGCACGCGGCTTTCCACAATACGTCCATACACCCGGCGGGCTTCTTCGGCGTACCAGGTGAACTGATCGATAGCCAGCGTCCATTCGCGGCTGGCCTGCGCCAGCGGTTTTCCGCTCTCGAGGGAGATCGTCCGGGCCGCCTGCTCGCGCGCCTGCTCCATTTCTGCCGCCACGCGGTGCAGCGTATCGGCACGTTCCCAGGCGGCACGCGCCTGCCACGGTGCCAGTGCCGCTTCCGCACTGGCAATCGCCTCCAGCGTATCCTCGCGGGAGGCAGCGGCGATCTCGCCCAGCCGTTCGTCGCGCCCCGGATCGGTAACCACAATGGTTTCGCCGCTGCGGCCCTGTCGCCAGTCGCCGTTAATAAACTGCCCGTAGTCGTTATACATAGCCTGATCCTGTTTTCCTGCCGCCCTGACCGGGATCGGAGATGTTAATTCGGCGGATGTCGTTGCCTGCTCACCGCCACCGGTTATTAACTTAATTGCAAACAAGAAAAAAACGCAATAAAAATTGCAATGGCAAGTTTAGCGCTGACTACGCTGGTTTTTTCAGCATCTGAAATGAATTATCAATATGATTTTTAATGAATTTTTAAAGAACCAAACCCACTCACTGAGAGAGTTTCTGCGTTTTGTCGAAGAGAATGAAATGCGCAACTTCTGAGTCAGATCACGCTTTTGGAAATTTCAATTGCAATGAAAATTGTAATGCAATTTTAGTTGCGATAGCCTGCGGTCAGAATAAAACGTTAAGGGTTAAAGCCGATGGCGAGCCGTAAAGAAACAGACAGGAAAGATATCCCACCGCCGCATAAAAACTACGAGCAGGTGGTGAACGACATCACCGCCCGCTATCCGCAGCTGTCGGATCGTTTTCAGCAGGTGGCGCGTTTTATTACCCAGAATCCTAACGCCGTGGCGCTGGAGTCAATCAACGCTATTGCCGCCCGCTGCGCGCTGCACCCGTCAACGCTGGTGCGCTTTGCCCAGCACTTTGGCTACAGCGGCTTTAAGCAGATGCAGGCGGTGTTTCAGACCCGGCTGGCGACCACCGCGCCCGGTTATAACGAGCGCATTGTGGCGCTGGAAAACGATCTGCAAAAAAACCAGCAGCTCGGCAACCTCGGTTTTCTGCAGGATTTAGTGGTGCGGGATATCGCCACGCTCCAGGGTATGCTGGAAAGCGTCACCGCCGCCGATCTCGACCACAGCGCTCAGCTGATGGGCCGCGCCGACACGATTTTTATCGCCGGGCAACTGCGTTCTGAGCCGGTGGCTATTTTGCTGCGCTACCTGCTGACCATGCTTAACCGCAAGGTCGTGCTGCTGGATATGTCCGGCGGACTGGCCCCGCATATGGCGATGAATATGACCCCGCGTGATGCGCTGATTGCCGTCTCCTTCCGCCATTACGCGCAGGAAGTGGTGCAGATCGCCGATATTGCCGGGCAGAAAAAGGTGCCGCTGATTTCGATTACCGACAGCGTGCTGTCTCCGCTGGCGAAGGACGCCCGGGTGCTGTTTACCATCCCGGAAGAGGAATACAGTTTTTCCCGTTCGCTGGCCGCACCGGTGTGCCTGGTACAGTGCATCGCGCTGGCGCTGGCCGCCGAGCTGCATCCTGAAGAGGAACAGCCGCGTATTGCCACGCTGACGGAACGCACGCAAATCCGCGAGGAAGGTAAGAAAAGCAGCCATAAATAGCCGCAGTCCGGTTTAACGCTCTCCCTTTGGGGAGGGCTACGTCCGGAATTGCAACTAAAATTGCTTGTTTGTGTTTTTAGCAAATTAATTTCTATAACCAGCCTGATTACGGGCCCTACAGCAGGTAGAAACTATGTCGACCTATCGTTGCACCACTGCACAGGCGGTGGTCCGTTATTTGAGCAATCAGTTTATTCACGTAGACGGTGAAGAAGTGCCGCTTTTCCCCGGCGTGTTCGGCATCTTCGGCCACGGCAACGTCACCTGCATTGGTGAGGCGCTGGAAAGCGTACAGGACGTGCTGCCGACCTGGCGCGGTCAGAACGAACAGTCGATGGCCTTCGCCGCCGTCGGCTTTGCCAAAGCGCGCCTGCGCCAGCAGATTATGGTGGTGACCGCCTCTATCGGTCCGGGAACCACAAACCTGCTGACGGCGGCCGGGGTGGCCCACGTCAGCCGCCTGCCGATGCTGATGATCTGCGGTGATGCCTTCGCTCGCCGCGTGCCGGACCCGGTCATGCAGCAGGTGGAGCACTTCAGCGATCCCAGCCAGACGGTCAACGACGCCTTTAAAGCGGTAACCCGCTACTGGGATCGCATCACCTGGCCGGAGCAGATCCTCTCTTCCCTGCCGCAGGCGGTGGCAACCATGCTTGACCCGGCGGACTGCGGCCCGGCCTTTATCGGCCTGTGCCAGGACGTGCAGGAGATGGCCTTCGACTATCCCGAGGCGTTTTTTGCCCGCCGCGTTCACACCATCCCGCGCCCTCGCCCGGACCAGCAGCTGCTGGAGCAGGCGGCCGAACTGCTGGCTTCCGCCCGGCATCCGCTGATTATCGCCGGGGGCGGCGTACGCTACTCGCGTGCTGAGGCCGAGCTGGAAGCTTTCGCCCGCCAGCGCGGCATCCCGGTGGTGGAAACCATTGCAGGAAAAGGCACGCTGACCCACGATCACCCGCTGCATATCGGCCCGGTCGGTATTCTGGGGTCGACCTCCGCCAACGCGCTGGCGGCAAAAGCCGATGTGATTATCGCCATCGGCACCCGACTGATGGATTTCGTCACCGGCTCCTGGACGGTGTTTTCACCCGATGCACGCTTTATTGCCATTAACGCCGCGCGCTTTGACGCCCATAAACACTTCTCGCTGCCGCTGGTCGCCGATGCCCGCGAAGGTATCCGCGAGCTCAATGCCGCGCTCGGCAACTATGCGGTGGATGCGGACTGGCTGGACAGCGGAAAAACCGCCTTTGCCGCGTGGAATCAGCTGGTCGCCGCACGCCAGCAGCGCACCGTAACGACGGGCGTACCGACCTACGCGCAGGTGGTTGGCGTGGTCAATGAACGCGCCGCTGCCGAAGACTACGTGATCAGCGCGGCGGGCGGACTGCCGGGGGAGCTGGTGAAGGGCTGGAAGGTAAAAAACCCGGGTACTTTCGACTGTGAGTTCGGCTTCTCCTGCATGGGCTATGAAATCTCTGCGGGCTGGGGTACGGCAATGATCGACGCGGATCGCGATGTATTCGTGCTGATCGGCGACGGCACCTACATGATGATGAATTCCGATATCTATTCCAGCGTGCTTTCCGGCCACAAGCTGATCCTGCTGGTGTGCGACAACGGCGGCTACGCGGTGATTAACCGTCTGCAAAACGCCAAGGGCGGCGCGTCGTTTAACAACCTGCTCAAGGACTGCCGGGTTACCGAACCGTTCCACGTCGATTTCGTTGCCAACGCGCAGTCGATGGGCGCGCTCGCCCGCAAGGTCAGCAGCCTGGATGAACTGGCCGATGCCGTGGACTGGGCGAAGGGTAACGATCGCACCACGGTCATCTGCATCGACACACACCCACACGAATGGACGCCGGGCGATGCCTGGTGGGACGTCGGCGTGCCGGAAGTCAGCCAGCGCGAAAGCGTGAATCAGGCGCGGGCCGAACACGTTGCGGGCCGTAAAAAACAGCGTACAGGTATTTAACTTTCAGCCAGAGGAATCAGAACATGACGTTGCACGCAAAACTGGGTATTGCCCCTATCGCCTGGTCCAATGACGACCTGCCGCAGCTCGGCGGCGACACACCGCTTTCCGTCTGCCTGGCCGAAAGCCGGCTGGCCGGTTTTTCCGGCGTAGAAACCGGCGGCAAGTTCCCGCGAACCCGCGCTGAACTGCAGCCGCAGCTGGCGGAATATCAGCTACAGCTGGTCTCCGGCTGGTACTCCGGCACCCTGCTGGATAACGATCTGGAGAGCGAAATCGCCAAAGCGACGCCGCAGATGCAGCTGTTTAAAGAGTGCGGTGCGGCCTGTCTGGTGTACGGCGAAACGGCGGGCACCATTCAGAACCAACAGCAGGTGCCGCTGAGCCAGCGCCGCAGGCTGACGGAGGAGCAAATCCGCGAGTACGGCGCGAAGCTGAACCTGTTCGCCAGCTGGTGCCGTGATTTCGGCGTACCGCTGGCCTTCCATCACCATATGGGCACGGTGATTGAAGACGAACGCGATATCGATCTGCTGATGGCGGCTACCGGCCCGCAGGTGGGGCTGCTGTTTGATACCGGGCATCTGGTGTTTGCCGGGGTCGATCCGCTGAGCGTGCTGAGCAAACACGGTAAGCGCATTAACCACGTGCATACCAAAGATATTCGCGCGGATGTGCGTGCCGGGCTGGACTGGCAGCGCGACTCGTTTCTTGATGCGGTATTGAAAGGCGTTTACACCGTGCCCGGTGACGGCAGCATTGACTTCGATGCGGTGATCGCACGGCTGGCCGGTATCGGCTATCAGGGCTGGTTTGTGGTCGAGGCCGAGCAGGACCCGGCGCTGGCTCCGCCGCTGGAATACGCGCGAATTGGTTATGCCAGCCTGAAATCTTCGCTGACCAAAGCCGGATACGCCATCGAGCCGCCCGCAAAGCGCTGAACGGTAGCAGAACAATCATGACTCCATCACCGGCGGCACGTGCCGCTGGCTGACGACCCGGCAGCCGGGAACAATCCGGCTGCCGCTTAACCGGGCAGGATGATGCAACGATGATGAATATCGATAAAATGCAGGATATCACCGACTTCTATCAGGATTTTTTGCAGGCCATTCGCAGCATCAGAGGCAGCATGCTGCATCGTGATGCAGAGAAAAAGCTGATGCTGCTGCGCTGGCTGGACGCCCGGCAGAAAAAACGCAGCTGCCGTTCGCACTGCAAAAGCGAAATTCTCAGTATGTATGCGGAAGTGGAATCCCATCCGCCGGAGGTGCTGGAGCGCCGTATTCGCACGCTGTACGAGAACTGCGCCTGTATTCTCGCCCAGCTGCGCGCCCCCGCCGTTCGTCGCTACGCCTGAGGGGCAGACACTGCCCCCCTCTGATCGACGCAGCCCCGGGATAAGTTTGTCCCAATCCCATCGTTTATTGTCCATCAGGCTACTTATTGCGGTTTTCCCGCCTCTCTATACTGGCGCGGTACGGCGGTATTCCGCTGCCGCTCAGATGGAGAGCCACCGATGAAACTCACCCAAATTCGCAATGCCACGCTCAAACTGGACTATGCCGGTAAAACCTTTCTGATTGACCCGATGCTGGCGGATAAAGGTGCGCTGCCCGGTTTCCCCGGCACCGCCCGCAGCCATCTGCGCAACCCGCTGGTCGAGCTGCCGCTGCCGGTTGCGGACATCATTAACGCCGATGCGGTCATCGTTACCCACACTCACGAGGACCACTGGGATGAGGCGGCACGGCGGTTGATTGCTTCGACTATTCCCCTGTTCAGCCAGAATCAGCAGGACGCCGAGCAGATCCGCGCGCAGGGTTTCAGCGCGGTGACGGTATTGGACGATCGCACGGAGATTGGCGACATCACCGTATGGAAAACCGACGGCCAGCACGGTAGCAACGCCGCCTATGCGCTGCCGCCGCTGGCAAAACGGTTGGGCAAGGCCTGCGGGCTGGTGTTCCAGCACCCCGAAGAACCAACGCTGTATATCGCCGGGGATACCGTCTGGGTTCCGGCCGTTGAGCAGGCGCTGGCAGCGTTCAAACCCGACGTGGTGGTGCTGAATGCCGGAAGTGCGCAGATTGACTGCTTTGGCGCAATTATCATGGGCGAGGAAGATGCGCTGCGGGTTCACCGCCTGCTGCCGGAAAGTCATATTATTGCCAGCCATATGGAGGCGATTAACCACTGCCTGCTCGGCCGCCAGCAGCTGCGCGATTATGCGCAGCGCAACGGCTTCGCCCATCGCCTGTGGGTAGCGGAAGATGGCGAAAGCCGGGCGTTCTGAGTGGTAAGATAGCCGTCCTTGCGCCGTCATCAGGAGAAAAACATGTCGTTACCGTCCGTTGCCGTGCTGGTGACGCCAGGATTCAGCCCGTTCCATTTCTCGGTGCCCTGCACGATTTTTGGCCCGGTGCTGGCCGATCGCCCGCTGTTTGAGCTGACGCTGTGCGCCGAGCAGCCCGGCACGTTGAAATCGCTGATGGGCATGAGCATTGAAACTCCGCACGGGCTGGAAGCTCTGGCGCAGGCCGATTTAATTATTGTGCCCTACTGGCCGCATCCCGGCGAGCGGCCCTCTGCGGCATTATGTCAGTCATTAAATGAGGCATGGCAGCGCGGTGCCAGAGTGGTGGGTCTGTGCCTCGGCACCTATGTGCTGGCGTATGCCGGTCTGCTCGACGGAAAGCGGGCCTCAACCCACTGGGAGTTCGAGCAGGACTTCAGTGCGCGCTTCCCGCAGGTGCAGCTGGATACCAACGCGCTCTACGTTGACGAGCAGCGGCTGATCACCTCCGCCGGGACCGCCGCAGCGATGGACTGTTGCCTGTACCTGCTGCGCCAGTTTTACGGCAGCGCCGTGGCCAACCGGGTCGCACGGCGAATGGTGATCCCGCCGCACCGTGACGGCGGTCAGGCGCAGTATATTTCTCACCCCATTCCGCAAACGACCCAGGATGAGCGCATCAACGCCCTGCTCGGTTATCTGCGCGATAGTCTTGATTGCCAGCACGATCTCGATTCGCTGGCGGCCCGGGTAATGATGAGCCGCCGCACCTTTACCCGCCACTTTCTGCGCGCCACCGGCATGTCGGTGGGTGAATGGCTGAACGCCGAACGCCTGCACAACAGCCAGCAGCTGCTGGAAATGACCGAACATTCCATCGAGGCCATCGCCGCCCTCAGCGGCTATCAGTCGGTAATTTCCTTCCGTCAGAGCTTTAAGCAGCGCTATACCGTCAGCCCCAGCGAATGGCGGCGTACCTTCCAGGGCGGCAAGTCTGAGCCGTAGCGGACGAACCTTCAGTAAAAAATTAAGCTTGTGAGCCACCTCGCAGATCGATAAAAGATCCAGGAAACCATAAAAGTAATCGATTACATTCATCTGACACAATAATGTAATCGATTACTTTTCAGGAAGGGGTCTGACGATGGTTTCTTCACTTACCGCTGGCAACGGCTCGCGGCAGCAGCATGTAATGCTGGTTCCACGGCTGTCATTAATGATGTTTTTACAGTTCTTTATCTGGGGAACCTGG
The DNA here is from genome assembly GCF_025947915.1 of Erwinia sp. INIA01. Lineage (NCBI taxonomy): Bacteria > Pseudomonadati > Pseudomonadota > Gammaproteobacteria > Enterobacterales > Erwiniaceae > Erwinia > Erwinia sp. INIA01. Next base: position 160,124 of record NZ_JAPDNC010000010.1, read on the forward strand.
TCGGTCACGCTCGGCCTGGTGATGACCCAGCATAATCTCGGCAGCATCATCGGCGATGCCTTCTCCGCCGGGCCGATTGCCTCGATCCTCTCGCCTTTCGTGCTGGGAATGGTGGTTGACCGCTTCTTTCCGTCGCAGAAGGTGGTGGCCCTGCTGCATCTGGCCGGTGCGGTGATTCTGTGGTTTGTGCCGCAGGCGCTGCTGGCCGAGAACGGCTCGCTGCTGATCGCCCTGCTGTTTGCCTACACGCTGTGCTATATGCCTACGCTGGCGTTGACCAATAACATCGCCTTCCACAGCCTGAGCAACAGCGAGAAAAGCTTCCCGGTGGTGCGGGTGTTCGGCACCATCGGCTGGATTGTCGCCGGGATCTGTATCGGCGTTAGCGGCATTGCCGCCAGCACCGATATCTTCCGCCTCGCCGCTGCATGTTCCGCAGTGCTGGCCGCCTACAGCCTGACGCTGCCGCACACGCCGGCCCCGGCGAAGGGCCAGCCGTTTGCCCTGCGCGATCTGCTGTGCGCCGATGCCTTCGCGCTGCTGAAAAAAAGCCACTTCCTGATCTTCGCCATCTGCGCCACGCTGATCTCCATACCTCTGGGAACCTACTACGCCTTTACCGCGTCGTTCCTGTCTGACGTGGGCATTGCGGACGTCAGTACCGCGATGTCGTTCGGCCAGATGTCCGAAATCTTCTTTATGCTGATTATCCCGCTGCTGTTCCGTCGGCTGGGGGTGAAATACATGCTGCTGATCGGCATGGCGGCCTGGTTCGTACGCTACGCGCTGTTCGCCTTCGGCGTGAATGAAGAAACGCGCTGGCTGCTGTACATCGGCATCCTGCTGCACGGCGTGTGCTACGACTTCTTCTTTGTTATCGGCTTTATCTATACCGACCGCATCGCCGGTAGCCAGGTAAAAGGCCAGGCGCAGAGCCTGATTGTGATGTTCACCTACGGTATCGGCATGCTGCTGGGATCGCAGATCTCCGGCGCGCTGTACAACCAGTTAATTAACCACGGCGGCGTGCATCAGCCGGAAAACTGGACCACGTTCTGGCTGATCCCGGCGGTTGCCGCTGCGGTTATCGCGGTCATATTCCTCTTCACCTTCAAGTACAAAGAGCAGGAATAGTTTTTGACAAACTTCAGGAGTAAGCAATGAAAACGTTAAAAGGGCCTGGCCTGTTTTTGTCCCAGTTCATCGGTGATATGCCACCGTTTAATACCCTGGAAAACCTCTCCAGATGGGCGTCGGGGTTGGGTTTCCGGGCGTTGCAGATCCCCTGTAATCATCCGGCAATTTTTGATGTGGAAAAGGCGGCCAGCAGCCAGTCGTACTGTGATGAGGTCACTGCCCTGCTGGCGCGCTACGGGCTGGTGATTAGCGAGCTTTCTACCCACCTTGAGGGGCAGCTGCTGGCGGTGCATCCGGCTTACGAACTGGCGTTCCGTGACTTTGCTCCGGTGGCGCTGCGTGACGATCCGGAAGCGCGCCAGCTCTGGGCAGCTGAAAAGCTCCAGCAGGCAGCAGCGGCATCGGAAAAACTGGGGCTGAAATCCCATGCGACCTTCTCTGGTGCGCTGGCCTGGCCCTACTTCTACCCGTGGCCGCCGCGCAAAGAGGCGCTGATCGATACGGCCTTTAACGAGCTGGCCGCACGCTGGAAACCAATTCTTGACTGCTTCGACCGCCACGGCGTCGACGTGTGCTACGAGCTGCATCCGTCGGAAGATTTGCACGATGGCGTGACCTTCGACCGCTTCCTGGCGGCGGTCGACCATCATCCGCGCTGCAATATTCTGTTCGATCCAAGCCATATGCTGCTACAGCAGATGGACTACCTGACCTTTATCGACCTCTATCATCCGCGCATTAAAGCGTTCCACGTTAAGGATGCCGAGTTCACCCTTTCCGGACGCAGCGGCGTGTACGGCGGCTATCAGCCATGGAGCGAGCGCCCCGGCCGCTTCCGCTCGCCGGGGGACGGTCAGATCGATTTCAAAGGCATTTTTAGCCGACTGGCGCAGTACGGCTATGACGGCTGGGCGGTGCTGGAGTGGGAATGCTGTCTGAAGGATGCAGAGAGCGGCGCACGGGAAGGCGCACAGTTTATCAGCGAGCACATTATTCCGGTATCCGCACGCGCGTTTGATGACTTTGCCGCCACCGGCAGCGAAGACAACAGTATCCGTACTATGCTGGGGCTGGATGTGGAGCCAAAAAATGATTAAGGCGGCGATCATCGGCTCGGGCTTTATCGGCCCGGCGCACCTTGAAGCGATCCGCCGTCTGGGGTTCGTGGATGTGGTGGCCATCTGCGACAGCTCGCTGGAAAAAGCACAGGAGAAAGCGCGGCAGCTTAACGTGCCCCACGCCTATGCCGACGTGGCGGAACTGCTACGCCACGACGGGCTACAGGTGGTGCATAACTGCACCCCTAATCATCTGCACGCGGCGATCAATCGTCAGGTGCTGGCGGCGGGTAAACATCTGTTTTCAGAAAAGCCGCTGTGCATGACCGGCGAGGAGGCGCGCGAACTGGTGAAGCTGGCGGAGGACTCTGGCGTGGTGCACGGCGTAAGCTTTGTTTATCGCCAGTTCGCTATGGTGCAGCAGGCAGCCAGCCTGATCCGCCAGCAGCAGGCGGGTCGTATTTTTGCCGTACACGGCAGCTATCTGCAGGACTGGATGCTGTACGACAGCGATTTCAACTGGCGCGTATCCGCAAACCAGGGTGGCGCATCCCGGGCGGTGGCGGATATCGGCTCTCACTGGTGCGATACGCTGCAGTTCGTTACCGGGCGACGCATCAGTGCGGTGATGGCGGATTTTTCAATCGTGCATCCCGTTCGCCGGGTGGCGCGCGGAGCCAGCACCACCTTTGCCGCCGCTGAAGAGAATGCCGAATATGATGACGTGGCTGTAGATACCGAAGATTTCGCCTCGATCCTGCTGCGTTTTGACGACGGTAGTCGGGGCAGCCTGACGGTTTCGCAGGTCAGCGCCGGGCGTAAAAACCGCCTGGCGTTTGAAGTGAACGCCAGCGAGATGTCGATAGCCTGGGATCAGGAAGTACCGCAGCAGCTGTGGCTGGGGCATCGCGACAGTGCGAATCAGACGCTGAGTGACGATGCTTCGCTGGTAAACCGCGACGTGGCGGCCGCCGTGCACTTCCCCGGTGGGCATATTGAGGGCTGGCCGGATGCGTTTAAAAATATGATGCTGAACTACTACCGCTTTATTCAACAGGGTAAACGGCCTGGCGTGGATGCCGCTAACTTCGCCACCTTCCATGAGGGGGCCAGCGTGCTGCTGATCGTTGAAGCGATGCTGCAAAGCCATCAGCAGCAGCGCTGGGTGGAGGTGGCCACGCTGGATTGATTGCCCGCTCGCCACCGCATTGAACGTTACGTCAGGGCAGATTTCTTGCCCTGACTTTTTGCAGACGCCGAAGGGTAATGGCGCAGGCGCCGGTGTGCGCATCTTCAATATGTTCGCGCATCAGGCCGACCGCCCGCTCCTGCTCACGGTTTTCAATCGCCTCCAGCAGTTCTGCGTGCTCGGCGTAGGTTTGTGCAATGCGCGTGTCATATTCAAAATCCAGCCGCCGCATAATCCGTATCCGGTCGGTGATATTGCTGAGGATGGCCGTCAGCTCGCAATTGCCCGCGGCCTCGGTCAGCGCAATATGGAACTGTTCATCCATGGTGGCAATTTTCTCTCCCGCCTGCTCCTGCTGTTCTGGCGGAATGATCCACAGCGCCCGCAGCCTGGCCAGGACGCTGCGGTCTGTTTTTGCTGAGTCGGAGCTGCACAGGCGCGCCACCGTGTCGACCTCAATCAGGATACGCGTGGCATAGAGATCTTCGTAAACGTCGAAATCAATCGGGCAAACCTCCCAGCCGTTGCGAAAACAGCGCCGGATCAGATCGTCGTTCTGCAGGGTTAATAGCGCCTCGCGTACCGGGGTGCGCGAGCACCCCAGGCGGCTGGCGATATCCACTTCGGTGAAGCGATCGCCCGGCATCAGAATAAACTCGTAAATCTCCTGCCTGAGCTGGCGATAAACGCGGACAGAATGCGGAAGAAGCCTGGTCAGTTCTGATGCCATTTACCGATATTCCTTACCCGTTAATCAATGCGTGAGATTATTTCTGCGCGCGCATAAAGCGGGCGCGCCATGGTTTGAGAACCCACAACGCCAGACCGGCGGTGATAAAGTCGAAGGTAATTGCGCAGCCAAATACCAGATGCCAGTTATGGGTATGCTGGTACATCAGCGCCGCCAGCGGGCCGCCAAAAATTGAGCCGATGCCCTGCGAAATATACAGCCAGCCGTAGTTCGCTGAGGCGTTTTCACTGCCGAAGGTGTCGGTCAGCGTGGACGGGAACAGCGAGAAGATCTCACCCCAGCCGAAGAACACCACGCCGGAAAGCAGCACGAACAGCAGCGGATCTTCGCGGCAGGCCAGCCACAGCGTCATCGCCACGCCTTCCAGCGCGAAGGCAATAAACATGGTGTTTTCGCGACCGTAGCGGTCGGAGATAAAGCCAAACAGCGGGCGGGTCAGGCCGTTAGTGAAGCGGTCGATAGTCAGCGCCAGCGGCAGCGCGGCCATACCGAAGATCACCGCTTTGCTGATGCCGAAGTCCTCGGCGAAAATCGCCATCTGCGAGGTCACCATCAGCCCTGAAGTCGACATCATGGTCATCATCAGAAACATCAGCCAGAACAGCGGCTGGCGCAGCATCTCCCCGGATTTAAACTGGCGCTGGCCCGACACCGGCGACGGCGTGGTGCCGACCGGCATCATCGCGCTGGTTTCAGGCAGCCTCAGCCCCTGGCTGGCGAGGAAACCGACGGCGGCGAAGATCAGGCCAAACATCGTCATCGTCTGTTCCAGCCCGTAGCTACCGAGAGAAATGGAGATCGGGAAGGTGGTAAAAATCGCCCCCATGCCGTAACCCGCCGCCACGGTGCCGGCGGCAAAACCGCGCTGCTGTGGGAACCATTTCATCACCAGCCCCACCACGCCGATGTAAACAATACCGGTGCCCAGCCCGCCGAGGCAGCCATACACCAGATACAGTGAAGTCAGGCTGTCCACCCGGGCGGCGATCACCCAGCTGAAACCGGCCATCAGCGTACCAATGGAGATCAGCAGACGCGGACCAAAGCGTTCGACCAGGCGGCCCTGGAACGGTGAGAAAAAGGTTTGCAGGATAATCAGCAGCGAAAACGTGACCTGTAGTTCAGCCAGCCCGACGCCGAGTTTGGCAATCATCGGCTTGGTCAGCAGTGTCCAGACGTACTGCGGGCTGGAAATCGCCGCCATGCAAAGTAACCCAAGCAGGAGCTGTACCCATTTACTGTGTTTCGCTATTACCACCGGTTCGCTTATCGAGGTCATTGATATATCTCCAAAATTACGCTCTGTTATCCCGCCGTGGTCAGGCCACTTTTCTTACGGGCGCTTATTTGTTTCGCACACTTCCCAATCGATACCTGTTAATGCCAAATCCCTGCTGTCTTCATCTGGATACACCGCTGTGTATACAGAGCGATAAAGCAGGAAGCGTGCCATATTTAAAAAACGTTAATAATCAACGAAGAGGGTGTTTGCGAAGAAAATAAATGTGATGCAGTGCAAAAATTTGGTGCGCAATGATGGTGCGGCATAAATCTTTCCCGCCTGAGAATGAATGCGTGCAATGTAGAAATGAGGCTGGATTAAGGCGTGCACCGTCGCTAAACCGTGAGGTGATTATTTCCGTTGTTCAAACAGATTCTCCATCCGGCACCCAGGGTGATGCCGCCCCGGCACAGCCTGCTGAAACTGTGTTAATCTGTGCAGAATAACGATCAGCGTGGACAGTGATGGGATGTCGATTCAGAAAATTGCGCGCCTTGCCGGTGTATCCGTAGCCACCGTTTCCCGCGTGTTAAATAACCAGGGTACGGTCAAACCGCAGAATCGCGAGCGCGTACTTAGCGCAATCAAAGAGAGTAATTACCAGCCCAACCTGCTCGCCCGCCAGCTGCGCACCGCGCGCAGCAATATGCTGCTGGTGATGGTGTCCAATATCAGCAACCCGTTTTGTGCCGACGTGGTAAAAGGCATTGAGGCCGAAGCGGAAAGCAACGGCTATCGTATCCTGCTGTGCAACTCCGGTTCCGACGTTAAACGTTCGCAGTCCAGCCTGCAGCTGCTCTCCGGCAAGATGGTTGACGGCGTCATTACTATGGATGCCATCTCCGCCCTGCCGCAGCTCAGCACGCTGATTGCCGATGCACCCTGGGTGCAGTGTGCGGAGTATGATGAAGACTCGTCGGTATCCAGCGTTGGCATTGACGATTATCAGGCATCGCGCCATGTGGTCGGCCAGTTTATTGCGGGCGGCCGCCGGAACGTGGGGATGATCAACCACGATTTAACCTACAAATATGCCCGCCAGCGCGAACAGGGCTATCGCGATATGCTGCACGAGCATCAGCTCGACGGCTTCCCGGTGGAATACGCCGCGGAATTGAGCTTTAACGCCGGAAAAGCAGCGATGCAGAACCTGCTGGCACAGCCGGTCAGGCCCGATGCGGTATTCGCCATTTCCGATACGCTGGCCGCCGGGGCGATTCGCGCCATTGACGAGGCCGGGCTGCGCATCCCGCAGGATATTGCCGTGATTGGTTTTGACGGCACCGAACTGGGCGAGATGACCTCCCCGCAGCTTTCCACCATCGAGCAGCCCTCACATCAGATTGGCCGCCAGGCCGTCACACTGCTGCTGAATAAGATTAACGACCCGTCCGGGCCACCGGAAAGATCGCGGCTGGCGTGGCGTTTTGTTAAGCGGCTTTCAAGTTAATCGGGGAAGTACCAATGCAAACAGATAACCGCACTCACAGCGATATCAACCTTATCAGCGAGTGGCTTTCGTGGGATGAACTGCCGATGGCGGGCCACGTTGATGCCGATCTGATCGTGCTGGCCGGGCATGCCGTAGTACCGGCGATCCTGGGCGTGTTACAGCTGGCGGCCTCAACCGGCATTCCGCTCCTGTTTACCGGCGGCGTGGGGCACTCTACGGTTTTACTGAAGCAGGCGCTGGCTGAAAACGCGTTAACCCGCAACGCCACCTTCGACCAGCAGGGCGAAGCAGATATTTTTTTCGCCCTGGCCACCGACTTCTTCGCTATTCCCCCTTCGCAGCTTTACGTTGAGAACCGCTCAGCAAACTGCGGGCAGAACGCGGATTTTACCCGCGATATGATTGCCGACCTGGGGCTGAAAGCGGATAAAATCATCCTGTCGCAGGACCCACTGATGCAGCGCCGCACGCGGGAAACGTTCGAATTTAGCTGGCAACAGCGAGCAATGAAGGCCGGGTTTATTAACTGGCCGGTCTTTGTCCCTCGCCTCGTCTCTGTTGCCGATAGCACGTTAATTACCGGCGCGCAAAGCGCGGGGATTTGGGATGTCGAACGCTTTATTTCAATGGCGCTGGGCGAAATGCGTCGGCTAAATAATGATGCCAGCGGCTACGGGCCGAAAGGGGCCGGGTTTATCGGCCATGTAGCTATCCCGCAGGACGTCGCCGCGGCGTGGCAACGTATTACGCAAACGACGCTGGGCGAACTGAGCAGAGCCTGAATCACGAACTTATCGCTGCGGCCAGCTGGGCACATCGTTCTTGAAACGGGAGTGCTGAACCACTGAACGGCACTCCCTGTTTTCGAACCGCCTGCCAATTAATTCCCTTCGCTGCCGTCCAGCACGTTCAGCGACTCACCCGTCGCGTAAAACTGCCCGCCCGCGACATAGTGCAGGCTGCGCAGCGCCGGGTCGGCACGATCGAAATGCCAGTGCCCTTCGCTGAACACCCGGCTGTCGGCCCATGCACCGACCACTTCGCCGATAAACAGATCGTGGGCCTGTTGGTTATGCGGTTCGTTAATCAACCGGCAGGCCAGCCACGCCGAGCAACCCGCGACAAACGGCAAATCGAAACCGTCAAACGAGAACAGCTCAACACCGCAGTTCGCCAGCTTATCAGGTTCGGTAAACAGACTGCGGGTGCCCACCGCGTGAGTCAGCGTTATCTGCGCCACGGTAGGAACCTGGATGACGAAGCTTTCACTTCCCTCGACCAGCTGCCGTGTTTTAGCAATCTTATCCAGTACCACCAGGATCTTGGCCGGTGAGAAATCCAGACCGGTGGCCCAGGCAGCGGCCATCACATCCTGTACGCCATCGTGACGGGCTGAAACCAGCACCGTCGGGCCATGGTTAATCAGGCGGTAGGCTTTTTCCAGCGCTACAGGGGCAATAAATTCGTTCATAAATTTTCTCGATGAGCGTGATGTGACGAGGTAGAAACCAGAATAAACCATCCGGTAGCCGCCTGTCGTGCTGACGTATTCGGTGCAGCACGGCTGGATAAACAGAAACCGTTGCCGATTGAAACGAGATTCATTACGTCAGTGATTGTTTCATCGCTGATCGGAAACTAGAATAACTATCAGATACTTAACTTCAGGAACCGTTATGCGAAATATTAAAATTCACTCGGCCGAGGGAATTGAGAAGGCGCGGATCGCCGGAAACCTTGCGGCAAAAGTGCTGGCGATGATCGGTGAGCACGTTAAACCCGGTATCACTACCGAGCAAATCGATGATATTTGCCATGATTACATTGTGAATACGCTCAAATGCATCCCGGCCAATATCGGCTATCACGGCTACACCAAAACCACCTGCACCTCGGTGAATCATGTGGTGTGTCACGGTATTCCGAACTCGAAAAAAGCGCTGCGCGATGGCGATATCGTCAATATTGACGTGGCGCTGATCTGCGACGGCTGGTACGGCGACACCAGCCGCATGTACTACGTTGGCACCCCGTCAATTCGCGCTAAACGTCTGGTGGAAGTCACCTATCAGTCAATGGTGGCCGGAATCAGGACCGTGCGCCCCGGCAGCACCCTTGGCGACATTGGCGCGGCAATCCAGAAAGTCGCCGAAGGTGCGGGTTTCAGTGTGGTGCGCGAATACTGCGGCCACGGCATCGGTCAGATTTATCATGATGACCCGCAGATCCTCCACTACGGTATTGCGGGCCAGGGGCCGGAGCTGAAGGCCGGCATGATTTTTACCATCGAACCGATGATTAATGCCGGTAAAGCGGCGGTCAGCGTGCTGGCCGATGAGTGGACGGTCGTAACGAAAGACCGCTCGCTGTCGGCGCAGTGGGAGCACACCGTGGCGGTCACCGAAACCGGGTTTGATTTGCTGACGCCATGGCCAGACGGTACAGGCGAGTACGAAGCGATTTAACACCGCTATTAATGAGATTTACTCATAACTGCTATGTGGGCTCCCGCCTCAATCTCTGCGGCTAAATGGCCTATTATTGTCGGGTATCCGTTAACGGATGCCCGATTTTCATTTGAGCAGAGGAATCGCCATGATTGATATCATTAAAAACGGTAGCAAAGCCCCCGCAGCCGGGCCCGCCGACTATTTCACCGGTTCAGTCACCATTAATGCCCCTTTCCAGGCGACCGAACCTGCGCGCGTAGGCGGTGCGACCGTGTCGTTTAGCGCCGGTGCGCGCACCGCATGGCATACCCATCCACTTGGCCAGACGCTGATCGTCACCGCCGGTCAGGGTTGGGTGCAGGAGTGGGATAAGGAAGTTCAGGCGATCGCCAGCGGTGATATCGTCTGGATACGACCCGGCGTTAAGCACTGGCACGGCGCATCGGCAGGCAGCGCAATGACCCATATCGCCATTGCCGAAGCCGAAAACGGTAAAGTGGTGGACTGGCTGGAGCACGTCAGCGACGAGCAGTATCCCTGAGTTATACACAGCGCCTGGATTCGGGCGCCATTCTGGATCCTGAATGCCATCGCATCTGGCTGGCATACCTTACTGACGGATGCAGCGCATTAATTGTCCATAGCCTCCCCCCTTCTTTCGCCTATTCGTGTTTATTTCGCAACAGGCGGATACTGAAGAATAAGGTGCCTCAGATAACGCAACAAATTTCCATCTAGCCAGCCGGCCGTTTACTGGAATTATCAGAACGACAGAAAGGATTTAAAAGTAGTGTTCCTTCACGGGAAAAATATATAGATAAACGGCAACTACCATTTACTGTAATGACTGAGCAAGCTTAGCTATATTTATTGCCAATTGCAGCAGAGTCAGTTATTATTGCAGCGTAAGTGTTATGACAGTGATTCCATTGGAATGGATGATAGTTAATAAAACTAACTGATAGGGAGCAATGATGAACGGCAACGATAAAATTATTAGTTATTTACAGGCTAACAAAATTCTTTCTTTGAAACTCGACAATGCACTCACCGCCTTAAAGACAGAAGTGTCAAATCAAATTAACACGACAGGTGCGGGATTGCAGCGAGCATTACATTACACGTCCTGTTTCACTGATGAATATCAAGATGTTTGTCAGCAGCAGAAAACAGAGGATATCCGTTTTACCAAAGGAATATACCATCTCTTGCAGAATGGCAATATTGTTTGTACTCTGTTGGAAATATATTTTCAGGATATTTTTAAAAATAAAACATCCGATCAGCTCGAAAATATTAAAAAAATGCTTATAGCTGTGAATGTCCACATCGCGGCCAGCTCCCTGACAAAAGCAGGTTTTGCTTTAGCGGTTGCATCATCTGTCGCTATTGGCATGAATCTTAGTCTTGATATGAGTGCGTTAGCAGGAGCACGGACGACAAAGGCTTTTGTAGGATTCAGCCTGTATGGTATCGTACAGAAAGCCGCAGATAGCGCTCAGCGCCTGTGTTTTACTTACCCTTCTTACTACTCTGCACTATACGCTCAAGAACTGGAAATGATGTATTTCCTGATTGAACCTTTGTTTGAACGCGCTAACGCAACTGAAGCACAATGGGCAACGGATAGTAATATTGCAGATATCATCACTCGTATGATTCGGTAACCATGATGAATTTTCTCAAAAGAATTATCAGGCGAATATCAGCATCTTTTATTTCTTATTGTGGCCCTGCATTGTTAACACTGTTGTTTGCAATCATCTTTTTTCAACTTTTCCCTGATGGACCATTATGGCCAATTCCGGTATTTTTCTTTTTCATGATATTTTTCTTATGACAATCATAAGAAATATTATGAAATGACTAATCTTATACAAAAATACAATAAGGAAATGACATGTCGACTCCCGCACATTTATGGCTTGATGATGAAAATGGATCTCCGATTGTTGGCAGTTGTCTAATGCCACTGCGTCTGGGCTCTATCGAGTTAAAATCATTTTCCCACGGCGTCACTATTCCTGTAGATCCAAACTGGGGAAAACTTACTGGAACGCGCATCCATCGCCCGATCACCATAGTAAAAGAATTCGATCAGACTACGCCTCTTTTGTATCGCGCGGTATGTGAGGGAAGGACTATGAAGAAAGCGACAATCAAGATGTATCGCATTCTTGAATCGGGTATTGAGGCCGAGTATTTCAATATCATCCTTGAAAACGTAAAATTCACAACCGTTGCCCCCTACCTTGCCCCTAACGGGATGAGTAGCACTCATCTTGAGACCCTCGAATTACGCTATGAAGCGATTACATGGAAGTATACTGATGGCAATATTATTTATCGTGATTCATGGAATTACCGTTGTTGTGGGGGGTGATGCTAATGATTATCTCGTAATCAGAGATATCTTATTTTTGACTCCGCTGTCTGCTGCCAGAATATCGAAAATGTATTCTTTTGTTCTGGAAGTTAATAACGGCGACTAACCAAATTTTGTCGTTGTTATTCACCCCATGATTACGATAACAGCGGAATAGTTATGATAAAAAAAACCTTACTGGCTGGAATGTTACTCACCACATTAACCGGATGTTCTGTGGCGACGTATAGCCACAAACTGCAGGACGTTGAATCCGGCGATCGCGTGGGAATAAGTTTTGATAACAGAAATCTCGACTATATGCGCGTATATCCAAATACCGCCGAGTGCATTAATCTTGACTCCCCAGATAATGGCTATACGAATAATGCGATTGGCTTCCAGACGAAGTTGAGTAACAAGCTGCTTGGTTTCCCGGAGATCCCGGAAACGCCAGTGATGCGGCGCGAGTTCTGGGTCAGCGCCAAAGGTAATATCGCTATCCGTATGATTGCCGATAACGGCAGTTTCCATACAGTTTCCTTTAAGCCCAATCTGACTTCTTATTACTACGTGACCGGATCGTATAAAACCGGCGAGGTATTTGTTTATGAAGTCTATAAGACCGAAAAAGGATACTACGATAAAAAACCGGTTACCGATTTACAGCTAAAAAACTGCGACGACGGTAGCTTCAGATTCCAGAAGTTTTAACCCTTGCCAGCGCCGCCGGTTTTAACAAGTGAGCATTTAACCGGTGAGCTTTTCACCGGTGAATTTCCCGGCGTACCAGGCATCCAGTACCTGCAGCAGATTCTCCGCCTGTTCAGTGGTAAAACCAAAGTAGCGCCCTCTGCCTTCAATATTCAGCATCAGCATCGGTATATCTTCCCGCGAGTGGATATAGTCGAAAACGTAAACCACATCGCTGTGTTCAAACAGGTAACCTACAGCATTTCCCGCCTTGCGTTTGACGGTCACTCGCTTGCCGCCTGCGCTGTTCGCCTTCGACCAGATGATAAAATCGCGGATGGGCTGCGTCTCTCTGGCATAGTCGTCGCGAATAAAACCAAAATAGCTGGCATCGTCAGACGGGCTGAAGTATTCGGCAAGGGCAATGCGGTCGTTATCATCCGAAATTTTTACGTCAAATGAATAGGTATCTGCACAGGCGTTAAATTTAGTTTTAAATTCACAGGCACCCAGGCCTTCCGCACGGTATATCTCATAATATCGACCGGTAGCATATTTATGAAACGTTGAGCAGGAGGCCAATGCCAGACAGGACATTAATAACAGTGATTGATTAATTTTTTTCATTTTTCTTTCCATGAACATTTTTTTTGATGTTAGCCAAAATTCTATTCAATCCATTTAAGAGCTGTCTGAAATAACAATCAGCAGGACAAAACCCAGGCTTCGGGATAAAATTACGCCGGTAACCACTTCACCTTATTTCTTACCGACTGGAAGGCCCGCAACCATGAGCACCCTGCCCGCTGTTAAAATTCAATACTGTTCCCAGTGCAACTGGATGCTGCGCGCCAGCTGGATGGCCCAGGAGCTGCTTCACACCTTCAGCACCGATTTGGCCTCCGTCACTCTGGTGCCGGGCACCGGTGGGATTTATGAGATTACCGTCAACGATGAGGTGATCTGGAACCGTAAAACCGATAATGGCTTCCCGGATGCCGCCGAGATTAAGCGTCGGCTGCGGGCTATCTGCTTCCCGGAACGCGATCTCGGCCATATCGATCAGCACGCCAAACCTGCGGAATAATACGTCGCTGAGGCATCACGGCCGGGTAGATAAATACCCGGCTTTTACGGACGACCCTGCGTCATAATTACTGCCACTGCCACTGCCACTGCCACTGCCACTGCCACTGCCACTGCCACTGTTAATTCTACTGCTGTGCTATCCCCTCACAATCATCCCCGTAAAGGTCGTCGGAGCGGCACAGCTGGGTTTTAATCGCTTGAATTCGCTGTGGATTAGGCTTAATGCCATATCCCCCTTCGCGATACATCGTAAATAAACTTTGAATGTAAGTCATAGCGCGGGAATCAGGGCTGTTTCCCTCAGAGTAAACATCCAGCAGTTCCGTTCCTTTTTTATAATCTTTCGCCCAGGACTCCCCGCCCTGATAATAGAGATCGCCGAGTTCATAGCAGGAGAGTTTGAATTTCAAATCGCAGGATTTTTGCAGTAATGCCAGCGCCTTTTTGCCATCAACCGCAACACCACTCCCTGCCAGATACATCGAAGCCAGGTAATATTCACCGTTGCCGGGGTTAGCGGTGTTATCCGCTGCCGCATAGCGTTCGAAATACTTTCGCGCCAGAGCATAGTCTTCCGGTGCGCCATTACCGCGCTTATACATAAGCCCGAGAGAGAGCACCGCTTCCATATCGCCTTCTTCGGCCCGCTGCTGATAAACGTCCAGCATGGTTTGCGGCCGACGACTGGCGTTGAGCGTCTGTTCCACTTCAGTAAAAAGCTGCTTATCTTCCGTTGAAGGATAGGTCTTGCTCTTGAGGTAATAGGCAATAATGCCCAATTGATCCATCGCCTCATGACTTCCCTGCTTCGCGGCTTTGCTTAGCCAGTACGCTGAATGCTGCATATCATGGTCGTTTAAATACCGATTCCCCAGCGCAAGTTGATATTTCAATACACCGGATTCTGCCTGTTGAAAAATATAGCGCTGCTTATTGTCTGCTTTGATTTTGTAGGTGAGCACTGAGGCGGCGGAAATAATAATAACGGCAGAAATAGCGAGGGTGATTTTTGATCGGGGCTTCATTTTTCAGTCCTTATTGACAGAGACTGATGATGAATTGACTCTGAAGGTAAGCGTCTCCGTGAAAAATGAAAAACTACCCTCCGGATTCCGCCTTGTACAGGATTTTTAAAAAATTAAGATTATCCGCACGGTCAAAGCCTGTCGATAAAAGATAGAAATAAGAACGTTCTTAATATAAGAACAAATCAAGTTCAGGTGAAACTATCAGTAATAAATCTTATTACGACACGCAATTAACTATTTCTATTTTTTCCCCACAAAAAGAAACCCCGCGTGTAAACGCGGGGTTGAGTATTAATGCGGTACTAACAACGATTAGAAATCGACGTTTACACCCAGCTGGAAGCTGCGGCCCGGCATAACGGCCAGTGCATTGTCGTAGCCATCCTGCGCGGTGCTTTCCGTCAGCTCACGGCTGCTGAGATAATCCCAGTATTTACGATCGGTCAGGTTATATACGCCGCCGCTCAGCTTCACGTTTTTGCTCACGCGCAGCCATGCGGTCATATCCACCATACCGTAGCCCGGCACGCGCATATATTCTGCGGTGGAATCGGTGATTGGCGTACCCACGTTGGTGTAACTTTCGCGGTTGGTGGCTTCAGCCTGCTTGCCCTTAACAAAGGTGGCGGTCACTGCGGCACCGTAACGCTGGGCCGGATCGTCCCACGCCACGCCAACAATCGCTTTCATTGGTGCAACGCTTTCAAGATCGATGTACTTGTCGCCGTTGTAGCTCGACTTCGACTGACCTTTGCTGTATGCCACGCCAAGGTTAGCGCTCAGGCCGTTAACCTCTTCAAACCAGGTACCAAAGTTAACTTTGGTGCTGATCTCACCGCCCCAGATATAAGCCTTATCGCGGTTTTCAGCCTGATAGGTGGTGTAGATATTAGACGGTACGTTAACGAACTTGTCCGGGTTCGCCGCACGACGGTAGCGGGAATAGGCAATAAAGTTCTTATAGCTGTTGTAGTACAGCGAGGTGTTCAGCGTTACGCCTTCAACCGCTTCACCCTTCACGCCCCACTCGAAGTTGTTGCTGGTTTCCGTATCCAGATCGGTATTGCCAATCAATGCATATTGCTGCGGACCGGCATAGCTTGAACCCAGGTTCCACGAACCGTACAGCTGGCTGGCGTTCGGGAACTGCGCGCCGCGCTTGTACTGGATATAGGTCATCAGGGTTGGCGTCAGATCGTAGTTGAAGCTGATTGACGGCAGCACCTGAGTATCTTTATTAGTTTTACCGTACAGCGTTTCCACCGACGCGCCGTTCAGCGCGGTGCTGTTGGCGGTCAGATTATCCAGATTCTGCGGTTTGGTTTCCTGATGGGCCACGCGTACGCCTGGCACCACCGAGAAGTTGTGGCCACTGAGATCGAACTGGATATCGTCCTGCACGAAGCCACCCAGTACCGTGGTGCGGCTGTCGCCCTGCGGCTTCATCACCACGCTGAACGGACCCGGTGCCGGAGACTGGCTGAACGGGCGTTCTGCATCGCTGATGCGACCGTTCAGACCGGCGCTCAGGTTATGACGGCCCAGAGTTTTCGCCAGCTGCGTTTCCAGCCCCCAGGTTTTCACATTGTAGTCGGAGTACACGCGCTGCATGTTGCCGGTCATTTCATCCGGCATCAGCGTGTTGTCATGGGCTTCGGTCTTCTGCCAGTACGCTTTGGTGGTCAGGCTGTCAACCCACTGGCTCGACGGCGTCCACTCATCCTTCACCGAAGCACCCCAGCGGCGGGTATTACTCTGCTGGTTGGCCGGGCCGAGGATCGCAGAACCGCTGCTGTTC
This sequence comes from Erwinia sp. INIA01, assembly GCF_025947915.1. Classification (NCBI taxonomy): domain Bacteria; kingdom Pseudomonadati; phylum Pseudomonadota; class Gammaproteobacteria; order Enterobacterales; family Erwiniaceae; genus Erwinia; species Erwinia sp. INIA01. The sequence goes on from NZ_JAPDNC010000010.1 coordinate 176,417, forward strand.
CAACTGTCGTAGTTGGTGTGTTTAACCTTGCTGTAGAAATCCAGCACGCCGGTAAATTTGTGCTCGTCGTTTGGCTGCCAGATGCCCGAGGTTAACAGCGCGTCGGAGTGCCAGTTAGCCGGGTAGGCATCATGCACGCCGCTGTTATTGCGGGTCTGCTGACCGTCGCGGCGGCTGTAGGCAATCAGGCCGCGCATGGTCTGATCGCCTGCGGCAGCGGTAATGCCGTTGTGCCAGCTGCGGCTGGAAGAATCGTAGTCGCTCTGATAGCCGAAATAGGTATCTTTACCCGGCTGCAGATAATCATCTGCAGATTTCGGCTGGAAGGAGACGGAGCCGCCCATGGCGTTGTTGGCGTAGGAGGTTTCGGTGGCACCGGCAACGATATCGATCTGCCCGTAGACATAAGGATCGATGTAGTCGCGGCCAATCCCGAAGGTGTTCACGCCCGCACGGCTGGCGTAACTGCGGCCGGTCGCATCCGGCTGTGGAATGCCGTCAACGTCCAGCGCCACGCGGTTGCTTTCCAGGCCGCGAATGTTGTAGCCGGTGTAGCCGCCGCGGTCGAAGCCGCTTTTACCGTCGGAAGAGCCGCCGCTGGAACCGGTGGCGCTAATCGCCAGCTGGTTGCGCATCACCGATCCGAAATCGTTGCTGCCGCGCTTTTGCAGCTCGTCAGCGGTGATGGTGGTTTTAGTCCCGGCGACTTTTTTGATCTCCGGGGCGGTCACGGTCATTACCGGTTCGTTGTTTTTAACCGGTTTGACCAGATTCTGTTTCTGGCTGGTGTTAGCGCTGGTCGCCACGTCGTTTTGCGCAGAAGGCGCTTCTGCGGCGTTAACGGCAGCGGTAAAAAACGTTCCCATGACGAGAGACGTCTGCAGCAATCCCCTGCGGGATGAAAATTTGAGCATGTCAAATACCCTGATCTATTTTATTGGTATTTGCCCGGCATCGGCTTCCTGTACAAACGGGTGTGTAACGAATCTAAAAGGGTATTGCAGGTGAATCTTTATATTTTGCGACATCATATATAAATGATAACCATTATCAATCTCAAATTAATAATTATTTACAATTTGTCGCGGAACTTTTTCGCTCAAAAAACGTTGCGTTGTCATTGAAGTGTGCAATGGAGCAGAAGCGCCAGCCCGTCATTACCAGGCAACCAATTGATAATAAGAATAAAAAAGGAATGAGTGATAATTAACTTAAATATGAGGCCGGGTTCGATACGCGATTACAGAATGGCTTCACCGCAGGGTGATGAAGATAGCGTCGGGAGGATGCAAAGCGGCGTTAAGTGACGGAAAAACAGCGAAACTTGCTGAATTATTGAAGCTTCTCACTCTGCGGGTACGTTAAGTCGATTGAATCTGCGGAGAATCGATACGATTGAGCCAGAGAGCGGGCTGGCTTTCTGGCGGGGCTGTTAAGCTGAGTGACTGGTTGCCGGCTGGCTTAATAAGGTTGAGGCCGCGAACCAGCCAGTCAGGAATAACGGGCGATCAGGAGGCGGCGAAGTCCGTCAGCACCGCGCCTTCCATGCGGTAGCGCACCCACTCGTCCTGCGGTGCTGCACCGATGCTTTTATAGAAATCGATGGCGGGCTGATTCCAGTCCAGCACGCTCCACTCCAGACGACCGCAGCCCCGTTCTACCGCCAGTTTGGCAATGTGGCGCAGCAGCTGCTTCCCGGCCTTTTGTCCGCGAAAACACGGTGAAACGTACAGATCTTCCAGGTAAATACCGTTTTTCCCCAGCCAGGTAGAGTAGCTGGTGAAGAACACCGCATAGCCCGCCGGGACGCCATCGATCTCACAAATCAGCCCTTCCGATTTACTGTCATCAGCAAACAGCGTCTGCTCAATATCCTGCTGTGTGGCAATCACTTCATGCAGCGCTTTTTCGTATTCGGCCAGTTCGGCGATCATCGCGAGGATCAGTGCGGCATCGCTGCGTTCAGCGCGGCGGATAACAAGTTTCATGGATATTCCCGTCTTACATTGAGTTGATGGCGGGCAGAATACCCGCTAATCTCGGATGAATGAAGTGCATTGTTATCAGTATATAGTGAATTTTATGCATCCAAATTTACGTAACCTCGACCTCAATCTGCTGCTGGTATTTGACGCGGTCTGGCGACACCAGTCGGTCGCTCGCGCGGCGGAGGAGCTGGCGTTGAGTAATTCGGCGCTGAGCCATGCGCTAAGCCGCCTCCGCCGCCATCTTGGCGATGAGCTGTTTTACCGGGTGGGCCACGAAATGCAGCCCACCCTTTTTGCCACCGCGCTGGCGGAATCGGTAAATAACAGCCTGTCGCAGCTTAACCAGAGCGTGCAGAAACGCCCCCGCTTCGATCCGGCAACCAGCCAGCACGAATTCACCTTTGCGGTCACCGACTTCACCACCTTCAGTCTGTTCCCCGCGCTGATGGCGAAAGTCCAGCAGCTCGCACCGTGGATTCGCTTTCAGTTGATTCACAGCGAACAGAAAGTGGCGCTGCACGAACTGATGGCCGGGCGGGTGGACTTCGCATTAGGATTCAGCGAGACCCACGATCGCCGGCTGCCGGACATTGACGAAATGGACTGGATGGAAGATGAATACGTGGTGATCGCCTCGCCGCGTTTTTTCCCTGCGGATCGGCCTGTTGACCTGGCGCAGTATATTGCCGCCCGGCATCTGGTGGTCACTCCGTGGAATGAGGAAACGGGGTATATCGATAGCGAGCTGGCGCTGCTGGGGCTGGAACGACATATTGCTCTGCGGATGCCGTCGGTACTCGGCGCACCGTTTATCATCGCGCAAAGCCCGTTGCTGATGACCATTCCGCGCTATGCCGCCGAGCGTTTGCAGCACAGCGTGGAGTACGCAATCCATCCGCTGCCGTTTGCCATTCCGCGCTACACGGTCAAAATTTACAGCTGGCAGAAAAACAGCCAGCGCGATGCCTGCCGCTGGCTGCTTGAACTGCTACGCGGGTTAAAAAATCAGCCTGCGTGAGTCAGCTGCTGTTCAGCGCTTCCCGCATAACGGTTTTCGCGCACCGGCAAATCCAGCCGCTCGCGCAGCGTGGTGCGATCGTCCTGCTGCCAGTAGCCGCGTTCGGCCAGAATTGGCAGCACATAACGAGTCACGTCTTCCAGCGCCTCGTTCAGTACCGGACCACAGATGATGAAACCGCTGGCTCCGCCCTGCTCCACCCAGCGAATAAAGGTGTCCGCCACCTGCTCCGGCGTACCAAAGAATTCCCCCTTCGGCAGTGTGGTGCGATAGGCCACTTCGCGCACCGTCAGCTGTTCCTCTTTCGCCAGCCGCTTGATCTGATCGGTGGTTGAACGGAAGGTATTTTCTCCCAGCGTGCCCAGTTCCGGGAACGGACCGTCAGGATCGTACTGGCTGAAGTCATGATGATCGAAGAAGCGCCCCAGATAGCTGAGGGCATCGTCCAGCGACAGCAGCGACAGCAGATAGCGGTATTTTTCTTCCGCTTCGGCTTCCGTTTTGCCGACAATCGGCGTGATGCCGGGGAAAATTCCCGGGGTCGGTTTCTGCTGAGCACGAGCTTCAGCGTCCAGCTTGTGCGCATAGCTTTCCGCTTCTTCCAGAGTGCGGGCGTTAGTAAACACCGCATCAGCGGTTTTGGCCGCCAGAGCAATACCGGTATCGGAGGCACCGGCCTGGAAAATGACCGGCTGTCCCTGCGGCGAACGCTGAATGTTCAGCGGCCCGGCCACCGAGAAGTATTCGCCTTTATGATTCAACGCGTGCAGTTTTGAGGCATCAAAGAACACGCCGCTCTGCTTGTCACGAATAAAAGCGTCATCCTCCCACGAGTCCCACAGCCCCTGCACCACCTGTAAATACTCTTCGGCAATGCGATAGCGCTCTGAATGCTGCGGATGTGCGCGGCCAAAGTTGCGCCCCGATCCTTCCAGCGGCGAGGTCACCACGTTCCAGCCCGCTCGACCGCCGCTGAGCAGATCGAGCGATGCTACCTGCCGTGCAACGGTGAAGGGATCGCTGTACGAAGTGGAAATGGTCCCGGCCAGGCCGATCCGGTGCGTGACCGAGGCCAGCGAGGAGAGCAGCGCAATCGGTTCGAAGCGGTTAAGGAAGTGCGGCAGCGACTTCTCATTAATGTGCAAACCGTCGGCAACGAATAAAAAATCCAGTCCGGCGTCTTCTGCTTGATGCGCCAGCTGGTGATACCAGTTAACATTGACGCTGGCGTCAGCAGGTACGTTATGGTGCCGCCAGGCATTCATATGACCACCTGCTCCCTGTAACATCAGGCCGAGTTTAATCCGGCGTGCAATCTGGCTCATAAGCTAACTCCGTGGTAATCCGTGGTAATAAGATATGCCTTCAGATTTCCATAAAATTGCCGCAGATTTAAATATCAATATTGGCTTTGCATTGCCGCTTTGTGTCTAACTCACTGGAAATATTGCCATGATCGTTCGTCCCCATCAGCACTGGTTCCGCCGTCTGTTTTCCTGGCGCGGCGCGGTGCTGTCCAAAATTATGTTTCGCCTTGGCCTGAATCTGCTGATGTCGATTATTGCGGTAATCAGCCTGCAATGGTACGAAACGCTGGGCGTGCATCTGACCACCGCGCCGTTCAGCCTGCTGGGTGTGGCGATTGCGATCTTCCTCGGTTTTCGCAACAGCGCCAGCTATGCCCGATTCGTTGAGGCACGTACGCTGTGGGGAACGCTATTGATTACCAGCCGCTCGCTGCTGCGTCAGGCTAAAGGCGCGCTGCGTCGCGATCCGGCGGCGGTGGCCGAATTTACCGCCCTGCTGCTGGCCTTTAGCTGGGCGCTGAAACATCAGCTGCGCGGCACGGACAGCAGTGACGATATCCGGCGTCTGCTCCCTGCCGATTGGCAAAATGAGGTGCTCAACAGCCCGTTTCGCGCTAACCGGCTGCTGCTCGCCCTCGGCGAGTGGCTGGCGCAGCAGCGCGATCGCGGTGCGATCTCCGACCTGCTATATAACGGCATTGACCATAATCTGAATACCCTGTCGCAGGTGCTGGGCGGCTGCGAACGTATCAGCAACACGCCGATCCCGTTTGCCTACAGCCTGATACTTCAGCGCACGGTGTATCTGTTCTGTACCCTGCTGCCCTTTGCGCTGGTCACCGACCTGCACTATATGACGCCGGTAGTGTCGATGTTTATCTCCTACACCTTCCTGTCGCTGGAATCGCTGGCGGAAGAGCTGGAAGACCCGTTTGGCGTCGATTCCAACGATCTGCCGTTGAATGCCATTTGTAATACCATCGAACGCACCCTGCGCGATATGAACAATGAAGCGCTACCGCCACCGCTTAAACCTGATGACCGATTCAATCTGATTTGAATTCAACCGTTCATTTCCCATCCCGAAACAGCGCGCAATGCGCTGTTTTTGCTTAAAGATTATTAATCGCGGCTTGCCTCAGCAAATTGATGGATTTCCATCATAAAAGCGGTTTCCCCCGTAAAATCCGCTGACTATAGTGAAATAGCGCCGCCCGGCGGCCACTCAATCTGCTTGATGCCCTACACATAATAATCAGGAGCTGCCATGTTTCCGTCTTCATTACCCAAGGCCCGTACGCTCGATCCCCACGCCGTTCCCTCGCTGCGCTGGGGCATTATCGGCCCGGGCTGGATTGCCGAACGCTTTGCCCGCGCGCTGAAAGAGTTCACCTCGCAGCAGCTGGTGGCGATAGCCTCCCGTTCGCAGGACAGGGCCAGCGCCTTCGCCAGCAAAATGGGCATTCCGCAGGCTTTTGGCAGTGCCGCCGAGCTGCTGGCCTCACCGGATATTGATGCGGTGTACATCGCTACACCGCATAACCATCACTACCCCGACGGACTACAGGCGCTGAACGCTGGTAAGCACGTATTGATTGAAAAACCGCTGGCGCTCAACGCGCAGCAGGCGCGTGGCCTGGCCGAATTGGCAAAAGCTAAAGGTTTGCTGTGTATGGAAGCGATGTGGTGCGACTTCCTGCCAAAATACGACATTATCACCCAGCTGCTGGAGGATGGTGTGCTGGGGGATTTGCATACCCTGCTTGCCGACCACGGTGAATTTTTCACCCCCGATCACCGTATCTTCAACGCAGATTTAGCGGGCGGGCCGATGATGGATCTCGGCAGCTATCTGATCGGCTTCAGCGTGAAAGTCGCCGGTGCGCCGGTGTCCATCCACGCCACCGGGCAGCAGGTGCCGGGCGGTGTGAACGGTCAGACCTCAATGCTGCTGACCCACAACAACGGCATGCACTCTGTGCTGAATACCACCCTGTTCAGTAATACGCCGTGCGCGGCGGTGATTGCCGGACGTGATGCCACGCTGGAGATCGGCGGCGCATCCTTCTACGCGCCGGGGCCGTTTACCCTCACCTCAAGTCAGGGGGGAAAAGTACTGCACTTCGATGAGCCGCGTAATCGCTACGACCAGCTGTTCCATGAAGCCGTTCACTTCGCCTGGTGCGTGGGACAGGGTAAAACTGAGTCGCCGGTTCGCCCGCTCTCTGCGTCTATTGATACGCTGGCGGCAATGGATGAAGTGCGTCGGCAGATTGGTCAGGTGTTTAACGAAGAGAAGTAGTTTCAGCATCTGACAGCCATCAAAAAAAAGCCGCCTTCGTTTCTGGCGGCTTTTTCAATTCCGGTAATGGCCGATTCACTGCGTAAGGGTATTTTTTGATGACATGCCCTTTGCAGCGATCGTCATTAGCATATAGCAAAGGAGTGACTCTTTGTTCGATCTGCTACGCGTGAGAAAAATGGTCTGTACGATGAAAGCAAGAGGATGAAACCGACCGCCCGCGGCGATCGGCTGCGGCCATATTTTACAGCTGCTCCACCTTGCAGAAGGTTCCGGTTTCCAGCGATTTAACCGCCGCTTCGGCAATCGCCTGCGCCTGTAGCCCGTCGTGCAGACCCGGCACCGATACTGCCTCGCCGTTCAGCGAGCGGACAAATGCATCCAGATGCAGATAATAGGTTTCTTTCACGCGGTTGAACCAGTCGGCATACAGCGGTGGTCGGTTGATACCGGAGGTGCTGTAAAGCGTTGCACCCTGCGGACTTTGTGCCGCGGAGTCGGACATCCCCTGCGAACCCAGTACGGTAATGCGCTCGTCATAGCCGTAACCGGTGCGACGGGTATTATCCAGCTGTGCCAGTGCGCCGCTGCGCATTTTCATCATCAGCACCGAGGTGTCAACATCGCCGAAACTGGCAATTTCCGGCATCGCCAGCGCCGATCCCATGGCTCCGATGGTTTCAACTTCATCTTCGGTCAGCCAGCGCAGCAGATCGAAGAAATGAATGGCCTGATCGCGCATCTGGCCGCCGGAGGTTTGCAGATAGCTCAGCGGCGGCAGCTCAGACGCACGGCAGACCATCTGGATCAGCTCCGCTTTCCCAATCAGCCCCTGCTGCAAATGCTGTTTCAGCTGGTTGTGGCTGGGATCGAAGCGGCGGTTGAAGCCGACCGTCACCGGGACCGGATGGCGTGCGACTTCTTCCACAACCCGGCGGGCTTTATCCAGCGACAGGTCAATAGGTTTTTCACAGTACACCGCCTTCCCGGCTGCCGCCGATGCGGCCAGGAACTCCGCGTGTGATGGCGTTGACGTCGCAATCAGGATGGTATCGATGGCATCACTGTTAATCGCCTCCGTTACGCTGCCCACGCGCGCACCGTCGCGGCTGGCAATGTCATCGGCGCGGCTGCGATCCTGATCGGCCACCATGACCAGTTCAATATCCGGGTGGGCCGCCAGGTTTTTAGCATGAACCTGGCCGATAAATCCGGTGCCCAGCAGAGCAAACTTACGTTTTTGTACCATTTTGCGACGCCTTTATAGGTTAAACATCAGTGTTCGATTGCCAGGATAGCGCCAGTGAATATACTGGCTGAATCGACTTTTTGATGGAAATCCATCATGCGGAGGAATAAGTGACAAAGATCACGCTGGAGGAGCTGGCAAAGCAGATTGGCGTGGGCGTTGCTACTGTCGATCGGGTACTTAACGAGCGCGGCGGAGTTTCCCCGGCCACGACGCGCCGGGTTCTGCAGGCGGCACGAGAAGCGGGTTTGAAGCGTATTTTGCCGGACGCACACCGCCAGCCGTGGCAGATCGCCCTGCTGCTGAGCAGCAGCGATGCCTTTTTCTTCAGCCAGCTGAGCCAGGACTTTAGCAATCTTGCCGGTCAGCTCGGCTACGGTCAGGTAACGTTGCACCGCACGCTGATCGCCGAAGATAACCCCGAACTGCTGGCGGCGCAGATCGTCAAGGCCAGCGAGCAGCGCGACGGCATTATTGTTTTTGCCCACGCGCATCCGGCGATCTATGCCGCACTTGAGCACTGTTACCAGCGCAACGTCCCGGTGATCACGCTGGCGACCGACCTGCCAGGGGCGAAGCGTTTGTGCCACGTCGGGATTAATCAGCTACAGGCCGGGCGCACCGCCGGGCTGCTGATTGGAAAAATGATCGCCGGACCGGGTGAGGTGATTATCATCAGCGGGCGGATGGATTACCTGGCGCACCGGCAGCGGGTGGAGGGATTCAGCGCAGTACTGGCCAGTCAGTTTCCGCATCTGCGGGTGCATAAAGCGCTGGCGGCACTGGACGACCGCCAGCAGGTCAGCCGCTTGCTGGAGCAGCAGCTGTACGAGAGCAAAACGATTCACGGGGTTTACAATACCGGTTTGGGAAATCGCGAAATTGGCGAGGCGCTGGCGCGCTATCGGCTGCTAAATAAAACGGTCTTTATCACCCATGAACTGTATCCCACCACACGCTCGCTGCTGGCGCAGGATGCGCTGGCACTGGCGCTCGATCAAAACACGCGGGAGATGGCGCAGCGCTCAATGACGCTGATGCTGAAATATCTGGAGCAGCAAAACGAACCGCACGAGTACGCCGACGGCAAAATTGAATTTGTGCTTTATACGCGGGAGAACAGCCAGTAAGCAGTGCGGCAGCATGATGCTGCCGCGTCGACTATCAGGCTTCTTTAACAATCTGGCGAGTCAGTTCGCTGCGGATATCGAAGCAAAGATTGCGCAGATTGAACTGATATTTTGGTAAGGCGATATCGTCAATGTCGCTGCCAATTTTGCCACGAATTTCCATATATTTGCTCAACTGGCCGTTGATGCGGTCGAAACGCTGACGGTACTGCTGATAAACCGAGACGTTATAGGACTGGAGTGCGTCCAGCTCATCACGGCACTGCCCAACGCGCGCATCGAATGCGCTCAGGGTTGGTTTTTCAACAACCGGCTGTGGTGGCGGAGGCGGTGGGGCAATTCGAGGCTGCGGATGAACAGCACAACCCGTGACTAAAAAAGCCATCATCAGCGCCGGAACTAATTTATTCATATCATCACCAGATTGCATTCCTGCTAGCGCAGGAGAAAGAGGTAACAGTGCAAAATCCGTCCGTTGCACACAGTTAAAGCCCCGTAACAGGCTTAGTTTTACTTTGCGAGTTTTCATCTGTAAGGAAGCGCAGTGATAATAGCAAAAAATGTCGCAAATTATCTACTTACACCACCTTAAAGCTCGTGGATTTTTAATAAATTCTGATACGCACTATCTTTGATTGCTAATACGCTGGCTGGCGATACTTTTATATGGGGCAAAAAAAACCGCCATCGGCTACCGATGGCGGTTGATCACGCTGAATGAAGCAGCGCGCTTAAAAACTCAGTCGCTGCTCCGTTCATTCATCCGGGCAGGAATTACATCTGCACCAGATTGTTGATTTTCACGTCCGGATTAACGTCAGCCGCGTAGTCAACGCCTTCCAGACCGAAGCCGAACAGGTGCATAAACTCAGCTTTATAGCCGGCGAAATCGGTCAGCTCGTTCAGGTTCTCGTCGGTCACAACGGACCACAGGCGCGTCACTTCTTCCTGTACTTCCGGCTGCAGCTCTTTGTAGTCAGCGCGCAGACGACCGGTTTCATCCAGAATTGGTGATGCATTGTACAGGCTGTCTTTGAACAGACCGTAAACCTGCTCGATACAGCCTTCGTGGGTGCCTTTCTCTTTCATCACTTTAAACAGCAGTGACAGATACAGCGGCATTACCGGGATCGCGGAGCTGGCCTGAGTGACAACCGCTTTCAGCACGGAAACGCGCGCGTCGCCGTTGCCGTGAGCAGCCAGGGTGTCGCGAATGGTCAGAACGCGCTTGTCCAGGTCCTTTTTCGCTTCGCCGATAGAACCGTTCCAGTAGATATCGTGGGTGATTTTCTCGCCCAGGTAGGTGAAGGCCGTTGTTTTTGCGCCTTCAGCCAGCACGCCGGCTTCCAGCAGTGCGTCGATCCACATCTGCCAGTCTTCGCCGCCCATCACCGCGACGGTGCCTTCGATCTCTTCCTGTGAAGCCGGTTCCAGCGCCACATCATTGATGGTTTCTTTATCGGTATTCAGACCACGGGTGACCAGTGATTTACCGATTGGCTTCAGCGTGGAGTTGAACACTTCACCGGTTTTTGGATGGGTACGGCGCGGCGCGGCCAAGCTGTACACCACCAGATCAACCTGACCGAGGTCCTGTTTGATCAGTTCAATTGTTTTCTGCTTAACGGCATCAGAATAAGCGTCGCCGTTGATGCTTTTCGCATACAGACCTTTAGCAGTAGCGAACTCTTCGAATGCTGCGGAGTTATACCAGCCGGCGGTGGCTGGTTTGCTCTCTTCGCCCGGGCGTTCAAAGAACACGCCCAGCGTGTCGGCACCGCAGCCGAATGCAGCGGAAATACGCGCTGCGAGGCCGTAACCCGTTGAGGCGCCGATGACCAGAACTTTTTTCGGGCCGGAAGCGATCTCGCCCTGAGCAGTAACGTACTCGATCTGTTTTTCTACGTTAGCTTTACAACCCGCCGGGTGGGCAGTAACACAGATGAAGCCACGAATGCGTGGTTTAATAATCATGTCGACCTCAATTTAGGAAACTTTTTCGGCGCTAGAATACCGTTTCTTCCGTTCCAGGCAAAGCACGGATGCACGCTTATCGCCCGACCGACTACTCTGAAGACGATGATTGTTTACTCTTTAAGCGCTAATGCGGCCGCCACACGGTACTTCGCCATCTCATCCGGCGGCACCATGCCACCACCTGTCGCCCACACCAGATGCGTTGCGCCCGCCAGCGCCCGCGCGGAAATCCCCTGTTTTTCCAGTTGCTCACTCTGCGCCGTCAGCCGCCACGGGCCAGCCATACCGGCCAGCGCCGACGGTTCCAGCGCCAGCTGCTGATGCCGCTCGGTCAGGCCCAGCAGTGCATACATCTCTTCGTCAGTCAGTGTATAAAAGGCGCTGAGTAACCGTTCCATCGCCCGACCAACAAAGCCGGAAGCGCGCCCCACGGCCAGCCCGTCTGCCGCCGTAACGTTATCAATGCCCAGGTCCTGCACTGAAATGTCATCATGCAAACCGGTATGTACGCCAAGCAGCATGCACGGTGAATGAGTTGGCTCTGCAAAAATGCAGTGGACGCTGTCACCAAAGGCCAGCTTGAGGCCAAACGCCACCCCACCCGGGCCACCACCGACGCCGCACGGCAGATAGACAAACAGCGGATGTTCCGCATCTACAACGATCTGCTGCTCGGCCAGCTGCTGTTTAAGCCGATCGCCCGCAACCGCGTAGCCAATGAAGAGATTGTGCGAATTTTCATCGTCAATAAAGAAACAGCGCTCGTCCAAAGCGGCCTGTCGCCGCCCTTCCGCCACCGCAACGCCGTAATCCTGCTCGTACTCCACCACGGTCACGCCGTGGCTGCGCAGTTTTTGCTTTTTCCAGGCGCGGGCGTCGGCGGACATATGTACCGTAACGTCAAATCCCAGTGCGGCGCTGATAATACCAATCGACAGACCGAGATTACCGGTGGAACCTACCGCGATACGGTGCTGGCCAAAGAACTGGCGAAATTCAGGCTCTGCCAGGCGAACGTAGTCAGCCTGCGGTGTGAGCAATCCAGCCTCAATTGCCAGCTTTTCGGCATGCGCCAGCACTTCATAAATACCGCCACGCGCCTTAATTGACCCGGAAACCGGCAGATGGCTGTCTTTTTTTAGCCACAGAGCGCCCGTCAACTGCTGGCCATAACGCGCATCTAACACCGCTTGCAGCTCGGGCAGTGGACAGATCGGCGATTCGATAATGCCGCCGCTGGCCTGAGTTTCCGGAAAAGCGATGGCCAGCCAGGGAGCAAAACGTTCAAGCCTTGCGGCCGCATCGGCTACCTGTTCAGCACTCAGCCCTACGTGAGGATAACCTTCCTGCATGCTGGTGTAGCGAGGGTTGAACCAGGTGACGGGTTGTAGTGCGCATAACTCATTTAACAGTGGAAAGCTCTGCTTCAGGCTTTCAGCGTCCGTTAACATAGTTTCTTCTCCTGAATCTGGGCGGCATGATGTTTATTCAATGTGATTCAACACTCACGGCGGGCATCAACACCAAAGTATGATCGCATTCAAATTTCTGAAAAATATAATAAAAATGGCAATATGCAGTTTACCTGCATAACTATCAGCTGAAAACCGCCGGTTAAGCAACTCTGCCCGAATGCCGAGGGTAACTATGCAGTTTCAGGTGGTTTTTTTGCACCAAAACGGAGCAATTTACAATTATTTAATAAGTTTGAAACTTTTTTTTGGTGTTAAATTGATGGCAGCTCAGTGAGATGTCCTGAGCAATCCACGGTAATTAGTAGTTATAACTAAGCACCCCGCGCCGGTGCATTCTCATCTCAGGCGAAGCGGTGCTAATAAAATAAAGGTTTGTTATGGAAAAGCTATCTTACGTATCTGAAGGCAGCAAGACAGCCTGGTCAACCTACCTGCAGCAAATCGATCGCGTGGCCCCCTATCTTGGCGAACTGTCGCGCTGGATCGACACACTGCGCCATCCGAAACGTGCGCTGATTGTTGATATTCCACTCCAGATGGATGACGGGACTATTCGTCACTTCGAAGGCTTTCGCGTGCAGCACAACCTTTCACGCGGGCCGGGTAAAGGCGGTGTGCGCTATCACCCGAACGTCGACCTGAATGAAGTGATGGCACTCTCCGCCTGGATGACCATTAAATGCGCGGCGGTAAACCTGCCTTACGGCGGCGCAAAAGGCGGTATTCGCGTCGATCCTTTCGCCCTGTCGGAAGGCGAACTGGAGCGTCTGACCCGTCGTTACACCAGCGAAATCGGTCTGATTATTGGGCCACAGAAAGATATTCCGGCACCGGATGTCGGCACCAATGGCAAAGTGATGGCCTGGATGATGGATACTTATTCCATGAATCACGGCACCACGATTACCGGCGTGGTAACCGGTAAGCCGATCCACCTTGGCGGCTCTCTGGGCCGTGAAAAAGCCACCGGGCGCGGCGTATTTATTACAGGCCGTGAAGTGGCACGCCGCAGCGGTATAGAGCTGGAAGGCGCCAGAGTTGCCGTACAGGGCTTTGGTAACGTTGGCAGCGAGGCCGCTCGCCTGTTTGCCAGCGCCGGTGGCCGCGTGGTCGCGATTCAGGATCACACCGCAACGCTGTTTAACGCTCAGGGTATCGATCTGGCAGCACTCACCGAATGGCAGGCCACTCATAAAAAAATCGCCGGCTTCACCGGGGCTGACGTGATTAGCGATGACGCTTTCTGGGACGTGGAAATGGATATTCTGATCCCGGCCGCGCTGGAAGGTCAAATCACCCGCCAGCGTGCCGAGAAGCTGCACTGCCGCCTGGTGCTTGAAGGTGCCAACGGCCCGACCTTCCCGGAGGCGGATGACGTACTGGCCGAACGCGGCATTACCGTGGTTCCTGACGTTATCTGCAACGCCGGTGGGGTAACCGTCAGCTACTTTGAGTGGGTTCAGGATATGGCCAGTTTCTTCTGGAGCGAAGACGAAATAAACGAACGCATGGATAAAATCATGACCGAGGCGATGATCCACGTCTGGGACAAAGCGCGTGAGAAAGAGTGCAGCCTGCGTACATCGGCCTATATTGTGGCCTGTGAACGTATTCTGATGGCGCGTAAAGATCGCGGTATCTATCCGGGCTAATCCGTCTGATTGGGGCGGTTTTCCGCCCCTGTTCAGTGCCTTGCGTGCTATTTCAGCCACGACACCGGCGTTTTACCTTCGATGAGTGACTCGTCGTTCCCTCTGTCAAATCACGCCATTTTTAGCTCCCGACTTGCTGTCTGGCCCCCTTTTCACTTGTAGCGGAATATTTGCACCCGAGTGCAGATATCGCTACCGGCCTGCTATACTGTCGAAAAATTTTCGGGTTCAGATTCTTTTCCACACTGAGAACAGCGGGTTACGGCTCACCATGCAGAAAAAAAACTTACCTAAAGCGCCGATGAGAAAAGTGACCGCCAGCGATGTCGCTCACAGAGCAGGCGTATCAAAATGGACGGTATCCCGGGCGTTCACCGACGGTGCATCCATCTCACCGGCGACCCTGGAGCGCGTGAAGGCCGCCGCCAGTGCGCTGGGCTATCGCCCTAACCTGCTGGCCCGCAGTCTGTCCAAAAAAAGCTCGCGCATCATCGGCGTGGTGGTTGATGAGCTGCACAATCCAAACCTGATGCCGCTGCTGGACGAAGTGACCCGGCAGCTGCAGCAACGGGGATATCTTGCTCTGCTGTTGAATATCAGCCAGCGCGATGAAGGGCTGTTGACCCTCGCAGACCAGCTACAGGTTGACGGACTGCTGTTTATGGGAACGCTGCTCAGCGAAGAAATTATTCGTCTGGCGCAGGATATTCACCACATCCCTCTGGTACAGATAGGTCGCAGCAGTACTCATCCTTATATTCAGGTGGTCACCACTGACGGATATCAGGCTGGCGTTGCTATGGCCGATCTGCTGCACGGTGAAGGCTTCTGCCGCTTTGGCTACATGAAAGGCCCGGATACCGACTCCAGCCAGCTCTTACGCTTTGACGGCTACCGCGACCGTCTGCTGGCACTGGGCGTTGATGAAGCGCGTATCACCATGCTGCATGCCAATCATTATCAGCGAGCCAGCGGCTATCATACCCTCGCTCACTATTTAAATCAGACCAGTGCAGACCGTCGAATTGACGCCCTGTTTTGCGAAAATGACGTTCTGGCCATCGGGGCAATTGAAGCGTTGCGGGCAGCAAATGCCTCAGGTTTGATGGGAATTGTTGGCTTTGACGGGATTGAACTGGCCGCATCGGAGAGCTATTGCCTGACCACCTGCGGCCAACCCTTTTCCGAACTGGTGCCCGATGCGGTGCGTCGTCTGACCTCTCCCTGGATTGAGGAACACAACGCGCTTTATCCCGGCAGGATTGAACTACGCGATTCGCATCGTCGTCATCGATGAAAAGTATGATGTTTTTCTATCATTATCTATCATTTGGTCGATAACGTCATGGCAAAACATGATCAACTTCAAAGAATTTATATTTCATTTATATATTAAATGGAATTTAAATTCCTTTAACCTTAGGCTGTCTCCATTCGCAGGCCACCAGACGTCAGATAATGATCGAAGGTGATGAATGATATCAAACTATCAAATCTATCATTTCACTCTGATAGATATCATTCAGTCTCGTCGCGCATTGAAGCAATCAGAATGAGAGATGACCGATGAAAAAAGCGTTACATGGCGTTTCCGTTTTACATTCTAACGCGGTGACTCAGTTGCGTATCGCCCATGAAACGGGCTTTGATGCACTGGAACTGCTGCCGGAGCACCTGTTCCGTTACCTGGAGCACGGCGGAACGCTGGAAAAGTATAAACAGCTGATGCAGCACTACAATATTGAAATCAGCTGCATTAATGCGCTGAAGCGCATTGGCCGTCATCAGCCGCAGGAACGCCGCGAAATGCTGGATGAGGCGGACAAAATTTGCCGTGCCGCTCAGGCGCTGGGCTGCCCGGTGGTACAGATTATGGCGCTGAATGAAATCGATGCGCTGTCTGAAGCAGAGCGTACGGAGATTCTGACGCAAAACGTCCGGGATATTGCGGCGATTGGCGCACAGTACGGCATTAAATTCCAGATCGAGGTGGTTGCCTTTACGCCGTTTAACAGCCTGAAACAGGGCCAGGCGATTATCGATGCTGTCGGTGCCGATAATGTCGGCGTCGTGATTGATTTCTGGCACCTGTACGCCGGTGGTGATACAACCCCGGAAGAGGTGGAAGCCCTTGATGTTAATCTGATTTATGGCGTGCATTTTTGCGATGGCCGCCGTTTGCACCCGGGAGAGGCGTGGGACGAGCGCGTACAGCGTAACTATCAGCCGGGTGAAGGTGAAGTGGATATCGATCGTTGGGTGGCTGCGGTGAATAAAACCGGCTACAGCGGCGTATGGTGCCCGGAGCTGCTCAGCCCGACACACTGGGAAGACGATCTGTGGCAAATAGCCCGCGATTCAATGGACAGCCTGACGGCATACACCAGCAAGTAAGGTAAGAGATAAACAAAACCGCCCTCTTATCTGGCGTGATGCAGTCCTGCACCGCTATCCCGGATAAGAAGGGAGGGATCATGAAGTAGGGTTGGCAAGATGACTGGCAGATTCCATGCGGAACCTGCCCTTTTTTTAGGCGTTATTCGCCGCGTCTTGCGCTGCCTGATAGCGTTGTTTAAAGGCTTCATTGTCTTCCACCAGGCGCAGCGCCGCTTCAATCAGTTCGTTCTGCACCAGCGTCGTTGAACCGCCGCTGGTCACCCAGTGAATATACATCACGCACAGCGCGGCAACCTGCAATGCTTCTCCTTCCTCATTTTCACCGTCGAACTGATACTCGGCCAGTGACCAGTCGTAAACGGCATTGACGAAGGGCATATCACCGCTTTCGTCCAGTGCAGGGAGCGTGTGAAACAGTTCAACCATTTCCGGCGTCGCTTCGTAGTTCTGGCGGCCAATTGCATCAAGTTTGCGGCCGTGCGCGCGGCTTTTGTTGGCCTGTTTCGCTTTTTCTTTCGCGCGTTTTTTACGCTTATCCTGTTTTGTACTCACGGTATTCTCTGCTTGCGGAATGGGATGGGCCGCAGAATAGCACAGCGCGACAACGTAACCGATATTATGCGGCAGGAAATGGCCGATAACGCCCCTTTGAAGGATGTTATGGTGAAGGCGCATTGCAGAAAGCAGGCAGCAGAAAGGCTGCCCCTAAAAAATCAGGCGAACCCAGGCAGGGTTCGATCCAGGCAAAAAGGAGCTGTGTATGTTGTTTAAAGTAGAAATGACTGTCAATTTGCCAGCGTCAATGACCAGGGCCGAAGCCAGTGATATTAAACAGCGCGAACGGGAATATTCGCACAGGCTACAGCGAGAGGGAAAATGGCGCCATCTCTGGCGCATTGTCGGCAGCCAGGCCAGTATCAGCATATTTGACGTCAGGGATGCTGAAGAATTGCACGAACTGCTCAGCGCTCTGCCCCTCTTTTCCTACATGCAAATGAACGTGCAGGCGCTCTGCCGCCATCCCTCTTCGGTGTATGACGACGATCGGTAACGATTGCACGCCTACCCGATTCAGAACTTACCAATCAGCAGCGAAACCAGACCGGCCGCAATCAGGGGCCCGACCGGCACGCCGCGAAACAGTGAAACGCCAATAATGGTGCCAATCAGCAGTCCGCCGACGATGGTCGGCTGGCTGCTCATCAGCGAAACGCCGCGCCCACCGACCCATGAAACAAAAATTCCCACCGCAATCGCCAGCAGGGATTTCCAGTGCAGGAAGGAGTGCAGCAGCGTGCTGGAGGGCAGAGAACCGCTGGCAATCGGCGCCATCACCCCAACGGTCAGAATAATGATACCAACGGTCACGCCCTGCTTTTCAATCCATGGAAAAGTCTGCTGCAGCGGAGTCAGTCGAATAGCGACCAGCACCAGAAGAGCAATCGTGACAGTGAGGTTATGACTGAAATAACTTAAGGCAGCAAGGAACAGCAGAATCATTAAAGACAGATCGAACATGTTTAATTCCCGGACGACAAAATCGGTAGCAGCATATTGTTATCCCAGCATAAACATTTTTTTCACATCCTCTACTTTTTTTTCCCGGTGACCTCACTGGCCTGGCGACCAAAATAGCGATAAAACGCCACGCTGAAGTTGTTAGCGTGGCGATAGCCCACCTGCCAGCCGGCCTGCGCAACCTGATAGCCCTGTTCCAGCAGACGATGGGCTTTTTCCATCCGCATCTGTAATAGCATTTGACCGGGGGTGGTGTTAAAGCGCTGATGAAAACCCTGTTTCAATTTGTAGTCGCTCAGCCCCACCGCCATCGCCAGCGTACTTAACGAAAACGGCTCATCCAGATGGGCCAGCATCCAGTCACGGGCCTGCTCCAGCTGGAGATCGTCCCTGGGGTGCAGCGGCTTATGCTTCACCTCTTCCACCAAATGCCGCTGCAGGGCCAGTAAATTTAATGCGTGGATCTGTAGCATCAGAGCGTCATTGCCGCCCTGCCTGAGCTGCTCTAACAGCGTGGCCGTTGCCCGACTGTAAGGCGTGAAGGCGTGGTTAACCACGCGACCGGTGGCAAACAGCCTGTCGCAGACCGCCGCACCAAGATAATGACTGACGCTGTCGGCGCTCAGCAGCAGGCGCAGCTGGCTGACCTGTTCACCGCCTCGATAGCGCCGTTCTCCCTGGCTGCCGTGAAAGCTGGTGACGGTAAGCTGGCCCTCGGTAAACTGCGTTTCGCTGCCGTCGCGCCCGCAAAACTGCGAGTTTCCTGCCAGACCAAAAGTCAGCACCAGCATTGGGCGATCGTGTGGGTTGCAGGTTTCCTCTATCAAAGGCCGCACCGGCTGGTAGTTGGAACAGACGACGGTAAAGCCTTCTGCCACCGGATTGAAACGGGAAAGGCAGTGCCCCACCGTGGCAGGCAGTGACCGAATGTTGCCCTGCTGTTCAGCATCCGCCGATGTCAGCCGATAGCTTTGTGTCCCCTGGAAAGCCTGAATCATCACCTTCACCGTTTCACAGACTAAAATCACCGCCTCGCATATAAACGAGGATAATAAGCATTCTCATTATAGATATCATAGTTGCTGACCTTGCGCTATCGACAAACGATGAGGATGAGAATGGCACGATCTTACTGGGGCCTGCTGCTGGCGGCCCCCGGCATGACGGCAATCGCCGCCGACGTACAGAATAATGAGATGGTGGTCACCGCCACCAAAACGGAACTGCCTGTCGTGCAAGTACCGGCATCGCTTTCCGTTCTTTACGGTGAAGATCTTGAAGAACGCCGGGTAGACAGTGTCAGCCAGCTGGCAGCAATGACACCCGGTATGGCATTTCAGCCCTGGGGCCAGGCCGGCACTAACCTTGCGGTGGTACGTGGGGTAACCGGCAGCGGCAGCGGGTTTAACTCGGCCATGCTGCTCAGCGAAGACGGCGTGCCCCTGCTGGCCGGACAGGGTTTTGATAATAATTTCCTCGACGTCGATCGCGTGGAGATCCTGCGCGGGCCGCAGTCATCGCTCTACGGCCGCAATGCCGAAGTCGGGGTCATCAACGTTGTCACCCGCACGCCGGATAATCTACAACGCGGTGAAATTACGGCGATTGCCGGTAGCCGCCAGCGGCAGCAGCTGCGCGGTAGCTTCAGCACTCCGCTGGTTGAGGATCGGCTGTATGCCGCCGTAGCGGGCGAATGGAAATCGCAAAACGGTTACGTTGATAACACTACCACTGGCGGCAAAGCCGACGATCGCGAACGCAATAACGCGCGGATCGTGCTGCGCTGGACGCCGACCGATGCCGACGATATCCGCCTGCGCTACAGCCAGCAGCGCTATCATGACGGCGGCTCGCAGTGGGGACCGGCGGCCAGCCGCGACAGAAAAGTCGCCAGCGGCACCGATTCATGGAACCACTCACAGGCCAGCGTCGTCTCCCTCGACTATCGCCACCTGTTGTCAAACGGCTGGCAGTTCCGTTCCATCAGCGCCCGTACCGAAATTCTCGACCGTATTCAGCAGGATACCGATTTCACCGCGCCGGATACGCTGCATATGCAGCGCGATAATCAGTTCACCACCCTCTCTCAGGAATTCCGCCTTCAGGGCGAAGGCAGCGATCATCGCTGGCTGGCCGGGCTGTACTTCGATCGCGACGACAACGATTACCGCTTCGTACAAAAGCTGCCGATGATGTCCACCGAAATGCGTAACGCGCAGATCGGCAATACGCAGGCGCTGTTCGGTGAATGGACGCAGATGCTGGGCGGCCCGTGGAGCGTAACGCTGGGTGGGCGCATTGAGCGCAGCGAAATTGAAATGTCCCCGACGGGGATGGATAAACGCAGCTCCACCTGGCACAACGTCTCGCCGAAAATTACCGTGCAGTATCAGTGGCAGCCCGATCTGCAAAGCTACGCCAGCTACAGCCAGGGCTATCGCTCCGGGGGCTATAATCTGTTTTCACCGGCGACCGACTACTTCCGTTACAACCCGGAAAAAGTTCACTCCTGGGAACTGGGGGTTAAGGGTTTGTCCGACGATCGCCGCCTGCGTTACAGCAGTTCAGTCTACCTGATGGATATCGACGATATGCAGGTTCAGCAGGTGGTCCAGGCCGGTGTGGTGTATATCAACAACGCAGCAAAAGCCCGATCTACCGGCTGGGAGCTGGAGGCCGACTACGCGCTGCTGCCTGAACTGCGCCTGCAGGGTTCACTCGGGCTCAACCATACCCGTTTCGATAACTATCGCGACGGCAGCAACGACTATGCCGGTAATCACAACACCTTCGCGCCGGATGCCACCGCCAGCCTCGGACTGCGTTACGAACATGCCAGCGGTGCTTACGGCCTGCTGCAGTGGCACGGAGCCAGCCATAGCTTCCTCGATGCGGGCAATCAGTATCGTCAGGCCGGTTACGGCGTTGTCGACATGACCCTCGGTTATGCCTGGCGCGACCTGGATGTTTCGCTGTTCGTCGATAACCTGACCGATAAAGAGTATGACGCCGTGGGCTACCTCAACGGTAGCGTACGCATTTACAGCCCGCCGCGTGAACTTGGCCTGAAAGTGAGCTACAAACTATGACCTTCCCCGTCACAATGATCGACCGGCTGGCCGCCGACAGCGTGCTGGCTGACAGCGTGCAGCTGGCGCTGCAAAACAATCTGTTTGACCACTTGCAAAACCCGCTCAGCGCGCGGCAGCTGGCGGAGAAGTTGCAGTGGCATGCCGACCCCACTGCGCATCTGCTGGAGCTGCTGTGGAGTTTCCAACTGCTGGATCGACAGCAGCAGCAAGGCGAAGCGCTTCTTTATCGCACCGCTTCGGCTGTCATTCCGTACCTCTGCCAGCAGGGCGAACGCTATATGGGTGATGCATGGCGCTACCGCCTTCAGGCGCTGCGCGGATTTGGCCAGCAGCTGACTGAGATGCTCAAGCAGCCGCTGCCCGAATACAGCGAACAGCTGCCGCATGACGCCGCCTGGGCCGCTGCCGCTGGGGGACAAATTGCGCAGGAGCAGCGGGCGCTCACCGCCGATACCGCCTGCGCGATCGCCGCCACCGTGACACGTTTCAACCATCCGGCCAGAATGCTCGATATGGGCGGCGGGCCGGGACTGGTCAGCGCGGCGCTGGCTCAGCGTTATCCGCAGCTGACCGGCGTGGTGCAGGATCTGCCGCTAACCGCCAGGGTGGCACAGGGAAATCTCGTTGCCGCCGGTGTGAGCGATCGTTTCAGCGCGGTCAGCGAACTGGTGGACAGCGACCGCTTCGACATTATCTGGTGTTCCTCGTTTCTGCACTTCGTGGCCGATCCGGCGCAGACGCTCGCCGATCTGTATCGACGGCTGAATCCCGGAGGCGTCTTAATCAGTGCCCACGCACGCCTGGGAGACGATCCGCAGCAGGTTAGCCGGGTTCTGCCCTTCTTCCTGCCGCTGCTGATGCGTGGTAAGCACGTCTTCCACCGCCATCAGCTGACGCAGATGCTGACCGAAGCAGGTTTTCGGGTGGAGGATCGCGGTGAACAGCCGTTTCCAATGGCACCGCTGCACATTCACTGCGCCTGGCGTGGAGAACGCTCGTGAGCCGGGCGCTGCTGCAACTGACGTTTTTCTGGTTTAACGTCAGCCTCACGCTGCCGGTCACGTGGCTGATGCTCGGCCTGCCGCTGATCCTGCATCAGCAGGGCTGGAGCGGCCAGCAGCTTGGGCTGTTCCAGCTGGCGGCCCTGCCTGCGGTGATCAAACTGTGGCTGGCGCTGCCGGTGGAACGGGGAAGGCTGTTCCGCCAGCGCTATAAAAGCTGGGGAAGCCTGCTCTGGCTGGGGCTGGCACTGCTGTTTGCCCTGCTCAGCCAGTTCGATTTGCAGCAGAATAAAAGCCTGCTGTTTGCTCTGCTGCTGTGTTGCAGCCTGTTGCTGGCCTGGTGCGATGTGCCGGTCAATGCGCTGGCGATTGCGCTGTTTCACGACGGCGAACAGGCCCGTGCCGGCAGCGTTCGCGCCGCTGCGCTGTTCACCGGCGCGGTGGGCGGCAGCGGCATTATGCTGCTGCTCTGGCAGCACTACGGTTGGGCGCTGCCCTGTCTGCTAATGAGCGCGGCGGCCCTGCTCTGCGCGCTGCTGCTGAGGCTGCTGCCGGAACCGCCCGCCGGGGAATATCGCCGCAGCGAGATGCTTGGCTTTTTCCGGCAGCCGGGAGGAAAAGGCTGGTATCCGCTCTGCATTCTGGCCTTTCCGTTCCTCGGCAGCGGCTGGCTGTGGCTGAAACCGCTGCTGCTGGATGCCGGACTGCCGATGCAGCAGGTGATTATGTGGGTGGGCGTTGGCGGCAGCGTCACCGGTGCGCTGGTCAGCCTGATTGGCGCACGCTGGCTGAACCGAGGCAATGCCAGCACGGCGCTGCCGGGCTGGCTGCTGTTTGCCGGGATTGCGCTGCTGCTGCTGGCGGCAGGAGTCTCGCAAAAGCTTTCCGCAGAGCTGCTGCTGGCAATTTCCACGCTAATGGCCTGTGCCATTGGCGGGCTGTCGGCACTGATGTTTATGCTGATGATGGCGTTCAGCCGCGAGGAAAACCGGGCGGTTGATTATGGTATCCAAGCCAGCCTGTTTACCCTGTCGCGGCTGAGCGTGCCGCTGTTTAGCGGACTGTTGCTGGACCGCTTTGGCGGCGGAGTGATGCTGACCACGCTGGCACTCTGCACGCTGGCGGTGGCGCTGTATGCCTGGCTGCAACGGCGGACTATTGCGGCCAGGCTGGTACAGTCGTAATCAGGCGAGGCTGTCGATTGCGGCCTGCAGGCTGACCTGCGGGCCGCTCAATACCGACAGCGTGGTATGGATCAGTTTTTCTGCGCCGCTCATGGAGGCCTGAGCCAGAACAATGCAGCCGAGCGCGCATTCCGGCCGCTGGCGAATATAATCGGCGATAACTTGATGATAACCGGCGATATCCCCCTGATTAAACCACGCCCACGCACGCGGGATCAGCTCCACCACCAGACGTTCACCCGGAATAAAGGCGCTGAACAGGCGGGTCGTGGATTCAAGGGTCGAACTGGCGGTACAGAGTACCAGGATAGTGCCGTGATAGCGTGAAGACACTTTAGCCAGCGTGGCATCAATACGCAGCACCGGCTTGCTGAACTCGGTTTCAAATGCCGCCACGCCGAGCGTGGTACAGGTGACGATCACCACATCCGCCTGTTCACACAGTTCGCTGATGGCCTGCCGGGTTGCCAGGGTAATATCGGGCGTCACTTCATTTTGCGCGACAGCGCGCTCAAACAGTTCGCTTTCTACACGGTGCAGCAGTTCAACGTCCGGGTAATCCAGCGCCAGCAGAGCCTGTTCAAAAACGTCAATATTGCTTCTGGCCGCATGCAGACAGGCGACGATGGCCATAATTCTCTCCAGGATGAGTATGGCGGCGCTTTTCACGCCGCCGTTGCAGGTGCTATTTCAGCCCACGATTGTGCAGCATCGGTTCGATTTGCGGTTCACGCTCCAGCCAGCGGTGGAACAGCTGCTGCAAATCGCTGCTGTTCCCGCGCGAGAGGATCATCTCGCGGAAACGCTGCCCGTTTTCAGCGGTCAGCCCGCCGTGCTGCTCAAACCAGGCATAACCATCGTCCGCCAGCATCTGCGTCCACAAATAAGCATAGTAACCGGCGGCGTAGCCGTTGCCCCAAATGTGCTGGAAATAGCTGGAGCGATAGCGCGGCGGCACCGCAGGCAAATTCAGCCCTTCCTGCTGTAGCGCCCGCTGCTCAATAACGTCAGCCTGCTGCAACGGTTCATCGGCAGCCAGCAGGTGCCAGTGCTGGTCGAGCAGCGCCGCCGCCAGCAGCTCGGTCATATCGTAGCCTTTATTAAATTTACTGGCGGCCTGCATCCGCTCGCGCAGGGCGGCTGGCATCGGTTCACCGGTCTGATAGTGGCGAGCATAGTGGTTAAACACCTGGTTATTACTGGCCCAGTGTTCGTTGATCTGCGACGGGAACTCGACGAAATCGCGCGGCGTATTGGTGCCGGAAAGGCTGGCATAGCGCTGTTCGGCAAAGATGCCGTGCAGCGCGTGGCCGAATTCGTGGAACAGCGTAATGACATCATCCCAGGAAAGCAGTGCCGGATGCCCTTCCGCAGGCCTGGTGTAGTTTGCCACGTTGTAAATCACCGGTTTAGTGCCCAACAGGGTCGACTGCTCAACGAAGTTGCCCATCCACGCGCCGCCGCCCTTGTTATCACGGCGGAACCAGTCGGTATAGAACAGTGCCAGCGGGCTGCCGTCTTTATCCAGCACCTCATAGACTTTAACGTCGGGATGATAAACCGGAATATCCGCGCGCGGTTTAAAGGTGATGCCGAACAGCTGGGTTGCCGCGTAGAACACGCCGTTTTCCAGCACGTTGTTCAATTCAAAATAGGGATTGAGCTGAGCGTCATCAAGATCGTACTGTTCGCGCCTTACCTGCTCGGCGTAGAACAGCCAGTCCCACGGTGCCAGGTTAAAACCGCCGTTCTGACGGGTAATAATTTGCTGGATGTCGTCGGCTTCACGCTGTGCCCGGGCGCTGGCCGCTGGCACAATCTGTCGCATGAAATCCAGCGCGGCCTGAGGGGTTTTCGCCATCTGATCCTGCATTTTCCAGGCGGAAAAGCTGTCGAACCCCAGCAGCTTCGCCTGCCGGGCGCGCACCTGCGCCAGCCGGGCAATGACCTCGCGCGTATCGTTTTCGTCACCCTTCTCCGCCCGCGTCCAGGCGGCGTTAAACAGCGCCTGGCGGGTGCTGCGGTCGTCGATAGACTGAAGCGCAGGCTGCTGCGTGGTGTTTTGCAACGCCAGCAGCCACTGAGCCGACAGACCACGGGCCTCTGCCGCTGCGCGGGCAACGGCAATCTCCGCCTCGTTCAGTCCGGCAAGCTGCTGGCGATCGGTTACAGCCAGGCCTCCGGCTTTGGTGGCGGCCAGCAGCCGACGGGTAAAGCGGCTGCTGAGCGTTGCCGACTCCTGATTCAGCGCTTTCAGCTCGGTTTTTTCCCCATCGCTGAGCCGCGCCCCGGCCAGCTGAAACGCCTGCCAGGTCACTTCAACCAGCCTTAACGATTCATCATCCAGCGACAGCTGATGGCGCTGCTGATACACCCTATCCAGCCGGGTAAAGAGCGCAGCATTGAGGTGAATGTCATCATCCAGCGCGGCCAGCTTTGGGGAAATCTCTTCGTCCAGCGCCTGTAGTGCATCGCTGGTGTTGCCAGCGGTCATCGCGCTGAATACGTTATAGACCCGGCGCAGATTTTCACCGCTATTTTCCAGCGCCAGATAAGTGTTATTAAAATCGGCCGGTGTCGGATTGGCGGCAATGTCAGCGATCTCAGTGCGTTTCAGCTCGATAGCGCTCTCCAGCGCGGTGCGATAATCCTCATCGCTAATGCGATCGAAAGGTGGCGCCTGGTAAGGCAGCGTACTGGCCTGGCTGAACGGGTTAAGCTGGCGGGTGGACATCGGCTGATTCTCCTTAAATGATTCTGCCGCCAGCAGCGATGACAGGCTGGCGCTCAGTGCCACAACTATGGCGTAAATAGCGGATTTGTTGCGCATTTCCCTGCTCTCCTGCTCCCTGTTGCACGCTTTCCAGAATAAACGTGGAATCACGCAGGACGCAATGCCTTACTGCCCACCTGAACCTGCTAATTACGGATTAACTTATGCTGCCTGCCGGGATTTATCACACTGCCACACGCAGCGGCCCTCAACCCAGGTCGCGGCGATGTTGCGGTCATCACCCAGGGTCATCAACACAAACAGCTTTTCCCAGATATCGAGGCTGTTGCCGTGGCGCAGGGTTTGCAGCGCGGACACCGCCGGATCGATCGCCACAAAATCCGCATCTTTACCCGGCATAAAGCTGCCGATATGCCGGTCCAGATCCAGCGCCTTCGCCCCGCCGAGAGTGGCGTGATAAAAGGCTTCACAGGCTGAAAGTTTGTAGCGCTGAAGCTGCCCCACCTTGTAGGCCTCGCCGAGGGTTTGCAGCATATTGAATGTAGTGCCTGCACCAACATCGGTGCCCACACCCATTTTCACCCCTTTCTGCCAGCAGGTTTGCAGATCGAACAATCCGCTGCCGAGGAACAGATTAGAGGTTGGGCAGAAGGCGACAGCGGAATCGGTGTGGTGCAGGCAGTCCCACTCTTCATCTTCAAGGTGCAGGCAGTGGGCAAACAGGCTGCGGCGGCCGGTCAGCTGATACTGATGATAAACATCAAGATAGCCGCTATTTTCAGGGAACAGCGCCTTCACCCAGGCGACCTCCTGCGGGTTTTCGCTCAGATGTGTATGCAGCCAGGTATCCGGGAACTCCTCACGCAGCTGGCGGACTTTTTCCAGCAGCTGCGGTGAGGATGTGGGGGCAAAACGCGGCGTCAGCGCATAGCTCAGGCGACCAACGTTGTGCCAGCGTTCAACCAGCTCGCGCGTCTGCCGATAGCTTTGTTCCGGCGTTTCGGTCAGCGCTTCCGGCGCGTGGCGATCCATCATCACTTTACCGGCGATCAGCCGCATCCCCAGGCCGTGCGCGGCCGAAAATAGCGCGTCTACCGATTCCGGGTGGACAGTGCCAAACACCAGCGCGGTGGTGGTGCCGTTGCTTAGTAGCTGCTGGAGGAAAAATGCCGACATTTGCGCAGAGTGCTGCGGGCAGTGGTACTGACTTTCCACCGGAAAGGTGTACTGATTCAGCCACTCGAGCAACTGCTCGCCAAAGGCCCCGATCATCTCGGTTTGCGGATAGTGAATATGCGTGTCGACAAATCCCGGGACGATCAGCTTGCCACGATAATCCACCAATTCGCAGCCCGGTGGCAGTTGTGAACTCTCCTCCTGCCAGGGGCTGAGGGAAACAATTTTGCCTGCATTAAGCAACAGCAGGCCATCTTCGATGTAGCGCGCGGCGTCTAAAAGTTCATCCGGCGTACTCACCGTACGGGTAATATCGAAAAAACTGCCGCGAATGGCGTGGCTACAGGTTACTGGCATAATTATTCCTTCAAGCACGGCGGAAGATCCGTCCCGCAATTCACGGGAGAGGTGCTGGTTATAGATAAACAAACAGAGTGACCATTCTGTTTCAGAAAAAACATACTCTGCTGTTTTGCAAAAACCGTACCAGTGAGAATAAATAAATTAATCATATTTATCAGTAAGATAAATTAAATTCCGGCAAACATCATATTTTGGGATGATAAAAACGACAGGCAACCGTTTGCTATTTAATGCGCAAACGGTTGCCTGGCATTAATAATAAATACGCTCATCTATCGGACATTATTCGTCTGCTTCCTGGCACCGAAATAACGCAAAGTCCGTCACTTTCGCACCATGCTGGTGCGACATTTTCTTATTAATCATAACCATTCGCTTCTTATCACACCTGCCATGAGATGGTATGGTGATCGGCGCTGCATGGTGGAAATTTCCGGGTTAAGACGCCCAATTTTGTATTGAGGAACAGTGAGATGATCGTATTTGTTACCGGCGCGACCGCTGGTTTTGGTCAGAGCATTACCCGTCGTTTTATCGCGCAGGGTCATCAGGTGATTGCAACCGGCCGCCGTCAGGAACGCCTGGATGCACTGAAGGAAGAGCTGGGTGAGAATGTCTATACGCTGAAGCTTGACGTGCGCGACCGCGCGGGCATCGATGAGGCGATTGCCAGCCTGCCCGCCGAATGGCGCAACATTGACGTTCTGGTCAACAACGCCGGTCTGGCTCTGGGGATTGAACCGGCGCAGCGCGCCAGCCTGGATGACTGGGAAGATATGATCGACACCAACAATAAAGGGCTGGTGTACATGACGCGTGCCATCCTGCCGGGCATGGTGGAACGCAACATCGGTCATATCATCAATCTGGGTTCGATTGCCGGTAGCTGGCCGTATCCTGGCGGCAACGTTTATGGCGCAACTAAAGCCTTCGTGCGTCAGTTCA
Source organism: Erwinia sp. INIA01 (assembly GCF_025947915.1). NCBI lineage: Bacteria > Pseudomonadati > Pseudomonadota > Gammaproteobacteria > Enterobacterales > Erwiniaceae > Erwinia > Erwinia sp. INIA01. The sequence goes on from NZ_JAPDNC010000010.1 coordinate 204,925, forward strand.
GCTTCAACCTGCGTACCGATCTGCACGGCACTGCACTCCGCGTGACCGATATCGAGCCGGGTCTGGTGGGCGGCACTGAGTTTTCTAACGTGCGCTTTAAGGGCGATGATGCCCGTGCCGACGGCGTTTATGACGGCGCTGTACCGCTGACGCCGGAAGACGTGACCGAAGCGGTCTGGTGGGTCGCCACGCTGCCAGCGCATGTGAACATTAACGCGCTGGAAATGATGCCGGTGGGTCAAAGCCAGGCCGGTTTACGCGTGCATAAGTCGTAATTTGCTGCGCGTCTCCTGCTCCCGCTTACGGCGGGGGCAGATCCGCAATTCCTCAAGCATTTAAACGTTCTCAGATGCAGCTAAATGGTTTTTCCCCATCCCGCCACGATAATCAGCATTCCGCAGAACGCCACCGCGGCCCCAACCCAGTCCCATGTACTGAGCTTTACACCGTCCACCACCCGCAGCCAGACCAGCGCGGTCACAACATACACGCCACCGTAGGCAGCATAGACGCGCCCGCTCGCCTCCGGATGCAGAGTTAACAGCCAGACGAAAATCATCAAACTTAGCGCAGCGGGCAGCAGCAGCCACGGGGAGCCGCCTTTTTTTAACCAAAGCCAGGGTAAGAAACAGCCAATGATTTCAGCCAGCGCGGTGGCAAAAAACAGTAACGTGGTGGTCAACATACGTGTAAATCTCTCCGAATCCTCAATGAACACACCGGGTCGCTGTTGAGCACTTCGGCGCTGATGATATACTTATTGGCAATATCTGCGCAGCAGTTCTCTTCGCTTCGCGTCTGTAAAGAAAGGAAACCTTTGATGAAATCACTACAACAACGTCTGACCCGCACCACCCTACCACTGGTTCTACTGGCGGCACTGTTTTCCGTGCAGCACAGCGCAATGGCGCGCACTGACCGTCTGGTGATTGAAAACGGCGATAACTCGTTGAGTAAAGAACAGGCTCGCCAGGAGAAAGAACAGTGGGATGATACTCATCGCCTGCGTGGCAAAGTGAACAACCGCGTTGAGAAAGAGTTCGATAAAGTCGATCGCGCCTTCGACACCCGCGACGGCTGCGAAAAAAGCCTGAATGTGAACGCCTACTGGGAACCTAATACGCTGCGCTGCCTGGATCGTCGTACCGGACGCCCGGTTGCACCGTAAGCCTGGTCATTTTTCTGTTCGCCAACTGAATGTGGTAAGAAACGCCCCATCATTAAAAGTGCATCGCTATGGGGCTGACGGTGTTTCACGTTGATGGGCAATTTTTGGCTTATAATTACCGCTGTTCTCACGCAAAAGGATGAAATGATGAAAGGTTCTAAGTGGATATTAACCGCCCTGCTCGTTGCCAGCCCGCTGGCCGTTCAGGCATCTTGCGAAAGCGTCAAGGCTGATATTAGTCAGAAGATCATCAATAACGGCGTGCCAGAATCCGGTTTCTCGCTGGATATCGTCCCTAACGATCAGGCCGAGCAGGCTGGTGGTCAGGTTGTTGGGCACTGCGAGAGCGATACGCAAAAAATCGTCTATAAGCGCAACGGTAACGACAGCGATAACAATGTTCCGGCCAGCGCGGGAACCTCCCAGGACGCACCTGCACAGTAATCTCTTTACCGCTGACCTGAGGCATTATGCCCGGTCAGCGGTCCCTTCCTAATGTGGCTTTTGTACCGGCACCAGCCGCGACATCAGCAGACTGCCAAACGCAATAATCAGTGACACCACAAACACCCAGTGCAGCGAGTGGGCGATTTCCGTCAGCATCAGATCCAGGTTCGCGGGTTTGAGCTGCTCGCGCCCGGCGGGTGACATCACCTGCTGCACCGGATCGCTATATTGCGGCAGGCGCAGCATCAGGTTGTAGTTCAGCACCGCCCCCATTAGCGCCGTGCCCAGCGCTGAGCCTAACATGCGGCTGAACATCACCGAAGCGGTACAAATCCCGCGGATCTCAAACTGCGCCGTGTTCTGCACCGCAATCAGGAAGGTGGTACTGGTCATCCCCATTCCCGTACCGATGACGAAGGCGGATAATCCGGCATACCATACCGGGCTTTCGCGATGCAAAATCAGTAGCATCGCCGTACCCGCGATCAGCAACAGCGAACCCAACTGAGCGGTAAATCGGTAAGAGGTGTGCTGCATCAGTCTGCCGCTTAGCGTACTGGCCAGCGGCCAGCCAATCGACATCATCGCCAGCGCACTCCCGGCCTGCAGCGGTGTACCGCCGTTAACGCCCTGAATCCAGGTGGGAAGGAATGCACTGATCCCCATCATCGCCGCACCGATCAGCAGGTTGCCAACGTTACCCGCCAGCAGCGTTCGGGTGCGCCAGATAGCCAGTGGAAACAGAGGCTCGCCAGAGTAACGTTCGTGGCGCAACAGTCCCCATCCGGCCAGCAGCGCAACGGCGCTTAATACCAGTGTCCAGTAGCCAAGCGACTCGGCCTGTAACAGTGCGGTTAATAGCGCGGTAACGGTCAGCATCAACCAACAGCTGCCGGTGAAATTGATACGCCTATCGGTTTTTTCCCGGCTTTCCGGGAAGAAACGCACCAGCAGCAGCATCGAAATGATACCAATCGGCACATTAACCCAGAAAACCAGCGCCCAGTTAAAGTGCTGCACCAGCCAGGCACCGGTCAGTGGCCCGACAATCGCCGCTACGCCCCACACGCTGGAAAGCCAGCCCTGCACGCCTGCACGCTCTTTTGGTGGATAAACGTCGGCGATAATCGTTGAGGTCAGCGGCATAATAGCCCCGGCCCCCAGACCCTGGAAGGCACGGAACAGGATCAGCCAGCCCATGCTGCTGGCAAATCCGCAGAGTATCGAGCCCACCAGAAACAGTCCGGCACCGATAAAAAACACGCGCTTGCGGCCCCACATATCGGCAAGACGGCCATAGATAGGTACGGTGACCGCCTGGGTCAGCAGATAAATAGAGAAAACCCAGCCAAACTGCGAAAAGCCACCCAGTTCAGTGATGATCGTGGGCATCGCCGTGGCGACAATGGTGACCTCAATGGCAGCCATAAACATCGACAGCATGCAGGCAATCAGCACCCAGTGACGCCGGGTTACGGCGTTAATTGTATTTTCTGACATGGGATTCCTTTTCGTTGCTTCCCTGCTAAGTGTGTACCAAATCCTGTCGTGGAGTTTTCGGATTGTGCGCTTTAGCTGGTGACAACGTCACATAAATTCCAGAGTTTTGATTAGCTCAGCGCGCGAAATCACGATAATTAAAACAACATCCCGCCAGGATAGTAAACGAAAACAATGGCTTTTTGCGGCATGGATTCAAAGAAGAGTATAGCCGGGGCGAACTCTTTAAGCGGTTCGCCCACGTTATCTGGCTTATAAGTTCAGGGGAGAGAGATCGAAATAGCGCGACAGATCGCGGGTTTCTGCACGTGGTAAATAAGGAAGCTCACCCAACAACGGTGCGGGGATCTTGTCCTGTAAGACGTTGATAATTTCTGCGTAGTGCGCAAGGCCTGGATTAATTCGGTTAGCCACCCAGCCCAGCAAAGGTAGCCCGTCGTTCAGTATCGCCTGTGCGGTCAGTAAAGCGTGGCTGATACAGCCCAGTTTGATACCAACCACCAGAACGACGGGCATCTGTTCCTGCACCACCCAATCCGAGAGCGGGCGTCTGTCGCTCATCAGACTGCGCCAGCCGCCGGTTCCCTCAATGACAATATGATCGGCCTGTTCATCCAGCGCATGCAGCCCGCTACTTAATGTGGCATAGCTAAACGACTGCAGGCTGGTGCTGATTTCATCATCAAGCAGAGTTACCGGGTTAATTGCCTGATAAGGCAGCTGAAGTGAAGAAGAGGCCTGCAATACCAGGGCATCTTTATTTCTCGGCCCCTCTTCGGTTTGCTGACTACTTTTGGCTACCGGCTTGTAGCCAACGGCATGCTTATCGCCCACCGCCAGCTTTTGCAGCAACCCTCGTGACACCACCGTTTTACCGACTTCAGTATCGGTTCCGGTAACAAATAAACGTTTATACATAAACGGCTCCAGCAGGCCATGTCTGGCCCACAGATAAACTTTTGGGAAGTAATGGAGCGAAAATTGTAGGGCAGCACCTGGTGGTGAAGATTGCGTTGGCGCAATATTTAGTGGATTCGTTATCCCTGCAGTAATTTGATCAGCAGCGAGCCATTGTAGAGCGCATCCTTCACCAGTGCCGCACCGGGCATCGTTCCCTGGTTCTGGAACTCGGTCGGCTCCACGGATAGCGTTGCGCCATAGTCAGGTAACGACTGTTGCTGAATACAGGCATTAATCGCCGGGAATAAAATCGGGTGTGCGCGATTGAGCGGCGAACCTATCAACACTTTTTGCGGATGGAACAGGTTGACCATAATGGCCAGAATACGCCCAATACTGCCACCAACACCGGTGATAATGTCGCAGGCCAGCTGATCGCCGCTCAGTGCGGCATCGCACAGGTTTTCAATCGAAAGCGGCTGATTGTGCAGCGAAGAGCTCATTGATGCCTGCATACGCTGCGCGGCCAGTTCGAGCATGCTTTCCGTACTGGCCACGGTTTCCAGACAGCCGTGATTGCCGCAGTAGCAAAGTTTGCCCCAGGGGTCGACCTGAGTATGCCCTATCTCAACGAGCGTTGCGCCACCGCCGTGCAGCAGTCTGCCGCCGGTGATCACCCCGGCACCAACGTTATGGTCGATAACCACTTGCAAAACATCGCTGGCATCACGCGAGGCCCCAAACAGTGACTCAGCCATGGTCCAGGCGCAGATATCATGCTGGATGTAGACCGGCAGCCCGGTTCGACGCTCCAGTTCCGGCCCCAGCGGCATGTCATCGACCTGATAAAATGGCATGCGATGCACGATGCCCGCCTGGCCGTTAACTCTGCCCGGTAAGGTAATAGCAATAGCCGTCAGCCGCTCCAGACGGCTCTGGTGGATCACAAAGAATTGATCGATCAGCTGAATAATGCGCTGAAGAAGCGGCTCGGGATCGGCGGGAGGCAGCGCAAACTGCTGTTCAACCACCATTTTGCTGCTTAGATCTCGCAGCGCGATGGTTATCTCGCCGTTGCCAATACGAACGGCGAGAAAATGCCAGGCTTCCGTGTCCAGCACCAGGCCAACGGCGGGACGCCCCCGGCTACCGGGTTCCTGAAATTCAGTTTCTTTAACCAGGTGCGCTTCCAGCATTTCACGAACAATCTTGGTAATACTGGCTGGAGCCAGCTGCGCTTTTTTGGACAGTTCGATACGCGAAATAGGGCCAAACCGGTCGATAAGCCGATAGACCGCACCGGCATTGGTCTGCTTAATCTGGTCGATATGACCAGGCTGATTGTCCGCAATCACACCCCAGCTCCCGCTTATTTTCACGCTTCAAAATAAAGCATACTGCTCATGGTGAAACACTTCGCACACAAGGTCAAATATTTGATTCGATATGTGATTCGCAGCACATAAACAGCAGAATAGCGCTCATGTTTTCCACGATTTAATGCGCCGGAAGCAGCAGCGACATCATCGCTGACATCACGGCCGGTCGCTCCCGCAGGCGTGACCAAACCAGCCAGACCTGTGACAGAGCATCCACTTCCTGCAAGGGAATCCAAACGACATCCGCCAGCCGAACCCGGCGGAAAGATGCAGGCAAAATGGACACACCAAGTCCGGTCGAAACCAGCCCAATAATGGTCATCGCTTCCCCCACTTCCTGGGCAATATTCGGCTCAATCTGGTAGTGATGCAGCAGGGTTAAAATTTCCGTATAGAGGGCCGTTCCGACCTGGGGATCGAAAAAAACAAATGGCTCATTCGCCAGTTCGCGAACGCTGATGGTCTGTCTACCGGCCAGCAGATGGTCGCGATGAACCAGCGCATACATCGGTTCCTCCAGGATCAGCTGATGATCCAGCGTTTCCGGTAAGGGGGTATTGCGCATCACCCCCAGATCGAGCCGACCATCGATCAGCGGTGCCAGCTGCTGACGGGTGTTGATCTCCTGCATTTGCAGGTGAACGGCGGGAAAACGCTGACGAAAAGTGAACAACGCATCGGACACCACACTGATAAACGGGGCCGAAGAGGTAAAACCAATACGCAGCTCACCCTCATCACCGCGATGCAAGCGCGCCGCTTTATCAGCGGCCTGAGCAACGTTTTGCAGTATTAAGCGGGCATCCAGCAAAAACTGCTGGCCGGCTGCCGTCAGGCGCACGCTGCGGTTGGTTCTGGCAAACAGACGTGCGCCGATTTCCTGCTCCAGAATCTGAATCTGCTGACTGAGCGGCGGCTGGGAGATATTCAGCCGCTGCGCCGCACGGCCAAAGTGCAGTTCTTCAGCAACGGCAATGAAGTAACGCAGATGACGAAGCTCGACATTCATATGTTAAATATATCATTTGAGATTATTAATATATTAGACATCATAATAGGTTTTTCTTAACTTTTCCATGGAGAGACTAAGCCATCCCCGCTAAGGAACCTGAAGTGAATCGCTCAACCCACGCCGTTACGCTTGAAGAGCCCGTTAACCCCATCCTGTCTGATTATTCCAATGCCAGTGCGTATATTAATCGTGGATCGCCGCAGTTTATGCGTGTCACGCTGGCCCTGTTTTCCGCCGGGCTGGCCACCTTCGCCCTGCTCTACTGTGTACAGCCGATACTGCCGGTGCTGTCGCATGAATTCGGCGTTTCCCCTGCCAGTAGCAGTATTTCGCTCTCCATTTCTACCGGTTTCCTCGCGCTGGGCATGTTGTTTACCGGCCCGCTCTCTGATGCGCTGGGTCGTAAATCAGTGATGGTCACGTCGCTGATGCTGGCGGCCATTTTCTCTCTGCTTTCGTCCACCATGACCAGCTGGCACGGAATTCTGCTGATGCGCGCGCTCACCGGCCTGTCATTAAGCGGTGTTGCAGCGGTAGGAATGACCTATTTGAGCGAAGAGATGAACCCGGCGGTTGTCGCTTTTTCGATGGGCCTCTATATCAGCGGTAATTCCATCGGTGGCATGAGCGGCCGTCTGTTAAGCGGTGTGATCACTGATTACAGCAGCTGGCGCGTGGCGGTTGCCGTCATCGGCTGTTTTGCGCTGGCTTCCGCCGTTATGTTCTGGAAAATTCTGCCCGACTCACGCCATTTTCGCCCGGCGTCGCTGAAACCGCGCAGTCTGGCCATTAACTTCCGCCTTCACTGGCGCGACAGCGGTTTGCCGCTGTTATTTGCCGAAGGCTTTCTGCTGATGGGGTCTTTCGTCACGCTGTTTAACTACATTGGCTATCGTCTGTTGGCCCCCCCTTATTCACTTAGCCAGGCGGTTGTTGGTCTGCTATCCGTAGTGTATCTCACCGGTTCCTGGAGTTCGCCCAAAGCCGGTGCGATGACAGCGAAGTATGGACGGTCACCGGTCCTGTTAGTTTCAACACTGGTGATGCTGAGCGGTCTGCTGATCACATTATTCAGCAGCGTCTGGCTGATCTTGCCCGGCATGATGTTGTTTACCGCCGGATTCTTTGCGGCACACTCCGTTGCCAGCGGATGGATTGGCATGCGTGCACGCCGTGCCAAGGGTCAGGCCTCATCGCTTTATCTGTTCAGCTACTACCTTGGTTCCAGCGTCGCGGGCACGTTAGGCGGCGTGTTCTGGCATAGTTTTGGCTGGAGCGGGATCACCGTATTTATTTCTGCAATGCTGCTGCTGTCGATACTGGTAGGTAGCCGACTGCACAATAAAAAACTTTGATTTATTCACCCTCTCGGGCCTACGCAATCAGCGTGGCCCGCTTTTTTTCCCAGACATCGCGCGAACAGATCGCTTAACCAATCAGTGCGAAACGTTATTTACCTTGCTCCTTCCTGCTTGAATAAAACGCACACTGATGTTGAATTGAGCACCGGTAATCATTATTATTAGTATGTTGTAACTAATGGGGAATGGAATGAGCCTTTATCATGCCGTAGATCGGTTGCACCACTGCGTCGCTGAGCTGGAGTCTGAACTCGACATCCTGCAACAGCACATCCTTTCCCTGCGGCTGCTGGCAGCCAGGGTATTTGAATTGCCTGCTGTTGAGAAAGGCAAAGAGAGTGACCCGCTTACGCAGATTAGCGTTGAGCAACGCGTGGGCCAGTCCGCACTACAACTTGCTCTGGCGCATTTTTCACGGCTATTTATGCAGCACCAGTCGGAAAAAATCAGTACCAAATCGGCCGTTCGCCTGCCCGGCGCAATCTGTCTGCAGGTCGACAAAGAGCAGTCTCCCCTTCTCCAGCAGCAGGTTGAACGAATAAACACGCTAAAAAAGCAGTTGGAGCAGATCATTACCGTCGAGTCCGGGCTGCCGAGCGAAGAGCGATTCGAATTCGTTCATACCCACCAGCGTGGATTGATTACCCTCAACGCCTATCGCTCGCTGGTGCTGCTGGATAATCCTGATTCGGTGCGATTCGGCTGGGCCAACAAGCATATTATTAAAAACGTCGGCCGGGACGAAATACTGGAGAAACTGCAAAAAAGCCTCAATGCCGGTCGGGCGCAGGCACCGTGGAGCCGCGAACAGTGGGCTGAAAAAGTGGCACAGGAGATCGAATCGATCAAATCCCTGCCCGATACCGCGCGGCTGAAGATAAAACGGCCGGTCAAGGTGCAGCCTATCGCCAGAGTTTGGAACAGCAGCAGCCAGAAGCAGACCCAGCTGGCCTGCCCTTCGCCTTTAATCGTGTTGTGTAAGGATACGGCCAGTGTGCCGGTGCTGGGCGAATTGCTTAACTACGACGCGGATAACGTGAATCATCGCCACAAACCGCTGGCGCAGCCGCTGTTTATGCTGATCCCCCGGCTGCACCTGTATACCGATCGGCTTGCCTGATACCCACAGCAGATTGAGGCACAAAAAAAGCCAGGCATCAGCCTGGCTTAGTCTTCAGGGAGCACGGGAAGGATCAGACTTTCATGCTGCCAACCATCTCTTCCGGACGCACCCAGGCATCGAACTCTTCCTCGGTCAGATAGCCCAGTTTCAGCGCAGAGCCTTTCAGCGTCAGCCCTTCTTTATGCGCTTTCTTGGCGATTTCAGCCGCTTTATCGTAGCCAATATGGGTATTTAATGCGGTAACCAGCATCAGCGACTCATTCAGCAGTTGGGTAATGCGGTCACGGTTCGGTTCAATACCCACCGCGCAGTGGTGATTGAAGCTGTCCATGCCGTCAGCCAGCAAGCGCACCGACTGCAGGAAGTTATGGATCACCATCGGACGATAAACGTTAAGCTCGAAGTTACCGGACGCGCCGCCGATATTCAGCGCCACATCGTTGCCCATCACCTGGCAACACAGCATAGTCAGCGCTTCACACTGGGTCGGGTTCACTTTGCCCGGCATGATTGAACTGCCCGGCTCGTTTTCAGGAATAGCGATCTCGCCGATACCACAGCGCGGGCCGGAAGAGAGCCAGCGCACGTCGTTAGCAATCTTCATCAGGGAAGCCGCCAGGCCCTTCAGCGCGCCGTGCGCGTGTACCAGCGCATCGCAGGTTGCCAGCGATTCAAATTTGTTTGGCGCAGTCACAAACGGCTGTTTAGTCAAATCGGCCAGTTCCTTCGCCACGCGAACCGCGTATTCCGGGTGGGTATTCAGGCCGGTGCCCACGGCAGTGCCGCCCAGCGCCAGCTCGGCCACATGAGGGATACTCTGTTCGATATGCTTCAGGCTGTGCGCCAGCATGGCAACCCAGCCTGAAATTTCCTGGCCCAGCGTCAGCGGCGTGGCGTCCTGCAGGTGGGTACGGCCAATTTTGACGATGTCTTTATAGGCTTCAGCCTTATCATTCAGCGTCTTTTGCAGCACTTTCAGCTGCGGCACCAGATGTTCCTGCACCGCAACAACCGCTGCCACATGCATCGCCGTCGGGAAGACGTCGTTAGAGCTTTGGCTCTTATTAACATCATCGTTCGGGTGCACGAGACGTGACATGCCGCGCTCACCGCCAAGAATTTCACTGGCACGGTTGGCGAGCACTTCGTTCATGTTCATATTGGTTTGCGTACCGGAACCGGTCTGCCAAATGGCGAGGGGGAATTCAGCCGCGTGCTTGTCGGCCAGCACTTCATCCGCCGCGCTGATGATAGCGCCAGCACGTTCACCCGGCAGCAGGCCGAGATCGCTGTTTACCTTGGCTGCGGCGCGCTTAGTGAGCGCCAGAGCATAGACCAGCTCGACAGGCATTTTTTCCGTTGAAATGCGAAAGTGTTCCAGTGAACGTTGGGTCTGCGCGCCCCAAAGTTTATCAGCCGGTACTTCGATTGGTCCCATTGAGTCTTTTTCAATGCGGTGGGCTGCCATTCCTCTCTCTCCTTTAGCACAAACATATGATTTTAAATGGCCCGTTTTTGGAAACCGGTAGCCAGTAACTGCGGGCCATATATTTACATACAACTATTTAACATTATGCGACTCATTCGCGTTTATTGCACTCCGATTGTTTTAAAGAGGATTTTTCGGATTGTCTTCCAGGGTATTCTTTGGGTATTACTATCGGCAATTAGCTACCTGAACAGGGTTTAACAGGGAAACATCATGCAAAAATTAATCAATTCGCTGCAAAATTATGCCTGGGGAAGTAAAACGGCGCTGACGGAGCTGTACGGTATCGAAAACCCATCGCAGCAGCCGATGGCGGAGCTGTGGATGGGTGCCCATCCAAAGAGTTCTTCACAGATTATCGTTGATAATGCCCCGCGTTCGCTGCGCGATGTCATCGCCGAGGATAAAACCGGGCTGCTGGGTGAAGCCGTTACCAGGCGTTTTAATGAGCTGCCTTTCCTGTTTAAGGTGCTGTGCGCCGACCAGCCGCTGTCCATTCAGGTTCATCCAAGCAAATCCGCCGCAATTGAAGGCTTTGCCCGCGAAAACGCGGCGGGTATCCTGATCGATGCTGCAAACCGCAACTATAAAGATGACAACCACAAGCCCGAACTGGTTTATGCGCTGACCCCGTTCCAGGCGATCAACGGCTTCCGTCCGCTGAAGGAAATTGCCGCCCTGCTGCTTCCGGTCGCTGCTGCGCACCCGGCAATTGAGAAATTTATCCACGCACCGGACGCCGCTAATCTGTCCGACCTGTTTGCCAGCCTGCTGTCGATGGAAGGTGAAGTTAAGGCGCGGGCGCTGGATATTCTGCGTGAGCAATTAAACGCCAACGCGGGCGAACCGTGGCAAACCATCAGCAGCATCGCGGAAGTGTATCCCGACGATAGTGGATTGTTTTCCCCGCTGCTGTTGAACGTGATTGAACTGCAGCCGGGCCAGGCGATGTTCCTGTTCGCTGAAACGCCGCACGCCTATCTCAACGGCGTAGCGCTGGAGATTATGGCTAACTCCGATAACGTTCTTCGTGCCGGTTTAACGCCGAAATACATCGATATTCCCGAGCTGCTGGCCAACCTGAAGTTTGTCGAAAAACCTGCCGATACGCTGCTGACGGTGCCGGTTCAGCAGGGAAATACGCAGACCTTCCCTATTCCGGTTGAAGATTTTGCTTTCGCCATCCACACCCTTAGCGCAGAACCGCTGAGCGTTGAGCAGCAGAGCGCGGCCATTATTTTCTGCATCGAAGGCGAAGCGGTACTGGACAACGGCAAACAGCAGTTGACGCTGAAGCCGGGCGAGTCAGCGTTTATTGCCGCCAGTGAATCGCCAATTACCCTGAGTGGAAGCGGTCGCGTTGCGCGGGCATTTAACGATCTGGCTAATTGCGGCTGACGTATCCAGCCATAATTGCTAATATTATTGAAGTTATTCCACAAAAACGCCGTAAGGCGTTTTTTATTCGCCATTATGTTGCCTGCAGGGTTTGAAGAGGTTAACCGGCGTTCGTGAATCAAAAAAGGACGACTTACAGATGAAAAAAACCAAGATTGCCGTCGGCGTAGTAGTTGCCCTTGGCGTTATCTGGACCGGGGGTGCCTGGCTTACCGGTAAGCAGCTGGAAAAAAACATGGATCAGCTGGTACAGCAAGCGAACGCGCAGATTCGCGATACGGCACCGGAAAGCCGCCTGCAGCTTAGCTACCAGGATTATCAGCGCGGCCTGTTCAGCAGCACCGTGCGTCTGATCCTTCAGTCCAGTTCACAAACCGAAGACAACTCAATTCTGAAACCCGGCCAGAGCATCGTCATGAAGGAGACCATCGATCACGGTCCCTTCCCGCTTGCCCAGCTGAAAAAATTCAATCTCATACCCAGCATGGCTTCCGTTCACAGCGAGCTGGAAAACACCGATCCGGTGAAGAAGCTGTTTGAAATTGCTAAGGGACAGTCCATCGTTCAGGTTGAAACCCGCGTTGGCTACAGCGGCAGCACGGACTCCGATGTGCGCCTGCTGCCGGCTGATTACAGCAATGTTCAGACCGGTGAACGTTTTGCCTTCAACGGCGGTACGCTGTCGATTTCAGCGGATGACAAAGGTGATGCGGTCAAGTTTGACGGCAATATCGACAGCGTTTCCATTGCCAGTAAAAATGAGCTGGAAATGCCGGTGCTGTTTACCATTAACGGTCTCAAGCTTGATGCGAACAGCCGCCTCAGCCCGGAAGGACTGCGCATCGGGGATCAGGATCTGACGCTGAAAAAACTCAGCGCGACGGTGAGTGATAAAGAAGCGCTGACGCTGGAGAATCTTAACGGCAAGTCGACTTTTGATTCGAAGGATAACCACGTTTCCGGCCAGATCGACTACACGCTTGACAGCCTGAAGCTGCAGGGCCAGGACTTCGGTCACGGGAAGTTGCTGATCAAACTGGCTGACTTCGACGGCAAGGCGATGAAACAGTTCTCCACGCAGTACAATAATCATGTGATGGCGCTAACCGGCGATCCGACCGTCCAGAACAATCCTGAGCTTTATCAGCAGCGCGTCAGCGAGCTGCTGGCGGCGAATCTTCCGCTGCTGCTGAAAGGTAACCCGTCGGTGAGTATTGCCCCACTGAGCTGGAGCAATGACAAAGGCGAGAGCAGCTTCAATCTTGCCGTACAGTTTAAAGATCCGGCTGCAGCTACGGCACCAGCCCAGACCGTGGGCCAGCAGGTGGATAACGTGCTGAAGTCGTTCGACGGCAAGTTGCAGATTTCAATGGATATGGCGACGGAGATGATGACTCACGTGGCGATGACCGAGGGGTATGATAAGGATCAGGCCGCCAAGCTTGCCGATCAGCAGGTTAAGGGTCTGGCTGCGATGGGCCAGATGTTTAAGCTGACTACCCAGAAGGATAATAATATTCTCACCACGCTGCAGTACGCTACCGGCCAGGTAACGATGAACGGTGAGAAGATGCCGCTGGAGCAGTTCCTGTCGCGCTATATGCTGGGCGGCGGAGATGAGATTGCACCGCAGGCGCAGCCGGAAGAGCAGCAACAGGTTGCACCTGAAGTTCAGCCGCAGGTTGTTCCGCAGAACTGACTTAGTCGGTGATTCGGTAGAGATCCAGAACCGCTATCTTTGTGATGGCGGTTTTTTTTATGTCTGGTGGATAGGGTTCAGCCTCTACTGCTGTTCCAGGGCGGTCCCACTTCGATAATTCCATCGTTTTTTGCTTTTTAAAGTAAGAAGTGGGTGTGAAATGGAGGCAGGGGTACAGCCTCTGCTGCTGCTCCAGGGGCGGTCCTCGCGCCGTGCGTGGCACGGTGCCCTCGGTTACGCCATTGCGCCGACGGATCGGCCAGGATTGAACATCCCTGTTCAAACCCGGCCTGACGCCAGCGTCCCTGCTGTCGTCTCCTGGCTCAACGGCTCCACCTCGGCGCTGCGGATGCCCTTACGCAGCAGCAGAGGCTGTCACTTCCCGACAATTTCATCGCTTTTTGATTTTTGATTCTCAGGCAACACCAAACTCTGAGAGCAGGCTGGCCGTGCCCCCGAGCGGGCAATCCGCAGCGCTGAACGCAGAAAGGAAGCCAGGATTCGGCCGCATGGACGCGGCCGAAAGTCACGGTCGGGCCAGGACGGCCCGTCTGTGACGGTCCGACAGGCTGACGTACGAAGTGAGGGAACCGCGAAGCGGCGCGAGGACCGCCCGAACGGGGGCACTGCCAGCCAGCGCTAACTCGCGGCTTTGCAAACAACGCAGCGCCAATGCTCAACTATCGGCATTCCGCCCAATTAACCAGCAACCAATCACCCATTTGCGCAAATAACTGGTACTGTTGCGCAATTAGTTTTTATAATGCTCTGCACTTTTACATCACCTCAAGAGTGCCGACTATGATCGACCGCCAGCTTCCCCTTACCGATATTCATCGCCACCTTGATGGCAACATTCGCGCGCAAACTATCCTCGACTTAGGCCGTGAATTTAACCTCACCCTGCCCGCCAGCACGCTGGAAACCCTGCGCCCGCACGTACAGGTCATCGAAACCGAACCGAATCTGGTCAGCTTCCTGAATAAACTCGACTGGGGCGTGAAGGTACTCGGCTCGCTGGATGCCTGCCGCCGCGTGGCGCAGGAAAACGTTGAAGATGCCGCGCGCGCCGGAATCCACTACGCCGAACTGCGCTTCTCTCCGGGCTATATGGCGATGACCCATAATCTGCCGGTAGCAGGCGTAGTGGAAGCCGTGATCGACGGTGTGAAAGCAGGCTGTGCCGCACACAACATTGACGTCCGCCTGATCGGAATTATGAGCCGCACCTTCGGCGAGCAGGCCTGCCTGCGCGAACTGGATGCCCTGCTGGCACACCGCGACGGCATTACCGCGCTGGATCTGGCCGGTGATGAACTTGGCTTCCCGGGAAATCAGTTCCTCAGCCACTTCAACCGCGCGCGTGATGCCGGTTTGCGCATCACGGTGCACGCGGGGGAAGCCGCCGGTGCTGAAAGCATCTGGCAGGCGATTCGCGAGCTGGGTGCGGAGCGTATCGGCCACGGCGTGAAGGCCATTGAAGATCGGGCACTGATGGATTATCTGGCGGCGAACGGCATCGGTATTGAATCCTGCCTCACCTCCAATATCCAGACCAGCACCGTCGCCTCGCTGGCGAGCCATCCGCTGAAAGCCTTCCTGGAGCACGGCATTCTGGCCACCATCAATACCGACGACCCGGCCGTTCAGGGCATCGAAATTGGGCATGAATATGAGGTTGCCGCGCCGGCAGCCGGTCTGAGCCAGCAGCAGATGCGTACCGCGCAGGATAACGGCCTGAAAATCGCCTTCCTGAGCGAGGCGGAAAAAGCCGCGGTGCGGGCTCGCGTCGCGGGTTAATGTACTCGGTAGGAAAAATAAGAAGAGAACTGCTGCCGCGCTGCGGAAATCGAGCCGACAGGCGGCGGCAGTGGATCGACACTCAATGACCCAAGTGAGTCTCTAACGATGCGGCTCATCTAAGCGATAGTGACTTACGAAGACCCCGCGCATTATTACTGCGGCAGGGTCTTACGTTTACCGTCCAGATGAACTCCGCAGCAGGAACTCACGCTAACCGCCAGGATTAACTCAGCGACAGGATCTTACGTTGACCGCCCAGATTTACTCGGAGACAACATCTTACGTTAACTTCCCAGAATAACCCCGTCACTGGATGTAACCTGGGCCGATCAGATTATCTCAGCGACAGAGTCTGGCGCTTCTCTGCGGATTGCAAACCCAGTTCAATCAGTTCCATCACCTGAATCGCCTCTTCGGCTTTCACCGGGTTCTCACCCACGCCGTTCAGCGCATCACGGATCGCCGCATAGTACGCGGGATAGTTGCCCGGAATGGTCAGCAGAGTCTTCTCGGCCAGCACATCCCCGTTAACCAGCGTCACCACGCCGTCACGCATATCGTATCCCCAGTCTTCCTGCGGCGGGCGGGCACCCGCTTTCAGCGCATCTTCCTGCGGGTCGAGGCCATACTTCACGTAGCTGCCCTGTGTGCCGTGGATCTGATAGCGCGGCGACTCGGCCGCCACCAGCATGCTGCCATGTAGCACGACGCGGCGCTGCGGATAGATCAGCGTAGCGTGGAAGTAGTCGGTGGTTTGCGCACCCGGGCGCAGCTCGGTGGTGTCGACGTTAATCGCTACCGGGGAACCGAACAGCTGCAGGGCCTGATCGATAAGATGCGGCCCCAGATCGTACCAGATGCCGCTGCCCGGGCCTTTCTGCTCGCGCCAGCGCTGTTTCACTTCCAGGCGGAAGCGGTCAAAATGCGACTCAAAATAGCGCACTTCACCCAGGGTGCCGTCGGACAGCAGCGACTTGACGGTCAGGAAGTCACTGTCCCAGCGGCGGTTATGGAACACCGACAGCAGTAAACCTTTGGCTTTAGCCAGCGCGTCCAGCTCGCGCGCCTGTGACAGTGTCACGGTAAACGGTTTATCCACCACCACGTTTTTACCCGCATCCAGCGCGGCTTTCGCCAGCGGGAAGTGGGTATCGTTCGGCGTGGGGATCACAATCAGCTGGATGGTCGGATCGTCAAACAGCGCCTGAGGATCGGCAACTACCTGCACCGAGGGCCAGTCGGCGTGGACTTTTGTGGCATCGCTGCTGGAAACAGCGGCCAGCTCCATTTCTGCCGTACCGGCAATTAACGGCGCATGAAACGTCTTACTGGCGAAACCATAGCCCACCAGCCCTACACGTATTTTATCAGTCATCACTTTCCCTCTTCTGGTTACCCATTGATTTAAGACGATCGGCCCAGAGAGAACAAGGTGAAATCATTCTGATTCTTATTCATTAGCACGCCGTGGTACGTACCATGTTTCCTGAGCGACCAGCGCATCGTGCGCATCCAGGCTGCGGCGGCGGAAATCGCTGGGGCTGACGCCGACCCGTTTGCGGAACACCCGCGAGAAATAGAGCTGATCGTCATAGCCCACTTCCCGGCCAATGCTGGCAATCGGCTCCTGAGTGGTTTGCAGCAGCAGTCTGGCGCGGATCACCCGCTGATCTTCCCGCCAGCGCAGCAGATTAACCCCCATCTGCTCGCGGAACAGGTGTGCCAGCCGCGAAGGCGACAGGCAAACGTGTTTAGCCACTTCCTCAATTTTTACCTCAGCCGCCAGGTTGCTGGTGACATACTGGCAGGCTTCAATCACCCGCGAGTCGCGAACCTGCTGATGGCTGCGCGGATCTTCTTCTACCGCCCGCAGCAGCAGGCGCTCCAGCAGGTTCATCGCCAGCTCTTCGGCGAAGCGCCTCCCGGAGTTGTGGGTGTTTTCAATGCTGGCAAACAGGCGGTCGAACTCCCCGCGCAGCGCCTCGGGTAGGTGCAGCCGTCCCACGCCCTGCACCTCGTCCTGAAACGACAGCCAGTCGCTCCAGTAGGCGCGGGGGCGGAAATAGACCCAGCGGTGATGCCAGGCGTCGCTATCGGGCGAGCGGCCGTAATAGTGCGGGGTTTTCGGCTGGAACAGCAGCAGATCGCCCTCTTCACAGTCAAAGGCCGCATCGCCGTCGAAAATGCGTCCGCGCCCTTTCACCGTCAGGTTGAGGATGTAACCTTTCATGCCGTGCGGCCGGTCGACGAAGAAATCGAGCGGCCCGTCGGCGTTAATCGGCGTCAGCCCGGCCACCAGCCAGGCACCGAACTGATAACCAGGTAACAGCGGGTTAGATTGTGTGACCGGTGCCAGGCGATGATACATAACGCGTCCCCTTATCAGGCTGCTTTATTTTTCTGTTTGTAGCGGTCAAAAATGACTGCTGCTAACAATATCAAACCGCGAACGACGTACTGTGAGAAAGGCGATATATTCAATAAGTTCATGGCGTTTTCCACCGTACCCAGAATCAGAACCCCCGCCACCACATAAGAAATTTTACCGATGCCACCCTTCAGCGATACGCCGCCCAGCACGCAGGCAGAGATCACGATCAGCTCATAGCCGATTGAGGTCATCGGCTGGCCGCTGGTCATGCGCGACGCAAGGATAATCCCCGCCGCCGCCGACACCAGGCCGGAGAGGATAAAGATGATAATCCGCGTACGCACCACCGGCACACCGGCTAAGCGCGCGGCTTCTTCGTTACCGCCGATAGCCAGCGTGTTGCGGCCAAAGGTGGTTTTATTCAGCAGGAAGGCAAACAGCGCAAGAGTGATAATGGTTAACCACACCGGTGCCGGTACGCCCAGCCAACTGGCGTAGCCCAGCGCGAAGAAGCGCTCGTCTTCGATGCCTACCGCTTTACCATCGGAGAAGATATAGGCCAGACCGCGTACGATCTGCATGGTCGCGAGGGTGGTAATCAGCGCGTTGATTTTCAGTTTAGCGATGACGAAACCGTTCACGAAGCCGCAGGCCACGCCGAGCAGCAGACCGGCGCCGACGCCGATCCACAGGCTTTCGCTGAGGTTGATGACTACCGCACAGGTCACTCCGGCACAGGCAATCACCGACGCCACGGAGAGGTCGAAATCACCGGAGGCCAGGCAGAACAGCATGCCGCACGCGACCATTCCGGACATCGAAATCGCCAGCCCCAGCCCTTTCATATTGATAATACTGGCGAAATTAGGCACAAAGACCATACAGGCGAGGAACAGCGCGGCAAACACCACCAGCATGCCGAAGTTATCCCAGATACGTCCGAAGCTCAGGCGCGACGGTGCCGCCGGGGCGGTCGTTGAAGTTGTCGAAGACATAGGTTTCTCCTGCATATCAGGCCACCGCGGTGGCAGGTTTAGCGGTTTTAGGCATCGCCAGACCGAGGGTCAGCGCTTCGGTGGCATCGTCGTGGGCCAGCTCGCCGGCAATCTCTCCTTCGCGCATCACCAGAATGCGATCGGCAAGGCCCATCACCTCCGGCAGATCGCTGGAGGCAAACAGCACGGCAATGCCGCGCTCGGCCAGCGCATAGATCAGCTGATAAATTTCGTTTTTAGCACCCACGTCAATACCGCGTGTCGGCTCGTCGAGCATGATCACTTTCATCTCTTCCGACAGCCAGCGGCCCAGGATCGCCTTCTGCTGGTTGCCGCCGGAAAGATTCATAATCAGCTGGTCCGCCGTCGGGGTTTTGATATTGAGCGAGCGGATATGCAGCCCGGCATTTTTCGACTCCCAGGCTTTATCAATCAGAAAACCTGCCGTCAGGTTATTGCGACGGGCGCTGATGTTGATGTTGTCGCGAACCGAGTGCACCGGAATGATGCCGTCGGCCTTGCGATCTTCCGGGCAGAGCATGATGCCGGCGCGGATCGCCTCAACCGGTTCGCGCAGGTTGAGTTTTTCGCCATCCAGCCACAGCTCGCCGCCGGTCAGCCGGGTGGCACCAAACAGCCCCTTCATCAGTTCGCTGCGTCCGGCTCCCACCAGGCCAAACAGTCCGACGATTTCACCGGCGCGGACGCTGAATGAGACCGGGCTGCGCACGCCTTTCGCCTGCACGTTATCCAGACGCAGACGCACTTCGCCGCACGGACGCGGGCTGTAGCCGTAGATATCGCCGATATCGCGCCCGACCATCGCCTGCACCAGCTGTTCATTGTCGCAGGTGCTCATATCGCTGAAGGTACGCACGTAACGACCGTCCTTGAAAACGGTAATCGCATCGCTGAGGGCAAAGATCTCCTCCATGCGGTGTGAAACGTACAGCACCACGCGGCCATCGGCGCGCAGCTGGCGAATGACGCGGAACAGCTGATCGATTTCACGAGCGGAAAGCGAGCTGGTCGGTTCATCAAACGCAATCACCTGCGCGTTGCGGGTCAGCGCCTTGGCGATTTCGACCATCTGCCACTGACCCAGCGAGAGGTATTTCAGCGGCATATCGGGGTCGATATCCATCCCCAGCACCGCCAACTGTTTTGCCGCCTCCGCACGCAGGCGACGATGATTGACCAACCCGCCGCGCTGCGGCAGCTGGCCCAGAAAAATATTCTCTGCCACGGTCATTTCCGGGATCAGATGCAGTTCCTGATAAATAATCGCCACTCCGGCATTCAGCGCATCGGTGGTGTGCTGAAAGTTGACCGGCTGGCCCTTAAGGCGAATTTCTCCACTGCTGGCGCGATAGCTGCCGCTGAGAATTTTCAACAGCGTTGATTTCCCGGCACCATTTTCCCCCATCAACGCATGGACCTCTCCGGCATGGCAGTCGAAGCTGATGTCCTGCAGTGCCTTCACGCCGGGAAAGGTTTTACCAATGCCGTGAAAGCTGAGATAAGCGGGTTCTCTGGTCATATCACTCCCCTGAAACGGTGTGGGACGGTAACGGCGATATACGTCCCGTAATACAAATAATCAGACCGTGGGCCGACCGTTGCAGCGATCGACCCACATTAAGTGACATTGTCACTAACAACGCATTACATCAGCCCTTTCTTGGCCAACTCGGCCTTGAAGTTGTCGCGGGTGATCAGCACCACGTCGGTCACTTCGGTAAACTTCGCCGGTTCCGCGCCGTTGGTCACCCAGTCATGCAGCATTTTGATACTGCGGTAGCCGTGAACGTCCGGGCTTGGCAGCAGCGAGCCGTAGAAGCCGGTGGCCTGGCCTTTTGACAGTTCGCTGACCGCGTCCACACCGTTGATACCGATGCCGATAACATTAGGCGCCTTGAAGCCCTGGCCTTCAGTTGCGCGCACGCCGCCGAGCACGGTGTTGTCATTCATGCCGACGATCAGCCAGTTTTTCACTTCAGGATGCTGCACCAGCAGCGAGTTACCGGCATCGAACGCACCGGGGATATCGTTAGATTTGGTGGGAACCTGATAAATCTGTTTTTCCGGGAATCCTGCCGCTTTCAGCGCGTCCATTGAACCACCGGTGCGGCGGCGCGCCGTATCAAGCTCGTTAGCGGTAATCGCCATTACTGCGGTGTCTTTCACGTCCCAGCCGCGCTTCTGCATCTCCTTATACAGCTCCTGCCCCTGACGCTCGCCGATTTTGGTCGCGGCCATCATCACCAGCGGCACGGTATCCATCGGTTTGCCTTTGGCGGTCACGAACTGGTCATCCACCGCAATCACTTTCAGGTTGTAGCTGCGTGCCTTCGCCATAATCGCGGAACCCAGTTTCGGGTCCGGGGTGCAGATAACGAAGCCTTTGGCACCGCTGGCTGCCAGACTGTCGATGGCGTTAAGGGTTTTCTCGCCGTCCGGCACGGCAATTTTGATCACCTCAAAGCCCAGCTCCTGGCCTGCTTTGTCAGCGAACTTCCATTCGGTCTGGAACCAGGGTTCTTCCGGCTGCTTCACCAGAAAACCGAGTTTCATTGTCTCTGCGATAGCGGATTGTGACATAACGGCAGCAAGGCTGATTGCGGCCAGTGCTTTAGTAAATTTGTGCATGAGGCTCTCCGGCTCAGTGCCCGCTTTTGACGGGGTTGTGTAAACGGTAACAATCGGAAGATGCAATAATTAAAATCGTATAAACAGTAACTTATATAAAACCGTCGTGTTTTTTGCGGCGGCGGTTAATTAGTTTTACCCGCATACAAACGGAAATTTGTAGAGCGCTATCACACACTGGAATTACAGGCGTTTTGTCCATGCATTCAGCTGATTTAACCGGAAAGTAACATTTGAAGCGCATCACATAACCGCATCTGATGGCAGAAAAGTGCATATTTGCAGCCACTCACACCTAACCGCTTCCGCGCCATGTTCCCAGGATAGAGAGACTTGACTATCGTCTCTGGAGAACAACTATGAACAAGGGTGCCATAACCCTCGGTCTGGATTTTGGCAGCGACTCGGTTCGGGCGCTGGCGGTGGAATGTGCCAGCGGACGTGAACTGGCGAAGCAGGTCGTTGCCTATCCGCGCTGGCAGGAGGGCCGCTATTGTCAGCCCAACCGCAATCAGTTCCGCCATCATCCTGAGGACTACATCGAAGCGCTGGAGCAGGCCATCCGTGACGTTGTCACTCAGCTCGGTAGCGACAGCCAGAACGTGGTAGGAATTGGCGTCGACTCAACCGGCTCTACCCCTGCGCCCATCGATCGTGAAGGTCGGGTGCTGGCGCTGCGCCCGGAATTTGCCGATAACCCCAATGCAATGTTCGTGCTGTGGAAGGATCACACCGCCATTGAAGAGGCGGAAGCCATCACCCGCCTGTGCCACAGCGGCGAATTCGAAGACTATTCACGCTATATCGGCGGGATTTACTCCTCGGAATGGTTCTGGGCCAAAATCCTGCACGTCAGCCGTGAGGATGCCGCAGTGCGTGACGCCGCTGCCTCGTGGGTTGAGCTGTGCGACTGGGTTCCGGCTTTGCTCAGCGGCACCACCGCTCCGGCCGATCTGCGCCGTGGGCGCTGCGCCGCCGGGCATAAATCCCTGTGGCATCCGCTGTGGCAGGGTCTGCCTGAGGCGGCATTCCTCGATGCGCTCGATCCGCTGCTGACCCGCGAGCTGGATTCTCCCCTGTTTACCGATACCTGGACCGCCGACCTGCCGGTGGGCGAGCTCACCGCCGAATGGGCTGAACGCTTTGGCCTGCCGAGCGGCGTGGTGATTTCCGGCGGTGCCTTTGACTGCCATATGGGCGCGGTCGGGGCCGGTGCGAAGCCCTACACGCTGGTGAAAGTCATCGGCACCTCCACCTGCGACATTCTGATTGCCGATCCCGAGCGCGTGGGCGATCGGGCGATTAAAGGCATCTGCGGCCAGGTGGACGGCAGCGTAGTGCCGGGGATGATCGGCTTTGAAGCCGGTCAGTCGGCGTTTGGCGATATGTATGCCTGGTTCAGCCGCCTGCTCAGCTGGCCACTGGTGCAGGCGATGCAGCAGCAGCCGGAACTGAAAACCCAGCTGGAACCGATCCGCCGCGCCCTGCTGGAGGAGTTAACCAGAGCCTGGGCCAGCGATCCGCAGCTCGATCATCTGCCGGTGGTGCTGGACTGGTTTAACGGCCGCCGTACGCCGTTTGCCAATCAGCGCCTGAAGGGGGTGATTACCGACCTGAATCTGGGCACCGATGCCCCTACGCTGTTCGGCGGATTTATTGCCGCCACCGCCTTCGGGGCCAGAACCATTATGGAATGCTTCGAAAATCAGGATATTCCGGTACAGCAGATCCTGACGCTCGGCGGCATTGCACGCAAGTCTCCGGCCATCATGCAGGTGTGCTGCGATGTGATGAACCGCCCGCTGGACATCGTGGCTTCCGACGAGTGCTGCGCGCTGGGTGCCGCCATTTTTGCCGCCGTTGCCGCAGGCGTCTACGCCGATATTCCGGCCGCGCAGCAGCAGATGGCCAGCCCGCTGGAGCAGACGCTACAGCCCGATCCTGCCCGCGTCGCCCGTTTTCAACAGCTTTATCAGCGTTATCTTCAATGGTGCGAAGTTGCCGAACCGCAGTTTGCGCCACAACAGTCATCCGTCAGTGAAGGAGTGGTTTTATGACCCTGTTAAACACCGCAACCGTATGGTTTGTGATTGGCACCCAGCATCTGTACGGCGCGGAAACTCTGCGTCAGGTTGAACAGCACGGCAAAGAGGTCGTCGACCAGCTTAACCGCGAAGGAAAACTGCCCTTCCAGCTCCAGCTTAAGCCGCTGGTCAAAAGTCCGGACGAGGCGCTGGCGCTGTGCCGCGATGCCAACCACGACCAGCAGTGTCTGGGGATTATCACCTGGCTGCACACCTTCTCACCGGCGAAAATGTGGATCGGCGGGCTGTCCGTGCTGAATAAACCCCTGCTGCAATTCCATACTCAGTTTAATGCGGAAATTCCGTGGGACAGCATGGATATGGACTTTATGAACCTGAACCAGACCGCGCACGGCGGCCGTGAGTTCGGTTTCATCGGTGCCCGTATGCGCCTGCCGCATCAGGTGGTCACCGGACACTGGCAGGACCCGCAGGCGATACAGCGCATCGCTCAGTGGATGCGTGGGGCGGCCGCAAAACTCGCCAGCCAGCAGCTGAAAGTCGCACGCTTCGGTGACAATATGCGTGAAGTGGCGGTCACGGAAGGCGATAAAGTCGCCGCGCAGATCCAGTTCGGCTACGCCGTTAATGGCTGGGGCGTCGGCGATCTGGTGGAGGTGATTAATCAGGTCAGCGACGGCGACGTCAGCGCGCTGGTTGATGAATACGAGAGCCGCTATGAGTTCTCGGCAGCGGCAGCGGTTAACGGAGAACGACGCCAGAACGTACTGGATGCCGCCCGCATCGAACTGGGTATGAAACGCTTTCTTGACGGCGAAGGCTGCCGCGCGTTTACCACTAACTTCCAGACTCTGCACGGTATGACCCAGCTGCCGGGGCTGGCGGTGCAGCGTCTGATGCAGCAGGGTTACGGATTTGCCGGTGAAGGTGACTGGAAAACCGCCGCGCTGCTGCATATTTTCAAAGTGATGGCCGGTAATCAGGCGGGCGGTACCTCGTTTATGGAGGATTACACCTATCACTTCTCGCCGGGCAACGATCTGGTATTAGGTTCACATATGCTGGAAGTCTGCCCGTCTATTGCCCGTGAAGCGCGCCCGCTTCTGGATGTGCAGGCGCTGGGCATTGGCGGTAAGGCCGATCCGGCGCGGCTGATCTTCTCTTCTCCGGCCGGTGCGGCGGTCAACGCCAGCGTGATCGATATGGGCGATCGCTTCCGCCTGCTGGTTAACGTGGTGGATGCCATCGAGCAGCCGCATGCCCTGCCTGCACTGCCGGTTGCCCGCGCGCTGTGGCGTGCCCAGCCTTCGCTGGCGACGGCTTCAGAAGCCTGGATACTCGGCGGCGGTGCACACCATACGGTGTTCAGCCAGGCGCTGACGGTTGACGATATGCGTCTGTACGGCGAACTGCATAACATCGAAGTGCTGGTGATTGATAACGACACCACCATCAACGGTTTCCGCGATGCGCTGCGCTGGAATGAAGCGTATTATCGTCTGGCACGTTAACAATATGACCGACAGCGCCTGGCAGCGCTGTCGGTTGTTATTTTATCGTTACGCACCGTAAGTAAAATTAGATTTTTAGCACCCGCCTGAATATAGCCCTTTCAAACTTTCAACACTGCCGGAAATACCCTCTTAAACTTAAATTCGCATAGTTTTTCCTTATAACCTCACACTTTCAGTGATTCTTCTCTGGTCATCAGTTTTGTGCTGTGTTAATTATTGTCACCGGTCACTTTATTTAACACCCTGGGCATTTATTCTAAAACTTCGCGTTAGCAACACCACCAACTAGTTGATAATTATAATCATCAGGTAAAAAGCAGATTATCTGACCAACAGGGCTGTTATTCTAAAAATAATCAAATGGATGTGTCTTATGTCACAAATGTTCGCACTTTTACTGGTCATGGTCATTTTATACCTGGGCGATTTGGTTTCTGTCAGAACGAAAGCCTGGATACCCTCCGTATTTGTCTGCGCCGTACTGTTTTTATTTGGCTACTGGACCTTCTTCCCGCAGGATATCGTCAGCCGCGCCGGTATCACCCCGGTAGTTGCGGTGATGCTGATGTATTTACTGATCACCAATATGGGCACCCTGCTGTCGGTTCCTGAACTGATCCGCCAGTGGAAAACCATCATCATCTCTCTGGCCGGTATCGCCGGTATTATGGTGACGGTATTTGTGGTCTGTATGCTGATGTTCGACCGCAACACCGCTATTGTGACCATTCCCCCGCTGGTCGGCGGCATCGTCTCGGCGATCATCATGTCCAAGGGCGCGGCGTCCGCCGGGCTGGTTGATTTATCCGTTTTTGCCATTCTGATCTACGTGATGCAGGGCTTTGCCGGCTATCCGCTGACCGCCATTATGCTGCAGCGTGAGGGAAAGCGCGTGCTGCAAAAGTACCGCAGCGGCGAGTGGCAGGAGACGGTCGCGGGCACCCCGCTGCCGGATAAATCCTCCGGCGCTGCGGATAACGCCATGCCGCGCCTGTTTGGTCGCATGCCCGCCCACTACAACACCAGCTATTTTAAATTTATGCGCCTTGCCTTCGTCGGCTGGCTGGCGTATCTGGTCTCCGGCTGGCTGGCTCCCGTTGTTGCGGTCAGCCCGTTCGTGCTGTGCCTGCTGTTCGGCGTGATCGCCGCCTCGCTGGGTTTCCTGGAGCGGCAGCCGCTGCAAAAAGCCAACGGCTTCGGCTTTGCGGTGATGGGCCTGATGCTGTTTATTTTTGATACGCTGAACCGCGCCACGCCGGAAATGCTGCTGCGCCTGCTGCTGCCGATGCTGGTGCTGATTGCCGCCGCCGTAGTCGGGATGTTTATCGTCTCCTGGATCGTGGGCAAAATGCTGGGCGTCAGCATGGAGATGGCGTTCGCTATCGCGCTGACCTCGATGTACGGCTTCCCGGCGGACTACATTATTACTAACGAAGCCATCACCGCGCTGACCAAAGATGAGAAAGAGCGCGAGGTGCTGACCCAGCACATGCTGGCACCGATGCTGGTCGGGGGCTTTATTTCCGTCACTATGGTGTCGGTGGTACTTGCCGGGATCATGGTGGGCTACATTATTCCTGCTGTTTAAATCATTATTCAGTGCAATGGTACGAAAAATAAGGGAAGCAACCGTTATGACAAGCCAGTCAATTACGCAGGCCGTCCACGCCTGGAAAGAGGCGATGATCGCCTTCCGTCGCGATCTGCACGCGCACCCCGAGCTGCCGTGGGAAGAAATCCGCACCACCCAGAAAGTGGCGCAGGCGCTGGATGAGATCGGCATCAGCTACCGCCTGACTCAGCCAACCGGCATTATCGCCGAGATCAAAGGAGGCCAGCCGGGCAAAACCGTGGCGCTGCGTGCCGATATGGATGCGCTGCCGGTGCAGGAACTGAGCACGACACTCAGCTACAAATCCCTGACCGACGGTAAAATGCACGCCTGCGGCCACGATGCGCATACTTCCATGCTGCTGAACGCGGCAAGAGCGCTACAGGAGAACCGCGCCGGGCTGCGCGGCAACGTGCGGCTGATTTTCCAGCCGGCGGAAGAGATCGCCGAAGGTGCGCGTGAGATGGTTCGCCAGGGTGCGGTTGAGGGCGTAGATAACGTCTTTGGCATGCATATCTGGACGACCACCGCCTCCGGCAAGATTTCCTGCAACGTTGGCTCCAGCTTTGCCTCGGCCGATCTGCTGAAAGTGAGATTCAAAGGGCGCGGCGGCCACGGCTCGATGCCGGAAGCCTGTATTGATGCCGCCGTGGTGGCCTCTTCGTTTGTGATGAATCTGCAGGCGATTGTCGCGCGCGAAACCTCGCCGCTGGAATCCGCGGTGGTGACCATTGGTCGGATGGAAGTCGGCACGCGCTTTAACGTGATTGCCGAGAATGCTGTGCTGGACGGCACGGTGCGCTGCTTTGACGTTGCTACACGCGAGCGCCTGAAGGCGGCGATCGAGCGCTATGCTCATCACACGGCGGGGATCTACGGTGCCACGGCGGAAGTTGAGTACACCTACGGCACGCTGCCGGTGATCAACGAAGAGCGCAGCGCCCTGCTGGCGCAGTCGGTGATCCGTGATGCGTTCGGTGAAGAGGTGCTGTACGCAGAACGCCCGACCACCGGCGGTGAGGATTTCAGCTACTTTATTGAGAATATCCCCGGCTGCTTTGCCCTGCTGGGCTGCGGTAACAAGGCGAAGGGCACCGACTGGGCGCATCATCACGGCTGTTTCAATATCGATGAGGATGTGATGGTGCACGGTGCTGAGCTGTATGCGCAGTATGCGTGGCGCTATTTACAGCAGGATGATTTCTGATGTGCTGAAGACTGACATCGCCTGCTCCCTTCGGGCAGGCGAATGTTATCCACATTGTCAGTCAGGGCGGGATCGTCGCCCCCGGTGAAGATCCCCCCTGCTGTTTATCCTGCCCGCCCCAGCCCAAGCATCCCTTTCGCCTGAATGAAGCACAGCAGTAATGTGCCCCACAGCGCCATGGTCAGATACGGGCTGATGCCCAGAATATTAAAACCACTCTCAATAATCTGTAACAGGAACAGTGCCAGAACCATACCGATAATTCGGCCGCTGCCGCCGTCCGGATTCACCCCGCCCAGCACCGCAGCAAGAATCGATATCAGCAGGTAAGATTCGCCGTACGACGCTTTCGCCGAATTCAGCTTCGACATCATCAGGAAGGCGGCAATCGCACACAGCAGCGCCGAGATAACATACACCCAAATCAACACCCGGCGGGTATTGATCCCGGAGTAGTGTGTGGCACGCTCGTTGGAGCCAATCAAATAAATTGAGCGCCCCAGCGCGGTTTTTTCCAGCATCACCCACAAACCGAGGGCGACCGCGGCAAACAGCCACAGCGGCAGGGGTATGCCGAACCACAGCGCATGGTTCAACCACAGCACCCACTGCGGATAGTTGGCAATCGCGCTTCCCCCCGTCAGCAGGATATTCACGCCTTTGAGCAGCGTCATCATCCCAAGCGTGGCGAGGATCGGCGAGACGCGTATTCCCGCAATCAGTACGCCGTTGCACAGGCCGATGATTAACGCGGCTCCCCCTCCCGCCAGCAGTGCGGCCAGAGCCGTCCCCACTCCGGGAGGATACTGGGTGGCAACCCAGGCCATCACCAGCGAACAGGAATTAGCGGTGGCAATAATCGACAGATTAATTCCGCCGCACAGCATGGTCATCGCCATCGCCAGCGCCAGGATGCCCAGCACCGGCATCTGGGAGGCGATGGACTGAAAATTACTCACCGACCAGAAGATCTCCGGCATGGCAATACTGAAGGCCACCACCGTCAACCCGATCAGGCCAATCAGGTAAAACTCAACGTTATTACGCCAGGACTTTTTCATAATAAACTCCGGTTCTGATACTGGCTCCATGACGTCGCGCTGATGCTGGCGACAATAATCGCCCCGGTAATCAGGGTCTGCCAGTATGAAGACACCCCCAACAGGTTGAGGCCGTTCTGCATCACCGCCAGCAGGATCACCCCGAGTAGTGTCCCCGTCAGGGTGCCGCGTCCGCCAATCAGGCTGGTTCCCCCCAGCACCACGGCGGCCAGCACCGTCAGCTCATACCCCAGCAGCGCGTCCGGGGCCACCGTCATCACGGTCCATGCCTGAATCACCCCCGCCGCACCGGACAGCAGCCCCATGTAGCCGTAAACAAACAGCTGCAGGCCGAACACGCTGAAGCCGATACGACTGGCAGATTCACGGTTGCCGCCCATCGCGTAGATTTTGCGGCCCGTCGCGGTGAAGTTCATGATGAAAGCGGTCAGCAACACCACGACTATCATTGCCAGCAGCGGCAGACCCAGCCCGTAGTCGTAGCCCTCTGCGTCGGTGAATTTAAACAGCATCACTCCCTGCTCAAACCACGGCGGGAAGTCGTATAGCCAGACCCCTTTGCTGAGCCACAGCAGTAAACCGTAGAAAATATTCAGTGTCGAAATGGTGATAATGATTGAGGGGACGTTTAGACGATTGACCAGCAGCGCATTGATCAACCCCAGCAGCACGCCGATACCGCCAGCCAGCATGAAGGCGACCGCAAAGTTGCCGCCAAACTTTTGCAACAACACCACCATGCCATACTGCGCAATAATCGTTATCGCCGGGAAGGAGATATCGATCCCGCCCGAAATCAGCACCACAAAAAGGCCGCAGGCTAGGATGGTTAACATGGCGTAATTGTTCAGCAGATCGTAAAGGTTGCTGAGCGTCAGAAACTCATCGCTGCGCCAGCCCAGCAGAAGGCATATCGTGATGATTAACACCGCCAGCCAGAATTCATGCCGTTTGAACAGGTTAACCATTCACCACCTCCGCAATCTGCTCCTGGCCGCTGCGGTCCGGCAGGAAACAATCGGTCAGCCGCCCCTGTTTCATGACCAGAATGCGGTGGCTCTGGTACCAGGCTTCCTCAATTTCATCGCAAATCATCAGCACGGCGATGCCGTGGGCGGCCAGATCGCTGATAATTTGGTATATACCCGCTTTATTGGCAATATCAACGCCGACCGTCGGGCTGTCGAGGATAAGTAATCTCGGGGCGATAGCCAGCCATTTGGCAATTGAAACGCGCTGGGCGTTACCGCCCGACAGCGTATTGACCGGCAGGCCGGTATCGGGGGCTTTGATGGTCAGCGCTTTCACCATCCGCTCAACCAGCTGCTGGCTTTTACTGTCACTCAGCAGGCCAAACGCGCCCCTGACTTTTCTGAACACGGTGCTGATAATGTTGTTTTCAATGGACTGGGTCATTACCAGCCCGCGCGACATGCGGTCTTCTGAGACGTAGCCAATCCCCTGGCGGATGGCGTCATGATTACTGTGCAGATGAACGGCATGGCCGTTAATCAATATTTCGCCGCTGTCCGGCTGCGTCATACCGAACAGGCTCAGGCACAGTTCCGTCCGGCCGGCCCCTAACAGCCCGACGATCGACACCACTTCCCCGGCCTCAACCTTCAGAGAAATATTGTGGTATTCGCCTTTACGGCTGAGGTCACGAACCTCCAGCGTCGGCTGGCTGCCTTTACCCTGCCAGAGTTCGCGGATCTTGTAGTCGAACTCCTGTCCAGTCATCAGATAACCCAGCCTGCGGGTGGTGATCTCCGATGCAGGCCAGGTTCCCACCAGGCTGCCGTCTTTGATCACGCTGATCCTGTCTGAAACCGCCATCACCTCTTCCAGACGATGACTGACGAACACCACGCAGATCCCCCGTTCACGCAGCTGTCGCACCACATGCAACAGCCCTTCCACTTCCTGGTGGGTCAGCGAAGCGGTGGGTTCATCCATAATGATTAACCGGGCATCCTGCGCCAGCGCGCGGCAAATAGCGACCAGCTGGCAGCGGGCAATCGACAGCGACTCCACCGGCGCATCCAGTGGCAGCGAGACGTTGATGCTGGCCATCGCCCGCTCGGCGCGGCTGCGCAGCTCGCGGCGCTTCACTAATACGGCGTGGTGATAGTGATTAATTGCGATGTTTTCCCAAACGCTCAAATTGGGAAACAGCGACAGATCCTGATAAATCACCTGAATGCCCTGCGCAACTGACGTCACCGGGGTCAGTTTCGACCAGACCTTACCACCCAGTTCAATTTCTGCCCCCTCGTCAGGGCGATAGACGCCAGAGATGATTTTAATCATCGTCGATTTACCGCAGCCGTTTTGCCCGGCAAGGCAATGGACTTCCCCCGGCATAAAATCAAGATTGATATTATTCAGCGCCCTGTTTGCATGAAAGGTTTTACTGACATGACGGAGAGAAAGGAATGGTGCCATAGCGTATCCTGGTCAATTAAAACGGGGCAGCGAGCGCCCCGTAAAGCGGATTAATATAAGGAATCGATATTCTCTTTATTCACTAACAGCACTTTATGAAAACGAATAATGTGCTTGTCCGTATCCACATCCGCCTTGCCCAGACCTTTAATTTCAAAACCCGGTTTGATCTCCTGACCGTTGAACAGCGTGCTGGCCACCGCCGTCAGGGCATAGCCTGCCGTGGCCGGATCGTAGGTAATACCCTCGGTAATATCTCCGCTCTTAATTAATGACGCCGCCTGTGACGGGATCATCATGCCGTAGACCGCCACTTTGCTTTTCGCCCGCTTTTCTTTTACTGCGCGGCCCGCGCCAATTGGGCCGTTAGAGCCAAAGGACACCACGGCCTGTAGATCCGGATAGGTCTTCATCAGATCCAGCGTTGTACGGCGTGAGTCATCAACGCTTTCCGCCACCGGCATACGCGTGGTGACTTCATGCATCTCCGGGTAATGTTCTTTCTGATACTTAATCAGCAAATCCGCCCACAGGTTGTGCTGTGGCACCGTCAGGTTGCCCACATAGATGACGTAGCCGCCTTTGCCGCCCATCCGCTTAGCCATGTGTTCAACATATTCAGCCGCGAACTTCTCATTATCGATGATTTCCACATCCCAGTTGGCGCTCGGCTGCCCCGGCGATTCATTAGTGAGAACGACGATGCCCGCATCGCGCGCTTTCTTAAACACCGGCTCCAGCACGTTAGCATCGTTAGGAACAATGGTGATGGCATTCACTTTACGCGCGATAAGATCCTCAATGATTTTAACCTGCTGCGGGGCATCGGTGCTGGATGGCCCGACCTGCGTCGCGTTAAGATTGAAGTCTTTTCCCGCCTGAATCACCCCTTCGCCCATACGATTAAACCAGGGCATGCCGTCGATTTTGGAAATATTGACGACGGTCTTCTCTGCCGCATACAGCGGCGCAGAAATAAATGCGGTCCCGAGTAACAATGGCAAAACAAGTTTAGCAACCAAACGATTTTGCATAGATATAGCCTCACGAGCCTGTAGTTATAGAGATAGGATGGCGCAACGTGCATAAATAACTGGATTGATCGAAAAACACGAAATTAATATTCATTCGGCATTAAAACAGGGAAGAAAACACTTTTATCGCTAAAAAAACCACTCCCACCTGTTAGCTTAAAACAAAGAATAAACAGGGTTTTTTGCGTATGACAGGTAAGAAAACGCTATATATATGGATAAAAAAACTCTGCTTGAGCCGTCGTGACTCTATTCACAAAAAGCACAGGCCATAATTCATTTAAACATTAATCTTCTGCAGGTTATTTTAAAAATTACCGTTTTTATTTTACGTTACTCTCATCATCTCCCTAAAAATAAACATCCCCGGCGGGAAGCCCGCAGGGGAATGATTCAGCTTCACAAATCCGCGTGACAAATAAATTTCATAAAAAGCAGAATAAAATACGAATGTTAATTTCCAGTACCGTTTGTTTCCCGCTTACTCTTAAACGCGGTCGGTGCGCAAACGATCGGCGGGCAATCTTATTCATTTTTTGCAGTATGCACCGCCAGGCCGGTCACCCCAGGCGCAAGATGATCCGCCAGAATATGGCGATCCGGGTAGCTGCCATCGTTTTGACAGCGGAAGGGGATCGGCGCGTCGTCAAACAGCCCCTCCAGCCGGTTTCGCCATGCGGCTTCAACCTGTGGCATAACATCGGCATCCAGCCGCCCGCTGCCATACACCGCAAAGGTCGGTAAAACCTCCATGCCGGTGTAAAACAGCGTGCCGTGGGTAATGGGAAACAGCAACTGTTCCAGGCAACCATTAATCCCTCTGGGGGCGTAATCTTTTTCCGGGCCGCCGACCGAAACGGCGAGCAGCGCGCGTTTGCCCAGGAAGCTGCCTTCGCCATAGCGATGCGCATTGCCTTTATCCTGATAGCCGTAGGCCAGACCGTAGGCCCAGACGCGCTCTATCCAGCCTTTCATGATGGCGGGCATGCTGAACCACCAGAGAGGAAATACAAAGATCACCGCATCCGCCGCCAGCACCTTGTTCTGCTCCTGCACGACGTCTGACGTCTGGCTGCCGCTGGCAAAAGCATGCGCTGACTCCGCGATAAAGGACAGGCGTTCGGGATCGCTTCGGTCAGGGAAGTCCTCGCCGTCGAAAACCGCTTTCCACCCCATCGCATAAAGATCGGATTCCACCACTGAATGACCGTTTGCTTCCAGGAAATTCCGGGCGACGTTGACAAGATGACGGGTTAACGACGTGCTTTCTGGCTGTGCGTGTACAAGAAGAATATTCATAATCTGCGCCTCGTGAGTTGACGGGGACAGCGTATTTTCATCTGCGGTATAATAGAAATTAATTGTACGGATAACAGGTATAGCCATGAGTAATATCCTTCAGCGTCTCGACCTGAATTTGCTCGTTACCCTCGATGCACTTTTAACTGAAAACAACGTCACCCGGGCCGCCGCGCGCCTGCATCTCTCGCAGCCGGCGGTAAGCGTGCAGCTTGCCAGACTGCGCGAGCTGCTGGGCGATCCGCTTCTGCTGCCCGGCCCCCGGGGAATGCGCCCAACCGCACGGGCTGATGAGCTGCGTGAACCGCTGCGCCAGGCTCTGGCAGCGCTGGAACTGGCGATCGCGCCGTCGGATGCGTTCGATCCCGCCGAGGCAACTCAACGCTGGCGCATTGCTGCATTTGATTACGCGGCGTTAACCCTGCTAGTCCCTGCTCTTGATGCGATCCGTACCGCAGCGCCAGCGATACATCTGGCGATTGTGCAGAGCGTGCCGTCGCAGGTGGCAAGAGCAGCGGAACGCGGAGATATCGACCTCGCCTTTATGACCGGCACCGAAGCCCCGGCGGATTTGCATTACCACAGGCTGTTTACGGAACGCTATGTGCTGGCCGGTCGTACGGGGCATCCTCAGCTGAAAACAGCGCCTTCGCTGGCGGAATTCTGCCAGCTTGAGCATGCCATTGTTTCGCCCGACGGCGGTGGATTCCTGGGCGCGACGGATACGGTACTGGCTGAACGCGGCCTGGCGCGCAAAGTCTCGCTTTCCGTACCGAGCTTTCTGTTGCTTAGCGCGGTGCTGTCTGACACCGATCTGGTGGCGATGGCACCGTCCCGGCTGGTTTGCGGCAACGATGCGCTCTGCGTTGTGGAGCCGCCCGTCGACGTGCCGGGCTTCGACATGCTGATGCTGTGGCCCGAACGCGTCCATCGCGATCCTGCCCACCGCTGGCTGCGGGAGCAGATCGCTGCTGCGCGATAAGTATTGATGCCAACTGATATCTCCTGCTGACGAGTTCCGGCAACGCGCGTCACACTCCGCCGCTAAACCGATATCACGATAAACGCGAAGCATTTATGATTACATCACCTCGACTCCGGCAAGGACCCTGATGAACAGTACCGTCTACGATGCCTTTCGCTGCCTGAATTTACTGGCTACCGCAAACCGGCCAAAGGGCATCCGCGAAATGGGGCGTGAGCTGGAGCTGGACTCTGCCAAGGTCACGCGGTTAATGCAGACCCTGCTGGCACTGGATATGGTGCAGCGCGATGCCAGGCGCAAATACAGCCTGGGTATCGGCATCCATCGTTTATCGGCCCACGCGATCCACAATTCGGCGTTTTATAATGCGGTGATGGATTTGCTGGAAGAGAGTGGCAATCACGCCATTTCGATTGTGATCGGCGCACTGAGCGGTAAAAACGTGGTGTATCTGATCCATACGCGCGGCGGGGAAAGCATTGCCCGCGCCATCGGCAATTACCAGTCGTTTCCGGTTCATGACTCCGTGATCGGTATTAAACTGCTGTCGGCAATGAGTGATGAAGAAATCATCGGCCAAATCGGCATCAATGATTATCAGTTGCTCAGGCAGGATATTGACGAGGCGCGCCGACATCAGGTGTTTGCCAAAGATTTCGGTCCGGGTGATTATCGCCTGGCCTGCAATATCCCCGGTATGCAGGCCGCCATTGCGCTGTCGAATATCAACAGTGAAAGAATGGACACGGCCAGCCTGCGTTTGTACCTGACGGCAGCGGCCAGGAAAATCAGCGGTGAATCACTGCCGGTGCTGTCTTAGCCGTTCACAGCGGGCTGCCGTGTCTGCCACCCGCTGGCCCGGTTTATACAGCGCCGACCCTAATCCCACACTGTCGTAGTAGCGCAGAAACTCAGCGGCGTTGTCTAACTCTACGCCCCCGACCGCCGAAAAACTGACGGGCTGGGAAAGCGGGCCTTTGATCAACTGCGGATAGTTGCGCGGCAGTGCGCAGGCCGGGAATATTTTCACCACATCAGCACCAGAATCGACCGCAGTAAATATTTCACCAGGCGTAAATACGCCCGCACAGACAAACAGCCCCTGCTCTTTGGCCTGAATAATCAGCTGCGGATTGAGATTCGGGGTGAGAATGAAATCGGCACCGGCGGCCACGCTGCGCCGCAGGTGATCGCCGCTGGTGACGGTTCCCACCCCGAGCTGGATGTCAGCACCAAAGCGCTGCCGTACCCGATGCAGGCTGGCTTCCCACTCGGGAGAGTTGGTGGTAATTTCCACACGATTGATCCCGTGCTCAAGCAAACAGGCAATATGCGGCACCACCTCGTCTGGGGTTATTCCACGCAGAATCGCAATAATTTGCGGATTATCCTTCATGACGAAACACCTCATTGAATCCGGCGAGCGTGGCGCTTTCCGCAGAAACTAACTGATAACGGCAGTGCAAAATTTCGCAGGCGCGCTGGTAGTGCGGCAGCAGCGCCTCGCTGCCGATAAAGCATACCGTTTCATCGCCGCCGGGATGGCCGCGTAATATTTCGTAGCCCATCAACAGACCGGAAAGCCATGAAGCGACTTCTTCTTTTGCCAGTGCATCAAGGATGTAGCGGCCCCGGCAGCGAAAAAGTTCCGTCACCAGTTCACCGTGTTCCCTCACCACCGTCACCGCCGTTTCAACACCCGACTGGAATGCAGACGCGGAGTTAACCTGATCCGGCAGGCCTTTCCCCACGACGGCATGATTCAGCAGCAGATGATACAGTTCGCCGGTCATAATGGTCTGCAAGCCCGTGACCCTTTGTCGGGTGCGATCCACGCGGAGCCATTTGCTGTGGGTACCCACGGCGGCAAACAGTGAAACATCGGACTGCGTCAGCGCCCCCGCCAGCTGCATCTCTTCCCCCCGACAGACTTCATTGACCCGTCGGTCACAAATACCGGGGCGCAGGGTGAGCGGATTGGGCAGGATGCCCGGCAGCGCCCGGCCTTTCCCCAGCAGTTGCGAAAAGCTCAGCGGCATTTCAAGGTAACCGGCATCGGCAATACCGATATTGCTGCCGATCATCCCGCAAAGCAGTACGGGCAACTGTTTATCCCAATCCTCACCCAGCCGCTGCATCTGCTGTTGCAGTATTCCGGGCAGCTCGGCCCGTTGACAGCGGCCGACGCCGCAGCTGTCCTGTATCGTTTTCACCACCACGCCGTTGCGCACGCTGAATGCACGGAAATTGCTGGTTCCCCAGTCCACCGCAATGTAGTTCATCGTTCTCCTCCCAGCGCGGCCAGCGGCAGAAACGCGGTCAGTTCACGGAGCTCCTGCCGCGTGATGTCATCCAGGCTTTTCGCCGGTTCGCGCACGTAATCGCTGGCAAAAATCCCGGCCTGATGCAGCACGGTTTTATGAATGGCCACGCCTATTCCCGGCTGCACGCCGTAACGCAGGAAAGGCAGATAGCGATAAAACAGCGCCTGTGCTTCCCGGCGATCCCGTTGCCAGGCCGCCAGGATGGCATTGATCACCTCGGGGAATTCGCAGGCGGGCATGGTTCCCGTTACGCCACGGCACAGCTCTTCATACAGAAAGCCCGCGTTCAGGCCGCCAAACAGACCGACGCTATCGCCAAGCGCCTGCTTTAAGGCGGTGATTTTCAGCGTGGTCGGTGGCTGTTCCACTTTGATGTATTTGATGCCAGGGAAGTCCTGACACAGACGTACCAGCGTCGGCACGGGAATGTTTACCCCGGTCATCAGCGGCGCATCCTGGATCATGATGTCGATATCGCAGGCCTGGCAGATATCGCGCCAGAAGCGATAAATTTCCTCCGGTCCGGGCTTCACCACTGAGGGCGGGTTGACCATCGCCACCTGCGCGCCCCAGCGTTGTACTCGCATAATTTCTTCAATGGCGACGGCGGATGACGCTCCGCCCGCCGCAGCCACCAGCGGCAGATCGCCCACCCGTTTTTTCACACAATAAAACAGCGCCTCCTTTTCATCCTGGGTCAGGGCATAGCCTTCGGAGGCATTGCCAAACAGCGCCAGGCCATCAATACCCTGCTGCAACAGGAACGTCACCAGACGTTCTACGGAAGCCAGGTCCAGCTGACCCTGCTCATCAAATGCCGTGGCGAGAATCGGGACATTACCTTTTAACATGCGGCCTCCATAACAACGTCGCGAACGCGATCTTCATCGATTTCAATCCCTAAACCTGGGCCCTGCGGCAGTTGATACTCCCCGCGTTCGCAGATCAGCGGCTGTTTCAGCAGCTGATTGGCAAGGGTAAAAACGGGGGGCTGATATTCGAGCATATACAGATTAGGGATAGCCGCAGCGGCATGGATCGATGCGGCGATACACGGCCCCAGCCCGACGCTTAAATGCGGCGCAACGCGCAGATTCCACGTTTCGGCCAGCGAGGCGATGTGCATCAGTTCGCTGATGCCGGTTCTGCCGACGTCAGGTTGCAGGATGTCCGCCGCCCGCTGCTCGATCGCGGCTTTGAACTGGTAGCGCGTGCGTTCGGTTTCACCTAACGCAATGGCTACCGCGCTTTTGGCGCGTAACTCCCGATGACCGGCAATATCCTCCGGCAGCAGCGGTGCTTCAAGGAAACCCACCCCCAGCGCGTGTAGCTGTGCGGCTAAGTC
This sequence comes from Erwinia sp. INIA01, assembly GCF_025947915.1. NCBI lineage: Bacteria > Pseudomonadati > Pseudomonadota > Gammaproteobacteria > Enterobacterales > Erwiniaceae > Erwinia > Erwinia sp. INIA01. The sequence continues at coordinate 243,090 of NZ_JAPDNC010000010.1, forward strand.
GCTGGCCTCGGCCACGCTGTAATTCCAGTGCGCATCAATGAAAATCTGCGCCTCGTCGCCGAGCGTTTCACGGATCGCCCGGATGTTTTTAACGTCTTCCCGTACGCCGTAGCCCAGCGCTAACTTAACGGCATGGAATCCTTTTTCCTGCCATTGTTTCGCCAGGCGGCAGCGGCTGTCGATATCGGGTTCGGGCAGACCGGAGACATAGCACGGAACCGACTTGCGGAACGCACCGCCGAGCAGCTGATGGACCGGCAGCCCCAGGATTTTGCCCTTGAGATCCCACAGGGCGATATCCACACCCGCGATGGCATCAATGTGATACCCGCTGATATGCCCACGATCGCGCATGGAGTCGTACATTCTGGCGTTGAGCACGCCGCTGGAAAACGGAGATTCCCCTATCAGCAGCGGTGCAAACAGCTGTTTAATCAGTTCGGCGGCCACCTGCGGTACCACCGGTGCCAGCGCTTCGCCCCAGCCGATATGGCCGTCGCTGCTGGTAATTTTCACCAGGCAGGTTTCCATCTTGCGTGAATAGACGCAGCGGTATTCCGGCCGATAGTAGTAATCCGGACCGTTCCCGTCCGCCTTACCGCCGAGATAAGCCTGGTCCGGGGTAATTTTTAGCGGAAAACACTCCACGTTCGTTATATGCATAAAAGCTCCAGTTTTCATTAATCCAGCACTTTTCCGGCCGTTTCTTTGGCAAACCACACGGCAATAAAGGAGATCAGCGCGGTGATCATCACGTACCACGCAGGGGAAAGCGGGTCGCCGGTGAAGGCGATCAGGCTTGCGGAAGCCAGCGGCGTAACGCCGCCGAACAGCGCCACGGTGAGGTTGTAGGACATGGCAATGCCGCCATAGCGAATGGCTGTGGGAAACAGCTCCACCATTGCAGCACCGCAGCCGCCGTTAAACAGCGCCACAAATACGCCCAGCATGCTCATTGCGGCAATCGAACTGCCTACCGAACCCTGCGTCATCAGCAGCATGGCGGGATACGTCAGCAGGATGAAACCGGCGCATCCCAGCAGCATCAGCGGCCGCCTTCCCCATTTGTCCGACAGATAGCCGGTGATCGGCATGCAAATCGCCACGCTTAACAGGCCCAGTGTCGTTATCAGATAAGAGTCGGCGCGGCTGTAGTGCAGATGCGTTGACAGATAACCGGGCATAAACGATTGCAGCACCCAGCTGCTGACCGCTTTAATCACCACGAAGCCCGTACAGAACAGCAATGCCGACAGCGAGGTCTTAACCGCAGTGCGCAGCGGCGACTTCTCCAGTTTTCCGCTCGCTTTCAGCTTGTGGAATTCCGCCGAGTCCTCCATATTGCGGCGCATATATAACCCACCCAGCCCGAGCGGTGCGGCCAGCAGAAACGGAATGCGCCAGCCCCAGTCGTTCATCGCCGCTTCGCCGAGCCAGTAAGTCAGCAGCAGCACCAGGCCGGAACCGCAGACAAACGCCATAAAGCTGAAGTTCTCGCTCCAGCAGGTGAGCGTTGCGCGGCGATGCGGCTTAGCGCTTTCCGCCAGATAGGTAATCACACCGGAGCTTTCACCGCCTGCGGCAAAGCCCTGCACCAGGCGGGTGATCACCAGCAGTACCGGTGCGATAATCCCGGCCTGATGCCAGGTCGGCAGAATGCCCATCACAAAGGTAGAGATCGAGGTGATGACGATCACCGTGACCAGTACTTTGCGTCGCCCCAGCCGATCGCCCATGGAACCGAAAAACAAACCACCCAGCGGGCGCATCAGGAATCCTGAGCCAAAGACCGCAAAGGACTTCAGCAGCGCGGTGGCAGGATCGTCACTGATAAAAAAGTTGCTGGCGATAATCGCCGCTAAGGTGCCGTACAGACCAAAATCGAACCACTCGATAAAGTGTCCAATCCCGGCAGCCATCATGATTCTGGCCGTGCTTCTCGGCGGGCTGTTTGTTTTTTCCGCCACATATTCACCGCCATAGCGGCGGTCCGAACTTTCCATACGACCTCCAGAAGGTAAACGTCGCGCCGAAAAGACGCGTTATGTTCTGGGATTCAGCGTAGGGTTTTTGGTGAGGGGTTGCGTCGGCAAGGGGGGATTGCGTGAAGCGACTCAAAGAACAAATCATCAAATTGCTTCATATAGTGAAGCATCAGTGAGAGGCGATAAAAATGGGGCCCATAGCGGCCCCTGTCAGTGATGCTTTTACATTCGTGTTGATTCAGTCAGTTAGCATGACCCGGTATTCAACACGTAGCTTCTGCGCGCGCTTTGCCAGGCAAGGGCAGCCAGCCCCAGAGCAATAAACGACAGGATGGCACCCGCCCAGCCCGGTGACACCAGGCCAAAACCGGCAGCGATGGTCGCCCCGCCGACCCAGGCACCCAGCGCGTTGCCCAGATTGAACATGCCAATGTTGACGGAGGCAGCCATCGTTGGCGCACCGGCCTGGCTGGCACGATCCATCACCAACTTCTGGATAGGTGCAACGGTGGCGAAACCAAAGGCGGCCATCAGGAATACCGACGCGGCGGCAATCACCGGGTTGTGAACGCCGAACCAGAAAATAAGCAGCACGATCCCCTGGGCGATAAGCGTGACGAAAAGCGTACCAAACAGCGAACGGTCGGCAAAACGGCCACCCACCCAGTTACCAACGGCCAGCCCGAGGCCAAAGAGGACCATCAGCCAGGTCACGCCTGCGGCAGAAAAACCGCCCTCCTCAATCATGATCGGCGCGATATAGGTGATGGCGGTAAAATAGCCCGCCGGACCGAAAACGGTAATGCCCATCACCAGCAGAACCTGGGGATCGAAAAACGCACGCAGTTCGGTTCGCAGGGCAATCGGTTTGCCTTTCTCAATATGCGGGACCAGCAACGCGATGCTGGCGATGGTTATCAGACCAATAGCCGCGATCCCCCAAAAAACCAGCCGCCAGCTAAAGGTTTGGGCAAGCCAGGTGCCGATCGGCACACCAAATAGGTTTGCCAGCGTCAAACCCGAAAACATAAAGGCGATGGCGCTCGCCTGCCGCCCAGGTGCCACCAGCGACGCTGCGATAATCGACCCGATGCCGAAAAAGGCACCGTGATTGAAAGAGGTGATCACTCTTCCGATCAGCGCCACTTCGAGCGTCGGGGCCATGGCGGTGATCGCGTTGCCCAGGGTAAAGATCACCGCCAGGCCGGTCAGCATCGCTTTACGCGGAATGCTGGCCCCCAGAACGGTCATGATTGGCGCGCCGATAAAAACACCCAGCGCGTAAATGGTCGCCATATATCCGGCGGAGGGAATGCTGACGTCAAACGCCACGGCGATTTGCGGCAGGATACCGGCAATGACGAATTCCGTCAGGCCTATCCCGAATGCGCCGACGGCGAGGGCAAGTAGTGCGATGGGCATGTAAACTCCAGTATAAATTTTAGCTTAATACTATTAGGTGGATTAAAGTATATTCATAACTTCATTCAGCAGGTAAACGCTTATGAGCGCGATTGATAAAGAAAAAGATGGTATTAGGCAGACAAGGCATAAACCGGTCGAACTCGATGCTATCGACCGAAAAATATTAGGCGCGCTGGCCGAAGATGCGGGACGCAGCTACAGCGAACTGAGCGAGATCGTCCATCTGTCTGCCCCTGCGGTACACGATCGGGTGAAGCGATTGAAGCGCGACGGCGTGATTAAAGGCACCGTGGCAGTACTCGATGGCTGCAAGCTGGGCCGAACGCTGTTAACGTTTCTGGTGATTGATACCAGCAGCTATGAAGCAACGCGCGCGCTGCTACAGTTCACCAGCCGGCGCGAGGTTGAGGAACTGCATACCGTTGCCGGTGACGGCTGCGTGTTAATTAAAGTCCGCGCGGATGATACGGAGTCCCTGGAGAATTTTCTGATGGAAATTCAGAGCCTTGACGGCGTGCGCTCCGTTCGCAGCTATATTGCCCTGTCCACCTTTCTGGAGCGAGGCCCTTCCCCGGACTGATCCAGTCCGTTGAAAAAAAGATCTTCAGATTTCAATAAAATGCTGGCCCCGACAACGATATGTTCACAGACGAAATTTATACTCTGTGTCTCAGCACTCAACAGCGGCAAAGGGACCGGCATGAATTTCGTTGAACACTTTGATTTTTCGGGTATCGCCAACACGTTTTTGAGCTATTTTTTTGCCTTTATTTTTGGTGCGCTGATCGGCGCGGAACGCCAGTTTCGCCAGCGCACGGCGGGGCTGCGCACCAACGTGCTGGTCGCCATCGGCGCGGCGGGGTTTGTGGATCTGGCCGATTCTATTGCCGGCAGCACGGAGGCAGTGAGAGTCATCTCTTACGTTGTTTCCGGCATCGGTTTTCTCGGCGCTGGAGTGATTATGAAAGAAGGCGCCAACGTCAGCGGGTTAAACACTGCGGCAACGCTCTGGTGCTCGGCGGCTGTCGGGGCCTGTACCGGCGTGGATCGCATCCCCGAAGCGGCGCTTTTAACGGTCTTTATCCTGGCCGGCAATACGTTACTGCGCCCGCTGGTGAATTTTATTAACCGCGCCGACACCGACAGCGTTGAGGCGGAATACGTGATTCTCGCCACGGTCCCGCGACAGTATTCCGGCAAGGTGCGCGATACCCTGCAGGAGTTTCTGGAGCTGCATCGCTACCCTGCGGCGGATATTGAAACGGTCGTGACCGACAGCGACCATGTCGATATCGAAATCACCCTGATCAGTACGGAAGTTGACGCCGCCGAGCTGGATAAACTGGTGGAGCAGCTCAAGCGGCTGGAACATATCAGCTATGCTACATGGCGGGCGAATACGCAGTAATGATAAGGGGGTTGTCAGAATGCTTTCGCGCGCCTGATAGCTGAATTCATACAAGCTTTGTCTGAAACTACTTAGCGTTTAAAATAAAGGCTGTTTACGTTTCCTGGAAATTTCATGCGCGAAGATTTTAATGATTATCTTGCGTTCCTGGCCGTCGCGCAGGAACGGAGTTTCACCCGAGCTGCAGCCCGATTAAATATCTCTCAATCCACACTTTCTCATATTATCAGGAGGCTTGAGGAGAGACTGGGGATGCGTCTGCTAATGCGCACCACTCGCAAGGTGGCGCCCACGGAGATAGGTGAAAAGCTGATGTTCGCACTGGAACCACGCCTTGACGCTATAGAAACAGACATCTCTGCACTGCTGCGTTTTCGTGACACACCGGCTGGCACAGTCAGACTGACGGTTTCGGATCATATGCTTCATGAATGCATCTGGCCCGCTCTTGCTCTTGTGCTAAAAAACTATCCTGATATTCAGGTCGAACTTTCTCAGGCCAATGGCTTCATTGATATTGTTGAAGGTCGATTTGATGCAGGGGTGAGGTTAGGCGATGACGTTGTTAAAGATATGATTGCAGTCCGGATCGGCGCTGACTGGCAACCTGCCGTCATCGGTTCGCCGGAATACCTGGCTAAAGCCGGTAGGCCTGCGCACCCTTCAGAACTTGCTCGCCATAACTGCATTAACATCAGGCATTCAGGGGCCGGTCAGTTATATGCATGGGAGTTTGAAAAAGGGAATGAAAAACTAAATATGAAGGTCCAGGGCCAACTTATTTACAGCAGCGTTTACCCGATGCTGACCGCAGTTGAAGCAGGCTATGGATTGGCTTACGTTCCGGATGATCTGGCTGAACCGGGTATAAAGCAGGGGCGCTGGGTGAGAATGCTGGAAGACTGGAGTCCTGTATTTAAAGGCTACCATCTTTATTATCCCAGCCGGCGACAGATGTCACCGGCCCTGAAGGTGATCATTGATGCCTTACGTCTCAATTCTGTTGCGTAAGTTACCTATGCGGGAATCATTTCTTTACAAGTGAGCGCCGTCCGGGCAATACAGCAATAGCCGCGGAAGCGACCAGTAATGCGGTCGCAAGCATAAAAGTGCTAACCCAGCCCCGATGATCGAACAATTCACCGCCAGTAAATGCTCCCATGGTGATTGCAAACTGGATGAGTGCAACCATTAACGCCCCACCAGCTTCTAGTTCGTCAGGAATTACCCGCGTCATCCAGGTATTCCAGATTACAGGGATAGGGGTGACGAGGATCCCCCAGACCAGCAGCAGTGCACCTGTCGCAGCGGGAATGTGACCCAGAGCAGTAAGCAGACCGGCGACAACTGCCAGACCTGCCGGTAACCCGGTCAGCGCAGGCAAAAGATTATCCCTGACTAAAAATCCTGAAATAAGTGTCCCCGTAAGTCCTGCAACGCCCACACCTAGCAGGAAAAGAGAAATCATATTAATGCCAAGCCCGGTTACGCTCTCAAGGAATGGCCGCAGATAGGTTGAAAGTGAAAATTGCCCCATGAACGCAAGCGTCACGGCAATCATTCCAAGCGCAAATGTCCGCCTGCGCAGCAGTGATGCTATCTGCCCTATACTGGTATCCTGCTGTGGCGGCAACTTTGGAATAACGACAAGTTGCCATATCAGGCATATCACTCCCGCTGGCACCACAGTAAAAAATGCTCCACGCCAGCCAATCAGACTGCCCAAAAAGCTTCCCAGTGGTGGAGCCACAACAAATGCGAGTGCCGTCCCTCCCTGTAGCACCGCGATTGCTTTGGGAACGCTGGCGGGGCGGACAATCCGAACCAGAATTGCCGTTGATAATGACCAGAAGCCACCAATTGATATTCCAATAAGCGCCCGGCCGAGCATAAATATGCCGTAACTATGAGCATTCGTGACGATAATGCCGGACATTACCATTACAAGGGTGTAGACAATGACGGCATTACGACGATCAAACCTGGCAAGCAAAGTATTGCCAAACAGACTCGTAATGACCGCAAACAGGCCGGAAAAAGCAATAGCCTGACCCGCCTGCCCCTCTGTGACTGACAGATCATTTGCGATAGGTGTCAGCAGGCTGACCGGCATAAATTCAGACGACACCAGGACGAAGCACAAAAGTGCCATACTGATTACAGCACTCCAGGCAGACGTATTTTCGAGCGCACTGAAGCCACCCATATTTTTAGGTTTGTTCATTATGAATACTATTAGTGGTGATTCTGCCGACGGTAAACGGCAGAAGGTTAAGATTCTTCCTGTCCCATTACATACTGAACAGGAGGCGGAGAGGGTTAAAACACAATTAAAAACCGTTCAGGATTTCGGGTTTTCAACCTGGCCTGAAGCGATTAACGCCTGGACAGATTCATGGATAGCTTCAAGGCTGCTATAGCGTGGTTGGTAGCCCAGACGGAATTTAGCTTTTTCAATTGAATGTGACGAACTTCTTACCACATGCCCTTCAGAGTTCCGCGCATACTCGCCCTCTTCGATGGTTTTCAGCCATTCCTCAAAAGGCAGGAAACTCAGGACGGGTTCCTTTCCGAACCAGCGGAATACCGACTCAGCATAACCGCGCAGGGTGATGGCCTGTTCCGAAACTACGTTAAAGACTTCCCCTATTGATGCTTCCCGGTTATCAATCGCACGAATAATAAATTGAGCCACATCTACTGCATGTACGTGGTGTAGCGTTTCATGGCCGAGGTTTGGCAAGGTAAGCGTTTCTCCGCGAATGATTCGGGAGTAAACCTCAGGATTCGAGTTACCCTGTGGCGTTGTCGGCACCCACCCTTCACCGACGATATGGCCAGGGCGAAACGATGTCGCCGGGAAGCCAGACAGCCGGGTTTCACGCAGGAGCCATGCCTCACTTTCCGCTTTCCCCTTGCCATAAGGGTCGATAGGACTCACTGGATCGCTCTCTCGAGAAGGTACGGCCGTAAAACGACCATAAACCCAGATGGAACTACAAAAAAGATAGTGCTCAATCTTGCCACGCAGTGCTGCAACAACCTGCTGCGTGCTGTTGAGGTCAAAAGAAATCATGTCGACGACAATATCGGCGTTAAGCTCAGCAATACGCTGGCCAAAAGTCCCCTTTTTTTCTTCTTCCAGTCGGTCAATAACAACGTTTTCGATTTTCGACCATGCATAATGAGGACGATAGGGTTTTGCTGAACCTCGACTGACATTAACGACCTGGTGACCCAGTTCAACCAGCATGGGCACGAGATAAGATCCAACGTGGCCGCTGCCACCAATCACAACGATACGAGACATGATTTTCCCCTGTATGAGTTCCCGGAATAGCGGTCAGAGCTCTCTCCCGCAGAACCAGGTATGATAAAGACACCACCTGAATGCCCATTTGACCGAGAGAAATATCATAGGGTGTGCTGGCGATTTTGACTTTGACTCAATATCGAATGCATTTATGGCGAAATCATAATAATTGTGACCTATTGATTTTCAGCAGAAGTAATCGAAGAATCTACTATGACGGTGTTTTTAATAGAAAGTGGCCCGTTATAACCCAGGCCAGCCCTATGTGCCCGCAAGAGTCGCTGTGAGTGAAAAGCGGGCGATGCTATCTTTATTACTTTCTGAGCGTTGATAAAGGAGCGACGGAGATAAATATGAAATTGTCTGGTGGATGTTTATGTGGGTTTATCAGCTTCACCGCGCTGAACCCTTCTTCCTCTCATTCCTGCTCCTGCGATATTTGCCAGAAACATTCTGGCTGCCAGACCGCAGTATGGCTTGAATTCCACTCGGATGATGTTGAATGGACGGGTGAAGGCGGTGTTCCTTCCCTGTTCCGCTCATCCGCGAGTTCCTCCCGGGCATTTTGCGGCCGGTGTGGCACCTCTGTCGGTGCCATTGATGACAGTCCGGTGATTGCTCTGCTGAGCGGAATTTTTGACCACAATGAGCAAGCCTTGTTTTCGCCACAATCTCACTCATTTGAAGATATGAAGCCTGAATGGTGGCGAAAAATCATGCCTGATGCCGCTGTCTGAATGATGAAGCAGCACTCTGTTTCGTTACAGCGTCTTCAGCATACAAATGCCGCAGCCGTCATGGCCGGTGTTGCCCAGCCTTTCAGACAAATGCCGGAAGCCAAAAGCTTCATAAAGGCGAACGGCATCCTTCAGTTCGTCCAGCGTTTCAAGATAGCAGGACTGATATCCCATGGCGGTAGCCTGTCCAATGATAAAGGCAATCATCCGTCTACCCATCCCCATGCCTTTTATCTCACTACTGAAATACAGTTTTTGCATTTCACAGGTGCCTTTCTCACCGCCTAACGGAGCTAATCCGGCACCGCCGACAATTCTGCCATTGGCTTCGGCAACCCAGTATCCACTACCGGGTTGCCTGTAAACTTCGCTTAAACGTTCAAGTTCAGGATCATGCAGGCTTACCCCTTCCAGGTGATCAATTTTATTCTCCCGAAAGCTGGTGCGGATGATCTCTGCGATTGCCGCATTGTCGCGGGCTTCAATCGGCCGGAAAGTCAGTTCTGCTTCGCGCTGGCGGCGGGCGTTTCGCAGGCTGCCTGAAAATGTTTCGATCGTTTGAAAGAATTGCTGAATTTCTTCACTGGAGGAGGAGGCAAGAGCTTCTTCTGTAAACCTGTCGGCATTTTCTTCCAGGCATACGAGCTTCTGGTTCCCTGACTCGCTTAGCCGGAACGTTGAGGCACGGCCGTCCTGCTCATCATGATCTCTCAGTAAGTATCCCGCCTCCATCAAGCTGCGAAGCGTGCGGCTCATGCTCGCTTTATCAACGCACAGCTTAGTGGCCAGCTCGGTTGCACCGCAGGGCTGGCTGTTAAGTTCAATCAGAATATGGCTCTGGAGGGGCGAAAGCTCCGTTCCGCTGGTTCTACGGCTGAGCATGCCAAGTTCTCTGACCATTTCACGCAACGCTGCACGGAACTGGCGTATTTCGTTTTTGTTCATAACCCGGACCTGAATGGAATGTCAGCGCACGATAATACACAAACTAGTTAACACTATTAACTAGTTTGTGCGTCATGCGACTTCGGTCCTGACTGGCGGTATGTTTGCTTTCTTCCCCTAGGGGCTCAATGAAGGCACTGATCGTGGTGTTCTACTCGTCATTGAGAAGTTTGCTTGTGACACGGAACGAAGCATTCGCGCTGGAACGGACAGTGGTAAATTATTGGCAACCTACAGCATGTTGCCAATAACATGTAAAAGCGTTTCGACTTAGGAACGTGTTACCACACTGTGTTACTTAGTATTAGCTCTGATTGACAGAGCCAAATCAGGAGTGGCACAGCTGTGCGTTCATTATCTGAGCTGGAAACTCAAAGGGTAACTTATAGCTGTTCTTGCTATGTTTGCCAGGAAGCATGTGGATAATGCCGATGCCAAGTCAACATCTCCAGAGATGCCTTCTTATACATGCCAAATGTAAATCCGCACGAGTGAATCAAAAATTATTATGTTTTCATCATATTGAAACGCTACGATATAACCACCAGGATTGTTCTGGACGTCACTAAACACAGTTGTAATTTCCGCTTATCATATCGGGTATGGCCAAAATGGAGTCGCTGAATGAATGTGTTGAGCTGGGCAATAGGTCTGTGCAGGAAGACGGAAAAATGGCTGGTTAAGCGCCAGGCAGAAGATCAGGTACAACGTACAGAGCAGGAGCTTAGTCTGACTGAAGGGGAGTCAGGTGACCGCTATGATACTTTAGCGCCGAAAACCATCAATGATGCCAGTATGAAAGAGTATTTCATTGCCCTGAAATACGCTTTATCGAAGAAGGATGTGAGAAACATTGCCATTACAGGCAGCTATGGCGCAGGGAAAAGTACGGTTATTTCATCTTTCATGAAATATCACTGCAATCATAAGTACATCAATGTTTCTCTTGCAGGATTCGATATGACGGAGAATGAAACAACCGTCAGCCCAACTCACCAAGAAGTTGAACTTAGTATCCTGCAACAAATTCTTTACAAGGAAAATAGAGAAAAGCTTCCCGACTCAAGGATAGACAGAATAATCGATAGAGGCCCCCACTATGTCAGAGGAACCTATCGTTCCTTACTTAAAGTCATTGCGCCCATCGCTGCTGTCGCATTTATTGTCTATTTCAAAAAAATTTCAGATTTCCTCAACCTTCCACCATCATGGATCGAGTTATTTAAAACTCACTACATTACAAAAGGGATTGTATTGATTTTCTTGGTTTTTGCAGCACTGTATTTTATAACTTCGTGCGCATCTCGAATAGGTTTTTTTGATAAAAAGCTCAAACTAAGCAAGATCGCCCTATTAAGTGGGGATATTGAGGCAAGCGACCAAGAAACACCATCTTTACTAAATAACTGCCTTGACGAAATTGTGTATTTTTTCACAAAACTGGAATACAAGGTCGTTATATTTGAAGATCTTGACAGGTTGGGTACGCCTGAGATTTTCGTTAAACTGCGTGAAATCAACAAGATCATTAATAACAACATTGTTGATGGTAACCCTGTAAGATTTGTTTATGCAGTACGAGATGACCTATTCCTAGGTGCTGATGCCAGAACTAAGTTCTTTGATTTCATCCTTCCTATTATTCCATTTATGGACAGCAAGAATGCGTTTACTTTGTTAAAGAAAAAGATGTCGTTAGACACATACAATGATAAGTATTTGAAAGACATTTCGGCATATATAAATGATATGCGCAGCCTGCAGAATTTGATTAATGAGTATCATGTTTTCAGCAATATTGTTGATAACAGTAAGGATAAAATAAAACTTTTATCGCTGGTTTTTTATAAAAACATATACGCTTTAGACTATTTTCTTACCGATAAGAAGACAGGTGTTTTATATTCATTCATTCGAGACTATCGCACCCGAAAACTTCACCGCAATCATTTCGATCACATGGAAACAAAACTCGACATTATACAGGAAAAAATAGATCATCTTAATGATGAGCCAATGTATGACCCTCGAGGGATTAGAGAAGATATAATATATCGATATCTACCTAAAATTCTTTGGGACGCGGTATATTTTGTAACGAAGAATGGATATCATAACGTTGATCGCCTCACAACTCTATCTTTGATTGATAATGAAAAGAGTTTTTTGGATTTTTTGTCAAGAGAAGATAACATATATATTGGCTATTTTATCAATGGCGGAACAAATTCACTCTCCTTATTTGATAAAGCATTAAGAGAGCAGTTGAAAGAAGAGTACCTGAAAAGAAAGTCTAGCCTAGGCAACGATAAAAACTCAGAGCTTAGTGAGCTACAAGTAAAAGCAAAAAAAATTAAAGAATCGATAAAACTAAGAAATGCACTTCCGCTAAGTGAACTTACGCTAATTATCGGGCGTGAAAAATTTGCAGATATTGCGCAGGAATATCTTAAAGAGATGAAAAGTTATGATTTCGTCTCTGAGCAGCAGCTCCATGCTTTGTGTGCCGATATGCGCAATGGTGGATTAGACGCCTTGTATCTGCTGCTTTCCGATGGTCTGGTGATGCAGGACTTTATGTCCTACCGCTCTATTTTTCATGAAGGATCAATGACCGTAAATGATAACGACTTTCTAAAAGCTGTCGGTCAAGATTTGAGCTGCACAATCTCAAATGGTGAATATTTTATCGATGATGAGAACAGAGTCATCAGCGAACTTGTGGAACATAACCGAATTTATTCCGATGGCGCGCTTCATCATCAACTATTGACTCATATGATTGAAAACGAGGATGAACATCTGGCGAATATGATTGTTTCGCTATTCAGCAAGTCAAATGAACACATCATCGCTGTTTTTTCTGAGCTTTACAGCAAATTTAGCAAACCCAAAACATTCGATAAGTTAATCGTTATTTCGCTACAAAAAAATGGTTATCTTGACAGAATGGTTGCCGTTCTTGCAGGCCATCCAGGTGAAAAATTCACCAACGATATCGCTATCAGTGTGGTAGCCTGCGTATCTCCTGAAAATGCGCTAGATAAACAGCAATACCGCCAGCTTATTCATATGTTGGGTTGCCGCATCATCTCTCAGCTCACAGATGACAACAGGGAAGATTTCATGCTTCATGTACAACAGGCAGATGCATGCTATAACGACCTGTTTGAACCGATGACGCCAACGGAGCGGTATTGCCTGCAGTTTATTGCTCAAAAAAATCTTTATCAGTTAACCCGACACAATGTTGGCATTGCCGTTGCGAGTCTTATCGAAAATATAACGTCTGAAGAGGCGGAAGGGAAACCCTGGACACTCGCCTATGAGCATAATCTCAGTGGTATTTCTGATTACTTCAGCCAAAACATCGATACATTCGTAAGGGATGTTTTTATTTCCTCTTCTGAGGATGCCGACTGTATCCGCTATGTCATGACCCGCACCTCTCTAAATGACGATTCCAAAGGCAATATCGTCAGAAAAATGACCTTCTCGTTTGCCGAACTGTCCGGGATATCTGCTGAAGCAGAATTTGCTGAAGACCACCTGACGCTCTCCTATCATGACCTGTTTTATCGTTATGACCGCGTCGTTCCTGGATGGGCCGCGCTGATGGACTATATTTGTGAAAACTGCAACATAGAGATACTGACGGCGTATGTGACAAAGCATGTGGCTGTATTCGCTCGGTCCCCTCTGCAAGTCTATGATGGAGACCGCTATGACCTGCTATATATGAAAATTATCTGCAACGATAATTTGGATGAGTTGACTTATCGGAAACTAGTTGTACCGCTTGAGATTAACATGCATGAAATTGATGAGCGGCTCAGCGCGCGTAATTTCTGTAGTTTGATAGCCATGCTGAAACTGCCTCTCGACGCCGCCGTGTATGAGAAAATCACGGTTCAATACTCGGTTCAGGATAAAAATATCAGTGATGCATTCGTCTGTTGGTTCAGCCAGTATAAAAGTGAGTTTTTGGCACAGCCTGATTTTTATCTAAGAAAAGTAAAAGATGCAAGCTTCTTCAACGTCATGCTCACAAAAGTCATGACCAGCACTCTATTTACTGTGCAAGAGAGAGTGAGCCTGGTGTTGCAGTTTATTGATTATATGGTTGCATCTGATATCGCCAATCTAAATTTCCCTAATGATGTCCTGCTGCAGGTATTTAATAGCACCAGTAATGAAGATTTCAAAGTCATGCTGTTTACGCAATTTATTGTGACAGGGCTAAAAAAATATCAACTGGCGGGGCTTTGCCATCAACTGGGCGAAGATGAATTGAGAAACATATTCATCAATCGAACCCAAGCGACAATCTCAATTGTAAATAGGAACCGCGTTATATCTATTCTTGAGCATCTCCAGACAGTAGGCATCATCAGAGGCTTCAAGGAACGTGAGGATGGGAAATTTTCCGTCGTTATAGACCCCGACGTGAAGGATGCAGATTAATGGCCAGCTCGGTTGCACCGCAGGGCTGGTTGTTAAGTTCAATCAGAATATGGCTCTGGAGGGGCGAAAGCTCCGTTCCGCTGGTTCTACGGCTGAGCATGCCAAGTTCTCTGACCATTTCACGCAGCGCTGCGCGGAACTGGCGTATTTCGTTTTTGTTCATAATCCGGACCTGAATGGAATTGTAAGTATCCCGCTAAAACGTCCCATTCACTTTTAGAGATCTTCCGGCATACTGATAACGTTGCCCCGAGGAGATCGCCATGCGAAAGGCCCGGTTTACTGAGCACCAGATCATCACAGTCCTGAAATCGGTTGAAGCAGGACGTACCGTTAAGGACGTCTGTCGTGAGGCCGGTATTTCTGAAGCCAGCTATTACAACTGGAAGGCGAAGTACGGTGGCATGGAAGCCGCTGATATTAAAAAACTTAAAGACCTTGAAGATGAAAATCGCAGGCTGAAGCAGATGTTCGCCGACCTCAGCCTGGAAAATCGCGCTCTGAAAGACGTCATTGAAAAAAAGCTTTAAAACCAGCGATAAAGCGTGAGCTCGTTAACTGGCTGACAGAACACTTTGCCATGAGCATACGCCATGCATGCAGGACGTTATCGCTGAGCAGGACGGTTTACCATTACCAGCCCGACACCCGGCGTGACGAACCGGTAATAAATGCGCTGACTGAGGCCGCTGAACGCTATCCGCGATACGGCTTCAAAAAGCTCTTTCAGGTGCTCCGCAGGCGGGGAAATGTATGGAATCACAAGCGTGTTCACCGGATTTACTGCCTTCTAAAACT
>NZ_JAPDNC010000011.1:0-220259 GCF_025947915.1 Erwinia sp. INIA01
TGAAATACAAAACGCCCGATGAGGTTCATCGGGCGTTTTACAGGCAGAACGTTGTCAACCTAAATCAGGACTAGTCAGCCAGCCCGCAGGCTTTAAGCGGCGGGCTGCACTAAAGGTGGTGAATCAGTGCGCGATCAACGTGGAGCGGCGCTGCCACTCGCGCAGGAAGGCGCGCACCAGCAGGAACCAGATAACGCCACAGGCCAGATTCACCAGGCTGAACGCCCGCGACCCGTCGCTGAAGTAGGCAAATTTCGCCAGCTCAATGCCCAGCGCGAACACCAGAATGCTGACCATGCCGAGCATCGCCGCCACGCTGCCTTTACCTGACTCGTTGGAGAACAGCGTCAGTCGGTATAAACCGGCATTAACCAGCCCGGTGCCGAATCCATAAATACTTAAACCGGCGGTCAGCCACAGATAACTGTGGTTATCGATCAGCGTGGCAATGGTGGAAATCGCTAACCCCAGCAGAATAGGCCAGGCACCCAGCCGCAGCGGCTTATCGATCGGCAGGCGTGATGCCAGCTTGCCCAGCGTCAGGTTGCCGATAATCATCGCTATAAATACCGGCAGCTGTAGCAGCGCGTAATCCATCCGCGTCAGCCCCTCGTCGTGGATCAGGATAACCGGCGACAGCGCCACCCAGGCCAGGCAGGGAATAGTGACCAGGCCGATAGCCAGTGAACCGCTCATCACCTGGCGGTCTTTCACCAGTACCGCATAGCCCTTCGCCAGCGATGGCAGCGACAGTGACATCTGCGGGTTGCCGGAGGTTTCCGGCATCGTCAGCCATAATCCTACCAAAGCGAGTGCCGTCAGCGCGCCAAACAGCCAGAACATGGTGCGCCAGTCGCTGAATTCAAGAAATGCCGCCCCTGCCAGCGGACCAGCCAGCGGAGCCAGCAGGGCAACGTTGGCCATCAGCGCCATCATTTTAACGCTCAGCGCTTCATCGAAGGCTTCCTGGATGGCTGCATAGCCTACGGCGCCGATGAAGCACAGGCTGGTGCCCTGCAGGAATCGCAGTAGCACAAACTGCTCGATGCTCTGCACCCAGTGCGTGGCCATACAGGTCAGCATAAAGAACGCTACGCCGCCGAGGATCACCGGACGGCGGCCAAATTTATCCGACAGCGGACCAAGCAGCCACTGCAGCATAATGCCGCCAATAAGATAGGCGGTTAACGACGCGGAGACCCATTCCGGACCGACGCCAAATTCTTCGGTGACCAGCAGCATACCCGGCTGGATCATGTCATGAGCGATATAGGTGGCGAATTCAAACAGCACCAGCGACAGAGGAAAAATCAAGTACCGCGGGGTCAGACTCGACAGAGGCGTAAATGACGCCATGCTGGCTCCTTCCAGTAAGTTGAAAATGCGAAAACCGCCTGAGCGGTTTGCGAATAAAAAAGGGCCAGTTGCCTGGCCCATTACATTCATCAATAGCGAGCGGGGAATTACTCTACGCGCAGCACGCGGCTGGTGTTGGTGGTGCCGGTGGTGCTCATCACGTCGCCCTGGGTAACGATAACCAGGTCGCCGGACACCAGGAAACCTTTCTCGCGCAGCAGGTTGATTGCGTCGTGCGCTGCCGCCACGCCGTCGTTGTGGCTGTCGAAGAACACCGGGGTCACGCCGCGATACAGAGCGGTCAGATTCAGGGTACTTTCGTGGCGAGACATGGCGAAGATTGGCAGACCTGAAGTAATGCGTGAGGTCATCAGCGCGGTACGGCCGGACTCGGTCATGGTAATAATCGCCGTAACGCCCTGCAGGTGGTTAGCGGCGTACATCGCGGACATGGCGATCGCTTCTTCGATGTTATCGAACTGCACGTCAAGACGGTGCTTGGAAACGTTGATGCTTGGCACTTTCTCTGCGCCCAGGCACACTTTCGCCATCGCCGTTACCGTTTCAGCCGGGTACTGGCCCGCAGCGGTTTCGGCTGACAGCATCACAGCATCGGTGCCGTCGAGCACGGCGTTAGCCACGTCCATGACCTCTGCACGGGTCGGCATTGGGTTGGTGATCATCGATTCCATCATCTGGGTGGCGGTGATCACGGAACGGTTCAGCTGGCGAGCGCGGCTGATCAGCGCTTTCTGAATACCGACCAGCTCCGGATCGCCAATCTCAACGCCCAGATCGCCCCTTGCCACCATCACGACGTCGGAAGCGAGGATGATGTCATCCATGGCTTCCTGAGTTGCAACGGCTTCAGCACGCTCAACTTTAGAGACGATTTTCGCCTCACAGCCTGCTTCGCGCGCCAGGCGACGAGCGTAGTTCAGGTCTTCGCCACAGCGAGGGAAGGAAACGGCCAGGTAATCCACGCGGATCTGTGCCGCTGTCAGGATGTCGGCTTTGTCTTTTTCGGTCAGCGCTTCGGCTGACAGACCGCCGCCCAGCTTGTTAATGCCTTTATTGTTGGAAAGCGGGCCACCGACGGTCACCTCGGTGAAGACTTTCATTCCCTGAACTTCCAGCACTTTCAGCTGTACGCGGCCGTCGTCCAGCAGCAGGATATCGCCAGGTACCACGTCAGCAGGCAGGCCTTTGTAATCGATGCCGACTTTTTCTTTATCGCCTTCACCTTTACCCAGGCTGGCATCCAGCAGGAAGCGCTCACCGATATTCAGGAAGACTTTGCCTTCTTTAAACGTAGATACGCGGATTTTTGGTCCCTGCAGGTCACCCAGGATGGCAACGTGACGGCCCAGTTTAGCGGCAATAGCGCGAACGCTGTCTGCGCGTTTCTGGTGATCTTCCGCTGTGCCATGTGAGAAGTTCAGACGAACGACATTGGCACCTGCTGCGATGATCTTTTCAAGGTTATTATCGCGATCCGTGGCAGGCCCCAGTGTGGTTACAATCTTGGTTCTTCTGAGACGTCTTGACATGTATAACTCCGTTGACTTTTAGTGTGGTGTTGCAAGTGCAAGCACTACCAGGTTTTATCTCTGGGTATATGATAAGGAACGGATAATCCCGAACCTTCATCGTCGTTACTAAGTAAAACTGCTAATGACTGATGTTAACCTGGCCTTCCTTTTCCAGACGCGACTCTTTCAGTGCATCCTTAACCCGCTTCAGATTATCGCGAAACTTCGCGCCGCGCCGCAGGGTAAAACCGGTGGCCAGCACATCGATCAGCGTCAGCTGCGCGAGGCGAGAAACCATCGGCATATAAATATCGGTGTCTTCCGGTACATCAAGGGTCAGCGCCAGCGTTGCTTCACGCGCCAGCGGGGAGTCTGGCGAGGTAATCGCCACGACCGTAGCATCATTTTCCCGCGCCAGCCTCGCCAGCTCAACCATTGATTTTGTGCGCCCGGTATGGGAGATCAGTACCATCACATCTCCCTCGTTGCTGTTCATACAGCTCATGCGCTGCATCACAATATCATCGGAATAGATCACTGGCACATTGAAGCGAAAAAATTTATTCATTGCGTCATGCGCCACGGCTGCCGAGGCACCCAAACCAAAAAAGGCGATTTTCTTTGACTGGGTCAGCAGATCGACGGCACGATTGACGGCGCTGGTATCCAGGCTCTGTTTTACCCGATCCAGCCCGGCCATCGCCGACTCGAAAATTTTACCGGAATAGGACTCTACGCTATCTTCCTGTTCGACATTGCGGCTGACATACGGCGTACCGTTGGCCAGACTTTGCGCCAGCTGCAGCTTAAAGTCCGGGAAGCCTTTGGTATTCAGTCGATGACAGAAGCGATTTACGGTAGGTTCGCTAACACCTGCTGCTTTTGCCAGCAGTGCAATACTGGAATGCATCGCGGTAGTCGGGGAATCAAGGATAACGACGGCAACTTTGCGCTCGGATTTGCTTAAATTTTCCAGGCAGGATTGAATTTTTTCCAGCATATTCATAGGACTAACCACTCATACATTCTGACGATTTCAATCAAAGGAGAAATCGATGTCATTTTGTAGAGAATATACAATGCGCTACGGCAGAGACGGCAGTAGCATGATGAGAAAACTTTACATTTTTTACCATAGTTTGAGCTGTGTCAGGTTTTCAGATTGGTAATAACAACATCAGAACTGATGGTTTATTACGCAAAGCTTAGACGCAGATCGACCGTTTTTGCCAGTTATTTAACCATCGAATTGAATACATTGTGCCAGAGTTACCTCACCTGGTTTACGCGGGCCGGGCAAACGAAGTACAGTGTGTTGAAATAAAATTACAATAAGATCTGTCCAACTACGGAACCTACATGGACAGTCTAATCCTGCAACGAGGAGAATGAAATGGCGGTTACACAAACAGCCCAGGCATGCGATCTGGTGATTTTCGGCGCCAAAGGCGACCTGGCGCGCCGGAAACTGTTGCCCTCTCTGTACCAGTTAGAAAAAGCGGGCCAGATCCATGAAGAATCACGCATCATCGGCGTAGGCCGTGCGGAATGGGACAAAGCTGCCTATACCAAAGTGGTGCGTGAAGCGCTGGAAACCTTCATGAAGGAAAAAATTGACGAAGCGCTGTGGGATAAACTCAGTAGCCGACTTGATTTCTGCAACCTGGATGTTAATGACAGCAGCCATTTCCCGCGGCTGGGCAAAATGCTTGACCAGAAAAAACGCGTGACCATCAACTACTTCGCTATGCCGCCAAGCACCTTCGGTGCAATCTGTCAGGGCCTGGGCCAGGCGAAACTTAACGCCAAGCCTGCTCGCGTGGTCATGGAAAAACCGTTGGGTACCTCGCTGGTGACCTCTCAGGAGATCAACGACCAGGTTGGCGAATATTTCGAAGAAAGCCAGGTCTTCCGCATCGACCACTATCTGGGTAAAGAAACGGTTCTGAACCTGCTGGCTCTGCGTTTCGCCAACTCCCTGTTTGCTTCCAACTGGGATAACCGCACCATCGACAGCGTGCAGATCACCGTGTCGGAAGAAGTGGGTATCGAAGGCCGTTGGGGCTACTTCGATAAAGCAGGCCAGATGCGCGATATGATCCAGAACCACCTGCTGCAGGTTCTGACCATGATCGCCATGTCACCGCCTGCCGATCTGTCCGCTGACCGTATCCGCGATGAGAAAGTGAAAGTTCTGCGCTCCCTGCGCCGCATCGATCAGACTAACGTGCGTGAGAAGACCGTGCGTGGTCAGTACACTGCCGGTTTCGTACAGGGCAAAAAAGTGCCTGGCTACCTGGAAGAAGAGGGCGCGAACAAGCAGAGCAGCACTGAAACCTTCGTTTCAATCCGTGTGGATATTGACGACTGGCGTTGGGCCGGCGTTCCGTTCTACTTGCGTACCGGTAAGCGTCTGCCGACCAAGTGCTCCGAAGTAGTGGTGTACTTCAAAAACCCTGCGCTGAATCTGTTTAAAGATACCTGGCCAGAACTGCCGCAGAACAAACTGACTATTCGCCTGCAGCCGGATGAGGGTGTGGAAATCGAGATCCTGAACAAAGTTCCGGGCCTGGATCATAAGCACAATCTGCAAACTACCCAGTTGGACCTGAGCTTCTCTGAAACCTTTAACCAGTCGCATCTGGCGGATGCCTATGAGCGCCTGCTGTTAGAAACCATGCGCGGTATTCAGGCGCTGTTTGTGCGCCGTGATGAAGTGGAAGAGGCCTGGAAGTGGGTTGACTCCATCATGGATGCCTGGGCTGCGGATAAAGACGCACCTAAGCCGTATCAGGCGGGGACATGGGGACCGGTTGCTTCCGTGGCGATGATCACGCGCGATGGCCGTTCCTGGAATGAAATCGAGTAAGATTTTCTGACGTCATC
This sequence comes from Erwinia sp. INIA01, assembly GCF_025947915.1. Taxonomy (NCBI): domain Bacteria; kingdom Pseudomonadati; phylum Pseudomonadota; class Gammaproteobacteria; order Enterobacterales; family Erwiniaceae; genus Erwinia; species Erwinia sp. INIA01. The sequence continues at coordinate 5,775 of NZ_JAPDNC010000011.1, forward strand.
TCGCAGATAAGCGGCCTTCACTGAAAAGTGTGGGCCGTTTTTTTTGCCTGATATTTTGAAAATTACACAATATTAAAAATATTTTTGAACCTGTGTTTCAAAAACAGCGGAGAGCGATAGACGATACTCCCGCACTGTTGTAAGGTAAGTCACCGTTTCGGAACCACCGCATAATATTTGCCTGCTATCTCAAACAGGGAAAGCATGCCAGACAGGAGAATGTTGTTAATGAGTAACTGGAAAACAAGCGCAGAACAGATCCTGACCACCGGCCCGGTTGTCCCGGTGATTGTCGTTAACAAACTCGAACATGCGGTGCCGATGGCTAAAGCGCTGGTTGCCGGCGGTGTGCGCGTGCTGGAAGTGACCCTGCGTACCCCGTGTGCACTTGATGCGCTGAAAGCGATGGTGAGAGAAGTTCCGGAAGCTATTGTGGGTGCCGGTACGGTGCTCAACGCCCAGCAGCTGAAAGAAGTCACCGATGCCGGTGCGCAGTTTGTTATCAGCCCGGGGCTGACCGAGCCGCTGTTGCGTGCCGCTGTCGACGGCCCGGTGCCGTTGATTCCTGGCATCAGCACCGTTTCTGAACTGATGACCGGTCTGGATTACGGCCTGCGCGAGTTTAAGTTCTTCCCGGCCGAAGCTAACGGCGGTGTGAAAGCGCTACAGGCAATTGGTGGACCGTTTCCGCAGGTGAGTTTCTGCCCGACCGGGGGGATTTCTCCGGCGAACTACCGTGACTATCTGGCGCTGAAAAGCGTGCTGTGCATTGGCGGTTCATGGCTGGTCCCTGCCGATGCTCTGGAAGCGGGTGATTACGATCGTATTACTCGTCTGGCGCAGGAAGCGGTGGCTGGCGCGCGCTAATGCGTGACGGTTAGTGGCGGTAAGCAAATTGTTTATCTGACCACGATTTAAGAATTTAAGGCCGCTGTCTCTTTGGGATGGCGGTTTTTCTATGGGCTGCCAAAATGTTATTTGGCTGTGGCTGTGGCTGTGGCTGTGGCTGTGGCATTGGAGTTCGGGGCGCATCCTCTGCACAAGTCGGGCGTCCTCGCGTCACGCTGTGCGTGATGCCTTCGGCTCCGGCAGCGTGACTTTCGGGCCGGTCTGGAGCGGGCGTCCTGCCCGCGCCAGCCCTGACGCTAACGTCCTGTTAGCGTCCCCGGTCCCGCTGTCTTCGTCTCAGCGCTGTGGATTGCCCGGTTTGCGCAGAGGATGCGTCCCTTCTTACAAAGTGCTTGCGGTTAGCTTCAATATAATTAAGTGCTTAGCTGGCTGATTGAGTCAGGTTAAACCAGGTCTTCTTGGGGGAATATTAAAGTCCTATTGTTGGCTATAACGCTGTGGCTGTAGCCGCGGCATTGGAGTTCGGGGCGCATCCTCTGCGCAAGTCGGGCGTCCTCGCGTCATGCTGTGCGTGATGCCTTCGGCTCCGGCAGCGTGACTTTCGGGCCGGTATGGAGCGGGCGTCCTGCCCGCGCCAGCCCTGACGCTAACGTCCTGTTAGCGTCCCCGGTCCCGCTGTCTTCACCTCAGCGCTGTGGATTGTCCGGTTTGTGCAGAGGATGCCCCCTTCTTACATAGAGCTTGCGATCTGCTTCAGGTTATCAATTGTTGAGCCAACGGAACCAGATAGATTGCTAGCGGATGCAGATTCAAGCTTTCGAAGGGCAGACATCGAATGATTTATAAGCAACAGGGAGAGTTGGTAAGAGAGCACTAAGAAGCTTTACAGCCATAACGGGGTTCAGTCTCAGAAGATTAAGATATAGGTATTTGTTTTCTCATCCAGAAGTCACCAGATCTAAAAGCGGGCTGGTGGTTCCCCCGAACGGGCAATCCGCAGCGCAGAACGTAGAGAGGAAGCCAGGATTCGGTCGCATGGACGCGACCGAAAAGCACAGCCGGGCAGGACGCCCGTCTGTGCTGGTCCGAGAGGCTGAGGAACGAAGTGATGGCACCACGCAAAGCGTGGCGCGAGGACCCGCCCGAGCGGGGGAACCACCAGCCAGAGCGAGCACCGTTGTTCCAGACAATACAAGCCGCCAGAGCGGGGGACTATCAGCCAGCGTTAACACCACTGTCCCATCCAACGCAAGTAACGTTGAATTACCCGCTGACCTTGACGCTCGCCGCCGCTGCAACCGCACGCTGTACCGCGTCATCAATATCCGTACCGGTCGCCAGTGCTACACCCAGGCGGCGCTGACCGCGAATCTCCGGCTTACCGAACAGACGAACCTGCAAACCGGCACCTACAGCAGCCTGCAAATTGCCAAACTGAACGTTATCACTATCCAGCTGTGGCAGAATAACGGCAGAGGCCGACGGACCATACTGACGAATACCCCCAACCGGCAGGCCGAGGAACGCGCGAACGTGCAGGGCAAACTCGGAAACGTCCTGAGAAATCAGCGTCACCATCCCGGTATCGTGCGGGCGGGGGGAAACCTCGCTGAACACCACTTCATCGCCGCAAACAAACAGCTCAACGCCAAACAGGCCGCGCCCGCCGAGGGCTTCAACCACTTTGCGGGCGATGTCCTGCGCGCGCTGTAGAGCCAAATCGCTCATCTGCTGCGGCTGCCAGGACTCACGGTAATCGCCATCTTCCTGACGGTGACCGATTGGAGCACAGAAATGAACGCCGTCAACGGCGCTGATGGTCAGCAGCGTAATTTCAAAATCGAATTTCACCACGCCTTCAACAATCACACGGCCCGCACCGGCGCGGCCACCCTGCTGGGCATATTCCCAGGCTGCTTCCAGCTGCGAAGCTTCGCGGATAAAGCTCTGGCCTTTGCCGGAGGAACTCATTACCGGCTTAACGATGCACGGGAAGCCAATTTCATCGGCGGCGGCAAAGAAGGCTTCGCGGCTGTCGGCGAAGCGGTAGGTGGAGGTCGGTAACGACAACTCTTCGGCGGCGAGGAGACGAATGCCTTCGCGGTTCATGGTCAGCTTTGCCGCACGCGCGGTGGGGACAACGTGCTGGCCCTGTTTTTCCAGTTCAACCAGCATGTCGGTGGCGATGGCTTCGATTTCCGGCACGACGAAGTCCGGTTTTTCCTGGGCGATCAGGGCAGCCAGCGCGGCACCGTCCAGCATATTGATCACATGGCTGCGGTGGGCAACGTGCATGGCAGGGGCATCGGCGTAGCGGTCAACGGCGATCACTTCCACGCCAAGACGCTGGCATTCCAGCGCCACTTCCTTACCCAGTTCACCTGATCCTAACAGCATTACGCGAGTCGCCTGTGGGCGCAGCGCGGTTCCAAGAGTCGTCATAATCTCTACCTGATTGAATGGAAAAAACGCGCGCAGTATAAACGAAAACGTTTGCGTATTCATCCTGAACGCTAAACTTGAGTCAAATCCGCTTCAGTGATAGGCTGTATATAAACACAGTATAGCGAGAAGAAAATTATGGCTGTTGAAATTCAATACGTAGTCGTCAGAAAAGGTGAGGAAAAGATGACGTTTGCCAGCAAAAAAGAAGCCGATGCCTACGACAAAATGCTCGATATGGCCGAAGTTTTTTCTGAATGGCTGACCACCAGTCCGCTGGCGCTTGATGAGCAGCAGGGTGAAGCGCTGGGCCTGTATCTGGCAGAAAACAAAGATGCACTGCAGCACATTCTGCGCACCGGTAAAATGCCGGAAGAGGCTAACGCCGGTGAGCTTGAATCAGAAGAAGGCGATAGCAAACTGCGCGCGGTGTGATTTCCGGGCGTAGCATAAAAGGTGGTGGCTAATTTTACACCGGTTGTGCCTTCGGCTATTGGCAATCAGGCATCTTGCTGCCAGTCTTACAGGCAGGCACAGCAACCGTGAAAATATCATGACACCACCTAAAGCAAAGAAAGTCCCTCATGTGATGACTCAGCACGGTGACACGCGCTGCGACAACTATTATTGGCTGCGCGATGACCAACGGGAAGATCCGGAAATTATCGCGTGGCTCAAAGCAGAAAATGAGTACGGCGACAGCTTGCTGGAACCGCAAAAGGCGTTGCAGGCGGAACTGCTGCAGGAGATCATCGATCGCATTCCTCCGCGCGACCAGTCGGTTCCCTACGTAAAAAATGGCTATCGCTACCAGAGCCGCTATGAAGAGGGCAACGAGTACGCCATTTACAGCCGTCAGCCTGCGGAAACCGCCAACCCCGAACAGTGGGAAACGCTGGTCGATGCCAACCAGCGCGCGGCGGAAAGTGAGTTTTATGCACTTGGCAGCCTGGCGATTACCCGTGATAACCAGATCCTGGCTCTGGCTGAAGATTTTCTCTCTCGCCGCATCTACAGCATTCATTTCCGCCACCTGCAGGATGAGCGCAGCTTTGACGATGTGCTGGAAGGTGTGACTGCCGGCATGACCTGGGCGAATGACTCGCAAACGCTCTACTACGTGCGCAAGCATCCGAAGACGCTGCTACCTTACCAGGTCTGGCGGCATACGCTGGGCACCGCGCAGGAAAGCGATCGGCTGGTCTACGAGGAGCTGGACGACACCTTCTATGTCGGCCTGTATAAGACCACCTCCGAGCAGTTTATTGCTATTTCACTCAACAGCAGCACCACCAGTGAAATCCTGTTGCTGGATGCGAATGTGCCGGATGCCAAACCGGTGATGTTCAGTCCGCGCCGTAAAGATCACGAATACAGCGTCGATCACTATCAGCAGCAGTTTTACCTGCGATCGAATCGCGACGGTAAAAACTTCGGCCTCTATCGCACCGACACCGTTGATGAAAACAGCTGGCAGGCGATTATTGCACCGCGTGCGGATATCGTGCTGGAAGGCTACTCGCTGTTCCGCGACTGGCTGGTAGTGGAAGAGCGTCAGCGCGGACTCACCCGTCTGCGGCAGATTAACTGGCAGAGTGGGGAAGAACGGGCGATTGCCTTTGACGATCCAACGTATGTGACCTGGCTTGGCCATAACCCGGAGCCGGAGACCAGCAAATTGCGCTACGGCTATTCCTCAATGACCACGCCAGACACGCTGTACGAACTGGATATGGACAGCGGCGAGCGTCAGGTACTGAAGCAGACGGCGGTAAAAGGGTTTGATGCCGGTCATTATCGCAGTGAACGCCATTGGGTCACCGTGCGTGACGGAGTTGATGTGCCGGTATCGCTGGTGTATCGCAAGGACAGCTATCGCCCCGGCAGCAACCCGCTGCTGGTCTACGGCTATGGTTCTTACGGCAGCAGCATGGACTCGGATTTCAGCGCCAGCCGGCTCAGTCTGCTGGACCGTGGCTTCGTCTTCGCCTTAACACACATTCGCGGCGGCGGTGAAATGGGTCAGCAGTGGTACGATGATGGCCGCCTGCTGAATAAGATGAACACCTTCCACGACTTTATTGATATCACCGATGCGCTGGTGGAAAAAGGCTATGGCGATCCGGCTAAGCTCTACGCCATGGGCGGCAGCGCCGGTGGCTTGCTGATGGGGGCGGTGATCAACATGGTGCCGGAACGCTTCCACGGGGTGGTAGCGCAGGTGCCTTTTGTTGATGTGGTAACCACCATGCTGGACGAGAGTATCCCGCTGACCACCGGTGAGTATGATGAGTGGGGTAACCCCAACGACGAGCAGTATTATCGCTATATTAAGCAGTACAGCCCGTACGATCAGGTTATTGCGCAGGATTATCCGCATTTGCTGGTCACGACCGGCCTGCACGACTCTCAGGTACAGTACTGGGAACCGGCTAAATGGGTGGCTAAGCTGCGCGAGCTGAAAACCGATTCGAATCTGCTGGTGCTGCATACCGATATGGATGCCGGTCACGGCGGCAAATCAGGCCGTTATAAAGTGTGGGAAGAAGTGGCGCTGGAGTATGCGTTTCTGATTGGGCTGGCGAACGGCACGCTCACCAGCAACTCTGCTCACTAATCATCTATGCCTAAGGCCCGCTGCATGGTAATACGCAGATTGGGCTTCAGGTCCGGGATGTTTTTCAGCATCCAGTGCAGATATCCCGGATCTTTCTTTGCCACGGAATCAATGGCCTGACCGCGATACTTACCGAACGGGAAGGTGCTTTCCAGTCCTTTCGTCTGCATCCTGCGGACCATCTCCTCAGCGTCCCAGCCGCTGGCGTCCATAATATGAATCAGCAGCGCAGCGGTGATGTAGCAGTCATACAGTGCCCTGTGCGCATGCAGGCCGGGTGGAGTAATCACCTCAAGATTCAGCGCATCGCGCAGCGCCTGATTGCCGTACTTGAGGCCGGGCCACAGGCGACGGGCAAGCGTCATGGTGCAAATCCACTCGCCGTGCATTTCCGGCAGCATCCGGCGATCGAAGCTGGCATTGTGCGCCACGTAGTAAGCGCTGCCCTGATAACGCCCCACCGCCTGCTCAATGGTGGGTTTACCGAGCACCATCTCTTCGGTGATTCGATGAATAGCCATCGCCTGGCGGCTGATAGGCCGATCCGGGGAGATCAGATCGCTCATCGGATTTATGATCTGTCCATCGACCACATCCACCGATGCCACTTCGACAATACCACCCTGCAGGCCGCAGGTTTCCGTGTCAATTACACGTAACATACTCTCTCCCGTTTACAGAACCGAGGTGCAGGGTAACGGATGAACCTCCCCCTGCCAATGATTACCGCTGCGGCGGGCAATAATCAGCTGTTCTCCGCTCCCGCCTTGTACTACCTGACGCCCGTCCGGCCCCCAGAAGGCGCTTTTTCCTGCACTTTGATAGCCACCTGTCGGCCAGGCGTGATTGGCCATCATCACCGCCATCCTGTAGTCCCGCGACCAGCGCGCAAGATAATCACAGTCCTGCTGATAGCCCTGTTCGGACACCAGTACGCTGGTCGCATAGAGATCGGCACCCTGGCGTGCGGCATCCTGGGCAAATTTCTCTACGCTGATGTCGGCGCAAATCGCCATCACCACGTTGTGGCGCTGATAGCCAAACATCGGCACGGCCGCGCCCGGAACAAAAATCTGCTTTTCTTCACCATACAGATTGCGTTTGCTGTAGGCGAAACGGGTGCCGTCGGGCAGGAACGTTGCCGCCGACAGCCGTACGTTATTTTCACCGATCAGCGTCAGCCCGATGCTGATGCCCATCTGATATTCTACGGCGGCCTCGGCAAAAACCTGCAGCCGGGGATCGTCGAGGGACAGGGCCAGTTCTGCCATCAGCGGCAGCTCATAACCGGTGAGGGACAGTTCGGGAAACATCAGTAAATCAACGTGCCGGGAGGCAGCAAGGCGGACAAACTCAAGGTGATGTTGGATATTCCAGGTGATATCGCCAGGGCGGGACCCTGACTGTGCAGCAGCAACGTTCCAGCCGGACATAATGACTCCCATGGTTGAGATTAGGTGCAGTAATGCTCTGCTGATTATCTCAACCGATGCCCGGCAAAATGACAAGCCCTTATTTTTGCTTGGGTTCGTACGGCAGCCGCGAAAGGGAAAGTGACAGCTGGCGATAGTGCGCCAGCCGCTGGCGGAACCAGTCACGCAGAGCCTCCGGCTGTTCGCGTTCAACCATTTCGGCAATCACCGGCATATTATAGCGTTCTTTAAAGGCCACCCCGGCGGCAGCCAGATCGACGTTGATTTTATCTTTTTCTTCCTGCGGCAGCGTGGCCAGGTTAGTGCTCATGGTGTTCTCCAGACAGTTTGCCGCAAAAATAATGCAGAAGGCACGGATTAGCAAGTTTACCGGCTGATCGATAGTCGTTATCACCTCGACACTGCTATTCAGGCGGGGTATTCTTTCGGCCTCTGGTCGCCCGACGCCGCTATTCGCAAGGATGATTGAGCACAATGCGTAACAACAGCCTGAAGTAATATGTCGCTAACCGGCTTCTATATTTTCTGCCGCTGGCTGCATTTTGGCGCGCTGATGTCGCTGGCAGGAGCGGGGATCTTTACCACGCTTTTAGCGCCGGCACGATACCGTGCGCGTCTCAGCGTCCGCTTCCGTCTGCTGATCCAAATATCCTGCTGGCTGACGCTATTCACCACGCTACTGCTGCTGAGTGCCCAAACCGGTCTGATGGGTGATGGCTGGCGAGATATGATCAATGCCGACGTCTGGGCTGCCGTGTTACAAACCGGATTTGGCCGTGTCTGGCAGTTGCAGTGCGTGCTGGCAATGCTCGGTTGCCTGACGCTGTTGTTGCAGGGCAGACTTCGTCAGCAAATGATGTTGCTATGTGCGCTACTGCAGCTTGCTGGACTGGCATTTGTCGGCCACGCTGCGATCCTTGACGGTTGGCTGGGTGCACTACAGCGCGGCAACCAGATCGTGCATTTGCTGGCCGCAGCATTCTGGGCGGGTGGTCTGTGGCCGGTGGCGCTGTTGATGCGAGAAGCTCGCAATGCTACCTGGCGCTACGAGGCAATTAAAACCATGATGCGCTATTCGCGCTACGGCCATCTTGCCGTGGCGCTGGCGATTATCAGCGGCGTGCTTGCCGCTCTGCTGCTGCTGGGATGGCCCCTTGTCAGTTTCCGGCTTTATAGCCAGTTGCTGTTGCTGAAAACGCTACTGGTTGCCGCGATGGTCGCCATCGCGCTGTTTAACCGCTACTGGCTGGTGCCGCGCTTTCAGCGCAGTGGAGAAAGGGCTCAGCATAATTTCGTCATCGCCACGCTGGTGGAAGTAGCGTTGGCGGCGCTGGCGTTGCTCTCAGTCAGCCTGTTTGCCACCCTGGAACCTGCCTGAGCGGCAGCCAGCGGCGATGTACTGTTATAAGCACTGTTTGAAGGTATGAAAAGTCATGAAAAAACTGGCATTAATGTTTGCTGTATTGAGCGTCAGCACCAGTGCGCTGGCCGGGATTGAAACCGTCAGCCGTTTCGATATGGGTAAAGACAACTGGCCTTTCACGCGTGAAGAGATGATGCTCAGCTGCGAAAAAGGCAACGTGCTGTTAGCGATTAACGACGGTACGCTGGTGCAGTACCCGCTCAATGCGGCGGCGGAAGAGAGTATTAAAGCCGGTCGCATTAAGGGTGTTCCCATCGATAAGATGCTGGCTGACGATCCGGACAACCCAGGGCATAAAAAAAGCCTGGCACCGATTATTGCCCGCGCCGAGAAGCTCTGTAACTGATATCTGATGGATGCGCTGGTACAGCCCTGGCGCATCCCTTATCTCCGCATTAGCCCGCGTATTCCGCGGGAACCCGCCGTTTCTGCCACGTTGATCACAATGCTAACAATCCGTAACTACTTTGCAACATACGGTCTGGCAATCCCCTGCATTTCGTCTATCTTTTAAGAGTCAGGCAACAAGCCTGCATTAATGCCAACTTTTAGCGCACGGCTCTGAGAAGAGCCATTTCCCTGGACCGAAGACAGGAATCGTCTTCGGTCTTTTTTTTGCGATTGCTTCACTGATTTAAAGCCAGCCGCCGTGACTGATGCGCCACAGAACCAGACGCAGTTGCTTTACTACAACATGTCTGGGGTTCGTAGAGGCGGCAAACCAATTTCACTGAATGATTCTTGCTGAGTCCAGCGCTGGACTCCCTTTGACGAAGAATCAATTGCACCAGCAAGATAACCCGAGAACGGCACAGACCATTCGCTGGCGATCCCCGTTAATTTACCCGACCACTCTCCGTGTGCAGGGAGCTGTTCAGGCACCGTGTGCCCAGCTTCCTGCAGAAGATCTAATTCTGTTGCAGTGAACGGGTCAGCTGCCCAGTCTTTCAGGTATTCCGCTTCGGGTTCTGCTGCATCCTGACCGAATAAACGCACAAGCTGCTCGCGGCATAGCCGCTTGAGTACAGATTCAGAGACGGTCCATCTTGCTTTTGCCAGTACGCCAATAAAGCCAAAAATCGCTGTTTTATGGGATTTTGGCTCTGATACGTCATGAATTTCTACCATCGGCCCGATTTGACTGCTGGCATCGCCGGAAAGATGCTGCGTCTGTAAAAAATCCTTTTTGTATACGGCGGCATATTTCGCGTGTGGCGCCATCCACGTCGGAATCTTTCGCCAGTTTGAAAGTACCGTCTCTGGCAGCATTGGCCTGAACGCTATTTTTGCTGCCAGGGCGGGTGGCAGCGCGAGGAAAACATGCTTACAGGAAAATAGTGAATTATCGCGGCTTTCTGACCGTGTCAGGACCTGGATTTCCTTACCGGTGCCCGAAATGGCAATAACCTGATGGCCTGTTTTAACCTTATGAAGCGGAATTTTATTTACCAGCGCCGCTGTCAGCGACTGCATTCCGCCCTCCAGCCTGAAGGATGCGGGTGAAGTTTCATAAGCAGGATAACGCTCTGGAGTCGAATTTGACCGGCGTTCATAGAGCATGTCGCCGGGGCGGGCCTGTGAAATTACCGGGATATGCAGTTGTTCGATCAGCTGAGCCAGCTCTGGTTGAATGTCCGGCCAGAACCACGTTGCTCCCATATCGACATGAATCCCGACGGGAGGGTTCGACAATTCCTGGCCTGAGAGTACGCGTCCGCCGGTTCGGTCACGGGCTTCCAGAATCACGTAATCCACCCCGGCTTTTTCGAGCAGTGTGGCGGCATACAGACCGCTTACACCTGCGCCAATAATAACAACGCTGTCTTTCATTAAGCTGTTCCGGTCAGGGTTATGGAGCTGAGGTGCCCCGTTGTCAGATAAAAAAGCGTAACATTCATTGAGAGTGATTATCAGCTCGACCGACAGCTACAACAAATCAGATAATCTTGCAAATCAGAGAAGAAATTCTATGTCGCTATTCTGCGAGGAAATAAAGCGTGGCGCTCCGGGGGCGATTAACGGGGTAGCTTAATCCCTGAGACGGCAGATCGCGAACCGCCTGAAACGACGTCCTGAAGAAGCCAGTCGCGGAACACTTTTACTTCATCACGCAGAACGTTTTGCTGCGGCGTGACCAGGTAATAGGACCATGTAAGTGACCAGCGGCGATCGGGATGCAGCTGGATCAGTTGTCCTGTTTCGATAAGCTGTTTCACCAGAGCGTATCGAACGATGGCCACGCCTCTGCCGCTCAGCGCAGACAGGATCACCGCTGAGGTGGAGTTAATATGTAGCCCACTTTCCAGCGGTTCGGGTGCACCGACCGCCATCAGTACATCATCCCAGGACGGAAAACCTGCGCCGGGATGTGGCGTGTCATCGTGGATGAGCTTTTGAGCGGCGAGCCATTCGGCGCAGGCCATTTTCTCCGGTGGCACCAGACGCGGACTGCAGACCAGCACGGCTTCCTCATCCATTAGCCAGGTTTTATTTACCCCAGGCCAGTCGCCTTGCCCGCAGCGAATGCCGATATCCGCCTCACCGTGCGATACGTCCATCAGTTTCTCGGTGACGTTAAGCCGTAGATCGATGTTCTCGTGCGCTTCCGAGAACCGGTTCAGACGATCCATCAACCAGTTCATCATCAGAACCTGTGAGGCCGTTACCACCACAACCGATCGAGACCGGCGACCACGAAGCTTGTTTAAGCCGGTTTCAAGTTTGTCCAGCCCCTGTGTGATGTCCTGCAGCGCATTCTGCGCTTCATCAACCAGCGTCAACCGCTCTTTCCCTGAACGGGTGCGGTGAAGAAGCGGATGCCCGACCCAGTCTTCCAGCGAACGGACCAGTTGGCCTACGGCAGCAGGGGTGACGCCCAGTTCCTGTGCTGCGCCGGTAAAGCTGCCATGCCTTGCTGTGGCTTCAAAAGCGTGCAGCCATTTAAGTCGGTTTAGCGATCGCATTGTATTCATTCCGCTTCATTGGTTTCTTCAGTATACGCCAGCGAGAAAGATTTTCTTTCCCGTATCGCAATTTCTTCTCAGTCGTTAACAGAGGGGCAGGGTGGCATTCTGGTTTCACACGATGAGGAGCGCGGCTTTTCATCAATGACAATCAGATGAATGTACAGAGGTTAGTAATGAACGCATCTTTTGCCGGAAAAAAACTCTTGGTGGTTGGCGGTACCAGCGGTATGGGCTTTGAAACGGCAAAGCGGATCCTACAAAACGGTGGCAGCGTTGTGCTGGTTGGCAATCGTCATGAGAAAGCCGAGCAGGCCCGCCAGGCGTTGGCTGCAGACGGCCAGGTTTCCATCATCGTTGCCGACCTGATGAAAGACGAAGGTATGCAGCACGTGGTGAACACCATTAACGCTGAACACAAAGATATCAGTCTGCTGGTCAATGCGGCTGGCGTGTTTTTCCCTAAACCGTTCACCGAGCATGAAGCATCAGACTATGACATGTATATGAGCATTAACCGCGCCACTTTCATTATTACCCGCGACGTGGTGCGCAATATGATCGAGGCCGGTATCAAAGGTTCTATCGTTAATATTGGCTCCATGTGGGCGCAGCAGGCCATCGGTGCCACACCGTCTTCAGCTTACTCAATGGCGAAAGCAGGTCTCCACGCGCTGACCAAAAACCTGGCCATTGAGCTGGGTGAAAAAGGGATCCGCGTGAATGCCGTATCTCCGGCCGTTGTTCATACGCCGATTTACGAAGGCTTCATTCCTAAAGACGACGTTAAGGATGTGATGACCAGCTTCGACAATTTCCATCCGATCGGTCGAGTGGGTACCCCTGTCGATATCGCGGAAACGGTAGCCTTTCTGCTTTCCGACAAGACTGGCTGGGTTACCGGCGCTATCTGGGATATTGATGGCGGCGTAATGGCTGGCCGTAACGCCTGATGACTACGCCACACGAATTAATCCGCGTGGCTAAAAAGTTTGCCGGGTGATAAAGAGAGCGCGGAAGTGGTTACTCCAGTCGTGACCTGCAACACGGTGTCTCATTTCTTCATCGCCCCGCAATTTGATAATCCCCCATCTACCGGTGCAATTTATGAATGAAACATATCGCGCTATGCAGGTTGTTGCCCCCGGTGTGCTGGAAATGACAGAGCGGCCGATACCTGCCCCTGGTCCGGATGACGTGCTCATCAAAATTGAAGCTTGCGGAGTCTGCGGTGCCGATCTTCGGGACGCGGAAAAAGTGCCGCAGAAGGGGCAGCCCGGCCGTATACCGGGACATGAAATCGTCGGCTACATTGTACGGAAAGGGAAGAAGGTACCCGATATCTGGCAAACCGGTCAGAGAGTCGGGATCGGGCGTTTGGGCGGATACTGCCAACATTGCCGCCCCTGCCGCAGCGGGCTTTTTCATCTCTGTGAAAATCAGCTGACGCCCGGTCTCAGCTGCGATGGCGGCTACGCAGAGTATGTTGTCATGCGGCATACCGCGCTGATAGCTATACCCTCAGCGCTCTCATCCATACATGCTGCCCCGATTCTCTGCGCCGGTACTGCCACCTTTAACGCGCTACGTAAATCTGGTGCCAGAGCAGGCGACAAAGTGGCTGTGGTCGGGATGGGGGGCCTTGGCCACATGGCCGTTCAGTATGCACGAAAAATGGGTTTCGAGGTCACTGTGGTTGCGCGCGGTAGTGAAAAAGAACATGCGGCATTGCAGCTGGGTGCGCATCACTTCATCGATACCCTCAAGGAAAACGTATCAGAACGCCTGAAAACTGACGGTGGGGTGGATTTCATTGTGGCAACGATTCCGAACTCAGAAGCGGTTTCGGCGCTTGTGTCCAGCCTGGCACCCCGTGGGAAAGCGATCCTGCTTGGAAGCGGACAAGCTCCTCTGCAGGTCACGCCTGGCATGATGATTGGCGCTGAACGCACCCTGACAGGATCTTTTGTCAGCACACCGCTACAAACCGAACGCGCTCTGCAATTCAGTCACCTCTTTCATACGTTGCCTGTTACTGAGCAGTTGCCATTTGAGAGGGCAAATGAGGCGCTTAACAGACTGAAGCAGGGGCTGGCGCGCTACCGGATAGTGCTCACCATGAATCAGGATAATTCATCACATGACCACTGAACACGCCCTGCCAGTTGCAGAGCAGAATAATAATATCATCCGCCTGTCGGCAGCACAGGCTCTCGCCGGTGCTAATTCCGTGGTTTTTTATGCCACAGGAGCCATTGTTGGTAACGCAATAGCCCCCAGCAGTTCGCTGGCCACGTTGCCCATCACCATGTTTGTTCTGGGGATGGCGGCCTGTATTCTGCCGTTAGGTTCACTGGCACGAAAAAAAGGCCGCAGGGCAGCCTTTATGGTCGGTACCGGGGCGGGCGTTATTACCGGCCTGACCGCTGCTCTGGGCGTGGTGATTGGTTCGTTTTCGCTGTTCTGCATTGCCGCATTTATGGGCGGGGCATATGCGGCCGTTGCACTCAGCTTCCGGTTTGCCGCAACGGACGGCGTTGCGCCGGAACGGCGGGCCAGGGCACTGTCGCTGGTGATGGGAGGCGGCGTTATAGCTGGCGTGGTTGGCCCTATGCTGGTTTCCGGTACGATGCATCTCTGGCCGCCGCATACTTTTGCCGTCACGTTCCTCGCTCAGGCTCTTGTGGCAGTCATCTCCGCGTTCATACTTAAAGGTGTGAAGACAACAGAACCCATCAGCACAGTAAAATCGGGTGGGCGGCCTTTACGCGAAATTGTCCGTCAGCCGGGCTTCGCCAGAACCGTATTTAGCGGAGCGGTAACCTATATGGTGATGAATTTCCTGATGACCGCCGCGCCGCTTTCGATGCATATGCACGGGATTTCCCAGCAGGCGTCCAATCTCGGCATCCAGTGGCATGTTATTGCCATGTACGGACCAGGATTTTTCACCGGCAAATTAATTAATCGCTTTGGTGCCATGCGTATCGCCGCCACGGGACTGTTTATCACTGCATGCTCTGTCCTGGCCGGGCTCAGTGGTACCGACATCTTCCATTACTGGCTATCGCTGATTTTACTGGGGCTTGGCTGGAATTTTGGCTTTACCGGCGCATCGGCGAAAATTATTGAATATCACCGACCCGAAGAAAAAACTCAGGTGCAGTCTCTGAACGATTTTGTGGTATTTGGCGTGATGATTGTAGGATCGTTTTCTTCTGGTGCGCTGCTCAGTCTTTACGGTTGGAACGCCGTATTGTGGGGTTCACTTATTCCTGTTGGCTTTGCCTTTTTAGGCATTGTGACCGATCCGCAGGCAAAAAGTCGTGATGAATTAACGTTATGACGAAGGTTACCCTGTTGGTCTGAAGTGATTTCTGTTGATGTAAAGCGTCCCTTAAGTTCAAAATCGGTGAACATGCTTTTGGCATGTCCACCGATGCCGACCTGTGTTTTAAATACTATCCATTATTCGCTCGCGGACCAGCGTCAAAGAGCATTGAGCAGTGTTCATCACTCCGGCAATGGCAATCACGGAGGCGGGTGAAATCACGATGAAACCGGCAGGGACGTTATCCCCTGAAATTCATCATGGTTCAGATCACGAGCCTGAAAGCAGCCCAGGTTGCACGGAAATTAAACATAAGAACAGTGGATAAAAGCGATGCAGCTACGCCTTCGGCCACTGATTAGTTCGCTTGTAGCACTGCAGGTTGGCCGCAGCAGCGCGCGAGCCGATAGCGCCATAGGCGTAGATCGTCGCCGCGCAAAGTGAGGAGTTGCGGATACCGTCGCAAACGTCAATTTTCAACGTTCCCGCCTTTATCTGCTGTGCAAACTGCGCGGCGGTAATACCCTGGCCATCGGTCTGTTCTGCGGTTTGCAGGGCATCGCTGCCTGATTTGTCGTAGGCTTCGGCCTGCTGGAGTGAGAGTTGTATACCTTCGTCCGGCGTTTTCCCCTCTTTATTAATGTTACGCATAATCTCAAGCATATCCCCTTTCAGCACCTCCTGACGGATTTGCGAAATGTTGGGATTATCAACGGCTGGCAGGCGATCGCTGAGGTAGGAGAGGTTCTTCGCGCACTGGCCATTTTTCGGCAGGTAGTCTTTGGTATTAAACGTGCTGACATCAACTGGCGGTAGCTCCGCGCTGTCGGATGCCTGTGCCGTTGGCGTTGTGCCCGATTGACCGCTGAACGAGGAAGTCGTCGGCGCTGCGGAGGCCATTGATGACAGTGCTTTTGCCGCGCTTGAGTTTGGTGCGGCGGTGTTGGCGGCGGAAGAAAGGGCGCTGGTTCCGGTGTTGACATCGCTGGTGCCGCCGAGGGTGAAAACGTCAGCAATTGCCGCCACGGTAACGCCCACGGTTCCGGTATATAACGCCCAGCCATATTCGCCATTATCGAACTGACGTTTAGTTTCCTTTAATGCTTTTTGCGTGGTGCAGGCAGTGGTAATCAGGCAAATAAAACAAAGCGTTAACAGAGAATTAGGCGTATTCATTTTTCACCTTTACATTTTTTAGTGATTTGTAATGAAAGTACACATTAATTCAATTTAGTGTAAATAATGATCAATGAACTGCATAGTACCAATCAGAAACTATCCCATTAAGTTACAAAAAAAACCTTAGTATCACCCATCAGACCTAATGTCTTAGGATTGAATAACATGACATTTCAGTATTGAATCATGAGCGTGGCTGAAGGGATTCGGCTTTTAAAGAGGGGACTTTGCTCTACATTTTTCACTGGACCTGGCGAATAAAAAAACAGGTAAAAGTCGCTTCTCATAGGAAAAAAAGCGTTTATGACCGTGGTAGCCAGCGCTGCCAGTTCAGAGAGGGGGATATGTGACTCTGCTGTCCAATGTTTTAAAAGCGAATGCCTGACAGAAATCACGCCCCCTTTCTGACGCAATAAAGCCGTGAGTCCGGCAGAAAAAGCGACCTTTACCTGCAATAATACCTGAAATTCCAGTCTGCCCATCCTGCTACGGAGCCGTCATCATGACCGACCATGCCACCCCCAATCTGCCTTCGCGCAGTTTCAGCGCCACTCAGCAGTTTTATGCCGCACTGGGTTTTACTACCACCTGGCAGGATGAGCACTGGATGATTATGGTTTCCGGGAGCGTGGTGCTGGAGTTTTTCCCGCATCCCGAGCTGGACCCTTACAGCAGCTGGTTCAGCTGTTGTCTGCGGCTGGATGATGTTGAGGCGTTTTATCGCCTGTTGCAGACGGCAGGGATTCCGGAAAAATGCACTGACTTCCCGCGTATCCATCCGCCAAAAATGCAACCGTGGGGGCTGAAGATGGGCGCGCTGGTCGATCCCGACGGTACGTTGATCAGGCTGATCGAGAATGAGAAGAAGGCCGCCCAACAGGCATAAAAAAGCCGGGCCATGATAGTTGGCCCGGCGATGCCAGCGTTATTCACTCTTTTCAGACTGACTAAGGCCTTCTTCAATAAATTCCGGGTCGATCTCTTCAGTATTGCCCCGATGCTCTTTACCGGAGAACAGGTTCCAGCTGGCAATAAACAGTGCGGCAATCAATGGGCCAATCACAAAGCCGTTGATGCCGTATATTTCCATGCCGCCGAGTGTGGTGATCAGGATCAGGTAGTCCGGCATTTTGGTGTCTTTGCCGACCAGCAGTGGGCGCAGGATGTTATCGATCATTCCAATCACCACCACGAAGAAGAAGGCCAGCACCAGACCTTTTACTACAGCACCAGAGAACAGGAAGAAGAGCACTACCGGCAGCCAGATGATCGCGGAACCGACCGCCGGGATCAGCGACAGGAAAGCCATCAGCGATCCCCAAAGAATACTGCCCTGGATATCGGCGAAGTAAAATGCAATGCCGCCAAGCGCTCCCTGTACGACGGCAACCACGACAGTACCTTTCACCGTGGCGCGAGATACCGCAGCAAACTTCACAAACAGATGATGTTTCACGTGATCCGACAATGGCACAGCGGTGAAAATCAATCCAACCAGATAGGCACCATCTTTCAGCAGGAAGAACAGCAGGTACATCATCACGCCAAAACCGATGGTAAAGCTAAAGGTGCTCTTACCAATCAGCATGATGCTGCCGGCGAAGAACTGACCGCCTTTCATTGCCGCACCGGACAGCTGCTGCTGGATCTGGTCGGCATTATTCAGATCGTTTTCCGCCAGGAAGTGGCGCGCCCATTCCGGCAGGTGATTGACCACACCGCTGACCACCGTAGCCAGTTCGGTCTGGTTGTTTTGCAGCCGGTTATACAGCGCGTTGCACTCCACCGCCAGCGAAGACGCCACCACGGCGAGCGGAATGAAGACGATAAGGCAGATTATCAGCAGCGTGATCAGTGCCGAAATGCCGTTTTTATCGTTGAGCTGTTTTCTGATGCGGGTTTTCAGCGGATGGAAAATAACCGCCAGAATCGCCGCCCACAGAATTGCAGAAAAGTAGGGTCCCAGGATGTGGAAGAAACCCAGCGTTGTCACTGCCAGGATCAAAATAAAGAATCCCTTACCAATGCCTTTAATCATCATACTTCGTTCTCTTTGTTTAACGTCCTGATTAACGAGGTAAACCTGGCACAGCATTGGTAAACCGGCAACTAAACAGCTAAAAAAACGGCTGAGATCGCGTTAGGGCTGCCTGCCGCTTAAAACCGCCAGTTTCGGGGTGAGGCTGGAGAAATCAGTGCCAAACTCGTTGCCCGCACGAATAGCGATGCGTTGCAGTTCACGTAAAGGCAGGTCAAACGTCACATTGCTGGCATAAATCACCACGTTGCCGCTGGGCACCACGCAGCGCAGCAGGGTGGAAAACTGCCGTTGTAGTGCCTGAAGCAGCGGGCCGTTGGCCGCAGGGCGCTGTGGATAGTTAAGTACCAGCCAGCCATCTGCTTTGAGCGTGCGGTTAGCGTGCTGCAGGAAGGTTTCCATCTCCTGCAGCGGTGACATCGTATCGGCGGCGTACAGGTCGGAGAAAATCAGATCATAGCGATGCTCTTCTGCCGAGGCGATAAACTGGTCGGCATCGACGGCGTGATAGTGAATATGCTCGCCTTCCGGCAGGGAAAAGTGCTGCCGCGCAACGTCGATCACCGCAGGGCGAAGCTCAACAATATCCATCGCGCAGGCGGCATCACGGGCCGCGATCGCTCTTGGCAGACAGCCGCCGCCCAGTCCAAGGATCAGCGCTTTTTGCGGAGATTTCAACGCCACGGCCATCAGCATGGCACGGATATAATTGTGCACTGGCAGTGCCGGCTCGTTCTTCTGCATTTTGCTCTGTTCGCACATGCGGTCGAAGGTGAGGATGCGGTAAATTTTATTCTCGATCACCGTAATCTGCCCGTGTTCATCGTGGGTACTGGCGACAATATCGCCACGAATACGGAATATCGAAACAGAGCTGGCCTGCTCCACGTCAGTCATATGAACTCCTTTTACACGGTTGACGATAATGGCTGTTGCCGGGGATGCACCCCGCGGCAGAGCGCGCACCGCGAGGGTAGCACAGCGAATGAACACAGGCACGCAATCAGCAAGGCAAGGTCGGGGGGACGTTTTCCGCGATCGATGCTTGTGTGCTGTGCGTGCGCACTTTACGATAAAAGCTGCCCCACCGCAGCGGAGATCCGTTCGCGGTGCCGCTGGCAAGGAGCTCAAACGATGAAAAATGATAAAGAGATTTCGATCGACCAGTTCACGGCAGAAGAGAAGGTGCTGGTTGAACTACGGGTAAAGACCCTCACCGCGAAGCTCGGTCATATCGCCAGTAAGAAAGAAGAAAAAGAGATCCTGAAAGAGGCAAAGCGGCTGGTAATGAAGGAGCGGGTGGTGCGTGAAAGTACCCAGGTGGTCAAAGTGAAAAAACCGCGTAAACCGTCGGCGGCAAAAGAGAGCGAAGTGAAAGACTTTAGCTGGTCAGGATCTCTGCGTAAAAATCCGCGGGCGATGAAGTAGCCGAAACAAGTTAGCCGACAACGATCAGATGCACCAGACGTGCCAGCACTTCAATAATAAGCAGGCTGCCGATAGTGATTAAGGCAAGCGTAAAGTAGAACTGATAACGGTTTCTCATGGATGCTGAATCCCTGCAGCGATAAGGTCAATGAAGCAATGTAGACCATATCGTCTAAACCGGAGTTCAATACTTTCCGAAACTAATGAATTTGTGCCTTAAATGGCCCGTTACCGGGCCAGATCGCTTTATGTGTTAAACAGTTTGCCGTCGCGTACCAGATCGCGGGGATAGTTATTTTTGATGCGCGATCCCACGGTTTTAGCAATGCCGATCGGCTGTCGCTGGTGGCAGATAATCAGCTCTCCTGACGGAAGATCGCGTTCCGGGTAGATATCGCGCCCGCGATACCACTCTTCAGCTTCGGCACTGCTCAATTCAACCGCATTGACTGCCAACGGGTCTGCCAGCGCAATTGCCGCTTCATGCTGCCAGCGATAGCCTTTCGGGAAGGTTTCCGCCAGCTTCAGGCCGATGCGAGAGAAGCGAACGCGGGACAGCAGTGGTTCAATCTCCACCGGGAATAGCCAGATCTCTTTATCGCGCTGCCACAGCGTATATTGCTCATCCCAATGCAGTCCGCACTTCGCTGCCGCTGCGGCCACTTCCTGCTGCTGGGCGCGGCTCATTGGGCTAAATGGTAGCTTGCCGAGTTTATAGCCCGGCTGCGGCAGGGCGGGGATACTGGTCGTTTTACGCAGGCGGGCAACGAAGAATCCCTCGCTGTCAAAGATCTGCGGAAAAACGTGCAGATAGCCTTCGGCGGTAGCGGCTTTTTCCGCCCCGGCAAACAGCTGGTCGAGGGGCTCAACCTCTACCGCATCCGGATAACGCGCCAGTAGCCAGGCAATAACCTGCTGATTCTCATCCTGATTCAGGGTACAGGTGGAATAAACCAGCGTGCCTCCGGGGCGCAGCGCATGGAAGGCGCTGTCAATCAGCTCACGCTGAGTGGCGGCGATCTCCGCGTTGCTGGCTTCGGACCAGTTGCGCAGCGCGTCGGCATCTTTGCGGACCACGCCTTCACCCGAACAGGGGGCGTCCAGCAGGATAGCGTCAAACGATTCCGGCAGCGCCGCGCCAAAGACGCGGCCATCAAAGTGAGTCATAGCCGTGTTGCTGATTCCACAGCGGCTAAGATTGGCGTGCAGCACTTTCACCCGACTGGCCGAATATTCGTTGGCCAGAATCGCACCGCCGTTATGCATGCGAGCGGCAATTTGAGTGGTTTTCGATCCCGGTGCCGCGGCCACGTCCATCACTCGCTGCGGTGTCGGGCAGCCGTCGAACAGTGCCGTTACCGGCAGCATTGAGCTGGCTTCCTGAATATAAAACAGCCCGGCAAGGTGTTCAGCTGTACTGCCCAGCGGCAGTGCATCGCCGTCGTCACGACTAATCCAGAAGCCTTCAGGGCACCAGGGGATCGGCGTCAGCGACCATGCCATCGGGGCAACCAGCGTGAGAAAATCCGCAACGCTGATTTTCAGGGTGTTAACACGCAGACTGCGGCGCAGTGGCTGCTGGCTTATGGCAATAAACTGGTCGAATTCTGCACGATCAGGCAGCATCTGCTGCATCAGGCTGAGAAACGCAGGCGGAAAATAGACGCGGGAAGAGTCAGGCACGGGCAGGTCCACTAAATAAAAGTGGACGCAGTTTAACACAGACTTTTCTTGTGAGTGCCAGAAACGCAGGTCAATGGTTCTAAAAAAACGGGCAGCCTGGGCTGCCCGATATTGCGTTTACTGCGGCATTGCGGTGCCCCATTTCCGCCAGTCCTTCGGCTCTTCCTCTTCCAGCAGGAAGTGCTTGCCAGGGGTTGCGCGAGGCGCAAGAGGAACCGTTGGTGGGGTGGCAAAAGCAATTCCGCCCTGAATAAACTGCTGGAAGGTACCGGTTTTCACCACGCCACCAATCAGTCCGAACTTCAGGTTATAGCCGGATGCCAGCCAGAACACCGAGTTGTTGCGTACCAGATGCTGGTATTTCTTACTGATGCGCAGGGTGATCTGCACGCGATCGGCCATGCTACCCAGCGCCGTTCCGGTGACGGTACCCACTTCAATACCGCGGAACAGTACCGGTGTACCGACCGAGAGCGAACCGCCTTCCGGCGCATCCACCACCACGTTAAGGCCATCGAGATAGCGCGCATCGGTGATGGTTGACTCCTGCAGTTCGAAAGTCCGCTGCGCACGGCCTTTACCGGGGTCGACGTTGATATAAGGCTGTAACAGCGTTTCCAGATGGTTGACTCCTGCCGCAGAGATCTGCGGGGAAACAACCGAGAAGCGGCTGCCGAGGCGGGCAAAGTTTTCGACATATTCCGGATACAGCACTGCTTTAGCTATCACCTGATTGTTATCGGCACCCAGCGCCAGAGACTCCAGCTGGCCGATAGTGATACCCAGATAGCGGATCGGCATGCCTGCTGCCAGCTTGCTGGCATCGTAGGTTCGCAGAGTGATCTGGCTGCCTACCGCGCGTGCAGCGGTTTCTGAATCGTACAGAATGCGTTTATCACCGCGCGTCAGGCCCGCGCCGGCTCCGCTGAGATTATCGAAACTGATCGCCCCTTTCAGCGCCCGGTTCAGTGGCGACGCCTGCACGGTCAGGCCGCTACCGTTCAGCTGCACGCGTGCGCCACCTTCGGCCCAGAACACGCTGTTCTGCGTCAGCAGGCGGCGGTACTCCGGTTTTATGTGCACACTAACGTCAAACGCATCGGCGCGCGGGGTAACGTTAATAATCTCACCCACCTGGAACTTACGGTAGAGCACCACGGAACCTGTCTGAATATCCGGCAGGCTGTTGGCCACCAGTGTTAGCGTGGTCGGCAGTTGATCGCCGGTAATACCTTCCTGCGCTTTTTCACTGTTGGCGTAAAGCGGATAGACCTCTTTCACCTCGCCTTTACTGCCGGGATCGAGCCGAATTCCGCCGTCAACCCATTCGCGGGCGCTGGCACCCAGTACTTCCATCCCGTCAATGCCGAGCTTCACGTCCAGGCGGCTGTTGATAATAAATTTGCTGTCGCCGTGTACCAGCTGCCGGTATTCCGGCATCACCGCGAGGCTGAAGTTCACGCCTTTTTCCGTCAGGGTACGACTTAGTACCTGGCCGATACGCATGCCGTGTAGCATCAGCGGCTGCCCGGCATCAATGCCGTAGCTCTCCGGTGCACTAAGTTTCAGGACCAGCGTATTGGCCTGCTGCAACAATGATTCATTGTCCGGCAGCACCACAAAGTGGTTTTGCGGTTCGCCTTCGCCGGGAACCAGCTCCAGCGTGTTACCGGTCAGCAAACTGCTTAACGAACTGTCGTTCAGACTGATTTTCGGGCTGTGCATCTCAATGCGGGTTCCGCTGCGCATCAGCCGGGTTACCGACGGGTCCAGCGTCAGTTCACCGGAAACTTTACCGCCGTCAAGCAGGGTGAGTTTGGTCAACGTGCCGACCTCCAGACCCTGATAGATCAGCGGAGTGCTGCCTTCCTTCAGATTTTTACCATCCGGCAGATCGAGGGTAATCGCCACGCCGCGCTGGCTGTGCGCAAGGTCAGGATACAGGGTGTAGTTATCGTCACTCTTCGCATTCTCAGAGGATTCCGGCGAATCAAAGGCTACCGCACCGTTAACCAGCGCCGCCACGCTTTCCAGTTCGACTTTTGCACCACTCAGCCCTACATCGGCCTTCACGCCGGAGACGTTCCAGAAACGGCTGTCTTTTTTCACCAGATTAGTGAAGCGGCGCTCAATAAGTACATCAATGGTGACGTTGTGATTGCCGGGATTGATGCTGTAATCATAAACACGACCTACCGGGATTTTACGGAAATAGACCAGCGACCCGCTGTTCAGTGAGCCGAGATCCGGCGCGTGCAGGTGGATCATCATTTCACCGGTGTTAACGCGATACTTCGGCTGGGTATCCAGCGCCACGAAGTTTTCCCGCGGTTCGCCTTTGCCCGGCATCATGCCGATATAGTTACCGCCTACCAGCGCATCCAGCCCGGATACGCCTGCCAGTGAGGCTTTCGGCGTGACCAGCCAGAACTGGGTATCTTCACGCAGCGCATCCCGCATATCGCTTTTGATACTGGCTTTGATTTTGATGGTGCGCAGATCGTCAGTCATGCTGATCCCCTGCACCAGACCGACTTCAACGCCCTGGTAGCGAACCGGCGTGCGGCCGGGAACAATACCGTCAGCGGTGGCAAAATCGATGGTCACCGTGGTTCCGCGTTCCTGGTAGTTAGTCCAGATCAGCCAGCCCGCTATCAGTAAAGCAATAAACGGCAGCAGCCAGAACGGCGAAATTTTTCGCCGGTTGACGACGCGTGCGCTAGTCGGTGTAGTCGGCGTTTCCTGTTGCATGAGCATCCCAAAGTAAACGGCTATCAAGCCACTCAACGGCAAGAATAGTCAGTATAACCGCCGAGCCAAAGTAGAAGGCTGCCGGTCCCATAGTAAAAGCCAGAAGCTGGTCACGATTAACCAGCGACATGGTCAGTGAAATAACGAATAAATCCAGCATCGACCAGCGGCCAACCCACTTCACCACGCGCAGCAGGCGGATGCGGGTTTTGAGCCCCTGTTCGCAGTTGAAATGGATACTGAGCAGCAGGCTGAACAGCACGATAACCTTGGTAAACGGTACGAGGATACTGGCAATAAATACCACCGCCGCCACGGGAATATTGCCCGATGCGAGCGACATGATGCCCGAGAGAATGGTGTCCTCCTGACGTGCGCCGTTCAGATAAATAATCGAAATCGGCAGCAGGTTTGCGGGGATCAGCAAAACAATTGATGCAATCAGCGCTGACCAGGATTTTTGCAGGCTGAAGTGGCGGCGAAAGGGCAGCGGCGTATGGCAGCGAGGGCAGCGGCCTCGATCATCGGCCACGCCGGTATGGTGGCAGCTCAGGCAGACGCGTAGCGAAGCCGGAGGTGCATGCTGCACCGGCTGCGGATAAAAACGATGCCACAGCTGTTCTACATTAAGGTGGATCAGCGTCAGCAGGCTGAGCAGGGTCAGCGAAATAAACGCAACAAGCCCGCTGCCGGGATCGATCGAGGCATAGTCCTGCACTTTAATTGAAGCAACGGCGACGCCAACCAGATAAATATCCAGCATCACCCACTCTTTGAGTCTGTCGAGCATCAGCAGGACCGGGCGCAGGTTCATCCCCAGCTTTTCACCGAAGTAGAGGTAGCTGATTGAGACTACCAGCGTCACCGGTGCGCCAATCGTGCAGAAGGCGACCATTGAGGCGGTAATCACGTCGCCCTGCTGAGCCATTTGCATGATGCCGCCCAGCAGGCTGGCGCGAATGTTGGTGCCTAAGAGGTGGACGGTCATTAACGGTACGCTGAAGGCAAAAGGCATCAGCAGAATCATTGTCACTGCCATCGCCGTCAGTCGGGTCATCGACCAGTCGCGTCCGTTCAGAATGCGAGCGTTACAGCACGGGCAGTGCGCGGACTGTCTGGATTTCACATCTGGTAAGGAAAAAAGGGTATCGCATTGCGGACATCGCTGATAACGTGCCTGTGGCAGAGCATGACTGATGGCGTGTATTTTCATATTCCTGGTCGTGCTTAGGCCCAAACAGCGCAGGTGCAGGGCAGATTTAGGCAAGTCGCGTGACTCGTTTGAATCGTGCAGATCGCTTCATACAACTCTAAGGTTATATTAACTAACGACATGAATCATCCTGTCTCGCTGGCATTTATAACAATTTTATTCAACGAAGCGTCTGCGGGCTTCGCGACAGATTTAATAATGGTTAAACAATGACAAAAACAGAATTCTATACCGACCTGAACCGGGATATGCGTGCCTTATTGACGGGTGAAACCAGCTTCCTGGCCGCCATGGGTAACTGTAGCGCACTCCTGTTTGAACGTCTTGATGGGGTTAACTGGGCCGGTTTCTATCTGTTAACGGAAGAAAATACCCTCGTGCTGGGTCCCTTCCAGGGAAAAATCGCCTGCGTACGTATTCCCGTGGGGCGTGGCGTTTGCGGAACGGCGGTAGCGGAAAACGCCGTGCAGCGCGTTGATGATGTGCATCTTTTCCCCGGTCATATCGCCTGTGACGCCGCCAGCAATGCTGAAATTGTGCTGCCTCTGGTAGTTAACGGTAGCGTTATTGGCGTGTTAGATATCGATAGCGTGGAGTATAACCGTTTCGATATTGAGGATGAAAAAGGGCTGAAAGCCTTAACTGACGGGCTATGCGAGGTGCTGGCTGGCACCGATGTGGAAAAATTTATTCGCATGAAACGCACCTAAAGCGCTGGATCACGTAGCAATTGTTGATGGGGTCATTATAATGACGCCTGTTCATGCCTGCGCTGATTGGCAAACCCGTTGTAATCAGGAAATTTCATGGAAAATCAACCTAAGTTGAACAGTACTAAAGAAGTAATTGCCTTTCTGGCAGAGCGTTTCCCTCAGTGCTTTAGCGCTGAAGGCGAAGCGCGCCCATTAAAGATTGGGATCTTTCAGGATTTAGTTGACCGCGTTCAGGGTGAAATGGGTTTAAGCAAAACTCAGCTTCGTTCTGCACTGCGTCTTTATACCTCCAGCTGGCGTTACCTGTACGGCATTAAAGCCGGTGCCGACCGTGTGGATCTGGACGGTAATGCCTGTGGACAGCTCGATGAGCAGCATGTTGAACATGCCCGTAAACAGCTTGAAGAAGCGAAAGCACGCGTTCAGGCACAGCGCGAGCAGCAGCAGGCGAAAAAACGTGAAGCCGGTGAAGAAGCCGCTCCGCGTCGTCCACGCAAGCCTGCCCGTAAGCCAGCAGCCGAAGGTGAGCAGCCGCGCAAGCCGCGCAGCAAACCCGCCCGTCCGCAGGCCGACCGCGCTCCGGCTCCGGCAGCCGCTGCTGTACGTGAAGAGCGTCAGCCGTCGCGTAGCAAACCCGTTACCGACACCTCAGCATTGCAAGTTGGCCAGAGCATTAAAGTTACCGCAGGCAAAAATGCCATGGATGCGACCATTCTTGAAATCACCAAAGATGGCGTTCGGGTACAGCTGGCTTCCGGCCTGGCAATGATAGTACGCGCAGAACACTTGCAGTTCTGATACGGAGGCTAATCAGGGCATGAACACTCTTTTTAAAAGCACCATCATTGCAGGCCTGTTGTTTGCAGGAAACCTTTACGCCGCGGATAACATTACCCGCGCCGATCAGATCCCTCAGCTGCATCAGGAAGCCCAACACGCTACCGTAAGCGAACGTGTGACTTCGCGTTTTACTCGTTCACATTATCGTCAGTTCGATCTCGACAAAGATTTTTCAGCAAAAATCTTCGATCGCTATCTGAACCTGCTCGACTACAGCCACAACGTGTTGTTAGCGTCTGACATTGCACAGTACGCGGATAAAAAAGCAACACTGGGCGAAGAATTAAAAACCGGCCAGCTTTCTGTCTTTTACGATTTATATAATCTGACCCAGAAACGCCGCTTTGAGCGTTATCAGTATGCCTTGTCGGTGCTTAATAAGCCGATGAACTTTACCGGTAACGACACCATCGATATTGACCGCAGTAAGGCCGCATGGCCGAAAACCACTGACGAACTCAATGCGCTGTGGGATGCCAAGGTCAAATATGATGAGCTGAGCCTGAAGCTGACCGGAAAAGATGATAAAGAGATCCGTGAGGTTCTCACCAAGCGCTATCAGTTTGCTGAGCGTCGCCTGGCGCAAAGCAACAGCGAAGACGTTTTCCAGCTGGCGATGACCGCCTTTGCTCATGAAATCGATCCGCACACCAACTATCTCTCCCCGCGTAATACCGAACAGTTCAACACTGAAATGAGCCTTTCTCTGGAAGGTATCGGTGCGGTGCTGCAAATGGACGATGATTACACGGTAATCAACTCCATGGTGGCCGGTGGCCCGGCGGCGAAAAGTAAAGCGATCACCGTTGGCGATCGTATCGTTGGCGTAGGTCAGCCGGGTAAACCGATCGTGGACGTTATCGGCTGGCGTCTGGACGACGTTGTCGCACAGATCAAAGGACCGAAGGGCAGTAAAGTTCGCCTGGAAGTGCTGCCGGCAGGTAAGGGGACAAAAACCCGAATCATCACTCTGACGCGTGAGAAAATCCGCCTTGAAGACCGTGCGGTGAAAATGTCCGTGCACAACGTCGGGAAAGAGAAAGTCGGCGTGCTGGATATTCCGGGCTTCTATGTGGGCCTGACCGACGACGTGAAGGTGCAGCTGCAAAAGCTGCAGAAGCAGAACGTTGACAGCATCGTGATTGATCTGCGTACCAATGGCGGCGGAGCACTCACCGAAGCGGTGTCACTCTCTGGTCTGTTTATTCCAGGCGGCCCGGTAGTCCAGGTTCGCGACAATAACGGCAAGGTGCGTGAAGACAGCGATAACGATGGTATTACCTACTACAAAGGGCCGCTGGTGGTGCTGGTTGACCGCTTCAGTGCCTCTGCGTCGGAAATCTTTGCTGCGGCAATGCAGGACTACGGTCGTGCACTGATTGTCGGCGAACCGACCTTCGGTAAGGGCACCGTACAGCAGTACCGCTCTCTGAATCGCATTTACGATCAGATGCTGCGCCCTGAATGGCCAGCGCTGGGTTCCGTACAGTACACCATCCAGAAGTTCTACCGCATCAATGGCGGCAGTACGCAGCGTAAAGGTGTGACGCCTGACCTGCTGATGCCTACCGGTGTGGAAGCCATCGAGACCGGTGAGAAGTTTGAGGACAACGCGCTGCCGTGGGATAGCGTGAATGCTGCAACCTACACCAAAATTGGCGATCTGAAGCCGCTGGAACCCCAGCTGCTGAAAGATCACCAGGACCGCATTGCGAAAGATGCTGAGTTCCAGTACATCATCAAGGATATCGCGCGCTTCAATGCCAACAAGGATAAGCGTAATATTATTTCGCTTAATCTGGCCGAGCGCGAAAAAGAGAACCGTGAAGATGATGCACTGCGCCTTGAGCGGATCAACGCCAGACTGAAAGCGGAAGGTAAAAAACCGCTGGCTAAGCTGGACGATTTGCCTAAGGACTATAAAGAACCTGACCCGTATCTTGATGAAACGGTCAAAATTGCCAATGACCTGGCCCAGCTGGAAAAACAGCAGCCCGCGGTCACACCGGCAGCGGTCAACTAAGACCAACAGGCACAGCAAATGCTGTGCCTTTTTTTATCCGTGTATACTCTGCGTCAGTAACTGCATTTAAAACCCGCCAATAATGTAAAGTTATGTTTTTTTAAACACTTAACCGAGCACGGGGCTTGAAATGTGCTGCGTTGACCTTACGATATCGATACACCTTTGTACCCCTGTGTACAGTGAGTAAATAACCGAGGAAGATTAAATCATATGATGCGTATTGCTCTTTTCCTGTTAACCAACCTGGGCGTTATGGTGGTTTTCGGGCTGATCCTCAGCCTGACAGGGATCCAGTCAAGCAGTGTAATGGGCCTGATGATTATGGCGGGTCTGTTTGGCTTCGGCGGTGCGTTCGTTTCATTGCTGATGTCGAAATGGATTGCGCTTCGTTCCGTAGGTGGTGAAGTGATTGAGCAGCCGCGCAACGAAACTGAACGCTGGCTGATTGACACTATTGCCCACCAG
This sequence comes from Erwinia sp. INIA01, assembly GCF_025947915.1. Classification (NCBI taxonomy): domain Bacteria; kingdom Pseudomonadati; phylum Pseudomonadota; class Gammaproteobacteria; order Enterobacterales; family Erwiniaceae; genus Erwinia; species Erwinia sp. INIA01. The sequence goes on from NZ_JAPDNC010000011.1 coordinate 35,169, forward strand.
GCGCAGCAGGTGGGTATTGCCATGCCGCAGGTTGCCGTTTACCACGCGCCGGACATTAACGCCTTTGCCACGGGCGCGCGCCGCGATGCATCGCTGGTTGCGGTTTCTACCGGGCTGTTGCAGAACATGAGCCGCGATGAAGCCGAAGCGGTTCTGGCCCACGAAGTGAGCCATATTGCCAACGGTGATATGGTGACCATGACGCTGATCCAGGGCATCGTGAACACCTTTGTGATCTTTATCTCGCGCATTCTGGCCCAGCTTGCAGCCGGATTCCTCTCCGGGAATCGCGATAATGAAGAAAGCAGCAACGGTAACCCGCTGGTCTATTTTGCCGTATCGATGGTGCTGGAACTGGTGTTCGGTATTGCGGCCAGCATTATCACCATGTGGTTCTCTCGTCACCGTGAGTTCCATGCCGATGCCGGTGCGGCGCGTCTGGCCGGCCGCGAGAAGATGATTGCTGCGCTACAGCGTCTGAAAACCAGCTATGAGCCGCAGGAAGCCAGTAGCATGATGGCTTTCTGCATCAACGGCAAATCCAAGTCGCTGAGCGAGCTGTTTATGTCGCATCCACCGCTGGATAAGCGTATTGAAGCGCTGCGCACCGGTGAATATCTGAAGTAATTCTCCGGCAGCACTGGCCCTTTCGGTCGCGCTGCTAAGTGAGTAAAAAAGCCACCGTCTGTATTGTACTGCTCTCTGAAAGTTGGACATCCAACGACCAGGGGGCAGTTTATACGACAGTGGCTTTTTTTATGGCCAAACGACGTGTCGTTTGGCCATTTTTGATCGCCGATATCGGGTCCGCGAAGCTTTATCCGTGAACACTGCGCGGCTGACGAATACGCAGTGCACTGACCACCGTGGCAACGGTGGCAAAGCTGCCCGCCAGCAGCAGGGAAAAATGCGTTCCATGGTTGGCGAACAGATTAAACATCAGTGCGACCAGCGCCGCGCCACTGGTTTGCCCAAGCAGGCGAGCGGTGCCGAGCATCCCACTGGCTCCGCCGCTGCGGTTGCGCGGCGCGGAAGAGATAATGGTGTGATTGTTCGGCGACTGGAACAGACCAAACCCCGCTCCGCACAGCATCATCCGCCACACCACATCGGCATCCGCAGGCGCAGCGGGCAGCAGCGCCAGCGCAAACAGACCGCTGGCGAACATTGCCAGGCCAATTGCGCCGAGCAAACCGGCATGAACCCGCTCAATCAGCCGCCCGGCAATCGGTGCCATCACCATCGTGGCCAGCGGCCAGGGCGTCAGCAACAGTCCGGTTGACACTTCACTACGGCCCAGCACGTTTTGCAGATAAAACGGGAGCGAAACCATTGCCAGCATCTGCGCGCAGAACGAGCAGATAGAGGTCCCGAGGGACAGCGCAAAAATCGGGATGCGCAGCAGATCGACCGGCAGCAGCGGGAACGGCAGGCGCAGCTGACGGCGAATAAACAGCGTGCCGATAATCAGCAGCAGCACCAGTTCAACCAACAACAGCGAGCCGTTCTGCCCCTGGGCAAAGCCGCTCAGCAGCGAGATCAGCAGGCCAAAGGTGAGGGCGTTCATTACCGCGCTGGGGATATCAAAGCGCTGGCCCTGGGATTTCTGCGGATTGTCTGGCAGGAAGCGCAGGGCGAGGCATAACGCGGCGATACCGACCGGTACGTTAATCAGAAACAGCCACTGCCACGAAGCGACGGAAAGAATCGCAGCGGCTACCGTAGGACCGGCCGCACTGGAAACCGCCACAATAAGCGAGTTGATGCCCATGCCGCGGCCCAGGTGCCGCTGAGGATAAATAATGCGGATTAACGCGGTGTTGACGCTCATCAGCGCAGCGCCGCCGAAGCCCTGTAGCACGCGTGCAATGGTTAGCATGGTTAGCGAGTCGGACAGCGCGCAAAACACGGAAGTACAGGTAAACAGCACCAGACCACACTGATAGACGCGGCGATAGCCGATCATATCGCCGATAAAAGACAGTGAAAGCAGAGAGATAATGATTGCCAGCTGGTAGGCGTTCACAATCCAGATTGACTCTGCCGGGCTGGCATTAAGTTCGCGAGCAATGGTCGGCAGTGCGACGTTGGCAATCGCACCATCCAGCACGGCGACGGTGATGCCCAGTGCAATAGCCAAAATCGCACCGTAACGCTGCGGAACGGGAAGCCCGTCGTTAACAGAAATTGCAGACATAGAGAGGAAGTAATGTAAGAGGTGAATATTACCATGCTAATGCTTTTTGCGATTTTTGCCAGAGGTAAACGACTGAAAACTACCACCGGATGTGTCGGCATCTCGGCGACTGCCGTTGCGGCACCGTGGGGCGGTACGTATACTGGAAATAGCGTTCCATTTTTTATAAAACACAAAGGTAAAGCGCAATGGCTAGTACCGATTCAGATAAGCAACCGGATGCCGTCTCTTCGGTGATGAAAGTGTTTGGTATTTTGCAGGCGCTGGGAGAAGAGCGGGAAAACGGTATTACCGAACTGTCCCAGCGGGTGATGATGTCTAAAAGCACCGTTTACCGCTTTTTGCAGACCATGAAAACGCTGGGCTATGTGTCGCAGGAAGGGGAATCGGAAAAATATGCTCTGACGCTGAAGCTGTTTGAGCTGGGCGCAAAAGCGTTACAAAACGTCGATCTGATCCGCAGCGCCGATATTCAGATGCGGGAGATTTCCCGCCTGACCCGGGAAACTATCCACCTGGGCGCGCTGGAAGAGGACAGTATTGTCTATATCCATAAGATTGACTCGCTCTACAATCTGCGGATGTATTCGCGTATTGGCCGACGCAATCCGCTCTACAGCACGGCCATTGGCAAAGTGCTGCTGGCGTGGCGAAATTATGATGAGGTGCGCGAGATCCTCGCCGATGTGGAGTTCGTTCTCAGTACGACTAAGACGCTGAACGGGGTGGATGAGCTGCTATCCGCACTCGATCGCGTCAGATCGCAGGGCTTTGGCGAAGATAATGAAGAGCAGGAAGAAGGGATTCGCTGTATCGCTGTGCCGGTCTTTGACCGCTTTGGCGTGGTTATCGCCGGGCTGAGCATCTCTTTCCCAACGATTCGCTTTGCAGAAGAGAATAAGCAGCACTATGTCTCAATGCTGCACCGGGCGGCTAAGACGATTTCTTCCCAGCTGGGCTATCACGACTATCCATTTTGAGCTGCGGTATGTTAAGTTGCGGGCCGACGACAGGTCGGCCCGTCTGATTTCAGTTGTCGACGACTTCGATGCTTTTTCTGAGCAGAGGGCAATCGGTCACGCCGATGATTCCGCTGTCGGTGTGCAGATACTGCGCAATCACGACGCCGCGCGCCGTCAGATACTGGCACTGCAGGCCCATTCCCGCCACGTTCTTATTGCTGCCGGTTAATACGCCATAGCCGGTAACCAGCATGGCCAGCCAGATAATCACCAGTAGAGCAATGAGTCGCGTCAATACTTTCATGCTATCCCCTTTATTGTTGTTTATCAGCAGCCTGGCCCGGAAATCAGGGCGCTGCTCATTAAGCATGCCGCGACATGCCTCACAAAGCGATAAGAGGATACTGAAACATCTCGTCTTATTCTGCGCAGCGGCTGCGTAAATTTTGTGAGGTAGCTATCAATTGGCGTGGCAGCGGGTAGAATCTACAGCCGCAGTGTCGCCGGATAATCGGCGGCGTAAATTCAGTTTTGAGGTTGGTATGAACGAAATGGTAAATGACGTGCAGGGTCTGACATCGACCGCGCTGATCATGGCACTGGTTATCATCGGTCTGGTGGTATGGTTTTTTGTCAATCGCGCCAGCGTGCGAGCCAATCAGCAGATTCACCTGCTGGAAGCGTTACTTGAAGAGCAGAAACGCCAGAACGCACTGCTGCGCAAACTCACCGAGAACGCCGCAGACAATGCGCAGCCGGAGCAGGCACCGGAAGACGATGCCGAAAAAGACTTTATCCGTATGATCCCGGAGCGTTAATTCTGCAGCAATAAGGTGGACGCAATGGCCTGGAAAAATCCCTGGTACGATCCTGCTCTTTCTCACCATACCCCCGACGGTTTTTGTAATCCGGAACCCGAACTGCGACAGCCGGGGGACTTGCAACGCTGGCGACGTGAGAGAAGGGCGCAGGGCTTACCTAAGCCGCCGGCAGCGGGATATGAACAGTTTACACGTCTGTGGTGGCAGCCAGCCGATCTCAGCGGCAGCGAAGATGCCGTATGGTGGCTGGGGCATGCCTGTTTGCTGTTGCGCCTTGATGGGCGCTATACGCTAATCGATCCGGCCTTGTCGTCACGCGCTTCACCGCTGCCGTTTGCCGGGCCGCAGCGCAAAACGCCCCCTGCGCTGGCGATTGATGATTTACCGTCGCTGGATAGCGTGCTGATTTCCCATAACCATTACGATCATCTTGATCGACCGACCATCAAAAAAATTCTTCGTCGTTTTCCTGATGTACGATTTGTGGTGCCGCTGGGGCTGGCAAAATGGTTTACTCGCCTTGGGGCCGCTCATGTTGAGGAGCTTGACTGGTGGCAAAGCACCCGTTTGGGAGACGTCACCGTGCATGCCGTTCCCGCCCGCCACTGGAGTATGCGCTCGCTGCGTGACCGCAACCGCTCTTTGTGGTGTGGCTGGGTGGTGACACACCCGCGACTGAACTTCTGGTTCAGCGGCGACAGTGGATACTCCGATCGTCTGCTCGAGATCCCCAGCAGGCTGGGGCCCTTTAATCTGGCAGCATTGCCCATTGGGGCTTATGCACCAAAATGGTTCATGCGGGGGCAGCACATGGGCCCCGATCAGGCTGTTTCACTTCATCAGGCGATGGGGCAGCCGCAGACTGTAGCGATACACTGGGGCGTATTTGAACTGGCTGATGAGTCACTGGATGAACCACCGCAGGTTTTACAGCAGGCATTAGCGCAAGCTGGGTTGACGGCAGAGCGCTTTCAGGCGTGGCGAATAGGTTCCAGAGTATTGCTCAACAATATATGTCAAGATTAATCCTAATGTATTTTTCTATATGTAATAGCTAATAATGAGAGGCGCGTCTAATAGCGTAATTAAATTGAAAAAATAAGGTTAATTTAAACACCTGTTGAAATGCCTTTAAATGGGGCAGGATTGTCGTGAATCTCCTGTTTTTGGTGCAGCCTAATTATGGGATGAAACAAGTGGTACATTGTCAGTTGGCATAAGGGCTGCGGTGTTGGAAAAGTCATTGAGGCCCATAGATTTTATTTGACAATACTTTGCCATAATTACGTAATACTTGCAGTTTATTATCATATTATGACCGCTATTTGGCAGCGTTTTATGTGGCTGAAGCCCATGCTGCCGCTGGGTTTACTGAGGATGAAAATATGTGCAGCATTGACTCGTATGCTGGCATAAAAGTGACATTTACCTCCTTTGCTGTTTCAATTGTGTGCGACATATCAATGCTTGCCTAAAAATAACTTGCCATTAATTAGCGGATATGTGATAAACGCATTTGAGTAAAACGAGGTACAGTTCTGTTTATGTGTGGCATCTTCAGTAAAGAAGTTCTGAGTAAAGACGTTGACGTTGAATACCGCTTCCTTGCCGAGCCTTAATTAATGCCTCATGCAGTAATGTCTCTGGTTTTTCTGTACGTCAGGCCTACGGGCTAATAAACACTCTAAGGAATTTGCAAAATGGCAAAGATTAAAGGTCAGGTTAAGTGGTTCAACGAGTCTAAAGGTTTTGGTTTCATTACTCCTGCTGACGGCAGCAAAGATGTGTTCGTACACTTCTCTGCAATCCAGGGTAACGGCTTCAAAACTCTGGCTGAAGGCCAGAACGTTGAGTTCGAAATTCAGGACGGCCAGAAAGGCCCTGCTGCTGTGAACGTTACCGCTATCTGATTTCGATTTGAGACTGTCACCAACGCCCTATTGCGTCGTGCAGTCTGAAATCTGAATACTAAAGCTCTGTCAGCAATGGCAGAGCTTTTTTGTTTGCGGCAAGAAGTGCTGCCGCTGCGGCACACTTTCAAGTACACTGCCGCCGTCCTTGATCGCGGAGAGTTGTTATGTCCTACCTGTGTCCCCTTTGCCAACAGCCTTTACTCGCTCAGCAACGCGTTTTGCGCTGTGAGAACCAGCATCAGTTCGACCTGGCAAAAGAGGGGTATATCAATCTGCTGCCGGTGCAGCACAAGCGTTCGAAACAGCCCGGTGACAGCGCTGAGATGATGCAGGCAAGGCGTAACTTCCTTGATGCGGGGCACTACCAGCCGCTGCAACAGCGCGTGTGCGATATGCTGGATGCCGCATTACCGAATAGCACCCTGAGCGTGCTGGATATTGGCTGTGGCGAAGGCTATTACACGCAGGCAGTCGCCACCCGGCTGCAGGAAGAGCGCGAGCAGGCACTGATTTACGGACTAGATGTGGCGAAAATTGCCGTCCGCTACGGTGCTAAGCGCTACGGTAACGTTGAGTTCTGCGTAGCGTCCAGCCACCGTCTGCCGTTCGGAAACAATCAGTTTGATGCGGTGCTGCGCATTTATGCGCCCTGTAAAGCCGCTGAACTGGCAAGAGTCGTTAAGCCGCAGGGATACGTGCTGACCGTGACGCCAGGCCCGCGCCACTTAATGCAGTTTAAAGCACTGATCTATCAGGATGTGAAACTGCATGACAATACGCCGGAAGAGATGCCTGGATTTACGCTTGTCGAGGAGCAGTCGCTGGGGTATTCGATGACGCTAAACAGTGAAGAGTCCGCAGCGCTGCTGCAAATGACGCCGTTTGCCTGGCGGGCACGGCCTGAAGTGTGGGGGATACTTGCCACCACCACTGAATTTGCCTGCGAGACGGATTTCACCCTGCGGCTATGGCAGCGGCAGGATGATGGGGAAACCGCCGTTAGCGACTCTCCAGCATAAATTTGTAGATTGTCTCCAGATCGTCCAGCTTGCGGACATAGATCAGCAGGCGGCGATTTTCCAGCGTAATCACCAGCACGCCATCCTCAGATAAATTTATCGCGCTGATACGGTCCCAGGTGATAAAAACGTTAGCAAAAAAGAATCCGTGCTCCTTTAGCAGCAGCTTCGGCGCGCGGACCCAAAACAGCCATATCGCCATTGCACCCAGCGCCATCAGCAGCAGCGTTGTCAACTGAGGGCCCTGCACGCGTAAATTCTGATACAGCAGGATAGCCAGCAGGCCGATGAATATTACGCTGTCGAGCTTGGTACGCCGCTGAAGCAGAATTTTCAGCTGCGTTGGGCCATTCAGGCGCGGCATGATTAGCTCGTCGTAAATGGCATAGAGCAAAATCAGAACAATAAACAGCAAAATCAGGTAATCAGTCAGTTGCATAATCCCGTCCGAAAAAAAGGGCCAGACTGTGCTGGCCCTTGAAGTTAGTGGTGCTGAAGGTCAGGCTCAGACGCCGAGCAGGCCAACCCAGTAGCCAAAGATACCAATAACAAAGAAGCCCATAATAATCCACAGCGCGTTCACCTTACGGCGAAGCAGCCACATACAGCCGAAGGTCAGCAGCAGCGGGATCAGTCCAGGCATCAGCTGGTCGAGGATTGACTGCACCGTGGTGACGGTGGTTTTACCGGTCTGATCGGTGATTCGCGACACCACCAGCGGCACGTTAACATGCGTCCACTTGTTAACCAGCGCCCCCATGACAAACAGGCCGAGTATCGACGCGCCCTCCGTCAGTTTCTGCAGGAAGCCACCGCCCATATCACTGACGATATCCACCCCTTTGCGATAGCCGTAGGCCACACCGTAGTAGCGCACCAGCAGACGAGCCAGGTTAAACAGTACAAAGAAAAGTACCGGACCCAGCAGGCTGCCGCTCATGGCGATACCTGCACCGAGCGCCGCGAAGACCGGGCGAACCGTGCCCCAGAAAATCGGATCGCCGACGCCCGCCAGCGGTCCCATCAGGCCAACTTTGATGCCGTTGATGGCCGCATCGTCAATCGGCGCACCGTTAGCTCGCTGCTCTTCCATCGCCATGGTAACGCCCAGCACCGGAGCCGCCACGTATGGATGGGTGTTGAAGAATTCCAGATGGCGTTTAATCGCCTGTTTGCGGTCATCATTATTCTCAGGATAGAGGCGGCGAATCACCGGCACCATCGAGAAGCAGAAGCCCAGCGCCTGCATACGTTCGAAGTTCCACGAACCCTGGAACAGGTTTGAGCGTAAGAACACCCCGCGGATATCACCGGGAGTGAGTTTCTTCTGTGTTGTTGTCTCAACCATTTTTCTCACCTTTCCTTAATCGAGTTCGTTATCAAGGTCGTTGTTTACCGGGCCCGCAGCCTGCGCACCGGCAACGCGGTTATATTTTGGTGCCAGCTGGATATACAGGATGGCCATGACCACGCCGATAACGCCCAGTGCGACCAGGTTGAAGTTGGTGAATGCGGCTGTTACGAAGCCAAGGTAGAAGAACGGCATCAGGTAGCCCGCGCGCATCATGTTAATCACCATCGCGTAACCCACAACGACGATCATGCCTCCGGCGATGTTCAGGCCGTTGGTCACCACCTCAGGAATTGAGTTCAGCAGGTCGTGGACCACGCTGGTGCCGACCGAAATCGCCACAATCAATGCCGGAATGGCGATACGCATTGCCTGCAGGACCAGCGCCGAAACGTGGATCCAGGATATGGCGGTGAGATTGCCTTTTTCCGCGGCTTTATCCGCTGCGTGCTGGAAGGCGACGGTGATGGTACGAACGATAATTGTCAGCACCTGGCCTGCCGCAGCCAGCGGAATCGCCAGTGCAATACCGGCTCCGACGCTTTGACCACCGGCAATGACCAGGATGGTTGAGATGATGGAAGCCAGAGCCGCATCCGGTGCAACCGCAGCACCGATGTTCATCCAGCCCAGTGCGATCATCTCCAGCGTACCGCCGATGATGATCCCGGTTTTGATATCACCCAAAACCGCACCGATTAATGTACAGGCCACCAGGGGCCGGTGAAACTGAAATTCATCGAGGATCGAGCCCATGCCCGCGATACAGGCGACGATAAATATCAGAACAATTTGCAGCGTGGTAATCTCCATTACACTTCTCCTCTTAGATACAGAACGGAGTTCAACCTGAACTTTCAGGCCACGGGCTACTGATTCAGACGGGCGATCAGGTCCATCATTTTCAGCTTCTGATCGCTGGAAACTTTACGCACTTCCAGTTCTATTCCGCGCGCGTTGAGTTTGTTAAACGCCTCGATATCTTTCGCATCAACCGATACGGCATTATTTACCTGGGTTTTCCCCTGGCGGAACGCCATACCGCCGATGTTCACGCTGGTAATACCAACGCCGTCTTCCACCAGCCTTTCGACATCGGTCGGGTTGGTGAACAGCAGCATCACTTTCTCACCGGCATATTTTGGGTTGTTCCACACGCGGACCATCTTGGCGACATCTACCACGTGTGCAGTTACGCCTGGAGGGGCAACCTGAGTCAGCAGCGTTTTACGCACGTTATCGGCGGCCACTTCGTCACTGACCACAATGATGCGCGTGACGTTGGTTTCCTTGGTCCAGCGGGTGGCGACCTGGCCGTGAATCAGACGGTCATCAATACGCGCCAGACCAATCACCATATGTTCGCCGGGTTTCAGTGGGGCAGACGGAGGTGCTGGGGGTTTAACTGCTGGGGCCGGGGCTGCCTGAGGAGGTTTGGCTTTGAGCGCCTTGACGCCTTCACGGCCGGTTTCAACCGCCAGCGCTACCAGCTCGTCGAAGGACGGATTGTCATCGCGGGCCATCAGCACTTCGACCAGCATCGGGATATTCACCCCGGCAACGACTTCGTGATGTTCTTTATCAACCACCAGACGACTGGCGGCGTTAAACGGGCTACCGCCCCAGGTATCAACCAGGAACAGCACTCCCTCACTCACGTCGAGGTCGTGTATTCGCGCCTGATACTTTTCGATTAACGTTTCTGCATTTTCCCCCGGGACAAAGTCGATCCAACCGACGTTATCCTGCTCACCCAGGAGCATTTCGGCCGTTTTCAGCAGCTGTTCCGCTGCCCAGCCGTGTGTGCCGATGATGATAGCAATAGTCACTTGCTACTCCTTATCCAGTTGACGACGGCTCTCTGGAGTTCAAGCCGCGCGAGGCTCAGCCGATCGATACCCTGACTATCCGAAATTTAATCTTCGCCAACGTCGGATACTTAAGGTATTTGCGTGATTCAGCATGAAAGATGTCACACTTATTTTTCTACTTCGTGCCGGTAAACTTGCAATGGCACGCTTAACACACCAGTTAACGCGATTTATTTTAGTACGTGAAAAAATAAATTATGTGACCTTGCTCAGTAATTTAGACCGTAATTGATAAATACGCGCGGTCAGCAAAGCGTAAAGTTCTGCAAGGATGCCAGCCAAGTGTAAGAAACCATTTTGACGCCCATGTTTCTGCTGCTAGAGTAGTGATCCTTTTCTAATACAGGAGTAACGGGCCTCAGCCCTCCCTATGGACTGCCACCGAAGTTGCTTAATTATGCCGCCGGGCTATCCGGTATCGCTTTCAACGTCTTCTGACGTCATCTCTGCTTCCACTCGTCGTTATTTCTGCCGCACGCTCAGCCGAACGTCTGGTGCGTTTTCCCGTTCCTTTTTCCGGAGTCTGTCATGGAATTTCTTTTAGACCCCTCAATTTGGGCTGGTCTGCTCACGCTGGTTGTTCTTGAAATCGTCCTGGGCATCGATAACCTGGTGTTTATTGCCATTCTGGCCGACAAGCTGCCGCCGAAGCAGCGTGATAAAGCGCGTCTGATCGGGCTTTCGCTGGCGCTGATTATGCGTCTGGGCCTGCTGTCGCTTATCTCGTGGATGGTCACACTGACGCGTCCGCTGTTCAGCGTCGGCGAGTTTAGCTTCTCCGGACGGGATTTGATTCTGCTGTTCGGGGGGCTGTTCCTGTTGTTCAAGGCCACGATGGAGCTGCATGAACGGCTGGAAAACCGCGAACATAATGATGGGGCAAACCGGGGATACGCCAGTTTTTGGGCGGTTGTGGTACAGATCGTTATTTTGGATGCCGTCTTCTCCCTCGATGCGGTGATTACCGCCGTGGGCATGGTGAATAACCTGGCGGTGATGATGACGGCGGTCATTATCGCTATGGGCGTGATGCTGCTGGCCTCCAAGCCGTTGACTAACTTCGTTAACGCGCACCCGACGGTGGTGGTGCTGTGTCTGAGCTTCCTGCTGATGATTGGTCTCAGCCTGGTGGCGGAAGGCTTCGGCTTCCATATTCCGAAAGGCTATCTGTACGCGGCGATTGGCTTCTCAATCCTTATTGAGCTGTTTAACCAGATTGCCCGCCGTAACTTTATGCGTCATCAGGCCAGAAGGCCGATGCGTGAGCGTACCGCTGAGGCGATACAGCGCCTGATGGGTGGCCGTCGTAATAGTACTGAGAACAGCGGTAGCGAAAGCAGTGAAGTGGCAGCGATCATGCCGCAGGAAGCATTTAAAGATGAAGAGCGCTATATGATCAACGGCGTTCTGACTCTGGCCTCCCGTTCCATTCGCAGCATTATGACACCGCGCGGTGACATTTCATGGGTTGATATCGAACGCCCGCTGGACGAAATCCGGATGCAGCTGTTGGATACGCCACACAGCCTGTTCCCGGTATGTCGCGGCGAACTGGATGAAATTGTTGGCGTAGTCAGGGCGAAAGAGCTGCTGGTGGCGCTGGACCACGGTGTGGATGTGGCCAAGTTTGCCTCCGCAACGCCGCCGATTATCATTCCGGAAACGCTGGACCCGCTCAACCTGCTGAGCGTGTTGCGCCGTGCCAAAGGCAGCTTTGTCGTGGTCACCAGCGAGTTTGGTGTGGTACAGGGGCTGGTGACGCCGCTGGACGTGCTGGAAGCGATTGCCGGTGAATTCCCGGATGAAGATGAAACCCCGGATATTATCGCCGATGGTGACGGCTGGCTGGTCAAGGGCGGTACCGATCTGCACTCGCTTCAGCAGCTGTTCGATACTCAGGAACTGGTTCGTCCGGAAGATGACCACGCCTCGCTGGCGGGTCTGCTGATTGCCCAGAAGGGTCAGCTGCCAAAAGCGGGTGAGGTATTCGAGATGCCGCCGCTGCGTTTCCAGATTATCGAAGCGACAGATTATCGCGTTGATCTGGTGCGCGTGACGCGTGAACGCAACGAGCACGACGAAGAAGAAGGTTAACGTTGAGCAGGCCGGGGAAACCCGGCCTTATTTATGCCGGGCAGAAAGCTTTGTGATTAGCCAGCCAGGCCGGGAAATCCCCTAATGGCATCGGCCGTGCATAGTAATAACCCTGCAATGCATCCACTCCGCGTTCGCGCAGATACTCTGCCTGTTCCGCCGTTTCAACACCTTCGGCTACCAGTCCAATATTCAGCTGCTGGGCCAGTGATATCACCATATCGGTCACCGTGGCGTTTATTGCATCGGTGCCGATGGCCGCAGTAAAGACCTTGTCGATTTTCAGCACGTCAGGGCTCAGTGTTTTCAGATAGGACAGTGAGCTGTGCCCGGTACCGAAATCATCAATCGCCAGCTTAACCCCGACCTTATGCAGATGAGAAACTACCCGCTGGTCGACAACCGGCAGTGAATCTCGCTCGGTCAGTTCCACCACCAGCTGTGGCTGGGGATTCGCCGGCCACCACAGGCGTTGTAAATCATCAATAATCGCCCGCTCGCGGAAGTGGCTGGCGGCGACGTTTATCGCAATATGGAATGAGGAACGCATCGGCAGGTCGGGCAAATGTCTGACCGTTTCACTGATTACAAATCGGGTCAGTGGAGCGATCAGGTTCTGGCGTTCGGCCAGCGGAATGAAAACGTCCGGCGGTATCCATCCCTGGCGCGGATTGTGCCAGCGCAGCAGCATTTCAATGCCGTCGCACTGGCCGTTATGGGCATTGATCAGCGGCTGGCAGTAAACCATAAATTCCCGCGCGGTAATGCCATAGCTAATCTGCCAGGACAGACTCATGCGATTTGCGGTGGCCAGCCAGACGATATAGCCCATCAGCAGGCTCAGTAGCAGCGCCAGCGGTAGCTGTGACGGCACGGTTATCAGCGCCAACCGCGAAGGCGAGGGTCCGAAAAGAGTAATTGAATAAGGATAGCGCAGGGAGGATTCGACGATGGTCACCTGATCTTCAGCAGGCATTGCCGGTTCAATCAGCGGGTTACCGTATTCAAGGCTCTGACTGCCGACGTTCAGTATCGCCCGCTCAACCCAGGGTAATGTGGGTTCCAGCAGATAGCTGGTCATCAGTTCAATATTAATGACCTGTAAAACACCTGCGCGGTTGCCTTCATTACTCGGCGTCCACAGCAGCAGGATCGGTGAACCCTTAAGCAAATGTTCATCTACCGCCAGCTGCATTCGCTGATTTTTGACCAAAAGCTCGGGGTAATTGCTGCTGAAGGCGAGATCTGACGGGCCGAAGATACTTGAGCAGTAGATGCGATCGTTATCGACCAGCAGGATGGATCTGACGGTTTGCAGGACAGCCAGTTTCTCAATCAGTTTAAAACGGATAAGTCCACAGTCGGTACCGACCCAGGCAAGAGCGTTATCGGCGGCAACATCCAGAGGAGAAAACATGCGGTCAAAGCGCTGAATGGCGTTATTAGCAAAGCTGTGAGATTGCTGTTCTATGCGGTTCTTTTCTTCCACAAACCTGAAGGTTAAGGTCAGAATGAGCACCAGTGCTGCAACGACCGCCGCGATAAGCAATCGCTTGCGGCGGAACTGTCCTAATACTTCCTGGGACATTTGCATTAGTAACCATCCTATAAGCCAGTCGCGTATACAGAGTTTGAATACCGTTAATGGGCAAAACAGACATTTAGTTTATTAGCACTGAAGAGAAAAGCGGAATGTCTCAAAAACAGGAACTTACTCTCACAGAACGCGCCGAGACACTCTAGCCGTTTCCTGAATCTGGGGATAGCCGCCAGCTAAACTATTTTGAAGTATAGGAAAGAAAAAGCGCCATCCGGTAGATGGCGCTTAGTTAATTTTGGTACTAATTTTGGCACTTGACGAAAAAGCGAATCAGGACAGGTTCTCAAACACTTACGTCAGATTTGATTAGTCGCACTGAACTTTGATTGCCAGGCCGCCACGTGAGGTCTCACGATACTTGGCATTCATGTCTTTGCCGGTTTCGTACATGGTTTCGATCACTTTATCCAGCGACACGCGCGCTTCGCTGGTACGGCGCATCGCCATGCGGGCAGAGTTAATGGCTTTGACCGAGGCGATGGCGTTACGCTCGATGCACGGCACCTGAACCTGGCCGGCAACCGGATCGCAGGTCAGACCCAGATTGTGTTCCATACCAATTTCCGCCGCCACGCACACCTGCTCCGGGCTTGCACCCAGCAGTTCGGCAAGACCGGCTGCCGCCATGGAACAGGCCACGCCAACTTCCCCCTGGCAACCGACTTCGGCACCGGAAATCGAGGCATTCATCTTATACAGAATGCCGATCGCCCCGGCGGCCATAAAGTAGCGGGTGAAGATATCCGGGCTGACCGACTCAATGAAATGATCGTAATAGGCCAGCACCGCAGGGACGATGCCGCAGGCACCGTTGGTGGGTGCGGTTACCACACGTCCACCGGCAGCGTTCTCTTCGTTAACCGCAAGGGCAAACATATTCACCCAGTCGATGACGTTCATCGGATCGCTGGAAAGCTTGTCTGAAGAAACAAGCAGACGGCGCAGCGCGGAGGCACGGCGCGGAACGCGCAGCGGACCCGGCAGCACGCCCTCGGTATTCAGACCACGATCGATACAGTCGCGCATGGTTTGCCAGACATCGGAGAAATAGCGTTCGATGTCCGCGCGGGAGTGGATTGCCAGTTCGTTTTTCAGCACCATTCCGGAGAGAGAAAGGCCGGTCTGCTGGCAGTGGTTTAACATCTCTTTCGCTGAGTTAAACGGGTAGGGTACTGATACTTCATTCAGCGCGGTTTTGCCGAAGCTCTCTTCATCGACGATAAAGCCGCCACCCACCGAGTAGTAGGTTTTGCTATAGATTTTCAGATCGCCAGCATAAGCATGGATACTCATACCATTTTCGTGCAGCGACAGGTTGTCGCTGCGGAACACCATGCCGCCTTCGCGCGGGAAATCAACTTCGTGGGCACCGTTAGCCAGCAACAGACGCTGACGATCTTCCACATCACGAATAAACGCCGGAATACTGTCGATATCGACGCTTTCCGGTGAAGCACCCGACAGCCCCATGATAATGGCGATATCGGTGTGGTGGCCTTTTCCGGTCAGCGACAGCGATCCGTAGACGTCCACCGCAATGCGAGTAACGGAGGATAGCTGGCGGCTGGCCAGCAGATCGTCGACAAACTGTTTGCCGGCTTTCATTGGACCAACCGTATGGGAACTCGACGGGCCGATGCCGATCTTAAACATGTCGAAAACGCTAATCACGCTATACGCTCCTTAACAAGATTACTCACTGGACGATGCTCACAAATAAGATGAATTGGGTGAAATATAAATGAAAAGCCGCCGCCTTGCAGTGATTTGGATCGTCATCCTGCAAAAAAGCAGTTAAAAATAAGGCAAAGATGAATTTCAGACCGATATGAGGCTGTATTTTAGTCGATTTGTGTGGTTTTTTCCACCTGAAGACTCAGGCGGCGAATAATTCCGGCGGTCATCCCCCAGATAAAATAGTCATCAAACCAGGAGAGCCAGACGCGGTGATGAAGCCCGTGACGATGCACGTCCAGTGGGGTATAGCGACTCAAACGCAGCGCTTCTTCCAGCGGCATTTCGAACACCGATTCAACTTCCCCCTCGTTAGGCCGCCAGCGCAGGCCGGGCTGGATAATGCCCACCACCGGCGTGACTTGAAATCCGGTGCTGCTGGTGACCGGCGGCAGTACCCCGATCACCTCAACGGCTTTCGGCGGGATCGCGACCTCCTCTTCGGCTTCGCGCAGTGCGGTGATCACCAGCGATTCATCCTCGGCATCACGCATACCGCCGGGGAAGGCAACCTGACCGGCGTGTTTACGCAGCGTGGCGGCACGTCGCGTAAGCAGCAGGGTCGGATTGGGATGAGCGACGATCGGCACCAGCACTGCCGCCTGATGGAGCGGCAGGGCTATATTTTCTGATGGCGGCGGTTGCAGAATAAAGCGCGACAAAAAGCGTTGCAGGTGAGGGTTACTGCTGCTCATTCAGTGGCTCCTCCAGACAGGGCAAAATACGGTTGACCTTATCGAAGGTTTCCTGGTACTCCGCGGCTTCGTCACTGTCAGCGACCACACCGCCACCTGCTGCACAGTAGAGATTTCCCTGTTCGGCAATCAGCGTGCGGATAGTGATGCTGGTATCCATATTTCCACAGGCGCTGAGGTAGCCAATACTGCCGCACCAGGCGTTACGACGCTGTGGTTCAAGCTCTTCGATAATTTCCATTGCGCGAACTTTTGGTGCCCCGGTTATCGAACCGCCAGGGAAGCTGGCACGCAGCAGATCGCAGGCTGACAGCCCCGCTTTCAACCGCGCGGTAATGGTACTCACAAGGTGATGTACCGCCGGGAACGGCTCCACTACAAACAGTTCGGGCACCTTGACACTGCCCGGCACCGCAACCCGGCCAATATCATTGCGCAGTAAATCAACGATCATCAGATTTTCACTGCGATCCTTCGGAGAGTTGGCCAGCCTGATCGCCTGTTCATGGTCTGCCTGTTCGTCGGGAAGACGCGGCAGCGTGCCTTTTATCGGGCGGGTCTGAATATCACCATTCTGCAGACGGATAAAACGCTCGGGCGACAGGCTGAGAATCGCGCTGTCTGGCAGGCGAATAAAGGCGCTGAACGGCGCGCGATTGGCGCGGCAAAGGCGGATAAATGCCTGCCATTCACTGCCCTGATAGCGGGCCTGGAAGCGCTGTGCCAGATTCACCTGGTAACAGTCCCCGGAAAGCAGCCACTGCTGCACCTGGCGGAATTTCTCACCGTACTCTTCGCGCGACATATTCGCCTGCCAGCCGCCGGTCAGCCGGAACGGTTCTGCCGCTGCGGGGCGTTGAGCCTCAAGCCAGCCGAGGCGCTGCTTGATATCACCGTAAGCAACCAGCGTCAGCCTTTGCAGATGATGATCGGCGATCAGCGCCCAGTCATAGATCCCAACGGCCATATCCGGTGTGGTTAACTGACTCTCGGCGAGTTCGGGAAGCGTTTCGAACCGGCGGCCAAGGTCATAGCCGAAAAGTCCGAGTGCACCGCCCTGGAACGGCAAATCGTCACGCGGTGTGGCCTGCATCGCAGCACGCCCCAGTTTCGCAGCAAGCAGGGTGAGCGGGTCCTCAGCTGAATGGCTGACCGTGCCGTTTTCATCGATGGCGGTCTGCTCACCGCGTGTTGTCAGCGTACAGAACGGATCGGCTACCAGGATATCGAAGCGGTTGTCGCTGTGATCGGCAAAGCCGGAGTGCAGCAGCATTGCCCAGGGCAGATGTGCCAGAGCGGCAAACTGATGCTCGACGGCATCCGGCGTATACTTCAGTGAATGTAGAACAGGCAGCATAATTCTTCAGCAGGGTGATCCGTTACAGGGGTGCAAGCCTGGCATATTTTTCTGCCGCTGGCATCTCTTTGTCACTCGTGAAATAATCCGCGCCGCACGAGCACTCAGGAGCCACTATGTTTACAGGATTACCCGCGCTGACACATGAACAGCAGCAGCAGGCCGTAGAACGCATTCATCAGCTGATGTCAGAAGGTTTGACCAGCGGCCAGGCCATTGCCATGGTGGCGGAAGAAATCCGCAGCACGCACACCGGCGGCCACGTTGCGGTGATGTTTGACGATGAAGACGACGAGCATCATGCCGATAGTCAGGATGATGAAGACGACGAAGAAGAAGACGAAGATTACTGATATAAAGCCCCCTGCCGCCAGGGCAGGGGCGCTACTCATCTTGCCGCAACGACTTTGATTTCAACCAGATATTTTGGATTCATCAGCCCGGCGTGAACGGTACAGCGAACCGGGGCATTTCCAGGCGACACCCACGCATCCCATGCGCGGTTCATCGCGGCAAAATCTTCTTTATTGACCAGGAAAATAGTGGCATCCAGGATGCGGCTCTTGTCCGAACCTACGCGCGTCAGAATGCGATCGATTACCGCCAGCGCATTCGCCGTCTGTGCCTCAGCATCCTCATCCAGATTTTCCGGCACGCTGGTGTAGTACACCACGTCATTATGGATGACGGCTTCCGACATACGATGTTCCGGATCGATACGTTCAATGGTCATGAGTTTTCCTTTTAGCACATTAAATTAACCGGCGCTAGCCTGGCATAAACCACTGCGGGAGTCACCTGCTGTGAGGCATTACGCATCCTCACAAACTCAACGGGGCCGGTTTTTGTATCACCCCCCTAATACTGATATAATCACAGTAGTTTCTCTCCGGTAGTGAGGATTTGTGGCAGACGATTTTGCAGTGGACGGCGCTCTGGCGCAGGCGATCCCCGGTTTTAAACCGCGTGAACCGCAGCGGGTAATGGCCGCCGCGGTGGCGAAAGCCATCGATATACGCGGTGAACTGGTCGTTGAGGCCGGTACCGGCACCGGTAAAACCTATGCCTATCTGGCACCCGCACTGCGCTCCGGGAAGAAAGTGATTGTTTCCACCGGTTCGAAAGCCCTGCAGGATCAGCTCTACAGCCGCGACCTGCCCACGGTGGCAAAGGCGTTAAAATTCAAAGGTACGCTGGCGTTGCTTAAAGGCCGTTCTAACTATCTGTGCCTTGAACGGCTTGAGCAGCAGTCGATGGCCGGGGGGGAACTCGCCGTGCAGGCGATGAGCGATCTGGTCCATCTGCGCGGCTGGTCCAGCGAAACCGTTGATGGCGATATCAGTACCTGCGGCGGCGTGGCGGAGGACAGCACCATCTGGCCGCTCGTCACCAGCACTAACGATAACTGTCTGGGCAGCGACTGCCCGCAGTACAAAGACTGCTTCGTGGTCAGGGCGCGCCGCAAGGCGATGGATGCTGACGTGGTGGTGGTTAACCACCACCTGTTCCTGGCTGATATGGTGGTAAAAGAGAGCGGTTTTGCCGAACTGATCCCGGAAGCCGACGTTATGATCTTCGATGAGGCACATCAGGTGCCGGATATCGCCAGCCAGTATTTCGGCCAGCAGCTCTCCAGCCGCCAGCTGCTGGACCTGGCCAAAGACATCACCATTGCCTACCGTACCGAGATCCGCGATGTGCAGCAGCTGCAAAAGTCAGCCGACCGGCTGGCGCAAAGCGCGCAGGATTTTCGCCTGGCTTTAGGCGATCCGGGCTTTCGTGGCAACCTGCGTGAGCTGCTTAGCGATCCCCATGTGCAGCGAGCGCTGCTGTTACTCGATGACGCGCTGGAGCTGTGTTATGACGTGGCGAAGCTGTCGCTGGGGCGTTCGGCGCTGCTGGATGCGGCATTTGAGCGCGCGGCGCTCTATCGTGGAAGGCTGAAACGGCTGAAAGATGTTTCGCAGCCTGGCTTCAGCTACTGGTATGAATGCAACTCCCGCCACTTTATCCTGGCGTTGACGCCGCTTTCCGTCTCGGATCGTTTCCGTGAGGTGATGGAAGAGCGCCCGGCCAGTTGGATCTTCACCTCTGCCACGCTGGCGGTGAACGAACAGGTTACCCATTTCGTTGAGCGCCTGGGCGTGGAAAAGGCCGAAACGCTGATCCTCGACAGCCCGTTTGACTATTCCCGTCAGGCTCTGCTGTGCGTTCCGCGTAATCTGCCTTCGCCTAATCAACCCGGTGGAGCTCGCCAGCTGGCGCGCATGCTGCGTCCGCTGATCGAAGCCAACAATGGTCGCTGCTTTTTCCTCTGTACCTCTCATCAGGTGATGCGCGATCTGGCCGCGGAGTTTCGCGCAACGCTAACCTTGCCGGTGCTGCTTCAGGGGGAAACCAGCAAAGGCCAGCTGTTGAAGCAGTTTATTGCCGCGGGTAATGCGCTGCTGGTCGCCACCAGCAGCTTCTGGGAAGGGGTTGATGTGCGGGGCGATACGCTGTCGCTGGTCATTATCGATAAGCTGCCGTTCACTTCGCCCGACGATCCATTACTTAAAGCGAGAATGGAAGACTGCAAACTGCGCGGCGGCGACCCGTTCGATCAGGTACAGCTTCCGGATGCCGTTATCACGCTAAAGCAGGGCGTTGGCCGCCTGATCCGCGACGTTGACGATCGCGGCGTGCTGGTAATTTGTGATAATCGGCTGGTGATGCGGCCCTACGGTGCGGTGTTTTTGAACAGCTTACCACCTACACCGCGCACACGAGATATCAGCCGGGCGGCGGCGTTTCTCAAGCCATAACGCGACAGTCATCAATTCGGCGCGCTTTGTGCTATTATTCGCGCCGAAATTTTTATCCCTGAGGTTGCAATGTCCACGCGAATTTTAGCCATTGATACGGCCACGGAAGCCTGCTCGGTTGCCCTGTTGAATAACCAGCAACGACTGGCCCATTTTGAACTCTGCCCGCGGGAACATACCCAGCGCATTCTCCCTATGGTGCAGGACATCCTGCAGCAGGGGGGCGTGGCGCTGAAGGATCTTGATGCCCTGGCTTTTGGTCGTGGGCCGGGCAGTTTCACCGGCGTTCGCATCGGTATCGGCATTGCGCAGGGGCTGTCGCTTGGTGCGGAGCTGCCGCTGATTGGCGTTTCCACGCTGAAAACGATGGCGCAGGGCGCCTGGCGACTGAGCGGAGCAACGCGGGTGCTGGCCGCCATTGATGCCCGCATGGGCGAAGTTTACTGGGCTGAGTACCAGCGCGATGAACAGGGCATCTGGCATGGCGAAGAGAGCGAAGCCGTGCTCAGTCCTCAGGCGGCAAGTGAGCGTATGGCCGCGTTAAGCGGTGAATGGTCCTGTGTGGGGACCGGCTGGAAAGCATGGCCTGATCTGGCTGAAAACAGCCAACTGGTGTTAACTGTCAGTGAGGTGGAATTGCCTGCCGCTGAGGACATGCTGATTCTGGCCTCGCAGGCGCTGGCAGCGGGGGAAACTGTCGCTCCGGAGCATGCAGAACCGACTTATTTGCGTAATGAAGTGACATGGAAAAAATTACCGGGCCGCGAGTGAGTCGCAGCAACTATTTCGCCACGGTGCAGTCAAATCAACAGTACCTGGGAGAATCTTATGCGTAAATCTCGTTTTTGGCAGTTGAGTGGTTTGTTATTAACGTCCTTATTGCTTTCAGGTTGCGTGACCGTGCCTGATTCAGTGAAGGGAACGTCGGCAATGCCGCAGCAGGATCTGGTGCGAGTGCTTAATGCGCCACAGCTCTATGTCGGGCAGGAATCGCGCTTCGGCGGTAAAGTGATTAGCGTCAGTAACAAGAACGGCATGACCCGTCTTGAGATTGCCGCTATGCGTCTGGATGATACAGCACGACCGATTTTAGGTTCGGCGACGATTGGTCGCGTGTTCGCTGACGTCAACGGCTTTGTCGATCCGATTAACTTCAATAACCAAATGGTCACCGTTGTCGGGCCTATCGCCGGGATTGAAAAAGGCAAAATTGGTGATGCTAACTACAACTTTGTTGTAGTGAAAGTAACAGGTTACCAGCGTTGGCATATGGTGCAGCAAGTTGTATCGGCACCGCAGCCGATTGACCCGTGGATCTGGTATGGTCCGGGTCATGGTCGCCGCCACGGCGGATACTGGGGCCCACCGCCCTGGGGCTATTACTCCCCGGCACCGGCGCAGGTTCAGACAATCCTGACCGAGTAGTCGTGCTGTAGCGAAATTTTCACGGCATATCCGCTGTGTTTCAGCGGGTATGCCTTTTTTTTGTTTACTTTTCTCCCGGTGAGAAATTTTTAGTGATGGGCTTCGCAACCTCAAAACGGAGAGCTGAGCAAACTGGTACGCTGAGTTAAAATAATGTTAACAGAAATCAGAGGCTGAGCTGCGATGACTACTAATACTCATTTTCGAGGTGACTCCTTGCAAAAGGTCTGGCTTAACCGTTATCCGGCCGATGTTCCGGCAGAAATTAATGCGGACCGTTACCGCTCTCTCATTGACCTGTTTGAACACGCGGTACCGCGCTATGCCGAACAGACGGCGTTCATCAATATGGGGCAGAGCCTGTCTTACCGACAGCTTGATATTCGCAGCCGGGCGTTTGCCGCCTATCTGCAACAGGAACTGGGGCTGAAGAAAGGCGACCGTGTGGCGCTGATGATGCCCAATCTGCTGCAATATCCCATCGCCCTGTTTGGCATACTGCGAGCGGGAATGACGGTGGTCAACGTTAACCCGCTTTATACCCCGCGAGAATTAGAACATCAGCTGAATGACAGCGGTGCCAGCGCTATTGTGATTGTCTCCAACTTTGCCCACACGCTGGAAAAAGTTGTCGCGAAAACGCAGGTTAAGCATGTGATCCTCACCCGGCTTGGCGATCAGCTGTCAACGGCAAAGGGCACGCTGGTTAACTTCGTGGTGAAGTACATCAAAAAGATGGTGCCCAAGTATCATCTGCCTGGGGCGATTTCATTCCGTCAGGCTCTGCAGCGCGGGGCGAGTCTGGATTACACCAAGCCGGACGTCATTAATGATGACCTGGCGTTTCTGCAGTACACCGGTGGTACCACCGGCGTGGCGAAGGGTGCGATGCTCACCCACCGTAATATGCAGGCCAACCTTGAACAGACCCGTGCCACCTACGGTTCTTTGTTGAAAGAAGGGCAGGAGACGGTGGTTACGGCACTGCCGCTGTACCATATCTTTGCGCTGACGGTTAACTGCCTGCTGTTTATCGATCTCGGCGGTGCCAACCTGCTGATCACCAACCCGCGTGATATTCCGGGCCTGGTTAAGGAGCTGGCAAAATACCCCTTCACCGCCATTACCGGCGTTAACACGCTGTTCAACGCGCTGCTGAACGATGAAGGCTTCAACAAACTGGATTTCTCCAGCCTCAGTCTTTCGGCAGGGGGCGGGATGGCGGTACAGAAGTCCGTTGCTGAGCGCTGGGAAAAACTGACCGGGCACTATCTGCTGGAGGGTTACGGCCTGACAGAGTGCTCGCCGCTGGTTTCGGTCAACCCGTACGATATCCAGTGCCACAACGGCAGCATCGGCCTGCCGGTGCCGTCGACCGATGTGAAGCTGGTTGACGATGAGGGCAATGAGGTCGCGCCGGGTGAACCGGGTGAGCTGTGCATTAAAGGACCGCAGGTGATGCTGGGCTACTGGCAGCGCCCTGACGCGACGGATGAAGTTTTAAAAAATGGATGGCTTCGCAGCGGCGATATTGTTACCGTTGATCATGAAGGCTTTCTTCGCATCGTTGACCGTAAAAAAGACATGATTCTGGTTTCCGGGTTTAATGTTTATCCCAATGAAATCGAAGATGTGCTGATGCTGCATCCGAAAGTGCGGGAAGCCGCCGCAATCGGCGTTCCCAACGACGTAGCCGGCGAGTCGGTGAAAATATGCGTGGTGAAGAAGGATGCTTCCCTGACTAAAGAAGAGCTGATAGCGCACTGTAAAAAGTATCTGACGGGATATAAAGTTCCGAAAATTGTGGAGTTCCGTGAAGAGCTGCCGAAGACCAACGTCGGAAAAATTCTGCGCCGGGAACTGCGCGATGAAGCGATTAAGGCGGCGCAAAAAACGGCAGTCTGAGGGAACGACTGCGCGATATCGATACTCCGTTGCTATCCGGCTGCATCATCGTTGTGGTCGGGGCGACGGGGAAAAAATGCCGGGATGCACCCGGCATTATTATTTCTAACACCTGCACAGGCAGGCCGCGATGCTGCCTGCGACAAGAGACTGTTATTTTGAATTACACCATGATTACCAGCAACGAAGCGCTGGCCGAGATTTGCCAGCGTGCCCGTCAGGTTTCGGCACTGGCGCTGGATACCGAATTTGTTCGCACGCGCACCTATTATCCCCGGCTGGGCCTGATTCAGCTTTTTGACGGTGAGACGATTTCGCTAATCGATCCGCTGACCATCGGAGACTGGAAACCGTTCCGTGACCTGTTGCAGGATCGTGAAATCGTCAAGTTCCTGCATGCAGGGAGCGAAGACCTGGAAGTGTTCCTGCATGAGTTTGGCGAACTTCCTGACCCGATGATTGATACTCAGATCCTTGCAGCCTTTTCCGGTCGTCCCCTTTCCTGCGGCTTTGCCACTATCGTTGAATCCTTTACCGGTATCGCCCTGGACAAAAGCGAATCTCGTACCGACTGGATGGCGCGCCCGCTGACGGAGAAACAGTGCCAGTACGCTGCCGCTGACGTTTTCTATCTGCTTCCCATCGCACACAAGTTGATGGCCGAAACGGAAACCGCCGGGCAGATGGCCGCTGCGCTGGATGAATGCCGCCTGCTGTGCCAGCGCCGTACCACACAGCTCGACCCGCAGGATGCTTATCGTGAAATTACCAACGCCTGGCAGCTGCGGCCGCGCCAGCTGGCCGCGTTACGTCTGATGGCCGCATGGCGTCTGCAGACGGCGCGCGAAAAGGATATGGCGGTGAATTTTGTGGTGCGTGAAGAGAATTTATGGAAAATTGCGCGCTACCTGCCGGGCTCGCTGGGCGAGCTGGAACATCTCGGCGTGCCGGGGCAGGAGATCCGCTTCCACGGACGGGCGCTGCTGGCGATGGTGGCGAAAGCCGAAGCGCTGGACGAGAGCGAACTGCCGGAGCCGGTTGCCAACCTGATTGACCATCCGCGCTATAAGTCGGTGTTCAAAGCGATTAAAGCGCTGGTGGCCAGTGCGGCGGAACAGCATGGCGTCAGCCAGGAGCTGCTGGCATCACGCCGTCAGATTAATCAATTGCTGAGCTGGTCCTGGCAACTCAAACCGCGGGATCGTAAACCGGAGCTGATCGATGGCTGGCGGGGCACGCTGCTGGAGGCGGGGATTAACGAAATCCTTAACGCGGACTGACGGCAAACAATTTTCCCCTGCCTTTGCGCAGGGGAAGATTATGAGCCGGAGAGGATCATTTATCGGCTTCTTCCGACTCAGGCAGCGTAACGTTCAGCTCCAGAATGGAAATATCACCTTCTTTTTGATCCAGCTTGACGCTGAGCATCTCCGGATCGATTTTTACGTATTTGCAGATGACTTCCAGAAGATCCTTTTTTAACTGAGGCAGATACTGGGGTTCACTGTCCCCCCTTCTGCGTTCTGCAACGATAATCTGCAGCCGTTCCTTGGCTATGTTAGCAGTGCTCTTTTTTCGGGATAAAAAGAAGTCGAGTAAGGCCATGGTTTATCCCCCAAACAGGCGTTTCAGGAATCCCTTCTTCTCTTCTTCAATGAAGCGGAAGGGGCGTTCTTCTCCAAGAAGGCGGTCAACGGTATCAGCATAGGCTTTGCCTGCATCGGATTCGGTATCGAGGATGACAGGCTCGCCCTGGTTTGAGGCGCGCAGTACGGACTGATCCTCAGGGATGACCCCGACCAGAGGAATGCGCAGAATTTCCAGCACGTCTTCCATGCTCAGCATATCGCCACGGCTCACGCGGCCCGGGTTGTAGCGGGTCAGCAGTAAATGCTCTTTGATGGCATCCTGCGAATTTTCCGCCCGCCGAGACTTCGACGACAGAATACCGAGGATACGGTCGGAGTCACGCACGGAAGATACTTCCGGGTTGGTGGTGATCACCGCTTCATCAGCGAAATAGAGCGCCATCAGCGCGCCGGTTTCAATCCCAGCCGGTGAATCACAAATGACAAAGTCGAACTCCATAGCGGCGAGATCGTTCAGCACTTTTTCCACGCCTTCGCGGGTCAGTGCGTCTTTATCACGGGTTTGCGATGCGGGCAAAATAAACAAATTGTCGGTGCGCTTATCTTTGATTAACGCCTGATTCAGCGTGGCATCACCCTGGATCACGTTGACGAAGTCATAAACAACGCGGCGCTCACAGCCCATTATCAAATCGAGGTTACGCAGGCCGATATCAAAGTCGATAACAACCGTCTTTTTTCCTTTTTGCGCTAAACCGGTAGCGATGGCCGCGCTGGACGTGGTTTTACCAACGCCTCCTTTACCCGATGTAACAACAATTATGCGTGCCATATAGTAATTTCCTTAGAAAAGAAAGGGCTTGCGAGCATGGCTCAGTTCAATGTCTGAATGGTCAGCTCACCGTCTTTGAGACAAAGACGAGAAGCTTTTCCGAAAAACTCGTTCGGTATCTGGTCCATAATCCAGTACACACCGCCTATGGAAACCAGCTCCGCTGATAAATTAGTGCAAAAAATCTGGCTGCCTTTGTCGCCACCGGCTCCGGCGAGGGCACGGCCGCGCATCATGCCATAAATATGGATATTGCCATCCGCAATCAGTTCGGCGCCCGCGCTGACATTATTCGTGACGATGAGATCGCAGTTTTTGGCATAGATTTGTTGCCCGGAACGAACAGGCGTGGAAATCACCCGGGTTCTCTCGACCGAGGGCTCAGCCGCTGCGGCTGGAACTGCGGGTACGACAACCGGAACTTCGGGTTGCACATCACCCGCAGGTTTTTTTTCTTTACCTTCGGTTAATAATGGCAGCCCTGAACGTGAAATCGCGCGCTTTAACTGTTCATCTTTACAGCCACTGACGCCGACGATATGCAGGCCTGAACCCACGATGGCCTGCTGCATCTGCCGCCAGTTAACATCGCGGGTTAACGCTGAGACATTGACAACGACGGGCGCATTTCTCAGAAAGGCCGGAGCCTGGCTGACCTTTTCCGCCAGCGCCTTACGGACGGTGGCAGGATCGGTATGGTGCAAATGTAGGACAGAAAGTGTAAAACTGCTGCCCTTTAACTCAATTGGCGATTGTGGCATCTGTCCCGTTCAGTCCTGTTATTTATCATCCCGTCTAAAATAGCCGCACATTGTGCTGGTTAATCAAATCAGGACAATATTCCGAAGTTCTGTAAGCATGTTATAGTTACTGTAATATCCAGGCAAGCTACCTTCCAGGTTAATTCGAGTAAAAAATATGTTTTGTGTGATCTATCGAAGTACTAAACGCGACCAGACTTATCTTTATGTCGAAAAAAAAGACGATTTTTCCCGGGTCCCTGAAGCTCTGATGAATGGCTTTGGCAAACCGCAGCTGGCGATGCTGCTGCCGCTGGACGGCAGTAAGAAGCTGGTAAGCGCTGATATCGAAAAAGTTAAAGCTGCATTACGTGATGAAGGATTTTATTTACAAATGCCGCCGCCACCGGAAAGTCTGCTGAAGATGCATCTGGAAAATCATAAAAAAGTTTAACTAGGAATCGTCTGTAAATATATCACCCGCGCCGGGTTGAGCATTTAAATCCGGCGCGGGTGAAGTGATTAAAGGATGCATGCATGAAATTGCCACTCCTTACCACGCTGTTAACTTTGTTGTCTATTTCGAGCAGCATGAGTTTAAGTTATGCTGCAATCCCACCTGGCGCATTATCTTCTTCGGGCAGTGCTACGCTGTCACAGCAGGGGCGCGATCCCGCACAGTTCCCCGGCTATGTTGAACAGCTTAAAGCCACCGCTCGCCTGCAGGGGTTCAATCAGGCGACGATCGATACCGCCTTCACCGGCGTTCATTTTGTTGACCGCGCGATACAATCCGATCGCAGCCAGCTTGAACATAAAGTAACGCTTAACGATTATCTCAGCCGCGTACTGACACTGGGCAAAATTGAGAAGGGGCGTGACAGGCTCACCGCGTATCGCGCACAGCTGGATAGCGTTGCGGCAGCGTCGGGTGTTTCGCCTTCGTATATTGTTGCGCTGTGGGCAATGGAGAGCCAGTTCGGCACCATTCAGGGCAAAGAGGACGTGATTTCCGCACTCGCTACCTTAGCCTTTGAGGGACGTCGTGAAGCGTTCTTCACAAAAGAGCTGATGGCCGCGCTGAAAATCATTCAGCAGCAGGGCATGACAGCAGATGAGCTGAAGGGTTCGTGGGCGGGTGCGATGGGGCAAAGCCAGTTTATGCCCAGTTCATTCCTGAACTACGGTAAGGACGGCGACGGCGACGGCAAAATAGATATCTGGAATAACGTTGACGACGTGTTTGCCTCCATCGCCAACTATCTGCAGAAAGAAGGCTGGAAAGCCGGGCAGGGATGGGGAACGGAAGTCACCCTGCCGCAGGGATTTGATACCGAATTAAGCGGGTTGAAAAACGCGCAGGCGAAAACGCCGCTACAGTGGCAACAGCTTGGCGTAACCGTCAAAGCGGCATCGCAGGGAAATGCACCTGGACGTGCGTGGATCATCACGCCTGAAGATGGTGACGGTCGTTCATTTATGGTTTATGACAATTTCCGTACGCTAATGCACTGGAATCGATCTTATTATTTTGCCATTAGTATTGGCATGATGGCCGATGCTATCGCACAGTAAAACGGGGTGGTCGCGGCTTATAGTCGAGGCTGCCGTTCAACAAAGCAGGGGAAAAACATGTATCAGCATCACAACTGGCAAGGCGCATTGTTAGATTTTCCGGTCAATAAAGTGGTTTGCGTTGGCAGTAACTACGCCAAACATATAAAAGAGATGGGCAGCGCGACCCCGACCGAACCTGTACTGTTTATCAAACCGGAAACCGCACTGTGCGATATCCGTCAGCCGCTATCCATCCCGCAGGGTCTCGGTGCCGTACATCATGAAGTGGAACTGGCGGTGCTGATTGGTGCCACGTTAAAACATGCCAGCGAAGAGCATGTGGCTCAGGCCATTGCAGGCTACGGCGTAGCGCTGGATTTAACCCTGCGTGATGTCCAGGCGGGCTGTAAGAAGGCCGGTCAGCCGTGGGAGAAAGCGAAAGGGTTTGATAACTCTTGCCCAATCTCCGGTTTCATCCCGCGCAATGAATTTACTGCCGATCCGCAAAACGTTGAGCTTAAACTGATCGTCAACGGCGAAGTTCGCCAGCACGGCAGTACCGCCGATATGATCCACCAAATCCTGCCGCTGATTGCCTATATGAGCAAGTTTTTCACCCTGCGCGCTGGCGATGTGATCCTGACCGGTACGCCAGAAGGCGTTGGGCCGATGGTCTCTGGCGATAAGCTGGAGCTGTCGCTCGGCGGCCACGGTATTGCTACCCGAGTACTGTAAAACTTGCATACTCAGCCCAAACCCTTTATAAGGTGCGGGTTTTTACTTTTACCGGACACCGACATGACTGATAACCCTTTCTGGCAGCAAAAAACGCTGGAGCAGATGAGCGATGAGGAATGGGAATCCCTGTGCGATGGCTGTGGTCAGTGCTGCCTGAACAAGCTGCAGGATGCCGACACGGATGAAATTTACTTTACCAATGTCGCCTGTAATCAGCTGAACATCAAAACCTGCCAGTGCCGAAACTATGAGCACCGTTTTGAGCTGGAAGAGGACTGCATCAAGCTGACGCGTGATAATCTGCCGACCTTTTCGTGGCTGCCGCCAAGCTGCGCCTATCGCGTGCTGGCAGAAGGCAAAACGCTGCCGGTCTGGCATCCTTTACGGAAGGGATCGCGTGCGGCAATGCACGCTGCAAGGATCTCAGTGCGCCATATTGCGGTACATGAAAGTGAAGTAGTGGACTGGGAAGAGCACATCATCAATCGCCCACGTGGATACGGCAACTGAGTATCAGTCAGTCGCGTAAAGAGAATAAGGCCAGCATATTTGCTGGCCTTATCATTTAGCGCGAGAACAAATCGCGTTTTTTCGGTTTAAACGCCTGGGCAATTAGCACCAGTACGGCCACTAATAGATAGGCAGCAAAGATTCCTACCAGCCACTGCGGCATACTCATATTCAGCAGCGTCCATGAGCGTTCTGCACAGTCGCCGCTGGCAACGAATACCGAAGGCAGCCATTTATCCAGCGGTAGCCAGGACGGGAAACGTGCCGCAAAGTCGCAGGTCACGAAGGGTGACGGATGCAACTGCAGCATGGTGTGTTCCCAGGCCAGACGAACACCTTCCCACGCACTGTACAGCCAGATCAGAATCGCCACCCAGCGCAGCGGCGTTTTTGGTGCGATAGCGCCAACGAGACCGGCGCCCATAATACCGAACAGCGCGCAACGTTCGTAAATGCACATTACGCAGGGTTTAAGCAACATCACATGCTGAAAATAGAGCGCCGTCAATTCGAGGGCAAAAGCAGTAAACGCCATTAACAGCCAGGCACCCCGGCCATATGAACAGCGATTCAGGTATCTCAACATAAGTCTATCCGTGTAGTAAGCGTTGATTCGGCAGTGTAAACCAAATGCCGCCGTATTCCAGCCTCGGGGCAAGAAAAATTTAGGCAGCAAAATGACTTAAATTAAAATTGGTACGAAAAAAGACGCTGGCGAAGACACGTGTTCAATCCGAACGGACAAAAGGGAATAAACGCCGTATAAAGACCAGGATAAAGCTTATTTTTTTGCTGGCGATCGACATTTTCCTCTTGCCATGAGCTATGTGTAGCCTGGGGCCTCTGGTATGATGAGATGAATTTTTGCAGTTATGAACGCAATGGAAACAAAAAGCTTATGGTCATCAAGGCACAGAGCCCTGCCGGTTTCGCGGAAGAATATATAATAGAAAGTATCTGGAATAACCGTTTTCCCCCTGGCTCGATACTGCCTGCTGAACGTGAACTCTCTGAGTTAATTGGCGTTACGCGCACCACGCTTCGTGAAGTGTTGCAGCGTCTGGCCCGCGATGGCTGGCTGACTATTCAGCACGGTAAACCGACGCGAGTGAATAACTTCTGGGAAACCTCCGGACTGAGTATTCTTGAAACGCTCGCCCGGCTTGATCATGACAGCGTGCCTCAGCTGATTGATAATCTGCTCTCCGTGCGTACCGATATCTCCTCCATCTTTATTCGACGGGCGATTCGCAGTTATCCTGAAAAGGCGAAAGAAGTGCTGGAAACCGCTCGCGATATTGACGACCACGCAGAAGCCTACACCGAGCTGGATTACAGTATCTTCCGTGGTCTTGCCTTTGCTTCCGGTAACCCGATCTACGGTTTAATACTTAATGGGCTAAGAGGGCTATATACCCGGGTTGGCCGCCACTATTTCTCTAACCCCGAAGCCCGCCGCGTAGCGCAGGATTTTTATCAGCACCTGCTGCATATCTGTCATTCTCACGAGCACGAACAGATCGCCGACATCGTTCGTGACTACGGCCGCCGCAGCGGTGAAATCTGGCATGCTATGCAGGTCAGTATGCCGACGGATCTGCCGCCGCCGCGCCGCTGACGGTCAGCTCAATATAAAACGCCCCCGAATGAAATCTATTCTTCGGGGGCGTTTTTAGTTAGACATACGTCAGAAAAAAGTCGTCAGAGCGGAGTACTCGGGCGCGGTGGGCAGCGGTCAAGAATTTCAGTGCTACCATCTTCATTCTGCTGTTCAAGCGTAACGTCAAAGCCCCAAAGCCGATGAACGTGCTTAAGAACCTCGCGGCGGCTTTTATCCAGAGGAGCGCGATTCTGCGGCACGTAGCGCAGCGTCAGCGAACGGTCACCGCGCAGATCCACATCGTAAACCTGAATGTTAGGTTCCAGATTGCTCAGATTGTACTGTGCGGAAAGCTGCTGCCGAATGGCCCGATAGCCTGCCTCATCATGAATTGCGGCAATCTCCAGATAGTTATTGCGATCGTCATCCAGTACGGTGAACAGGCGGAAATCTCTCATCACCTTCGGTGACAGGAACTGGCTGATAAAACTCTCGTCCTTAAACTCGCGCATGGCAAAATGCAGGGTTTCCAGCCAGTCCTTACCGGCAATATCCGGGAACCAGTAGCGGTCCTCCTCGGTCGGATGCTGGCAGATGCGCTGAATATCCTGGAACATAGCAAAGCCCAGTGCATAAGGGTTAATACCGTTGTACCACTGGCTGTTATACGGCGGTTGATACACCACGTTAGTATGGCTGTGCAGAAACTCCAGCATAAAGCGCTCAGAGACTTTTCCTTCGTCATACAGATGATTCAGGATGGTGTAGTGCCAGAACGTTGCCCAGCCTTCGTTCATTACCTGAGTTTGCTTTTGCGGGTAAAAGTACTGGCTGACTTTTCTGACGATGCGCAGGCACTCACGCTGCCAGGGTTCCAGCAGTGGGGCGTTTTTCTCCATAAAGTACAGCAGATTTTCCTGCGGCTCAGACGGATAGCGTGCGGCTGAATACTGTGTTTCCTCGCGCTCACGGCGTGGCAGGGTACGCCACAGCATATTGACCTGGCTTTGCAGATACTCCTCGCGGCTCTTCTGTCGTGCTTTCTCTTCCTGTAGCGAAATCTTTTGCGGTCGTTTGTAGCGATCAACGCCGTAGTTCATCAGAGCATGGCAGGAATCCAGCAGCCGCTCAACCTGTTCAAGCCCGTAGCGTTCTTCACATTCGCTGATGTAATTCCGGGCGAAAATCAGATAGTCAACAATGGAGCTGGCATCGGTCCAGCTGCGGAACAGATAGTTATTTTTAAAGAAGGAGTTGTGACCATAGCAGGCATGCGCCATCACCAGCGCCTGCATGGTCATGGTGTTCTCTTCCATCAGGTAGGCGATGCAGGGGTTAGAGTTGATAACAATTTCATAGGCCAGCCCCTGCTGACCGTGCTTGTAGCGCTGTTCGGTTTCGATAAATTTTTTGCCGAACGACCAGTGCGCATAGTTGATTGGCATCCCCACGCTGGAGTAAGCATCCATCATCTGCTCTGAGGTAATGACCTCTATCTGATGAGGGTAGGTATCCAGTCGGTAGGATTTGGCAACGCGATCGATCTCTTTCAGATATACATCAAGCAGGTCGAACGTCCAGTCTGGTCCATCATTGAGTCGTTTGCTGTCCGTAATTGGAACGTCAAAGATCGTTGTCATAGCGCACCCCTTTTTATAAAACCGGTTTCTGGCGATACAGCACGTAGCGACAAAATGTCCGTTTTCATGTCAACTCACCCCCGCATTCGTGCCGCGTTGATAAGCCTGGAATAAAAGCCAATATCTCAATGATAGTTCACTGTCTCTTATCCCTCTCGTGAAAACAAATGAAATCTTCGACAGAAAATAGAGCGCGATTTAAAAAAAGATTTTTCCGTGATGGGAAATGCCCAAAAGTAACTATTTTTCAGAATTAAATCCTGTTTATAACCAAAAGATATGATGTGAAAGGTTTGTGCTGTTAACAGGCGTTTTATTCCAAAAATTGTTTTTAAGATGCTGTCATTATGAAAAATGAAGAATTTTTGACTGTATTCGTAGTGATATCTTGTTTTTATTCGCTGGCTGGGTGAAAAATATGTGAAATTTGTCAGCGGAGAGTGAGCGCTTTTCCTGGTGGTTTACTCGGTAATAAAAGCTCTCACGTAGTGTAATGTTCTTTTGAAAGCCAGATGGGGTTCGGTATGCGTGTTGTCATTCTCGGTAGTGGGGTGGTCGGCGTGGCCAGTGCGTGGTACCTGGCGCAGGCGGGCCACGAGGTTACGGTTATCGATCGCCAGCCGGATGCGGCGCTGGAAACCAGTGCCGGCAACGCCGGGCAGATATCTCCGGGCTATGCCGCACCGTGGGCAGCGCCGGGCGTGCCGCTGAAAGCGGTTAAATGGATGTTTCAGCGCCACGCGCCGTTGGCGATTCGCCTTGACGGCAGCCGCTTCCAGCTCGAGTGGATGTGGAAAATGCTGCGCAACTGCGACATGAGCCATTACCAGCAGAATAAAAGCCGTATGGTCCGCCTGTCCGAATACAGCCGTGACTGCCTGAAAGCGCTGCGTCAGGACACCGGTATCGCGTATGAAGGCCGCCAGGGCGGCACGTTACAGCTGTTCCGTACCGCGCAGCAGTATGAGAGCGCGGCGAAAGATATTGCCGTGCTGAAAGACGCGGGCGTGCCCTATGAACTGCTGGAAGCCGCCGATTTGGCTCGGGTCGAACCTGCGCTGGCTACCACGCAGCATAAACTCACCGGCGGTCTGCGCCTGCCGAATGACGAAACCGGTGACTGCCAGCTCTTTACTCAACGTCTGGCCAAAATGGCGGCGGAAGCGGGGGTAAACTTCCGTTTCAACATGCAGGTGGATGCACTGCTGCAGGAAGGAAACCAGATCCGCGGTGTGAAGTGCGGCGAGGAAATCATTACCGCAGATGCCTACGTGGTGGCTTTCGGATCGTTCTCCACCGCGTTGCTGCATGACATCGTCAAAATCCCGGTCTATCCGCTGAAAGGCTACTCGCTGACCGTACCGATTACCGACGAGAGCGCAGCGCCGGTTTCCACCGTGCTGGATGAGACTTATAAGGTGGCGATCACACGGTTTGATAATCGTATCCGCGTCGGCGGAATGGCGGAAATAGTTGGCTATAATACGAAATTATTACCGGCACGCCGCGGTACCCTGGAAATGGTGGTGCGCGATCTGTTCCCGCACGGGGGTAATGTTGCCGAGGCAACATTCTGGAGCGGGCTGCGCCCGATGACCCCGGATGGCACACCGATCGTGGGTCGTACTCCATTGAAAAACCTGTATCTTAATACCGGTCATGGTACTCTGGGCTGGACGATGGCCTGCGGCTCCGGTCAGCTTCTGGCGGATATTATTACGGGTAAAACGCCGGCAATTATGGCGGAAGATCTGTCGGTAATGCGCTATTTACCGGGCTATACGCCAACGCCGGCCCGCTCATTACACGGTGCCAGTATCCGTTAACTTACCGTATTGAAAGTTCAAGGAGAGAGTATGTCGCGTCCGATTGTCGCAACGATAGATACCGCCGCGTTGCGGCAAAACCTGGCCGTTGCCCGCAAGGCCGCAGGCGGCTCGCGCCTGTGGTCAGTGGTTAAAGCCAATGCCTACGGGCACGGCATTGAGCGCGTCTGGCAGAGCCTGCAGGAAACCGACGGTTTTGGGCTGTTGGATCTTGAAGAGGCGATCCTGCTGCGCGAACGCGGATGGAAGAAACCTATCCTGCTGCTGGAAGGATTTTTCCACCCGGAGGATCTGGACATACTCGATCGCTATCGCCTGACCACCAGCGTGCACAGTAACTGGCAGATTCAGGCGCTGGCAAAGGCCAAACTCTCCGCACCGCTGGATATTTACCTCAAGATGAACAGCGGTATGAACCGGCTTGGCTTCCAGCCGGAGCAGGTACATAACGCATGGCAGAAACTGCGTTCACTGCCTAACGTGGGTGAAATTACGCTGATGGCGCACTTCGCTGAAGCGGAAACGGCGGAAGGCATTGCCGAGCCTCTGCAACGCATTGAGCAGGCGGCTGAAGGGCTGGATTGCCCGCGCAGCCTCGCTAACTCAGCCGCGACACTGTGGCATCCACAAACTCACCACGACTGGGTTCGCCCTGGTATTATTCTCTATGGTGCGTCACCCAGCGGGCAGTGGCAGGACATCGCCGGTAACGGATTGAAGCCGGTGATGACTTTAACCAGTGAAATTATTGGTGTGCAGCAGTTGGGGCCAGGGGCACGGGTAGGTTACGGCGGCCTGTATCGTGCCAGTGAGGAACAGCGCATTGGTGTGGTTGCCTGCGGCTATGCTGACGGCTATCCGCGCATATCACCAACCGGTACGCCGGTGATGGTTGACGGCGTCATGACCCGCATCGTTGGCCGCGTTTCCATGGATATGATTACCGTTGATTTAACGCCTTGCCCGCAGGCCGGTATCGGTAGCGCGGTGGAGCTGTGGGGTAATCACGTCAAGATAGATGATGTTGCAGCGGCATCCGGCACCGTCGGGTATGAGCTGATGTGTGCGCTCGCACCGAGAGTGCCGGTTGTTGTGGTGTGATAGTCTGAAATCAGAGCGCGGTCAGCGTGCCGCGCACGGTTTTACTGAAGCGCCAGGCGATAAATGCCAGCAGCGCACCCGCTACCATCATCAGCGCCAGCGCTGATTTTTCTGCCAGAGGCAGAGCCATCATCAATAATCCCGCTGACGATCCCCCAGCCATCTGAATAAAGCCCGCCAGCGCGGAAGCCACACCGGCCTGCTGCTGGTAAGGCTCCAGCGCATAGCTGGTGGCCGGACCCACGGTAAAGGCCAGACCGGCAACCGACACAGCAACAGGCAGCATATACAGTGCCCAGTGCGTCTGCCATGCATCGGGCAGCAACCACATGCCAGCTGTCAGCATCACGGCTCCCGTGGTCATTGCCAGTGCGCCAATCGCCAGACAGATCGGACGACCCAGCTTGCGAATCACCTTATTGACCAGCACGCTAACCAGCATAATCCAGAAGCCGTTCGCACCGAACGCAATTGAGAACTGCAGAGCAGACAGGCGGCCTTCGGTCATCAATACGTTAGGTGCCAGTGAAACGTAGGTCAGCACCATACCCAGCGCACCGGCGTTAGCGAAAGCAAAGGCCAGGAAGCGCGGCTGGCGCAGGATCTGCCAGTACTGGCGCAGCGGCAGCCCTTTCACTTTTTGTGTATCCGCCGGGCGCGTTTCCGGCAGGAAGAACACCACCAGCAGGCCAATAAACAGTGCGTAGAGGGTCAGGAACCAGAACGGCGCGCGCCAGTTAAAGGCTTCAGCCAGCAGACCACCCAGCAGCGGGGCCAGCGCCGGAACGATATTCAACGCGCCGTTAAGGAAACCGTAGGCGCGGGCGGCATCATCGCCGTTCAGACGATCGCGTACGCCGCTAAAGGCCACCACCGCCGTACAGCACACGGCGCAGCCCTGGATAATACGTGCGGCAAGGAACTGCAGCCAGACGTCAGCGGTGGCTGCCAGTACGCTACCGGCAACGTAGAGCAGCAGGCCGATGATGGCGATTGGTTTGCGCCCCAGATTATCGACCAGCGGCCCGGCGACAATCTGCCCAAGGCCCATCACCAGCAGGAACAGGGGGATTGTGGTCTGGATATTGGCCACGGGGGTATTTAATCCAACGGCAATGTCCGGCAGAGTAGGCAGGTACAGATCGATGCCCAGCGGGGCGAGCAGGACCAGGCTGAGCAACAGCAGGGTGAATTTTTGCATGGCAGAAGTAAGATCCAAATTAAAGCAAGCCGTACAGGTTAGAGATTACCCACGGAAAAGAAAAGCATAAAGTGTAAGGAGACAGGGATTTATCTCCTTACACCGCAGAATTACTCTTTATCCTGCTGTACGCGAACCCCAACTTTAATAATTGTGTTGTCTTCTTTTTCCGCCACGGTCCAGATCAGATTTTTCCACTCAACCTGATCGCCTACGACCGGAGCTCCGCCAATGATGTCAGAAACCAGCTGCCCGAGCGTTTGCTGTCTGTCATGCTCTTCATCCAGATCGATGCCGTAGATTTCAGAAACATCCTGCAGCCGCGCATCGGCCTGAAGAATAAAGTCGCCGAAGAATCGCTGATCGAGATCGACCGGCGGTGACTGGCTGAACAGTTTGCCCAATGCGGGCAGATCCCGCTCGCGCCCAATCACACACAGAATATCCCCTTCGCGCAGGCGCGTGTTGCCCGTCGGGTGCAGCAGTTGGTTGTTGCGAAACAGTGCGGCGATGCGTGTTTCCCGCGGCATATGCAGATCGCGCAGCGCTGCGCCGACGCACCATTTATCCGCGCTGAGTTGATAAACCAGGTGCTCCCACGGGTTTTCAGGATGGATATCCAGCCCGATAC
The DNA here is from genome assembly GCF_025947915.1 of Erwinia sp. INIA01. Taxonomy (NCBI): domain Bacteria; kingdom Pseudomonadati; phylum Pseudomonadota; class Gammaproteobacteria; order Enterobacterales; family Erwiniaceae; genus Erwinia; species Erwinia sp. INIA01. The sequence continues at coordinate 72,882 of NZ_JAPDNC010000011.1, forward strand.
GAGAAACAGGTGAAGCCGTAGGCGGTACGATTACCCTGGCTTTACGGGCAGCAAAGCCCAGCGAGGTTCCCTGAACGATCAGCGATACCAGCACAACAAAGAAGGCGATATTAAAGAACAGCGAGGCGTGGGGCAGACCCGCCATCATCGGGAAGACGGCAAGAATAATCGGTACCGCGCCACGCAGCCCAACCCAACTGATAAAGAAGCGTTCACGGATATTAAAGCCGCGAAACGGCAGCAGTCCGACTAAAACCGAAAGTGGGCGCGCCAACAGTATCAGCCACAGTGACAGCAACATGGCCGGTACGGCGATATGCCAGAGATCGAGCGGATTGACCAGCAGACCCAGTACCAGGAACATACCGATCTGGCTAAGCCATGCCATGCCGTCAAAAGTTTGCAGAATACCGTGGCGACTGCGGATCGGCCGGTTGCCGAGGACAAAACCGCAGAGATACACCGCCAAAATACCGCTGCCTTCCAGTGCGGTGGTCAGGGAAAACACCAGGATACCGCCGCTTAGCGCCAGTAGCGGGTACATTCCGGCCGGCAGAGAAATACGGTTAATGAGCTGTAGCAGGCCCCAGCCGCCGCCAATCCCCAGCGCAATCCCAAGACCAAATTCCTGGATCAGATGCACAAAGAACATCATATCCAGCCCTGATTGCCCCTTCAGGATCATATCAATCAGGGTTATGGTCAGAAACACCGCCATCGGGTCGTTGCTGCCTGATTCAATTTCCAGCGTAGCGCTGACGCGCTCATTGAGCCCTTTACCGCCGAGCAGCGAAAAGACCGCTGCCGCATCCGTCGAGCCAATAATCGCCCCAATCAGGAAGCCGTTCATCATATTTAAATCAAACAGCCAGGCGGCGGCCATACCGGTCAGACCGGCAGTGATCAGCACACCCACCGTCGCCAGCGACAGTGCAGGGCCAAGTGCCACCTTAAATGAACTGGCCTGGGTACGCATACCGCCATCCAGCAGGATCACTGCCAGAGCAAGGTTACTGACCAGATAGGCCGCCGGATAATTGTTAAAGACAATGCCACCGATGCCATCAACGCCCGCCAGCATACCGAGCGCGAGGAAGATAACCAGAATAGGGATACCCAGACGGGAGGAAAAGGAACTCAGCAGAATGCTTGCGGCAACCAGCACTGAACCAATGATGAATAAATTGTAAATCGCGCTGGCTTCCAAAAGGCGTTTCTCCCAACAGATTAAAATACTTTTTTACAGAGTGTGCGTGACAGAGCAAGAAATTTAGAATCGATCTCACTCGATTGAATTCAGGGGATAAAATAGCGTAAAAACAGCTGTGGTGAATACCGCTGAGTGCGCTAAAGGGAATTTTTCTGCTGACTGGCACGCATTAAGGCCGTAATCGGGCAAAAAGAACAGTCGTCCCCGGGATTTTACGCCGGTAGCAGGGCGCTACCGACGCATACGGGTTTAGTAATTTTCTTCAACCTGCTTCTGGAACAGGGCACGGAACACCGGATAGATATCCTCGGGTTCACGTATGTGCTGAATAGCAAAGTTGTCGAAGCGGGTTTGCAGATTCTCGTACTCGCGCCACAGAGTCTGATGTGCACGCCGGGTGATCTCGATATAGCTGTAGTAACGCACCACCGGCAGGATATTTTTTGCCAGCAGCTCATGACAAAGTGGGGAGTCATCAGCCCAGTTGTCGCCATCGGAGGCCTGCGCGGCATAGATATTCCACTGCGCCGGGTCGTAACGCTCTTTGACCACCTCATCCATCAGTTTTAAGGCGCTGGAAACAATCGTACCGCCGGTTTCCTGCGAATAGAAGAATTCCTGCTCATCGACTTCTTTCGCCTGCGTATGGTGTCGAATGTAAACCACATCCACGTTTTTATAGGTTCGGCTCAGGAACAGATACAGCAGAATATAAAAGCGTTTTGCCATATCCTTAGTGGCCTGATCCATTGAGCCTGAAACGTCCATCAGGCAGAACATCACCGCCTGGCTGGAAGGCTCAGGGCGCTTTTCAAAATTCTTGTAGCGTAGATCAAAGGTATCGATAAACGGCACGCGCTTGATGCGTGCGCGAAGTTCGGCGATCTCCTTGCGCAGCTGTTCCTCTTCCAGCAGTTGGGCCGGTTCACTGTTCTCCACTGTTTTCAGCGTTTCTTCCAGTTCGGCCAGCGTGCGGCGTTTGCTGGCGGTCATCGCCGTGCGGCGTGCCAGAGAATTTTGCAGCGAACGGACGACGCTGATATTGGCCGGAACGCCGTTGGCGGTATAACCGGCGCGATGGGTTTTATACTCATTGAGCTGACGATGCTGATTCCTTTTCAGATTCGGCAGGGCCAGGTCTTCGAATAGCAGGTCAAGATACTCATCTTTTGAGATATTGAAAACGAACTCATCCTGCCCCTCACCGTCCTGGCTGGCATTACCCTGGCCACTGCCGCTGCCACCGCCGCCACCCTGAGGGCGTTCAACGCGGTCGTTCTGCACAAAGTGATCGTTGCCTGGATGTACACGATGACGCAGGCCGCCGCGCCCCTGATGGAAAGCTGGTTCGTTGATATCTTCAACGGGAATTGAGACGGATTCGCCGCTTTCTACGTCGGTAACCGAACGCTTATTGATGGCCTCGGAGATCGACTGTTTGATTTGCGACTTATAGCGGCGCAAAAAGCGCTGGCGGTTTACCGCGCTCTTATTTTTGCCGTTAAGACGCCGATCGATAAAATAGGCCATAGCTCCCCCATACTACGTTGCAGACGGGTCTTAACCCGTGTGATGCACTCGTTGCGATTTTGCTGCCGTTGTGGGCCCGGACAGAGCAACCTCTGTTGGGCCCACTGGGTTAAGCATTTACGCAAACGTCAGGATGACTTCCTTACGCGCAGATACCATTCGCACAGCAGGCGAACCTGTTTACGGGTGTAGCCTTTCTCCATCATGCGGTCGACGAAATCGTCGTGTTTTTTCTGCTCATCGGTGGATGTTTTGGCGTTAAACGAAATGACCGGCAGCAGCTCTTCCGTGTTAGAGAACATTTTCTTCTCGATCACGGTACGCAGCTTCTCATAGCTGGTCCAGTTCGGGTTACGGCCATTATTATGTGCCCGGGCGCGCAGCACGAAGTTGACGATTTCATTACGGAAGTCTTTCGGGTTGCTGATCCCGGCGGGCTTCTCGATTTTTTCCAGCTCGGCGTTCAGTGATTCACGATCGAACAGCTGTCCGGTGTCCGGGTCACGGTATTCCTGATCCTGTATCCAGAAATCAGCGTAGGTCACGTAGCGGTCAAAAATATTCTGGCCGTACTCGGAGTAAGATTCCAGGTAGGCGGTCTGGATCTCTTTGCCGATAAATTCGGCGTATTTCGGGATCAGATAGCCTTTCAGGTGCTCAAGGTACTTCTCAGCCTGTTCCTGCGGGAACTGTTCGCGATCTATCTGCTGTTCCAGAACATAGAACAGGTGAACCGGGTTCGCCGCCACTTCAACATGGTCGAAGTTAAACACGCGGGAGAGGATTTTAAAGGCAAAGCGGGTAGATAACCCGTTCATTCCCTCATCCACACCGGCGTAGTCGCGGTACTCCTGGTACGACTTGGCTTTCGGATCGGTATCTTTCAGGCTTTCACCGTCGTAGACCCGCATTTTCGAGTAGCTGCTGGAGTTTTCCGGCTCTTTCAGACGCGAAAGGATCGAGAAACGGGCCAGTGTTTCCAGCGTGCCCGGTGCGCACGGTGCATGTGTCAGTTCGCTATTCACCAGCAGTTTCTCGTAGATCTTAATCTCTTCGGAAACCCGCAGGCAGTATGGAACCTTGACGATGTACACGCGGTCGAGGAACGCTTCGTTGTTCTTGTTGTTGCGGAAGGTGACCCACTCAGATTCGTTAGAGTGCGCCAGAATAATACCGTTAAACGGCAGGGCAGAGATGCCTTCGGTTCCGTTATAGTTGCCCTCCTGCGTAGCGGTCAGCAGCGGGTGCAGCACTTTAATCGGCGCTTTGAACATCTCAACGAATTCCATGATCCCCTGGTTCGCCCGGCACAGCGCGCCGGAATAACCATAGGCATCAGGATCGTTCTGGGCGTGATTCTCCAGCTTACGGATATCCACTTTACCCACCAGCGCGGAGATGTCCTGGTTGTTTTCATCACCCGGTTCGGTTTTGGCAATCGCAATCTGTTCCAGAATTGACGGCCAGACCTTAACGACCTTGAAGCGGGTGATATCTCCGCCAAACTCATGCAGGCGTTTCGCTGCCCACGGCGACATGATTGTACCCAGGTAGCGACGAGGAACGCCGTACTCCTTATCAAGAATGTTGGCGTCCTCCTGCGGGTTAAACAGGCACAGCGGATGATCGTTAACCGGGCTGCGTTCACCATCCGCGCTCAGCACGTAGATAGGCACGCGCTGCATCAGCGATTTCAGGCGTTCCGCAAGCGAGGATTTACCGCCACCAACTGGCCCCAGCAGATACAGGATCTGTTTTTTCTCTTCCAGACCCTGCGCGGCGTGTTTCAGGTAGGAGACGATTTGTTCAATCGCTTCTTCCATACCGTAAAACTCTTCAAACGCCGGGTAGCGAGCAATCACACGGTTAGAGAACAGCCGGGAAAGGCGAGGCTCCTGAGCGGTGTCGACCATTACGGGTTCACCGATTGCCATCAGCAATCGTTCCGCCGCGTTGGCGTATGCACTGCGATCCTGCCGACAAATGGTAAGAAATTCCTGCAGTGTGAACTCTTCGTCCTTGGCAGCTTCATAACGCTGACGATAGTGATCGAATATATTCATAGCGATGCCCGTCCTTTCGTTTTTAGCACAGGTACCAGGAGCCTAACGCGATAGCCCCTGAAGGAACTTATTAATGAGTACAGCAACCCTTATGCCAACCTGACTTTTTTTATCGGGAAACACACTTCTTTGGTTACTCTGCTCGTTAAAATTTAGGTCTTACGATTAAGCGTAGATCGCATATTAAAAAATTTCCTGAAGCAGCGAGCATTTTCGATGAAATTTCAATAACAAAGTTAGAAAAGCGCTAAGCAGCACGTTTTCCAGGCCCGCCGGGTACTGCGGGTCAAAAATAACCCGGTGCTAAAGAAGCGGATATTTCGTGCTTAAAAATTGATTATGAGTGCTACAAGTTATGTAAATTTATGATCACGTATTGATATCACGGTTAAACTTACCAGCCTGATTGTTATATTTACGGAACGATTTATTTGTGAACCATTTCAAACTTACCGCGCTTGCTGCATTTTTACCTCTGTATTTTGCGGCCCCTGTCGCACAGGCTAACCCGCTAACGCTGGGCGCCTCCGTAATTTACAGCCAGAGTCCCTATAAAAGCGGCCAGGACCGATACTATCCTGTGCCGATCGTTAACTATGACGGTGACAGTTTCTATCTGAACACCCTGCAGGCAGGTTACTACCTGTGGAAAGACAGCCAGGATCAGCTGTCGCTGACGGTGTTGGGTTCACCGCAGAACTACGACCCTGACGATGCTGACGACGGTGATATGAAATCGCTGAACAAGCGCCATATGACGCTGATGGGGGGCGTATCCTATCGCCATACGGCTGACTGGGGTATCGTACGTACCACGCTGGCGGGCGATGTCCTCGACAACAGTAACGGCATTATCTGGGACCTGACTTATCTTTACCGCTTCGAATTTGGCCAGTTCAGCCTGACCCCGGGTATTGGTGCGCTATGGAACAGTTCTAACCAGAACAAATACTACTATGGTATTTCTTCTGCTGAATCCGATCGCAGTGGGCTTAATCGCTACGATCCGGATGACAGCTGGAGCCCGTATCTGGAGTTGACCGGTGGCTGGAAAATCAGCGACAGCTGGAACGCCACCGTTTCCGGGCGCTATGTCCGTCTGGGTGATGAAATTAAAGACAGCCCGATGGTCGACAAAAGTTCTCAGGTTCTGCTGTGGAGTGGTATCAGCTACACCTTCTGATGCGTCCGTCTGCACTAAAAAAGGGCGTTCTGCGCCCTTTTGTGCTATTTCGGGGCGCGATAATGATGCAGGGAGAAAGTAATGAGTCGGACAGTAACCTTTTCTGATGGAGCCCTCCTGCCAGCTATCGGGCAGGGGACCTGGTATATGGGCGAAGATCCTGCATTACGCAATCAGGAGATCGCCGCACTTCAGTGCGGAATTGATGCAGGCCTGACGCTTATCGATACGGCAGAAATGTACGCGGATGGCGGTGCGGAGAAGATTGTTGGCGAAGCGCTGGTGGGGAGAAGGGAACGCGCCTGGCTGGTCTCAAAAGTCTATCCCTGGAATGCCAGCGAAGTGGATGCCGTTGAAGCCTGTGAACGAAGCCTGCGACGCTTGAAAACCGATTATCTCGATCTCTATCTGCTTCACTGGCGGGGCAATATTCCGCTGGAAGAGACGCTGCGCGCGATGCAAAACCTGCAGCAACAGGGAAAAATACGCCGCTGGGGCGTATCCAACTTCGATACCGACGACCTCAGTGAACTGTTGCAGGAGGAAGGGGGAGAAGACTGTGCAACTAATCAGGTGCTCTATCATCTCGCTTCACGCGGCATTGAGTATGATTTACTGCCGCAGTGCCAGCAGCTGGCAATGCCGGTGATGGCCTACTGCCCGCTAGCTCAGGCGGGGCGGCTGCGCAGTGAGCTGATGGGGCACCCGGTACTCAGTGAGATTGCACAACGCAAGCGCATCAGTGTGGCGCAGCTGCTATTAGCGTGGGTAATACGCAAAGAAGGGGTTATCGCCATCCCGAAAGCCAGCTCGATTGCTCACGTAGAGGAAAACGCGGCTGCGCTGGCGGTGACGCTGAGCAGTGAAGATCTGATGCTGATTAACCAGGCATTCCCTCCGCCGTCGACGAAAATGCCGCTGGATGTTGTGTAGCCAATGGCAGGGCAGTCATAGCCTTAATGGCTACAGCAGGCGACCGGGCTGACCGGTCGCACAGGCATCCGATTACTTCTGAATACGTAAGGTTACTGCCAACCGGGCGGGCTGTTCGCCAGAACTGATCAGCGGACGGGAAATGCGCGCGGTTTCCACACACACCATCGTTTTATAGCCTTCGTTTGCCATATCTCCCATGCTGCACGACAGTTCAGCTCCCGGGTTCCATGTGACAACGTCACTTTGATAATGATGATGCACTTCAATCACCCGCTTGCCGGCACGGTCTTCCAGCACGCTGCATTCAGCAGGCTGGGTATGAATACGGTCAACGCGCTGTTCGTAGGTTTGCTTGCCGTCAGGCAACTGGCCGGTAGCGCCTTTCAGTACCTGATCGATATAGTCCGGCCCCAGGCCGCTGACAGTTACCGAGGCATTATCGGCAATGTTAAAGTAGCTGTGCAGGGCTGCCGTTGCCTCGAAATCACCGTGGGCCTCGAGTTCGATTTCGCAGGTATCGCTGAAGCGGAAACGAGCGAACAGGGTAAAGTCATGCGGCCAGAGCTTTTTGGTCTGCTCGTTGCTTTCCAGAACGAAAGTCAGCATCACGCTCTGCTCGTTTTCATCATGCGCCGAGAGCTTCCACGGCAGATTACGGGCAAAGCCATGCGCCGGTTCACCCGCCGGGCCAAACCATGGCCAGCAGATTGGTACGCCGCCGCGGATAGCTTTACCCGGGGTCCAGGCCGTTTTCTCACTCAGCCAGACAACCGGCTTTTCACCCGCAGGCTGCCATGCTACCAGGTGCGCCCCCTGCAGCGTGACGGCTGCGCGGACCTTAGGGTGGGTGATGACCACTACCGGCAGTTCGCCAATCTGGCGCTGAGTAATATACGGGGAGATCTGGTTAAGCACCGGCAGCGAGAAGAGTTTTTCGTTCATGAGCGGTCCTTCTGAAATTGAGAGATAAAAAAAGGGCGACCTGAGTCGCCCTTACTTTTCTGGTTCTGTGTCAACAGGCCTTATTTGGCGATGTGAGCAACCAGGTCCAGTACCTTGTTAGAGTAACCAGTTTCGTTGTCGTACCAGGAAACCAGTTTAACAAAGGTGTCGCTCAGCGCGATACCGGCTTTAGCATCGAATACTGAAGTCAGTTTTTCACCGTTGAAATCGGTAGAAACCACTTCGTCTTCGGTGTAGCCCAGAACGCCTTTCAGTTCGCCTTCAGACGCGGCTTTGATTGCATCACAAATTTCTTTGTAAGAAGCAGGCTTAGCCAGACGTGCAGTCAGGTCAACGACGGAAACGTTAGGGGTAGGAACGCGGAACGCCATACCGGTCAGTTTGCCGTTCAGCTCAGGGATCACTTTACCTACGGCTTTTGCAGCACCGGTAGATGAAGGGATGATGTTCTGAGCTGCACCGCGGCCGCCGCGCCAGTCTTTGTGAGATGGGCCATCAACGGTTTTCTGAGTTGCGGTAGTTGCGTGCACGGTGGTCATCAGTGCTTCAACGATACCGAACTTGTCGTTGATTACTTTAGCCAGCGGTGCCAGGCAGTTAGTGGTACAGGAAGCGTTAGAAACGATGTCCTGGCCAGCGTAAGACTTGTGGTTTACACCCATAACGAACATTGGGGTGTCATCTTTAGATGGGCCAGTCAGTACAACTTTCTTGGCGCCAGCCTGGATGTGTTTACGTGCAGTTTCGTCGGTCAGGAAGATACCGGTCGCTTCTGCAACAACGTCAACGCCTACTTCGTCCCATTTCAGGTTAGCAGGATCGCGCTCAGCGGTAACACGGATGGTTTTACCGTTAACAACCAGTTGACCGTCTTTGACTTCTACAGTGCCGTTGAAGCGACCGTGAGTTGAGTCATACTTCAGCATGTAAGCCATGTACTCTGCGTCCAGCAGATCGTTGATCGCAACGATTTCTACATCAGAACGTTCCTGAGCAGCACGGAAAACGATGCGACCGATACGGCCAAAACCGTTGATACCTACTTTGATAGTCATATATTCCACCAGCTAGTTGATAGTGAATAAAAGGTTGGCAGTAAAATTACAAAAAGCTTACCAGGCGTCAAGCGGAATCGTGTCAATTATTGCTATAGGTCAAACTCATGACCAGGAATTATTCAAAAAAAAGTCCATTTCTTGACGCCGACACAGCCGTGATCTTAAGGCACTTAACCCGAATATAAACGGGGTCATATTGTAAAAGGTGATCTGAGTCACAATTATGTCTCTGAACGATTCTCCTCTCGCACTGCGAGAGAAAAATTCACCTGATCTTGTTAAGTATTTGTTAGAATGCTAAGCGAAGTCTTCATAATAACACTGCCAGAGAGTCTACCATGGCTAATGAGAAATCCCCTATTTCACCCGAAAATGAACTGAACGAAATGCAGCGTTACGTTACCCAGCAGCGTGGTACTGAGCCACCGTATTCGGGTAAACTGTTGCATAACAAAGAGCAAGGTCTGTATCACTGCCTGGTGTGTCAGGCTCCACTGTTTCTGTCCACGTCTAAGTACGATTCAGGCTGCGGCTGGCCAAGTTTTTACGAGCCTTACAGCGACGAGGCCATTCGCTATCTTGATGATAATACTCATGGAATGCAGCGTATTGAGATTCGCTGTGGCAGCTGTGACGCTCACCTGGGCCATGTGTTCCCGGACGGCCCACAGCCAACCGGCGAACGTTACTGCGTTAATTCCGCATCGCTGAGTTTTACGGACGATGACGGTAACATCACCAAAGGTTAACGGAACTGTAATGGAACTCGATGAAATCATTGCCGGTATGACTCCGGAAATTTATCAGCGCCTGGCAACTGCGGTTGAAACCGGCAAATGGGCCGACGGTGTTGCCCTGACGCCGGAGCAGAAGGAAAACAGCCTGCAGCTGGTGCTGCTGTGGCAGGCAAAGCATAACGACGACCCCCAGCATATGAGCGTAGCGAAGGGCGGGGAAATCGTAATGAAGAGTAAAAAACAGCTGAAAGAAGAGTTCGGTATCAGCGATGAAGACGTGACGCGGATCCAATTACAGTAATTATTCCTGCAAGAATAATTCGTTCAAAGAATAGGCAGTTGTGCGTTCAGCACATCTGCCTAAATTTTTTGGCTTACAGAATCAGTGCACCGGCATTTTGCATCGCTTTCAGCGCCTCAGCGCTGTCATCTGGCTGCAAATTCACGCCGCGACACCCCTCAGCTACTACCGTGACATCAAAGCCCAGCGAGAGGGCATCCAGCACGCTGTATTTGACGCAGTAGTCGGTTGCCAGCCCCATTATCGTCAGCGAGGTAATACCTTCCTGCTTCAGCCAGCCTTCCAGAATAGTTGCCTGGCGTCGGCCGTTATCGAAAAAGGCGCTGTAGCTGTCCACCTGTGGATTTTCACCCTTGTAGACGCGCAGTGTAATAGCGGACTGCTCCAGAGCCGGGTGCAGCTCTGCTCCGGCACTGTGCTGAATGCAGTGATCCGGCCACCAGACCTGCGGCAGACCGTCCAGTTCCCCGCAGCTGCCGGGTTTGTTTCCGCAGGTAGAAGCAAAGCTGCCGTGGCCGAGAGGATGCCAGTCAAACGTGGCAATAACCGGTTCACCGCGCTGCCGAAACTCCGCCGCCAGTCGGTTAGCCACAGCTATCGTCGCATCGCCCTCTGCCACCGCCAGTGCGCCACCGGGGCAAAAGTCATTTTGTAAATCGATTAATACCAGTGCCTGACGTGCGCTCATGCTTTTCTCTCCGGTTAGTCCTCGGTCAGCTCACCGCGCAGGTTCTGCTGCATCAGCTGCCGCATTTCATCGCTGGTCAAATCCTGGCTGAGCAGATAGTGCAGTTTGGTCAACGTCGCTTCTACGGTCAGGTCGGCCCCGCTAATGACACCGGCGTGCGCCAGAGCGTTACCGGTGGCATAGCCGTCCATATTCACTTTGCCGGACATGCACTGCGTGAGGTTGACCACCACAATACCGCGATCGGAAGCGGCTTTCAGCTCTTCAAGGAACTCTTTGTTTTGCGGAGCGTTACCCACGCCGTAAGAACGCAGGATCAGCGCTTTTACCGGCTGACGCAGGAAGTTACGCACCACTTCAGCGGAGATGCCGGGATAAATCGTCACCACGCCGATCGGCTGCGGCGTAATCGGGTGAACGATCAGTTCACCTTTCCCGGCCGGAGCGGGAGGGGTATTCAGGCGGCGAATGTGAATACCGGCTTCCAGCAGGGGGGCAAGGTTAGGTGAGGCAAAGGCGCTGAAACCGTCGGCGTGGGCTTTGGTGGTGCGGTTGCCGCGATACAGCGTGTTGTTGAAGAACAGCGCCACTTCGTTAATCGGGTAGTTAGCGGCAACGAACAGCGAGTTGAGCAGATTCTGCTGCCCGTCAGAACGCAGTTCCGCCAGCGGGATTTGTGACCCGGTCACAATCACCGGCTTGGCCAGATTCTCCAGCATAAACGACAGCGCAGAAGCGGTGAATGCCATGGTGTCGGTTCCGTGCAGGATGACGAAGCCATCGTAGCGATCGTAGTTCTTCTGAATGTCGTCAGCAATCGATTGCCAGTCTTCCGGTGTCATGTCCGACGAGTCAATCAGCGGCTGATACTCGTGGATGGTGAAGTCGGGCATCTCAGCACGATGGAACTCGGGCATGTTCGCCAGTTGGGTTTGCAGGTGGCCTGAGACGGGAATGTAGCCGTGCTCAGAACGCTGCATGCCGATGGTTCCGCCGGTATAGGCGACATAAATCGATTTTTTTTGCATGGGTAAACTCAGACTTGCCGAAAACGCGCAGTATAAGGGGAAAGCCGGGGAAAAGCAGCCCGACCGGTGACGGTCGGGCTGATTAGTGAACTACTTCACATCACCACAGTTCAGGCAGAACGCGTAGCGATTTTGTGGATCGTTAAGATCGCCCATCAGACCCGGCTGTTTTTTCATGGCGGAAACCACGTCAAGCAGCGGGGCCGGTAGCAGCGCTTTCAGCGACGCTGGCAGCGAGGCGCGAACGTCCATCTGACTGAACAATGTATTCAGCAGCCCCGGCTCTTCCTGATACCAGTCCAGCTGCGGCTGCTTCACTTTTGCCAGTTCGGCGGCTTTAGCCACGGCATCGTCAAAATCACCCAGCGCATCGACCAGACCGTTGGCTTTGGCATCGCTGCCGGTCCAGACGTGGCCCTGGGCGATTTGGTCAACCTGCTCAGGCGTCTTGTTACGTGATTTTGCCACCAGTCCGATGAAGTTTTTGTAGCCGTACTCAATGCTCAACTGCATCATTTCCTGCACTTCAGGCGGCAGCGCTTTGGTCAGCGTGACATCGGCGAGCGGTGAGGTGGCAACCCCGTCGGTGTGAACGCCAATGCTGTCCAGCGAATTTTCCACCGTGTTGATCACGCCAAAGATGCCGATAGAGCCGGTCAGTGTGTTCGGGCTGGCGATAATATAGTTGGCCGGTGTGGATACCCAGTAGCCGCCGGACGCAGCCATGCCGCCCATGGAAACCACGACCGGTTTACCCGCTGCCTTGGCTGCTGCCAGCTCTTCACGGATGGTTTCAGACGCGGTAACGCTGCCGCCCGGACTGTTAACGCGGAACACAATGGCTTTGATGTTGTCATCCAGACGTGCCTGGCGAATTTCATTGGCGGTGGTGTCACCGCCCACGCTGCCCGGCGTTTCTTCACCGTCCATTATCGCCCCGTTGGCGACGATAACCGCAATATTTCCTTTGCTGTTGTTTTCTGTGGTTTCGGTATTGTTCAGCGGATAGTCATAAATGCTGATCCCTACGTAGTCCTTCGCCTCTTTATCCCAGCCGAAGGTTTTCACCAGCTGCTGATCCACCGCTGACGGTGACGCCAGCTCATCGACCAGTTTGCTCTCTTTGGCATATTGAGCGGTATCGCCGCCGACTTTTTGCAGAGCGTCCAGCACGCCGCGAGCGCCAGGGAAGACCTGATCGGCGGTAATCTGGCGATTAGCGGCCAGCGTGTTGAGGTAGTTTTGCCACAGTTCGCCTACCCAGCGGCTGTCGGCGTCGCGAGCGGCCGGTGACATATCATCACGCAGGAAAGGCTCGACCGCCGATTTATAGGTGCCGACGCGGAAAACATGGGAATTCACCTTCAGCTTATCCAGCAGGGTTTTATAGTACAGGCTGTTGGTCGCGAAGCCGTGCAGGTCGACCGTACCCTGCGGAGAGAGATAAATTTTGTTGGCGAAGCTGGCGAGGTAGTACTGCGACTGGCTGTAGCTGTCACCCGTTGCAAAGATCGGCTTGCCGCTGTCGCGGAACTCGCGCAGGGCCTTACCGATGTACTGTAGTGAAGGCTGATCGCCGCCGGCAAAGCTGCGCAGATCCAGCACAATACCGGTAATACGGCTATCATCTTTTGCCTGACGGATGGCATCCACCACGTCAAACAGTGAATTCTCTTTCAGGCGATCGCTGCTGGCCCCGATCAGCTGGCGGCCCAGCTTACTGAATTTGTTGCTGACGGAAGGTTTATCCACGACCACGCCGCTAAGATCGACGATCAGTGCACCTTTCTTCACTTCTGCCGGAGCAGAGCTGCTGTTCATCTGGAACCAGATCCCGGCACCGACCAGGATCAGCAGGATCAAAAACAGATTGAGGATAAATTCGCGGACAAAGTTTAGTCCCCGCCACGTCCACTTAAAAATACCAGCGATAGCTCGCCACAACATGCGCATAGACTCTCCGTAATCGCAACAAATGCCCGTCAGGGTACAGGGTTAAAGTTAACGCGCCCCTTAACGGACAGTAACGTTCAACATCCTAAATAGCAGGGGCTGAATTGTCAGCAGGAAAAAGGACAATGCTGTAACAAAACATCATCCTGTGCTAGTTTCAGTCCACTTTACGCCCCCATCAGGAGGAAATTATGGACGCTCTGGACTTACTGGTTAATCGACGCTCGGCCTCGCGCCTGGCCGATCCCGCTCCGGCGGGCGATGCACTGGACAATATTCTGCGTGCCGGTATGCGCGCGCCCGATCACGGCACGCTTCAGCCGTGGCGCTTTATTATCGTCGAAAATGAGGGGCGCGATCGCCTCAGTGCGCTGCTGGAAAAAGTGTCACGTGAAGCCAGCCTGGATGATAAAGCGATTGAGAAAGCGAAACAGGCCCCGTATCGCGCACCGCTGATTATCACCGTCGTTGCCCGTTGCGACGACCATCCCAAAGTGCCGCGCTGGGAACAGGTTGTTTCGGCGGGCTGTGCAGTGATGGCTATGCAGATGGCTGCCGCTGCTCAGGGCTTCAACGGTATCTGGCGAAGCGGTGCCTGGACCGAAGATGAATCTGTCCGCCAGGCCTTCGGCTGCCGTCCTCAGGATGCCATCGTCGGCTTCCTCTATCTGGGCACGCCGCAGCTGAAAGCGGCGACCACCGTATTACCGGTCGACAGCGCGCCGTTTGTCAGCTATTTCTGATTGAATCAGGTCCTTTTTACCGTCAGGGTTGTGAGCGGCCCTGCAATTCGCCGGGATAATAAGCGAATGGTCCGCGATTAAGGTCGGCAGGCTTACACCCGTCTGCCCGATCCGCTACCATAATATCTGGTGAAGCTAAAAGGGACCTTCTTCATGAATCAGAATACGATCCGCCTGACGCAGTACAGCCATGGTGCAGGCTGCGGCTGCAAAATCTCCCCCCAGGTTTTAGATACCATTCTGCACAGCGACCATCCGCTCCGACGCGATCCTAATCTGCTGGTTGGCAATGAAACCCGGGATGATGCGGCCGTGTACGATCTGGGCAACGGTACGGCTGTGGTCAGCACCACCGATTTCTTTATGCCGATCGTTGATGACCCCTATGATTTCGGACGTATTGCCGCCACTAACGCAATCAGCGATATCTGGGCGATGGGCGGAAAACCGATTATGGCGATTGCCATTCTGGGCTGGCCGGTGAACGTTTTATCACCGGAAGTTGCGCGGCGGGTGATTGAAGGCGGTCGCAGCGTCTGCGAGCAGGCCGGGATTAGCCTGGCCGGTGGCCACTCGATTGATGCCCCGGAGCCGATCTTCGGCCTTGCCGTCACCGGCGTGGTCGAGACGCACCAGGTTAAAAAGAACAGCGAGGCGCAGGCGGGCTGCCGCCTGTGGCTCAGTAAGCCGCTCGGTATTGGCGTACTGACCACCGCCGAAAAGAAATCGCTACTGCGCCCTGAGCATCAGGGACTGGCGACGGAGGTGATGTGTCAGCTTAACCTGCTGGGTGCCGAAGCGGCAGGGATCCCCGGCGTCTGCGCAATGACCGACGTCACCGGTTTTGGTCTGCTTGGCCATCTCGGCGAGCTGTGTCAGGGCGCGGGCCTGCAGGCCGACGTGCAGTTCAGCGCGATCCCGCGGCTGCCCGGTGTCGATGACTACATCGAGCTGGGCTGTGTGCCGGGGGGAACGGCGCGCAATTTTGCCAGCTATGGGCAACTGATCGGTGAGATGACCGAGACACAGCGCAGCCTGTTGTGCGATCCGCAAACGTCGGGTGGCTTGCTGATGGCGGTATTACCCGAAGCGGAGGCTGCACTGCACGCCGCAGCAGAAAAACATGCGGTTTCACTGACCGCAATTGGTGAACTGAAAAAGGCTCAAACCGGACGAGCCATGATTGAAATTAAACCCTGAGCAGGAATTGAGTCCCGGATGCGTCTGTTTATTGCCGAAAAACCCAGCCTTGCCCGCGCGATTGCGGATGTCCTGCCGAAACCTCACCGCCGTGGCGATGGTTTCATCGCCTGCGGTGACGATCAGGTTGTCACCTGGTGTGTGGGGCACCTGTTAGAGCAGGCGCAGCCCGACAGCTATAACAGCCGCTTTGCCCGCTGGTCGCTGGCTGATTTACCCATTGTGCCGGAAAAGTGGCAGCTGCAGCCGCGCCCGTCGGTGGCGAAGCAGCTTAACGTGATAAAAAAGCTGCTCGGTGAAGCCAGCGAAGTGGTTCACGCCGGAGACCCGGACCGCGAAGGTCAGCTGCTGGTGGATGAAGTACTGGATTATCTGACCCTACCGGCGGAGAAACGTGCCGCCGTGCAGCGCTGCCTGATTAACGATCTTAATCCGCAGGCGGTAGAGCGCTCCATTGGCCGACTGCGGCAGAATCGGGAATTTATTCCGCTGTGCGTCTCGGCGCTGGCGCGTTCGCGCGCTGACTGGCTCTACGGCATTAATATGACCCGCGCCTACACGCTGCTGGGGCGTAATGCGGGCTATGACGGCGTGCTGTCGGTCGGCCGGGTACAAACCCCGGTGCTGGGGCTGGTAGTGCGGCGAGATGAAGAGATTGAAAACTTTGTGCCGAAGGATTTCTTTGAAGTGAAAGCGCACATCGTCACTCCGCAGGATGAGCGTTTCGTTGCTCTGTGGCAGCCCAGTGAATCTTGCGAACCGTATCAGGATGAAGAAGGGCGTCTGCTGCATCGCCCGCTGGCCGATCACGTGGTCGCTCGCATCGGTGGTCAGCCAGCGCTGGTTACCAGCTATAACGACAAACGTGAAAATGACACCGCGCCGCTGCCGTTTTCACTTTCCAGCCTGCAAATTGAAGCCGGTAAGCGGTTTGGCCTGAGTGCCCAGATGGTGCTGGATACCTGCCAGCGGCTGTATGAAACCCACAAGCTGATTACCTATCCACGTTCGGACAGCCGCTATCTGCCTGATGAGCATTTCTCCGGCAGGCATGCAGTCCTCAATGCGATTAACAGCCATCAGCCGGATCTGACACCGCCCGCCGATTTTAACAGCGATATTCGTAACCGCTGCTGGGATGACAAAAAGGTGGATGCCCACCACGCGATCGTACCGACCGCGCGCAGCAGTCGGGTGTCGCTGAATGAAAACGAGCAGCGAATTTATCGTTTGATTGCCACCCAGTATCTGATGCAGTTCTGTCCTGATGCGGTTTACCGTAAATGCGTGATTGAACTGGATATCGCCGGAGGAAAATTTATTGCGAAAGCACGTTTCCTGGCGGAGGCCGGCTGGCGCGCGCTGCTGGGCAGCAAAGAGCGTGACGAAGAAAACGACGGTACGCCGCTGCCGGTGGTCGCGAAAGGTGATGAGCTGCTGTGCGAGCGCGGCGAAGTGGTAGAGAAACAGACGCAGCCACCGCGCCCCTTTACCGATGCCACACTGCTGTCGGCAATGACAGGAATCGCGCGTTTTGTGCAGGATAAAGATCTGAAGAAGGTGCTGCGCGCCACCGACGGTCTGGGCACCGAAGCGACGAGAGCGGGTATTATCGAACTGCTGTTCAAGCGCACCTTCCTGTTCAAGAAAGGGCGCTATATTCACTCCAGCCCGGCGGGAAGGGCGCTGATTCACTCATTACCTGAAATGGCCGCCCGCCCGGATATGACCGCGCACTGGGAATCCACGTTAACGAAAATCAGTGAAAAACAGTGCCGCTATCAGGACTTTATGCAGCCGCTGGTGGATACGCTGTACTCGCTGATCCATCAGGCTCGCCAGCAGCCTGCGGCACATGCCTTCCGCGGGCTGCCCGCACCTTCGTCAGGCCAGGCGAAGAAGCCGCGTCGTAAAGCTGCCTCGTCAAAGGCGGGTGCCGGGCGGTCTGGAGAGCTGAATGCGGGTAACGATAGCGTCTGATCCGTGAGCACGATGTTGCGGGATTTTGATAATAAACTCCCGCATCAGGCAATCAGGCAATCAGGCCGTAAAGCTTAGCGCTGCAAAAATGCTTCAAGTAGAGGGATATCAGCGGGAGCCAGTGCAAAGCTGAATGCCTCCGGCGGTTCCACCCAGACCAGGGTCTGATGGCAGAGTGCCGTCGGTTCACCCGTGAAATCTGTCACCAGCCAGGCATGGAGATTGATTTTGCGTTCCCCAACAACCCGGCTTTCGCTGGCGATGTAATCACCAATGACGGCATCGATCGCCAGTTCTTCCATCAGCTCACGTTTTAGCGCCTGCGGCTGGCTTTCATCGGCGTCAACCTTGCCGCCGGGAAATTCCCACAATCCGGACTGGTCCCCCTGCGGACCACGCTGGGCCAGCAGGAGCATACCGTCTCGCACAATCATTGCGGCTACGACTTCCAGCTCGTTAGTGTTGGACATCAGAAGGCGAACTGCGCCCAAATCGGCGCGTGGTCGGACGGTTTTTCCATGCCGCGAATATCGTAATCAATACCGGTTGCCGTGCAGCGTTCAGCCAGCGTTTGGCTGGCCAGCAGCAGATCAATGCGCAGACCGCGATTGTCATCGAAGCCTTTAGAACGGTAGTCGAACCAGGAGAAGCGGTCGTTAACTTCGCTATTTTGCGCGCGCCAGGTGTCTACCAGACCCCAGTTCATCAAACGATCCATCCATTCACGTTCTTCCGGCAGGAACGAACATTTCCCGGTGCGCAGCCAGCGCTTGCGGTTGTCTTCACCAATGCCGATATCCAGATCGCTACTGCTGATGTTCATATCGCCCATGATCAGCACCGGATTTGCCGGGCTTTGATTCTGTTCCAGATAGTTTTGCAGGTCGCGGTAGAATTTTTCCTTCGCCGGAAACTTGATTGGATGGTCGCGGCTTTCCCCCTGCGGGAAGTAGCCGTTAATGACCGTCAGCAGGCCCGCTGGCGTTTCGATATCAGCCATAATAATACGACGCTGAGCGTCTTCATCATCACCGGGGAAACCACGGCGGACGGCAACCGGCGCGGCTTTGCAGAGCAGGGCAACGCCGTAGTGGCCCTTCTGGCCGTGATAGAACACGTTGTAGCCGAGCTTTGCGACCTCTTCCAGCGGAAACATATCATCGTGAACCTTAGTTTCCTGCAGGCCGATAACGTCCGGTTGATGCTGTTCAACAATCGCGGCGAGCTGGTGAGGGCGAGCGCGTAGCCCGTTGATATTAAAGGAGACAAATTTCATAGCGTGGGCCATTTCGTGGCGAAAAGATGGCGGAATGGTAGCAGAAGTCTGGCAGAAATGTCATCTGTTGCCGAAATGAAACGTGCGGCAAAATCGAACCAATACAGTATTTGAAATTCAGGTTGTGAAGCTAAAAAAGATAAGAGAGAGATGATGTTCGAAATGGTGGTGGGGGAAGGATTCGAACCTTCGAAGTCGATGACGGCAGATTTACAGTCTGCTCCCTTTGGCCGCTCGGGAACCCCACCAGGGGAAGCGTGTTAACAATTCACAGTACAACGAAAACAAAACGAATTTCATTTTCTCATCACTTCTGCAGTCGCAGAAAGAATGAAGCCTGAATTCAACCGAAAACGTGGTTGAAATGGTGGTGGGGGAAGGATTCGAACCTTCGAAGTCGATGACGGCAGATTTACAGTCTGCTCCCTTTGGCCGCTCGGGAACCCCACCACTGGCCTTGCTACTGTGCTTGTTAAGCGGGGCGCATCATATCAAATGAACTGACGCTGTAAAGCCCCGTTATTCATAAAATAGCGCGTTCGCCGATTTTTTACCCGAACTGCTGTTTTGTAAGGCAAAACAGCAGTATCGGCATCACAAAATAATCGTGCGGTTGCCGTAAACAAATACGCGCTGTGCCAGCACCTGATACAGCGCACGGCTCAAAGCATTTTTCTCTACGTCACGACCCGCGCGCATCATATCTTCAGCGGTGTAGGTGTGGTCCACGTGGATTACGTCCTGCATGATGATTGGGCCTTCATCCAGGTTATCGTTCACGTAGTGTGCGGTTGCGCCGATGATTTTCACGCCGCGCTCATAGGCCTGGTGATAAGGGCGGGCACCAATAAAGGCCGGCAGGAACGAGTGGTGAATGTTGATAATCTGGTTCGGATAACGCTGAACAAACGCCGGAGTCAGCACACGCATATATTTCGCCAGCACCACATAATCCGGCTGATAGCGATCGATGACCGCTGCCATATTATTGTCATGCTCTTCACGCGTCAGTCCTTCGTGGCTGACCAGCGCGAACGGCACATCAAAGCGTTCAACCAGCGTGCGCAGGGTTTCGTGGTTGCCGATAACGGCAGCGATTTCGACATCCAGCCCGCCGTAGGCGCTTTTCATCAGCAGATCGCCGAGGCAGTGGGCTTCTTTAGTCACCAGAATAACAATGCGGCGGCGACCGGCTGGCTGCAACTCGCGTACCGATCCGGTAGGAAGTGCGCTGTCGAGATCGGCCAGCAGGGTGGTATCGTTAAAGATGCCTTCCAGTTCGGTACGCATAAAGAAGCGCCCGGTACGGTGATCGACGAACTCATTGTTCTGGACGATATTCAGTTCGTGTTTGTAACAGATGTTGGTAATTTTCGCGATCAGCCCTTTAGCATCCGGGCAGATGGTGCGTAAAACTTTTCGTTGCAGTGTTTGCGCTTGCATTACGATGGTAATCCTGTCGATACAAAAGGGAAATCAGGGTCAGTTCTGACCGCAGCATTTCTTGTATTTTTTGCCAGAGCCACAGGGGCACTGATCGTTGCGCCCGATTGGCGGGAAGGTTCCGTCGATATAGTACCAGCGTTGCTCCTCACGAAGAAAGCGCGAACGTTCATGAATAAAGCTTTCGCGCTGATTTTCCGTAAAGCGCGCAAAAAACGTGACATATCCCTGAGCGCAATCAGCCGTGATTTCACTGCTGATGACGTTAAGTCCAAGCCATTGTGTGGCGACATAGCTCTCTTCGATGCTCTCTGCAAAACGCTCCGCATGACAGGAAGGATGCCAGCTATCGATCAAATAGCGGGTATTACGTTTGACGTAGGCACAGTAGCGGGAACGCATTAATACTTCTGGTGTTGCAGGGAGTGACGCACCTTTTAGATACGATTCGCAACATAAGCTATACTGCATTCCGCTACCGCAAGGACAAGGTTCAGACACGTTGGCTCCAGCTCGTTCAATACGGTTAATTCAGAATTTGTGCGCTGATAGTAACCGACCAGAGGCAGCGATGCCATTTTGATGGTTCTGAGCTCCCCGTTGAGTCTCTTTATCGCCGGGGTGTGGCAATAAAAACGGATGCAGGTATATGCAGGTATTCTTGCCAGAGGTGGAATGAGAAAAATTAAAATCGGGCTGGCGCTGGGCTCAGGGGCGGCGAAGGGTTGGTCACATATTGGAGTGATTAACGCACTCGAACGGGCTGGTATTCGTATTGATGTCGTCGCGGGCTGCTCCGTTGGCGCGCTGGTAGGGGCTGCCTACGCCAGCCGACGGCTGCCGCTGATGGAATCCTGGGTGCGATCGTTCAGCTACTGGCAGGTTATTCGTCTGATGGATCTTTCGTGGCAGCGCGGCGGCCTGCTGCGCGGGGAACGAGTGTTTAGCCACGTTAAACGACTGATAGCCAATGACAATATTGAACAGTGCAGCCTGCCTTTCGGCGCCGTGACCACGAATTTGAGTACCGGACGAGAGCTGTGGCTGACCGAAGGCGACCTCCATCAGGCGGTCAGAGCATCCTGCAGTATGCCCGGTCTGCTGTCGCCGGTTGCCTGGAATGGCTACTGGCTGGTTGACGGTGCTGTGGTGAATCCAGTACCTGTTTCGTTAACCCGCGCGCTGGGGGCCGATATTGTCATTGCTGTCGATCTGCAGCATGACGCACATCTGATGCAGCAGGATCTGTTTTCCGTTACGCCGCAGCCGGAGGGCAGCGAGGCAAGCCAGCCGCACAGCTGGGGCGGGCGGCTGCGTCAGGGGCTGGGGCGATTGGTGCAGAGAAAAGTTAACCATTCACCCAGTGCGATGGAAATTATGTCCACCTCGATACAGGTGCTGGAGAATCGCCTGAAGCGTAACCGTATGGCGGGCGACCCGCCGGATGTGCTGCTACAGCCGTTCTGCCCACAAATTTCTACGCTGGATTTTCATCGCGCTGATGAAGCCATTGAGGCAGGAAGATTGTCAGTAGAAAAGAAAATGGATGAATTACTGCCACTTGTCCGCGACAGACAATAGCGTAATCGATTTATCGTGCGGAGATAGCCATTTCAGAGAGGCAAATCTGCGATTTATAGACCACTATTGAGGTATCTGTCTTGCTGGGGAGAACAATGGAAAAACCGTTAAGTGGAAAACGCATTCTCATCGTTGAGGACGAAGTTGTTTTCCGCTCCCTGCTTGATAACTTCCTCAGCTCACTCGGCGCGCAGATAAGCCTGGCAGATGACGGCGTTCAGGCTCTGGAACATCTGCAACGCAGCACGCCTGATATGATGATTTGTGATCTTGCCATGCCGCATATGGATGGGCTGACGCTGGTTGGCCAACTGCGTAGTAAAGGCCAGACGTTGCCAATTCTGGTGATTTCCGCCACGGAGAACATGTCAGATATTGCCAAAGTACTGCGGCTGGGTGTGCAGGATGTGTTGCTGAAGCCGGTTAAAGATCTGGCCCGGCTGCGCGAAGTGGTTTTTGAGTGCCTCTATCCCTCAATGTTTTCCTCGAAAGTCGAAGAAGATGAACAGCTGTTCCAGGACTGGGATGCGCTGGTCCGTGACCCTTCTGCCGCAGCTAAACTCCTGCAGCAGCTGCAGCCGCCGGTCCAGCAAACCATTGCCCACTGCCGCATAAACTATCGGCAGCTGACGATGGCCGAACAGCCGGGGCTGGTTCTTGATGTGGCGGCACTATCGGAGAAAGATCTGGCATTTTATTGTCTGGATGTGACCCGTGCCGGAGATAATGGTGTGCTGGCCGCACTGTTATTACGTGCATTATTTAATGGCCTGCTTCAGGAGCAATTGTCCGGCCAGTCTCAGCGCTTGCCGGAGTTAAGCGGATTGCTTACTCAGGTTAATCAATTATTACGACAGGTTAATCTGGAAGGACAATTTCCTTTACTGGTTGGTTATTATAACCGCGACCTGAAAAATCTGATTCTGGTTTCCGCCGGACTGAATGCCGCGCTCAGTATCCACAGCCAGCAAATTCAACTCAGTAACGGCGTACCGCTCGGTACGCTGGGCAGTACACATCTTAATCAAATCAGCCAGCGTTGTGATGCCTGGCAGTGCCAGGTGTGGGGCGCTGGTGGCCGGCTGAGATTAATGCTGAGTACGGATTAACCAGTCACGCTCCTTTCTATTCGCCCGGCAAGACAGAGGCATCGATAAGCTTTACACTTGGGTAATAGTCTTAATTTTTGCATAAATGAATTTACCAGGATAAATCCACGCGGGTCTAACTGGTATACTCACTCTGTTTTTAAACTCGACATATCAAGTAATAACTTGAACGGCCTAAATGAGAGGTATTTTGATGTCTGCCCATAATTCTAAAGTCAAAAAAGCGGTAATCCCGGTTGCAGGTTTGGGAACACGTATGTTGCCAGCAACCAAAGCGATCCCTAAAGAGATGCTGCCGCTGGTTGATAAGCCGTTAATTCAGTATGTCGTTAACGAGTGTATCGCGGCAGGAATTAATGAAATTGTGCTGGTTACGCACTCTTCTAAGAACTCCATTGAAAACCACTTTGACACCAGCTTCGAATTGGAAGCCATGCTGGAAAAACGCGTTAAGCGCCAGCTGCTGGAAGAGATCCAGTCAATCTGCCCACCGCACGTGACCATTATGCAGGTTCGTCAGGGTCTGGCAAAAGGTCTGGGACATGCGGTGATGTGCGCATGGCCAGTGGTGGGCAACGAACCGGTTGCAGTGATCCTGCCGGACGTGATTCTGGACGAGTACGAATCCGATCTGTCTAAGGATAACCTGGCCGATATGATCCGCCGCTTCGATGAAACCGGCCACAGCCAGATTATGGTTGAACCGGTTGCTGACGTGACCGCCTACGGTGTTGTTGACTGTAAAGGTGCGGAACTGAAAGCCGGTGAGAGCGCGCCGATGGTAGGCGTGGTTGAGAAGCCGAAAGCCGATCAGGCACCGTCTAATCTGGCGGTAGTGGGTCGTTACGTGCTGTCTGCGGACATCTGGCCGCTGCTGGCGAAAACCCCTCCGGGTGCCGGTGATGAGATCCAGCTGACCGACTCTATCGCTATGCTGATGGAAAAAGAAACCGTTGAAGCCTATCACCTGAAAGGCGTCAGCCATGACTGCGGTAACAAACTGGGTTACATGCAGGCCTTCGTTGAGTACGGTGTTCGCCACAACACGCTGGGCAGTGATTTCAAAGCGTGGCTGGAAAGCACCGTAGGCAGTAAAAAATAATTTCATTTTAACCGGGACAACACAATGAAAGTCACCGTATTTGGTATCGGTTACGTCGGACTGGTGCAGGCTGCTGTTCTGGCAGAAGTTGGACATGACGTTCTCTGCATCGATGTTGACGCAAATAAGGTCGAGAATCTTAAGAAAGGTCAGATTCCAATTTTTGAGCCAGGGCTGACTCCGCTGGTGATGCAGAACTATGAGGCCGGTCGCCTGAAGTTCTCCACGAACGCCGAGGAAGGGGTGAATCACGGTGTGATGCAGTTTATCGCCGTGGGAACGCCGCCGGATGAAGACGGTTCTGCCGACCTGAAGTATGTCACTGCCGTGGCGCGGACTATCGCCCAGCACATGACTTCACACAAAGTGGTGCTGGATAAATCCACCGTACCGGTAGGCACCGCCGACCGCGTGCGTCAGGTAATGGAAGAAACGCTGAAAGGACGCGGTGTTGAACTGACCTTTGATGTCGTGTCTAACCCGGAATTCCTGAAAGAGGGTGCGGCAGTCAACGACTGTATGCGTCCTGAGCGTATTGTTATTGGTACCGACAACGATGAAGTTGTTGAGCTGCTGCGTGAGCTCTATGAGCCATTCAACCGCAACCATGACCGTATGATCCTGATGGATATTCGCAGTGCTGAGCTGACCAAGTATGCGGCAAACTGCATGCTGGCAACCAAAATCAGCTTTATGAATGAAATCTCCAACCTGGCCGAGCGTCTGGGCGCAGACGTTGAGAAAGTACGTCAGGGGATTGGTTCTGATTCACGTATCGGTTACTCCTTTATCTATCCTGGCTGCGGCTACGGTGGTTCCTGCTTCCCGAAAGATGTTCAGGCGCTGATCCGTACTGCCGAGCAGATTGGCTATACGCCGCGTCTGCTGCAGGCGGTAGAAGACGTGAACGATTCGCAGAAGAACAAGCTGCCGACCTTTATTAAGCATCACTTCGGTGACAACCTTGAGGGCAAAACCTTCGCTCTGTGGGGCCTGTCATTTAAGCCTAACACCGATGATATGCGTGAAGCGTCAAGCCGCGTGCTGATGGAAGCACTGTGGCAGGCAGGGGCGACCGTACAGGCGTTCGACCCGGAAGCGATGGATGAAGCACAGCGCATCTACGGTCACCGCAGCGATCTGAAGCTGATGGGCACCAAAGAAGCGGCGTTGCAGGGTGCCGATGGGCTGGTCATCTGCACCGAGTGGCAGAACTTCCGCGTACCTGATTTTGATGTGATTAAAGATGCCCTAAAAGAAGCCGTGATTTTTGATGGTCGTAACCTGTATGATCCAGAAAGAATCAGCAAACGCGGTTTTGTCTATTATGCAATCGGCCGCGGAGCATCTCTAAACATTGCATAATTGAAGAGGCAAGTATGAAATATCTGGTTACCGGCGCAGCAGGATTTATTGGCTTTCATGTCACTCAACGCCTGCTTGATGCCGGTCACCAGGTTATCGGTATCGATAACCTGAATGATTATTACGATGTTAATCTGAAAAAATCCCGCCTCGAACTGGTTAACAACCATCCCGAATTTACCTTTATAAAAATTGATCTTGCCGACAGGGAAGGTATTGCCAGTCTGTTTCGTGAGCAGCGTTTCCAGCGCGTAATTCACCTTGCCGCCCAGGCCGGTGTGCGTTATTCACTGGAAAATCCCCTGGCCTACGCAGATGCGAATCTTATCGGTCATTTAAATATTCTTGAAGGCTGCCGCCATAACCAGGTTGAGCATTTATTGTATGCCTCTTCCAGCTCGGTATATGGCCTGAATCGTAAACTGCCATTCTCAACGGATGATTCCGTTGACCATCCGGTATCGCTGTATGCGGCAACCAAAAAAGCCAATGAGCTGATGTCTCATACCTATTCTCATCTGTACGGTATTCCCACCACCGGACTGCGTTTCTTTACCGTCTATGGCCCCTGGGGACGTCCGGATATGGCGTTGTTTAAGTTCACTCGCGCTATTCTCGCGGGTGAAAGTATCGACGTTTATAATAATGGCGAAATGCGTCGGGACTTTACCTACATCGACGATATTGCCGAATCTATCCTGCGCCTGCAGGACATTATTCCCCAGCGCGATGAAAACTGGACGGTTGAAACAGGAAACCCGGCCAGCAGTTCAGCACCTTATCGGGTCTACAATATCGGCAACAGCCATCCTGTGATGTTAATGGACTATATAAAAGCGCTGGAGAATGCGCTCGGGCAGACGGCAACGAAGAACATGCTACCGATGCAGCCGGGTGATGTACTGGATACCAGCGCGGATACCAGCGCGCTGTACAAGGCAATCGGCTATAAGCCGCAGACCGCAGTGGCGGAGGGCGTTGCGCGCTTTGTCGCGTGGTACAGAGACTTTTATCAGGTTTGATGATGAATAAAAAAAAGGAAGCTTACGCTTCCTTTTTTACTGATGCCTGGTGATAAAAAATAAAACTAAATAAACGCACACACTGTGTGCGTATTAGAGGCGGACTCTAAGAGAAATTACAGCAGGAAATCGTCCAGCTGCTTACCTTGTTCTTCGATTGCTTTCTTGATTACTGCCGGGGTGCGGCCCTGGCCGGTCCAGGTTTTCGTTTCGCCGTTCTCTTCAACATACTGATATTTCGCCGGGCGCGCCGCACGCTTAGATTTACCTGGTGCTTTGGCCGCTGCAAGGCTGGAAAGTAATTCGTTCGGGTCAATGCCGTCAGCGATCAGCATATCGCGATATTGCTGCAGTTTGCGAGTGCGTTCTTCAACTTCGGCCTGCGCCTGATTTTCTTCATCGCGGCGCTCATTAACCACAACTTCCAGTTTCTCCAGCATTTCTTCCAGAGTTTCCAGGCTACATTCTCTTGCCTGCGCACGCAGCGTACGGATGTTGTTCAGAATTTTAAGTGCTTCGCTCATTGTCCACTTCTCTAATTTATATTGATAGGAATACTTCTTGCCCGATAATAATAGTAGTGACGATAGCGAACTGCAATAGCTAATTGTCTGAGGAATAGAAAACAACTAATAGACACATATTATACAGTTTAAAAGCCGGGTGATTATCGATTGCGGCAGAAATAAAATCGATATCGGCTATCAAACCAACAGGCGTACATAGCAGTTAAACCCCTAATAATAATTAGCTTATTACCATCAAAACGCAAAGATTATGCTACACTTCGCGCATCATTTATGACCTGCGGAGTAAGGGCCGATGGCTCAACTTTATTTCTATTATTCGGCGATGAACGCCGGTAAATCCACGGCTTTGTTGCAGTCTTCTTATAATTATCAAGAGCGCGGAATGCGTACGATGGTGTATACCGCTGAATTTGATAATCGTTTCGGCACGGGGCGGATTGGCTCACGAATTGGCCTCTCTTCTCCGGCCAGACTTTATAGTAACGAGACTTCACTATTTAGTGAAATTAAGGCTGAAAGCCTTCTCGAACCCGTTCACTGTGTCTTGCTCGATGAAAGCCAGTTTCTTACACGTGCTCAGGTCAAAGAGCTGGCCGACGTTGTCGACCTGCTGGATATCCCCGTGCTTTGCTACGGGTTACGTACTGATTTTCAGGGTGAATTGTTTAGCGGCAGCCAGTACTTGCTGGCATGGGCTGATAAGCTGGTGGAATTAAAAACCGTCTGTCACTGTGGCAGAAAAGCCGGGATGGTTCTGCGCCTGAATGAACAAGGCAAGCCGTTTAAAGAGGGGGCGCAGGTACAGGTAGGCGGAAATGAAAGTTATGTTTCCGTCTGCCGCAAGCACTACTACGAAGCGCTGGAAACCGGTTCCTCTCGTGCTATTTTTGGTAATCAGCATGGCACAGAAGGATAAATCCGCTTAATTTTCCGGCTTGAGAATATTCCTGGGCGAGGTTAAGACAACCTAACCGTTCTGCCTGGCAAACTATTTATGAACGCTAAAAATAATGCCGGTTACGTAAAGTAACCGGCATTGTTTCTTACCGTAGTACTATATCCGCTAGTGCGCTGTTACTTCTTTGCGCGTTTTTCAACCTTTTTGATTTCGGTTTCCTGCACGGCTTCGGTGGCCGCATTCTCAGACTCAGTAAATGCGCGACCGTAGAATGTATCCATCATAATCTGCTTCAGCTCAGCAATTAACGGATAGCGCGGGTTGGCGCCGGTACACTGGTCATCAAAAGCATCTTCAGCCAGTTTATCCACTTTCGCCAGGAAATCGGCTTCCTGAACGCCAGCTTCGCGAATTGACTTCGGAATGCCCAGTGCGGCTTTCATCTCTTCCAGCCAGGCCAGCAGCTTCTCAATTTTCTGCGCTGTACGGTCGCCCGCTGCGCTGAGACCCAGATGGTCGGCAATCTCCGCGTAGCGGCGGCGTGCCTGCGGACGGTCATACTGGCTGAAGGCCGTCTGTTTGGTTGGGTTATCGTTAGCGTTATAGCGAATCACATTACAAATCAGCAGCGCATTGGCCAGACCGTGTGGAATGTGGAACTCCGAGCCCAGCTTGTGAGCCATTGAGTGACAGACACCAAGGAAGGCGTTGGCGAAGGCGATACCGGCGATAGTGGCGGCGTTGTGAACGCGCTCACGCGCTACCGGGTTTTTGGCCCCGTCACGATAGCTGGTAGGCAGGTTTTCCTGCAGCAGTTTCAGTGCCTGCAGCGCCTGACCGTCGGAGAATTCGTTCGCCATGACGGAAACATACGCTTCCAGCGAGTGGGTCACGGCATCCAGTCCACCGAAGGCACAAAGTGATTTCGGCATATCCATCACCAGGTTGGCATCAACAATCGCCATATCCGGGGTGAGGGCGTAGTCCGCCAGTGGATATTTCTGACCGGTGGCATCGTCGGTTACGACGGCGAACGGCGTGACTTCTGAACCGGTACCCGATGTGGTGGTGATCGCCACCATTTTGGCTTTGACGCCCATTTTCGGGAACTTGTAGATGCGTTTACGGATATCCATAAAGCGCAGCGCCAGCTCTTCGAAGTGGGTTTCCGGATGTTCGTACATCACCCACATAATTTTCGCCGCATCCATCGGTGAACCGCCGCCCAGCGCGATAATCACGTCAGGTTTGAAGGAGTTCATCTTCTCAGCACCTTTACGCACGATGCTCAGCGTTGGGTCGGCTTCAACTTCGAAGAACACGTCGGTTTCCACGCCGTGTGACTTCAGCACGCGGATAATCTGGTCGGCATACCCGTTGTTGAACAGGAAGCGGTCGGTAACGATAAACGCGCGTTTGTAGCCGTCGGTGGCCACTTCTTCAAGGGCAATAGGCAGCGAACCGCGGCGGAAGTAGATAGACTTAGGAAGTTTATGCCACAACATATTTTCAGCTCGCTTGGCCACGGTTTTCTTGTTAATCAGATGTTTAGGTCCGACGTTTTCAGAAATGGAGTTACCACCCCATGAACCACAGCCCAGCGTCAGTGACGGTGCCAGTTTGAAGTTATACAGGTCACCGATACCACCCTGTGAAGCCGGTGTGTTAATCAGAATACGCGCGGTTTTCATTTTGTCGCCAAAGTAATTGACGCGCTCAGACTGGTTGTCCTGGTCGGTGTACAGACAGGAGGTGTGGCCGATACCGCCCATCGCGACCAGCTTCTCGGCTTTATCAACCGCGTCGGCAAAGTCTTTGGCCCGGTACATAGCCAGCGTAGGGGACAGTTTTTCGTGGGCAAACGGTTCGGACTCGTCAACCAGTTTGACTTCGCCAATCAGAATTTTGGTACTCGCCGGAACGGTTAAGCCAGCCATCTCGGCAATTTTTACCGCTGGCTGACCAACGATAGCCGCGTTAAGCGCGCCGTTTTTCAGGATCATATCCTGCACGGCCTTCAGTTCTTTACCCTGCAACAGGTAGCCGCCGTGGCTGGCGAACCGCTCGCGAACCGCATCATAAACGCTGTCAACGACAATCACCGACTGTTCAGATGCACAGATCACGCCGTTATCGAAGGTTTTTGACATTAAAATTGACGCAACCGCACGTTTAATATCTGCCGTTTCATCAACCACGACCGGTGTATTACCGGCACCCACGCCGATAGCGGGTTTACCAGAGCTGTAGGCCGCTTTCACCATGCCTGGACCACCGGTAGCAAGAATCAGGTTGATATCCGGGTGATGCATCAGCTGGTTTGACAGGTCGACGGAAGGTGCGTCGATCCAGCCAATAATGTCTTTCGGCGCACCGGCGGCAATGGCGGCCTGCAGAACGATATCGGCGGCTTTATTAGTGGCGTCTTTGGCGCGCGGATGCGGGGAGAAGATAATACCGTTGCGGGTTTTCAGACTAATCAGCGCTTTGAAAATCGCAGTAGAAGTAGGGTTAGTGGTTGGAACGATACCACAGATAATGCCGATAGGTTCAGCGATGGTGATGGTGCCGAAGGTGTCGTCGGTGGCCAGAACGCCGCAGGTTTTTTCATCTTTGTAGGCGTTATAGATATATTCGGAAGCGAAGTGGTTTTTAATCACCTTATCTTCAACGATACCCATACCGGATTCCGCGACGGCCATTTTAGCCAGTGGAATTCGGGCATCGGCAGCGGCCAGAGCGGCAGCGCGGAAGATTTTGTCTACTTGTTCTTGAGTGAAATTGGCGTATTCACGCTGTGCCTTTTTAACACGTTCAACCAGTGCGTTAAGTTCAGCAACATTAGTAACGGCCATAAATGCTCTCCTGAGGAAGTTAAACTCTATTAGTAAACAAGTCAGAACTTGCAAGTATAGTCATCGACGCTGCTGCTGCCGGACACGGGCTTGCGATAATGCGAAAAACGTTCTAATGGTTTACTGACAGAGTCTCAATGCATCTTAAAACAGACTGTCACTTTCGGTGCGTTATCAGCTCCTTCTGATGACATTGAGCATAACGGGAGTCGCTAAGAAAAATGATGATTTAGATCATCTTTCTTGCAAGCTGACACCTTTCAGCTTGTGTGGAATTGTGCTTTTCCTCAACTTATGCGCATTAAGTTATGACAAGATTTAACAATGAAATAATGCTCTAAACATTCCGGTAACAGCGAGTTTGTTTACCCGATTTTAACGAGAACTTCGGGTGATTATCACGAGAGGCAGGATGGTCAGTGCGGATGAATTCTATTACATTAGCGCCATCATGACGCCCACAGGAGAGCAGGGTGAATTCAGCACTATTAGATCTGTCAGGTTACATCAAATTCTTTGTCGGCCTGTTTGCGCTGGTCAATCCCATCGGTATCATCCCGGTGTTTATCAGCATGACCAGTTATCAGGTTGCTGCGGCAAGGAATAAAACCAATCTTACTGCCAACGTCTCCGTAGCGATTATTCTGTGGACCGCGCTGTTTTTAGGCGACGGTATACTGCATATTTTCGGCATTTCCATTGATTCATTCCGTATTGCGGGCGGCATCCTGGTCGTCACCATCGCCATGTCGATGATCAGCGGTAAGCTGGGGGAAGATAAGCAGAACAAGCAGGAGAAATCCGAAACGGCCAACCGGGAAAGCATCGGCGTAGTACCGCTGGCGCTGCCGCTGATGGCAGGGCCTGGTGCGATCAGCTCTACTATAGTCTGGAGCACCCGCTATCACAGCTGGCAGAATCTGCTGGGCTTCTCGCTGGCGATTGCACTGTTCGCCTTCTGTTGTTGGCTGTTATTCCGCGCTGCACCGATCATGGTCCGTGTACTGGGCCAGACCGGCATCAACGTGGTCACACGTATCATGGGGCTTTTATTGATGGCGCTGGGCATTGAGTTTGTGGTTACCGGTATCCGGTCACTGTTCCCGGGTTTAACCAGCTGAATCGTCTGAGATGATTTCATCCTGAAATAAAAACATTAAGGCGCACATTGTGCGCTTTTTTTACGTGTGAGATAAAACAGATGCACTAATTTGGTGCGTTTTCGTTCTTTTGCGCCCTATTTTACGGCATTTATTCATTTGGCTTACATCGATGTGCAAATTATTAATGTAATTACTGCAAACGCATTTGCATCGGCGTATTGCGATTACAGGTGTGATTTTTATTACATTTGTATCTGCCTTAAATTTTTATCATATCCAGTTGTATGTACTGCTTAGTTGGTTACTGATAGCAGTATTTGTTGCTGGAGTGATGGTTTTTTGCGACATAAAATTGATTTTTACAGGCATTGTGCAGTTTATCGCCCGTTCGCGTCTGTTTTAATTATATGTTTATATTAATCAGTAAGTTATTCATTATTTATTGATGTGTAATAACTCATTACCCCTGCGATTTATCATGATAAAGTAGAAATGGTTAACATTTTTGCTATTTAGCTTTAGCGCAAACTTACCCCTTCTGATAATTTTTCAGGTGACACGTTAAAAACTGGCACCGGATGTGCAGTGTATTACGCCGTAACTTTGAGGGATGGCAGCAGGGTTTAACTGAACAGCAGCAGATTGCCAATGTGATGTTCTGATCGTCAGCCCGACTGACTGAGCGGTAACGCAGGAGTGCTTCGCAAAGCGGTAGCAGAAAGAAGTACTGATTTATCAACAAACCAAAAGGCGTCGTTCCGCCATTTGGCAAGGTTTCCCGAATACAGGGCTATCGCCGCGGGCCGAAGATCCGCAGGTAATATTAAAAACTGGAGTAGGTAAATAATGACCAACATCACGAAGAAAAGTCTTATCGCCCTGGGCGTCATGGCCGCTGTGGGGTCACTGACACTCAGTACTGCCTTTGCGGCAAATGTGCCCGCCGGCGTGCAGCTGGCCGACAAGCAGGAATTGATCCGCGGTAACGGTGCAGAACTGCAATCCCTTGACCCGCACAAAATTGAAGGCGTGCCGGAATCTAACGTTAACCGTGACGTGCTGGAAGGGCTGGTGATTAACGACGCCGATGGCAAAATTATCCCCGGCGTAGCGGAAAAATGGGAAAGCAAAGAGGGTGGCAAAGTGTGGGTCTTCCACCTGCGCAATAACGCCAAGTGGTCAAACGGCGAGCCGGTCACCGCGCAGGACTTCGTCTACAGCTGGCAGCGCCTGGCCGATCCGAAAACTGCCTCACCTTATGCCAGCTACCTGCAATACGGTCATTTACTCAATGTTGATGACATCATCGACGGCAAAAAACCTGCCGACACCCTGGGCGTAAAAGCCATTGACGATCATACGCTGGAGGTCACCCTCAGCGATGCCGTTCCTTATTTCTACAAGCTGCTGATCCACCCATCCATGTCCCCGGTTTATAAGCCGGTGGTAGAAAAATTTGGTGATAAGTGGACCCAGCCCGCCAACTTTGTTGGCAACGGCGCCTTCAAGCTGAAAGAGTGGGTGGTTAACGAGCGAATCGTCGTTGAACGTAACCCGCAGTACTGGGATAACGCCCATACCATTCTGAACCAGGTCACCTTCCTGCCGATCTCTTCCGAAGTGACCGATACCAACCGCTATCGCAGCGGCGGCAGCGATATGACCTACAACTATCTGCCGATTGAACTGTACCAGAAGCTGAAAAAAGAGATCCCGGGCGAAATTCACGCCGATCCGTACCTCTGCACCTATTACTACGAAATCAACAACCAGAAACCACCGTTTAACGATCCCCGCGTACGTGCCGCACTGAAACTCGGCCTGGATCGCGACATCATGGTGATTAAAGTGAAGGCGCAGGATGAAGACCCGGCCTACAGCTACACCCCGCCGTTTACCGATGGCATCAAGCTGACGCCGCCTGAGTGGTTCGGCTGGTCGCAGGAAAAACGTAATGAAGAAGCGAAGAAACTGCTGGCCGAAGCGGGCTACACGGCCGACAAGCCGCTGACCTTTGACCTGCTGTACAACACTTCCGACCTGCATAAAAAACTGGCAATCGCTGCGGCATCCATCTGGAAGAAGAATCTGGGCGTTAACGTGAAGCTGCAAAACCAGGAGTGGAAAACCTTCCTGGATACTCGCCATCAGGGCACTTTCGACGTGGCGCGCGCGGCCTGGTGCGCGGACTATAATGAACCGACCAGCTTCCTGAATACCATGCTGTCGGACAGCAGCAACAACACCTCACATTATAAGAATCCTGAGTTCGATAAGGCGATGGCACAGGCGCTTGCTGCCGGGGATGAGGGCAAACGCGCCGAAGTTTACGCGCAGGCTGAAAAAATCCTCGATGCCGACTCCGCTATTGTTCCGGTCTATTACTATAAAAATCTGCGCTTAGTGAAGCCTTATGTGGGCGGCTACACCGGCAAAGATCCGCTGGATAACAGCCACGATAAAGATCTCTACATTATTAAACACTAAGTACGACGGGCAGTTCTGCTGCCCATTTAAAGCAATGTCACCGCAGAGGTTCGCCTCTGCGGCTTAGAGCCAGCAGGTACGGGCAATGTTAAAATTTATCTTCCGTCGCTTCCTTGAAGCGATACCAACGCTGTTTATTTTGATCACCATCTCATTCTTTATGATGCGCCTTGCCCCCGGCAGTCCGTTTACCGGCGAGCGCGCATTAACACCGGAAGTCATGGCGAATATCGAAGCCAAATATCACCTCAACGACCCGATGTGGAAGCAGTATCTCAACTATCTTCAGCAGCTGGCGCACGGCGATTTCGGTCCTTCCTTTAAATATAAGGATTACACGGTTAACGATCTGGTTGCCTCCTCCTTCCCGGTTTCAGCCAAGCTGGGCGCTGCGGCATTTTTGCTGGCGCTGGTCTTTGGCGTGACCGCGGGCGTCATTGCGGCGCTGAAGCAGAACAGTAAATGGGATTACGCGGTGATGGGGGTGGCGATGACCGGTATTGTTATTCCCAGCTTCGTGGTGGCTCCGCTGTTAGTACTGCTGTTTTCAATAACCCTGAAGTGGCTGCCCGGAGGCGGCTGGAACGGCGGGGCGCTGCAATATATGATCCTGCCGATGGTCGCACTGTCGCTGGCCTATATCGCCAGCATCGCCCGTATCACCCGCGGGTCGATGATTGAAGTTCTCCACTCAAACTTTATTCGTACGGCCCGCGCCAAAGGCCTGCCGATGCGTCGGATTATTCTGCGCCACGCGCTGAAGCCCGCGCTGCTGCCGGTACTTTCATACCTGGGCCCGGCGTTTGTCGGCATCATCACCGGTTCAATGGTCATTGAAACGATTTACGGGCTGCCGGGTATCGGCCAGCTGTTCGTTAACGGCGCCTTAAACCGCGATTATTCGCTGGTATTGAGCCTGACTATTCTGGTCGGTGCGCTGACGATTCTGTTTAACGCGATTGTTGACGTGCTGTATGCCGTTATCGATCCGAAAATTCGTTACTGAGCAGGGGCTGAAAATGATTTTAAGTAAGAAAAACAGCGAAGCTCTGGAAAATTTCACTGAAAAGCTGGAAATCGAAGGGCGCAGCCTGTGGCAGGATGCCCGTCGTCGCTTTATTCATAACCGTGCGGCGGTAGCCAGCCTGTTTGTGCTGGTGCTGATCGCGCTGTTCGTCACCTTCGCGCCCATGCTGTCGCAGTTTACCTACGATGATACCGACTGGGCGATGATGTCCGCGGCCCCGGAGTTCAGCAGCGGCCACTATTTTGGTACCGACTCCTCGGGGCGCGATCTGCTGGTGCGCGTGGCCATCGGCGGGCGAATTTCTCTGATGGTCGGTATTGCCGCGGCGCTGGTAGCGGTGGTGGTCGGCACGCTTTACGGCACGCTGGCGGGCTACCTTGGCGGAAAAACCGACTCGGTAATGATGCGCCTGCTGGAAATCCTCAACTCCTTCCCGTTTATGTTCTTCGTGATCCTGCTGGTGACGCTGTTCGGCCAGAATATTTTGCTGATCTTTGTCGCCATCGGCATGGTTTCCTGGCTGGATATGGCGCGTATCGTACGCGGGCAGACGCTCAGTCTGAAGCGCAAAGAGTTTATTGAAGCGGCCCAGGTCGGCGGTGTATCGACCATGAATATTGTATTGCGTCATATCGTCCCCAACGTGCTGGGCGTGGTGGTGGTGTACGCCTCGCTGCTGGTGCCGAGCATGATCCTGTTCGAATCGTTCCTTAGCTTCCTCGGGCTGGGTACTCAGGAACCGCTGAGCAGCTGGGGCGCGTTGCTGAGCGACGGTGCTAACTCCATGGAGGTTTCTCCGTGGCTGCTGCTGTATCCGGCCGGTTTTCTGGTGATCACCCTGTTCTGTTTTAACTTTATCGGCGATGGCCTGCGTGACGCCCTCGACCCGAAAGACCGCTAAGGAGATAACAATGAGTGTAATTGAACTGGAAACGGTCAGAACATCCGCCAGACAGAGCGAAGCACTGCTGGACGTTAAGGATCTTCGGGTTACCTTCAACACGCCGGACGGCGATGTTACGGCGGTCAACGATCTTAATTTCTCGCTGCGCGCGGGAGAAACGCTGGGTATCGTGGGTGAGTCCGGGTCGGGTAAATCGCAGACCGCATTTGCCCTGATGGGGCTGCTGGCCAGCAATGGTTGGATCGGCGGATCGGCGCGCTTCGACGGTAATGAAATCCTCAATCTGCCGGAGAAGAAGCTGAACCGGCTGCGCGCCGAGCAGATTGCGATGATATTTCAGGACCCGATGACCTCGCTGAACCCGTATATGCGCGTGGGTGAACAGCTGATGGAAGTGTTACAGCTGCATAAAGGCATGAGCAGCGCTCAGGCGTTTGAAGAGTCGGTACGGATGCTGGATGCGGTAAAAATGCCGGAAGCGCGCAAGCGTATGAAGATGTTTCCGCATGAGTTTTCCGGTGGGATGCGCCAGCGCGTGATGATTGCCATGGCGCTGCTGTGCCGGCCAAAACTGCTCATCGCAGATGAACCAACCACCGCGCTGGATGTGACCGTGCAGGCGCAGATCATGACGCTGTTAAACGAGCTGAAGCGGGAGTTTAATACCGCGATTATTATGATCACCCACGATCTGGGGGTGGTGGCCGGGATCTGCGATCGGGTACTGGTGATGTACGCCGGACGCACGATGGAATACGGCAACGCTCGCGATGTCTTCTATCATCCTTCTCATCCTTACTCGATTGGTTTGCTGAATGCCGTTCCGCGCCTCGATGGCGAAGAGGGCGATACCCTGATGACCATTCCTGGCAATCCACCTAATCTGCTGCGCCTGCCGAAGGGCTGCCCGTTCCAGCCTCGCTGCCCGCATGCGATGGAAATCTGCCGCACTGCGCCGCCGCTGACGGGATTTGGTGAAGGGCGCCTGCGCGCCTGCTTCAAACCGGTGGAGGAGCTGGTATGACAACGGTTGCTGAAAAGAAAGTCCTGCTGGAAATCGCCGATCTGAAGGTGCACTTCGACATCAAAGATGGGCGTCAATGGTTCTGGCAGCCGCCAAAAACGCTGAAGGCGGTGGATGGCGTCAGCTTACGGCTGTACGAAGGGGAAACCCTCGGCGTGGTGGGTGAGTCAGGTTGCGGGAAATCGACGCTGGCGCGGGCAATTATCGGGCTGGTGAAAGCAACCGAAGGCCGCGTAGCCTGGCTGGGCCGTGACCTGTTGGGGCAAACGGCGGATGAATGGCGCGCAGCACGCAGCGACATTCAGATGATATTCCAGGACCCGCTGGCCTCGCTGAATCCCCGCATGACCATCGGCGAAATTATCGCTGAGCCGCTGCGCACCTATCATCCGAAAATGGCGCGGCAGGAAGTGAAGGATCGCGTTAAGGCGATGATGCTGAAGGTGGGGCTGCTGCCCAACCTGATTAACCGCTACCCGCATGAGTTCTCCGGCGGTCAGTGCCAGCGTATCGGTATTGCCCGTGCGCTGATCCTTGAGCCGAAGCTGATAATCTGCGACGAGCCGGTATCGGCACTGGATGTATCAATTCAGGCACAGGTGGTTAACCTGCTGCAGCAGCTGCAGCGAGAAATGGGCCTGTCGCTGATCTTTATTGCTCACGATCTGGCGGTGGTGAAACACATCTCCGATCGCGTGCTGGTGATGTATTTAGGGCACGCGGTAGAGCTGGGTACTTACGACCAGGTTTATCAGAATCCGCAGCACCCCTACACCCGCGCGCTGATGTCTGCCGTGCCGATCCCCGATCCCGATCTGGAGAAAAACAAAGTCATCCAGCTGCTGGACGGCGAGCTGCCGTCGCCGATCAATCCACCTTCGGGCTGTGTATTCCGCACCCGCTGTCCGATTGCCGGGCCGGAATGCGCGAAAACCCGGCCGCTGCTGGAGGGCAGTTTCCGCCATGCGGTGTCCTGTCTGAAGGTTGATCCGATGTAAGGGATCGCCGAGCTCTACATACCAAAACCCGTTTTGAACTTTCAATGCGGGTTTTTTTTACGCCCTGGTTTAATGCTTGATCTTATCTCGGGAGGACCCTAGTAATAGCGCATCGTAAAGGATTGCAGGAGGTTGTGTGCCGGATTACTGCCAGGGACTGCGCGGTCGAATTTATGCGGCGCTGTTCGATAGTCATACCCGCAGCGGTCACTACGCTGAACGTTTTTGGATTTTATCATCGTTGATTAGCGTGATACTGGTGTTTGTGGAGTCCGGGACACCCGGTGTGATAGTCAAGGCTGATGCTGAAATCTCACTGTTCATGCTGCTCGAGTATCTCTTTACCGCCATTTTTAGCCTCGAATATCTGCTGCGCCTGATAACCTCACGCCATCCGCTGCGCTACGCGTTCAGTTTTTTTGGCGTTGTTGATTTGATTACCGCGCTGCCGCTGTACATCTACTTTTTATGGCCGGGAATCGCCCTGCAATACATGATGGCCCTGCGCCTGCTTCGCGTGCTGCGGCTGTTGCGATTGATCAAACTGCTGCGCTATATCGGCTCTGCCAGCGTCATGTGGGACAGCCTGTACAGCGCACGTAAAAAGCTGATGCTGTTTTTTGGCGTGCTGATAATCCTGCTGTGCCTGTTTGGTGGGCTGATGTATGTGATTGAAGGACCTGAACACGGATTCACCAGCCTGCCGGTCTCGCTCTACTGGGCGACCGTCACGCTAACCACCGTTGGCTACGGGGATATCACGCCGCATACCGGACTGGGCCGCATCGTTTCATCGATATTGATCCTGCTGGGCTACTCGCTGATCGCTATTCCGACCGGGGTGATGAGCTCTTACATGACCGAAGTGATGCAGCGGCGGCGAAAACAGCGCATCTGCCTGCACTGTAAGGAGTCCGGGCATGAAAATGATGCGCATTTTTGCAAAAACTGTGGCTCGGACCTGCCGGCAGATCGGGACGAAAAAAAGCCCGATTAAATCGGGCCGTTTGACGGTGTTACTCTTTCCACAGAATGTGGCAGAGCTTGTGGTCTTTCTCCCGGCAGAGCAGCACTCGGGCGAAAACGTCAGTAATCGGTTCGCCATCAGCGTCGCCAAGACCGATCACCACCTCAGAGAAGAAGTCAGGATTGAGGTCAAAATCGACGTGTTCAGCCCAGTCTTCGGCAGGATCGTACAGCTCCGCGCCGCCGCGTTCTTCAAACTGCAGGTTAAATAAAATCACATCGGCCTGGTCGAGATTATCCACGGCCAGCTCAAGGAAAATATCATAAGCCTGTTCCAGGGTTTCATCTTCGGTAAGACGGTTATTTAAATCCATACTATTTCCTGTTCCGCCGACGGGCGATGTCGTATTTCAATTCCGCTCGTTTTACAGCAATGGACTGAAGAAGTAAAACAGTCGTTCAACGATACGCTTCCAGTAAGCACGGCGCGACCAGCGCTGGGCATCAACCAGGCGGGAGCGGGCGATATAGTCGTCCTGTACGCGAGCCAGATCTCCGCCGAAACCGTCGTCATCGATCACCAGCGTGATTTCAAAATTCAGCCACAGGCTGCGCATATCCAGATTAACCGTGCCAACCAGGCTTAGCTGACCGTCAACCAGCACGCTTTTGGTATGCAGCAGCCCACCTTCAAACTGGTAAATTTTAACGCCCGCTTCCAGCAGTTCGCTAAAGAACGAACGACTCGCCCAGCCAACCAGCATCGAATCGTTGTGGCGCGGAACGATAATACTGACGTCAACCCCGCGAAACGCGGCGGTACAGATGGCGTGCAGCAGGTCGTCGCTGGGCACCAGATATGGCGTGGTCATCACCAGCTGCTCCCGCGCCGAGTAAATAGCGGTCAGCAGCGCCTGGTGGATCATATCCTCCGGGAAGCCGGGGCCGGAAGCGACAACCTGTATGGTGTGGCCGCTCTCCTGCTCAAACGGCATAATGTTGCCGTCCGGCGGCGGCGGCAGAATGCGCTTGCCGGTTTCAATCTCCCAGTCGCAGGAGTAAACGATGCCCATGGTGGTCGCCACCGGTCCCTCCATGCGCGCCATCAGGTCCACCCATTGACCGACCCCGGCATCCTGCTTAAAGAAGCGAGGATCGACGAGGTTCATGCTGCCGGTATAGGCAATATAGTTATCAATCAGCACCACTTTACGATGCTGGCGCAGGTCCATACGGCGCAGGAATACGCGCAGCAGGCTGACCTTGAGCGCTTCCACCACATCGATCCCGGCGTTGCGCATCATTGCCACCCACGGGCTGCGGAAAAAGGCCACGCTGCCGGCGGAATCGAGCATCAGCCGGCAGTGTACGCCACGTCGCGCGGCGGCCATCAGTGATTCTGCCACTTCATCCGCCATACCGCCGGGCTGCCAGATATAAAACACCATCTCGATATTGTGGCGGGCCAGCTGAATATCGCGGATCAGCGCCTTCATCGTGTCGTCGCTGCTGGTCAGCAGCTGAAGCTGATTGCCTTTTACCCCGGCAATGCCCTGGCGATTTTCACACAGCTGAAACAGCGATCGCGCAACGTCACTGTTGCTGTCGGCGAAAATATGCTGACTGGACTTCAATTCTTTCAGCCAGCGTGCGGTTGATGGCCACATGGTTCGTGCCCGTTCAGCGCGGCGCTTGCCAAGATGCAGTTCACCAAATGAGAGGTAGGCAATAATCCCGACCAGCGGCAGGATATAAATAATCAGCAGCCATGCCATCGCAGAGGGCACCGCGCGACGCTTCATCAGAATGCGCAGCGTGACGCTGGCAATCAGTAACCAGTATCCAAAAACCAGCAGCCAGCTCATCACGGTGTAAAAAGTGGTCATTAAGTGGAAGTCCTGTTCACGCTCGAGTTAAGAGGAAGTTTACGTGTTGATGGCAGCTCTGGAAACCTTTAAGGAAATTTTCAACAGCAAAGAGATCGGACCTGGTAGCAGGGCAGAAAGGTCTATAATACTGCGCGAGATTTTTGGCTACATTTGAAGCGACAGATATCAGACCGAGGGTGTAATGAAACGGAGCAGAAATGAAGTTGCGCGCTGGCGCATGATGCGTCAGGTTCAGCGTCGCAGGGCGCGCTGGTTAGAAGGGCAGTCGCGCCGCTACGGGCGTATGCACTCCTTCCGTCACCAGGTGAGCCAGCAGCAGCGTCGCTCAATTCTGTTTATCACCCAGATTCCCTGACCGGGGGGCCTGTTGCCAGAGAGCATATCCCGGCAATAGGGGTATGCTTTACGCCAGGTTGTCAGCGTGAAGCCGTTTGCGCGATTCTCCCGTTCATCATCTGTTGAACACCGTGTGAGGCCAGGCCCACCTCCGGCTTAGCGGGCAACCCGGCACAGACTTATCCCGGGTTGCCCGAACGCGCACTCTCGTCAGGGTTTGGGCCCGAACATCTCCGCCATCTGTTTCTCATCAGGCATACCCACAACCTGCTGTAGCTCATTTTTATCATTCATATAATAAATGGCCGGGGTAGCGCTGGCACCGAGATCGTCCATCAGCTTCTGATGTCGCTGGAGCAAATTAAACGTCTCACGCGGTGTGGCACCGTCAAACTTCGGCAGCTTTTTACCACCGGACAGCTCGTACTCCTTCCACGCCTGTACCGGGTCCGCTGCGTTGAGTATTGCCGTAGCATATCTGCCGCTCTGCGGGTTGAGGAACGCCACCAGCAGCGTATTCAGCTGCACCTTACCGGCATCCACCCACGGCTGAGCCGCAGACCAGAACTGCTTACAGTAAGGGCAGAACGGATCGGCGAAAACAATCACCTTTCTGGCTGCGG
Organism: Erwinia sp. INIA01; assembly: GCF_025947915.1. Taxonomy (NCBI): domain Bacteria; kingdom Pseudomonadati; phylum Pseudomonadota; class Gammaproteobacteria; order Enterobacterales; family Erwiniaceae; genus Erwinia; species Erwinia sp. INIA01. The sequence continues at coordinate 114,993 of NZ_JAPDNC010000011.1, forward strand.
AATCCGGTCCTTCTTTGATCGGATGCGCCGCGTTCAGCGTTTTCCACATCTCGCGGCCCATAGGAACGTAGATCGCCTGCTGGAAATAGCCTTCGCTGAGGTTTTTCCCCTTGTCGTCATACAGGTAACCGGAAATAACGTGCTTACCGTCGGGCGTCAGAAACAGCGACACGCCCATATCCTGATACTGGCCCACCCAGCCCTGCAGACCGCCTGGCGCATCGATTTTTTTAACGATTTTAATGCCCTGCTGATCGCTGAAGGTTTTGACCACCGGCGGCAGGGCTTCCGCAGAATAAGCCAGGCCAGGAAGCAGGCAGGCGGCAAGTAACAAAGTAGATTTCATCGATCGCCTCGTCGTAGGGAATTTTGTTGGGGAGAGAATGGCTGCCAGAATGGAAGAGGAATGAGCAGAAAACTTTGTGTACTTTTTTGTGTACCGTTTAAGTTGAACTGCCCACTGGTGTAAATGTAATAAACTGAATTTAAAAACGTATTGTTGTTTTAGAACACTTTTTTGAATGGCTTAACGGCGACCTGCTTATACACGCCGGCGGCGATGTAAGGGTCATCCTGAGCCCAGGACTGAGCCGCTTCCAGCGAAGGAAACTCGGCAATCACCGTTGAGCCGGTAAAGCCAGCCACGCCGGGTTCATTACTGTCTACAGCCGGCATCGGACCGGCAACGATCAAACGTCCTTCATCACGTAAAAGCTGCAAACGAGCGAGGTGGGCAGGGCGAACCGCCGTGCGTTTTTCCAGAGAATCCGCGTGATCTTCAGCGTAAATTACATAAAGCACCTTTAAGCACTCCTGTCGGGAATTGAGATTCGGGCATCACGTTAAGTGATCGTTAACTTTTGTGCAATTAAAAGATAATTCGCCCTTGATAAAGGTCAGTTTGTTAAACTATAAGCGGGAAATCGCGGATAAGCCGTGAGAGGTTGTTGAAACTGATTGCTATTTGCATTTAAACTCGGTGCTTCACATTTTGACCAGAAAGATTATGACGACGCTGACTACATCACTACCACGCCGCGCTCCTTTGCCTCTGCTGATTTCAGTTGTACTGCACGGCTCGGTTATCGCAGCTCTGCTTTACGCTTCATTTCACCAGGTGGTTGATATGCCAAAAGCGTCTCAGCCTATCAGTGTCTCGCTGGTCGCACCGGAAGTGCAGCCCGAACCTGAACCGGTGCCGCCGCAGGTTGAACCGGAACCAGAGCCCGAACCAGAGCCTGAACCCGTTCCGGAGCCGCCGATTCCTGAACCGGTGCCGATTCCTAAACCTGAACCAAAGCCGAAACCTAAACCGAAGCCGGTGAAGAAAGAGGTGGTGAAGCCGAAGAAAGAGGTTAAGCCGCAGGAGACGCGCCAGGCTCAGCCGGTAACCAATCCGCAGCCGCCTAAACCGTCTACCGCGCCGAAGCTGTCGCAGGCACCGTCTACCGCGGTTTCCAGCGGTCCACGCGCGCTAAACCAGAGCAAGCCGGCCTATCCGCAGCGTGCGTTTGCCCTGCGTGTAGAAGGGCGCGTTCGCGTACAGTTTGACGTTGACAGTTCAGGTCAGGTCGACAATGTGCGTATTCTTTCCGCCGAGCCGCGCAACATGTTTGAGCGTGAAGTCAAACAGGCGATGCGCAGATGGCGCTATGAGCCGAACAAGCCGGGTAAAGATGTCACCATGAACATCGTGTTCAAAATCGACGGCGGCAGTAGTATCGAATAAAAAAAAGGGCGAAAGCCCTTTTTTTTATCAAGTTAAATCCACTACCCGAGAAGTGAGCCAGTTCAGACCCGCTCCGGGACGGCAGGAGATAAAATCAGCCTTCTGCGGTGAAGTTGATTTTATCTGCAGGAAGTGGCCGAGGCTTACCTTCCGGATCAACCGCAACGTAGATAAATACCGCTTCAGTGGTGCAGTAGCGCTGGCCAATCGGTTCTGAAGAGACCTTTTTAATCCACACTTCGATGTTTATGGTGATGGAACTGGTGCCGGTACGGATGCAGCGGGCGTGGCAGCTCACCACGTCACCCACGGCTACCGGTTTTAAAAAGGTCATTCCGTCCGCGCGTACCGTTACCACGCGACCTTCGGCGATCTCCTTCGCCAGAATAGCACCACCCATGTCCATCTGAGACATCAGCCAGCCGCCGAAAATATCGCCGTTGGCGTTAGTATCCGCAGGCATAGCGAGGGTGCGCAGCACCATCTCGCCCTGCGGCACGCGTTGTTGTTCGCTCATTGTTTTGCTTCCGTTATTTTTCTTCCTGCTGCGGCATCAGACGGTAGATATAGATGCCGCTCAGCAGGGTAAACAGCAGGGTCAACGCACTCAGGCCAAACACTTTAAAATTCATCCAGGTGTCCTGAGAAAGCCAGAAGGCAACGTAGATATTTGCCAGACCGCAGACGAAGAAAAACAGCGCCCAGGCAATATTCAGACGACGCCACGCGAATGCAGGCAGCTGGATCTCTTTGCCCAGCATTCTCTGGATTAACGGTTTTTCCATAAACCACTGGCTGAACAGCAGGGCGAGGGTGAACAGACCGTAGATAATCGTCACTTTCCACTTAATGAAGTCAGGATTGTGCAGAGCAATCGTTAATGTTCCGAACACCGCCACAAGCGCAAAGGTCACCAGGCTCATTTTCTCTACTTTGCGGTAGATAACCCAACCTGCGGCCAGGGCGATGGCGGAGGCGACGATCAGCGCGCCCGAGGCGACAAAAATATCGTACAGTTTATAAAAAACGAAAAAGACCACGAGGGGAAGAAAGTCGAGTAACTGCTTCATAGCGGCTTCCAGTATCAGACCAGTACGTAATGAAATCATCCAGTGAATGCCTCTGTCGAGGCATTCATGGTTAATTAGCGTAACAACATATATAAGCGGGACAGGTAAATAATCAACAGCGCTGAAACCAGGTTGCTCAACCCGTTTAGCAGCACCGAGGCGACGTTTGCCGGCAGCACGGTCATGGATGATGCCATCAGCAGCACGATCAGTTTGGCAACGATCCACAAAAGCACCGCCGGAGCGACCAGCTTCATATGCCCCCAGGCCAGGCGCATACTGCCGCGCATGGCGCCAAACACGCCAACCTTCTCATTTACCAGCAGCATCGGCGACAGCGAAAGCGTCACTGCCAGCAATACACCCGGCACCACCAGCACCATAAAGCCCAGCTGGATAACCAACGTCATTAAGAACGTCAGCAGCAGCAGCGACAGCAGCTTCGGCGCGGACGCACCAATAGCGCGCAGGGCGCTGACGTGCTGGCCGGCAGATGCCATCGGGATCAGACTCAGCATTCCACCCAGTAGCAGGGTATTGCCAATCAGCGCTGCAAACGTTCCTGCCGCAGAAGCCCGCAGCAGAACCTGCTGCTGCTCCGGCGACATATTCTGCACCATCTCCATCAGGCTGGTGGCTGAACCGGCTGCACCATCATTCAGGATCGACATCTGATCGGCATCCGGCGTCAGCCCGTGACCTATCAGCACGGAAATAAACGAGGTCAGCAGTGCCATCAGCACAATGGTCAGGATCTGATGGCGGAAAAAATTCCCCGTGTCACGGTATAGCGAAGCCGCCGTGATAGACATGTAAACTCCTTGAAAAGCCGATTTTATAGACCGGGAGATTGTACATGTTCCTGTAGGGTGCTGGCACTCAGATTGACATAACTTTCGATTAAAGAAGGTTTTACCGGGGTAAACAGGGGCGGCAGGCCATATCTTGCCCGCGCACGGTCACAGGCTTCATTATAAATGCCATTTTCACCGGACATATCAAACTCCCGGCAGGGTGTCGGCCGCTGCTCATAAATACCGCAGGAGACGCAGCTGCCAATCTCGCCCTGTAAAGCCACACAGCGTGGAGCACGATCGTTAGTACCGCGCATATTGCGCATAAAAAGGTTGAGGGGTTCGGTCAGATCAACCGGCACCACGCCGCCGCCGTCTTCAGCTTCTGACCAGTAAAAGGAAACGCGAAACGTACCGCAGCACGCACCGCAACTGACGCAAGGATTAAGAGTATCGCTCATCTGATTGCCCGCCCCTCCTGAGGCTTCGAACCAAAATCACATTGAAGGAGAATAGAAAATTAAGGCTTCCAAAAAAAATGGTCAATCGGATTTTTCGGATGCCGAAACTGCAGGAAATTGATCTAAATCAAGCCATTGTTTTATAAGAAGAATGAAAAAAATGATTCGCATGATCTTTCCAGTAAATCAGCGTAAATATGTGTCCTGATATCGCACAAGTCCTCGCAGTAGGACACAGATGTTTACATACGATTTTAAATTTAAAAGGAGTGGTCATGAAACTGAGAGCATTAGCGCTGGCTGTCGTCACCTTGTTACCGGTCGCCGCATCGGCACATGAAGCAGGGGATTTCTTTATGCGCGCGGGTTCCGCCACCGTGCGGCCTACAGGCGGTTCCGATAACGTCCTGGGCCTTGGCGAATTCGACATTAACAACAACACGCAGCTGGGGCTGACCTTTACCTATATGGCAACTGACCATATTGGTATTGAGCTTCTCGGTGCAACGCCGTTCCGTCACAAAGTCGGGCTGCGTGCCACCGGCACGCTGGCGACCGTGCACCAGCTGCCGCCAACGCTGATGGCACAGTGGTACTTCATGGGTAACACCAGCAAATGGCAGCCTTATGCCGGCGTGGGTGTGAACTACACGATGTTTTACAACACCGATTTCAACCAGACCGGTCGCGATGCGGGTCTGAGCAATCTTAGCGTGAAAAATACCTGGGGCGTTGCTGGTCAGGTTGGCCTCGACTACCAGCTGACTCCGGACTGGATGCTTAACGCCTCACTGTGGTACATCGACATCAATACCAAAGTACGCTTTAACGCCGGTGAAGATCGTCAGAGCATTGACACCCACGTGAACCCGTTTGTGTTCTTCTTTGGCGCAGGCTACCGCTTCTAAGCCCGCTCAACGAAAAAAGGCGCGAATCTCGCGCCTTTTTTTGTCTTAACTCTTACTTAATTTGCAGGTTATTCACTACCGATTTCACCCCGGCTACGCCGCGCGTGATTTCAACCGCCCGGTTTGCCATCTGCGGCGAGCTGATAAAGCCACTCAGCTGTACTCGCCCTTTGAAGGTTTCCACGCCGATAGCGGTGGATTTCAGCGACTGATCGTGCAGCAGTTCTGCTTTTACTTTGGTGGTAATCACCGTATCGTCAATATAGCCACCGGTTCCTTCCTGCGTTGCGGTCGGTGCACATGCGGTGATGCTGAGTGCAACCACGGCAGCGGCGATCATTCCTGATAACATTTTAAACAGCTTCATTGCATTTCTCCCTGTCCAGGTTTTTAAACCGCTGAAAAGGCGGCGATAACTAATTCTTAGGTAAGGATGATGTTTCTGCAAGTTCAGAATGTTAAAAATAGAAAGGAAATAATGCCTTATCCATCAGATAAGGCACCGTTTCAGGAAAGGATTACTGGCGCGTTCCGGCTTTCAGTTTACTGACAAAAGCGGTCAGCTCGGTCAGCATCACCGACGGGTTTTTGTGGTGCTGTTCGATAATTTTGACGATAGCTGAACCAGAAATCGCCCCGGCAGCCCCGGCGCTAATCGCTTCCTCAACCTGCGACGCTTCTGAAATACCAAACCCCTGCAGCGGCGGGGCAGCATGATACTCTTTCAGCTTGTCGATCAAATGCTTTAGCGGCAGATTCGCACGGGTTTCAGAACCGGTGACTCCGGCGCGGGATAGCAGGTAGGTATAGCCCCGGCCGTGTGAAGCGATTTCACGCAGCAGATCGTCTTCAGCGTTTGGCGGGCAGATAAAGATCGGCGCGACGTTGTGACGCATGGCGGACTGGCGGAACGGCGCAGATTCTTCAATCGGTACATCCGCGACCAGTACTGAATCAACGCCCACTTCCTGGCAGCGGGCATAGAAGTTATCGATGCCGTTGGAAAATACCAGGTTGGCATACATCAGCAGGCCGATCGGCAGCTCCGGGTATTTCTGACGGATGGCCGCCAGCATCTCAAAACACTGCGCTGGCGTTACCCCTGCGGCAAAGGCACGCAGGGTGGCGTTCTGAATCGTCGGGCCGTCGGCCAGCGGATCGGAGAACGGGATACCCAGCTCAAGCGCATCCGCACCGCCTGCAACCAGGGCGTCAATAATTTGCAGCGACAGCTCCGGGTTAGGATCGCCCAGCGTGACGAAGGGAACAAACGCACCTTCTTTACGTTCTGCCAGGCGCTTAAAACAACGATCGTAACGTTCCATCAGATTTCTCCCCTGGCGCTGAAAATGTCATGTACGGTGAATATGTCTTTATCGCCACGGCCGGAGAGGTTGACCACCAGCAGCTGCTCTTTTTCCGGATTCTCGCGGATCATTTTTAACGCATGGGCGAGGGCGTGTGAGGATTCCAGAGCCGGGATAATCCCCTCATTGCGGCAGAGGGCCTGGAAAGCCTCCAGCGCTTCGTCATCGGTAATCGAAACATAATCCGCGCGACCAATGCTGTTCAGATAGGCATGCTGAGGCCCGACGGATGGGAAATCCAGCCCGGCAGAAATGGAGTATGACTCCTCAATCTGGCCGTCTTCGGTTTGCATCATCGGAGCTTTCATGCCGAAATAGATGCCGACGCGACCATGCTTCAGCGGCGCACCGTGCTCGCCGGATTCAATGCCGTGCCCGGCCGGTTCCACGCCGATCAGACCCACGCTGGTTTCATCAATAAAGTCGGCAAACATCCCAATCGCATTCGAACCGCCGCCGACGCAGGCAATCACTGCATCCGGCAGGCGACCTTCCTGCTCCAGGATCTGCGCTTTGGTTTCTTCACCAATCATGCGCTGGAACTCGCGAACGATAGTCGGGAACGGATGCGGACCGGCCGCGGTGCCCAACATATAGTGAGCGGTTTCATAGCTGCCGGACCAGTCGCGCAGCGCCTCGTTACAGGCATCTTTCAGCGTCGACGAACCGCTGTGCACCGGGATCACTTCTGCACCCATCAGACGCATACGGAACACGTTCGGCGACTGGCGCTCAATGTCTTTTGCGCCCATGTAGATGCGGCACTTCAGGCCGAGCAGTGCACTGGCCAGCGCCGAGGCTACGCCGTGCTGCCCGGCACCGGTTTCAGCGATAATCTCTTTTTTACCCATGCGCTTAGCCAGCAGAGCCTGGCCCAGCACCTGGTTGGTTTTGTGCGCGCCGCCGTGCAGCAGGTCTTCGCGCTTCAGGTACAGGCGGGTTTTCGTACCTTTGGTCAGGTTGTTACACAGCGTCAGCGCGGTAGGGCGACCGGCATAGTTTTTCAGCAGGCCGGTAAATTCAGCCTGGAATTCCGGGTCGCTCTGGGCGCTGATAAAAGCGTCTTCCAGCTGTCGCAGTGCGGGCATCAGGATCTGCGGCACATACATGCCGCCAAACTCGCCAAAATAGGGATTTAATTTGGTCATATCGCGTCTCTTTATTCTCTCTCAGCGCGGGCGTGGATCACGCCCGACGAAAATGATTGTGCCAGCCTGAGTATTTCGCTATTTCAGTAGGCTTTCAGCGTCTGAAACACCGAGGCGATTTTATCGGCATCTTTAATACCGGGGGCGCTTTCTACCCCGGAGTTGAAGTCCAGACCGGCGCAGCCGAGGCGGGAAGCTTCAACGCTGTTATCAGCACTCAGTCCACCGGCCAGCAGCACGTTTTTCAGCGTCTGGCCCTGCAGCAGTGACCAGTCGAATGACTGACCGCTGCCGCCGTTACCGTGATCGAACACGTAGCGATCAACGTGCGGCCAGTCGCGCTGCGGCAGGCTGTCGCGAATGCTGAATGCCTTCCAGATCTGCACTTCGGCAGGCAGCGCGTCGCGCAGCTGGCTGACGTACTGACGATCTTCGTCACCGTGCAGCTGCACCGCTGCCAGCCCCAGCTCACTGGCGGTAGTGACAACGTCACTCACTGCCTGATTACGGAACACGCCAACATACTTCAGTGCGGCAGCGGCAATCACCGATCGCGCAACGGTGAGGTCTACTTTGCGCGGTGAGCCTTCAGCAAAAATGAGTCCACCGTAAATCGCCCCCGCTGCCAGCGCGCTCTGCGCGTCCTGCGGCCGGGTCAGACCGCACACTTTATTATCACCGATAATCACCCGACGCACCGCTGCGGCCAGATCGGCCTCTTCCATCAGCGCAGAGCCAATCAGGAAGCCGTTAGCGAAATGGCTCAGCTCGCGCACCTGGGCATAGCTGTTAATTCCGGACTCGCTGATAACCGTCACGCCGTGCGCCACTTTCGGCGCCAGGCGGCGGGTGCGGTCGAGGTCAATGGAGAGATCGCGCAGGTCGCGGTTGTTAATTCCCACCACTTTCGCCCCCAGGGCGGTGGCGCGCTCCAGCTCTTCATCGCTGATCACTTCGGTCAGCACGCCCATATTCAGACTGTGCGCCACGGCGGAAAGCTGGCGGTACTGCTCATCGCTGACCACCGAAAGCATCAGTAAAATGGCATCTGCCTGATGGTAACGGGCCAGGTAAATCTGGTATGGGTCGATAATAAAATCTTTGCACAGTACCGGCTGGGTCACGACCGAACTGACGATCGGCAGGAAATCAAAGCTGCCCTGGAAATACTTCTCGTCGGTCAGCACCGAAATGGCGGAGGCATAGTCTTTATAAATCCCGGCGATGGTGGCCGGGTCGAAATCATCGCGGATCAGACCTTTAGATGGCGATGCTTTCTTACATTCGAGAATGAACACCGTGCGCGTGCCGCTCAGCGCATCATAAAAGCTGCGGGTAGACGGAACGATATCATTCTGGAATGAGGCCAGCGGCTGCTGCTGCTGACGGGCGGCAAGCCAGATGGCTTTGTCCGCGACAATCTTATTCAGTACGGTTTCCTGCTGCATGATTATCCTCTTGCTGCCAGTGCGACCACATGTTTATAAGCCTGGCCGCTGCGGATGGTTTCCAGCGCCTGCTGAGCGTTCTGTCGCAAATCTTCATGGCCAAAAATCTTCAGTAACAGGGCGACATTGGCCGCCACGGCTTCTTCATGAGCCAGCTCGCCTTTACCCTGGAGTAAACGCGCCAGAATGTCACGGTTTTCTTCCGGGGAACCCCCGGCCAGCGCCTCCTGCGGATGATAGCTCAGGCCAAAGTCATCCGGGGTCAGCTGGTAGCTGGTGATTTCACCCTCACGCAGTTCGGCTACGTGGGTGACGCTGTGCAGCGCCACTTCATCCATGCCGCCGCCGTGCACCACCGCCGCACGGCGATAGCCTAATACTTTCAGCGCCTGAGCAATCGGCAGCACCAGCTCCGGGCTGTATACGCCGATCACCGCCAGCGGAGGCCGCGCCGGGTTAATCAGCGGACCAAGCACGTTGAAGATGGTGCGGGTTTTCAGCTGCTGGCGTACCGGCATCGCGTGGCGGAATCCGCTGTGATACTGCGGTGCAAACAGGAAGCAGACGTTAAGTTCATCCAGCGCCTGGCGCGCCTGTTGCGCAGGCAAATCCAGACTGATGCCGAACGCGGCCAGCAGATCGGAGGAACCCGACTTACTTGATACGCTGCGGTTGCCGTGTTTGGCCACCTTCAATCCACAGGCTGCGGCCACGAAGGCGCTGGCGGTCGAGATATTGATACTGTTGCTGCCGTCGCCGCCGGTGCCGACGATATCGGCAAAGTCATAGTCCGGGCGCGGGAACGGTTTGGCATCTTCCAGCAGGGCGGTCGCCGCCCCGGCGATTTCCTGCGGATGCTCGCCGCGAACCTTCATCGCAATCAGCGCGCCTGCCAGCTGGGTCGGTTCCAGCTGTCCGGTGATAATCGCGGAAAACAGCTGGTGGCTCTCCGCCTGAGTCAGGATCTCGGCCTGAAATAATTTTTCCAGAATAGTGTTCATTAGGCTTCTCCTCGGTTACGCCAGCGCCCATGCAAGGGTTTGTTCCAGCAGGCGAGCCCCCTGGGTGGTGAGAATGGATTCAGGGTGGAACTGGAAGCCGCAGACGCGCTGGGCGTCGTCGCGAACGGCCATCACCATGCCATTAAAGGTGGCGTTAACCGTCAGTCCGTCAGGAATATTGCTGCCCACCAGCGAGTGGTAGCGGGCCACCGGCAGCGGGTTGCTCAGACCGGCGAACATACCTTCGTTATCGTGGGTAATCGCCGAGGCTTTGCCATGCAGGATCTCACCGGCCTGGCCGACGTGGCCGCCGTAAGCTTCCACAATCGCCTGGTGGCCCAGACAGATGCCGATGATCGGCAGGCGTCCGCGCAGCTGTTGCAGCAGTTCCGGCATGCAGCCCGCTTCAGACGGTGCGCCAGGGCCGGGTGACAGCATCAATACCGGGTTTTCCATCTCCTGCAGGCGCGCAATCAGCGTGGCGGCAGGAACGTTGTTACGATAAACCACCACGTGATGGCCAAAGGTGCGTAACTGATCGACGAGGTTATAAGTAAAGGAGTCGAAGTTATCGAGCAGCAGAATATCGGCCATCAGAAAATCTCCTGGCAGTGGTGAGCGGTGGCAATCGCACGCAGAACGGCGCGGGCTTTATTACGGCTTTCGTCAGCTTCCGCCTGCGGGTTCGAGTCCAGAACCACACCGGCACCGGCCTGCACGGTAGCAACGCCGTCTTCCACCCACGCGGAGCGGATAACAATGCAAGTATCCAGGTCGCCGCTGGCGGTGAAGTAGCCGACCGCGCCGCCGTAGCTGCCGCGACGGGTGCCCTCGGCTTTAGCAATCAGCTGCATGGCACGTACTTTCGGCGCGCCGCTAAGGGTGCCCATATTCATGCAGGCGCGGTAGGCGTGCAGCACATCAATATCGCCACGCAGTTTGCCGACGACGCGAGAAACCAGATGCATCACGAAGGTGTAACGGTCCACTTTGGTCAAATCCGCCACGTAGCGGCTGCCGGGTTCGCAGATGCGTGCCAGATCGTTACGAGCCAGGTCTACCAGCATCAGATGTTCGGCCAGCTCTTTGTGGTCGGTACGCATTTCCAGCTCAATGCGGCTGTCGAGATCGCGATCCAGTGAACCGTCTGCGTGGCGGCCGCGCGGGCGCGTACCGGCAATCGGATAGATTTCAATCTGGCGGCTTTCCGCGTCGTACTTCAGTGAGCTTTCCGGCGATGCGCCGAACAGGCTGAAATCGCGATCCTGCATAAAGAACATATACGGGCTGGGGTTGCTGTTTTTCAGCGTATCGTAGGCGGCCAGTGGTGAAGGGCACGGCAGCGAGAAGCGGCGTGACGGCACGACCTGGAAAATCTCGCCGATACGAATGGCTTCCTGCATCTGGCGAACCACCTGGCAGTAGTCTTCATCGCTCTGGCTGACGCTCAGCGCCATGCCGTCAACGGTCTGCACAGGAAGTGCCGGTGCTGGCTGAAGCATCTGGCTGTGCAACTGTTCGATGCGGCTCTGCAGGCGAATGAATTCGGCTGGAGAAGAGGTAAACAGGCTGGCCTGCAGGCGAGCGGTTTGTTGCTGATGGTCAATCACCAGCAGCGTCTCGGCCAGGTAGAAGCAATAGTCCGGGCAGCGCTGCTCGTTCTTCAATGCCGGCAGCGATTCGAAGCCGGCGACCAGATCGTAGGCGAACAGCCCGCCGAGCAGCATGGCTTCACGATTTTCTGCCGGGACGTTGATCAGCTGCGGGATCAGGCGCAGGGCATCGAACACCGACAGGGCGCGCAGGTTGGAGTCTTCATCCTGAATTTCGGTATTATGCGGGAAGACCAGTTCACGGCCATCGGGGCGAACGTGATTCTGCACTGATGAAGGCAGAGCCGCATCCAACAGCGTCAGCAGGGCGCGGCCGTTTTCAGACAGAGCCTGAATCTGCACGGTCTTATCCAGCGCGCTGATGCGCAGGGCGCTGTCGACAATCAGCAGGCTTTTCAGGTTACGCTTGCTGTCAACATCCGCTGATTCCAGCAGCAGCGTTTCGGAGCGTGCGCCGCAGAGCTGGTGGAAGACGGCGGCCGGATCTTCGCGGTAGGGCGCATTGCCGGTAATCAACTTCACTGTAGGTTTGGCATTCGACATGGTTTGATCTCTGTTTTTTGCTCAAAAAAAAGCCCGCATTTAGCGGGCCTGAGTATCTGCACAACGTAGTAACCGTGCACGACGACATCGCCCGTTCAGGGAGAAGTGCGCCACCAACCAGTCATCAGAGAGAGTGAATATGACATGATACAGATACCTTATGCTCGTGAACTTGCGTACTAGTTAACTGGAACACGGAAAAAAAGTCAATACTCTTTTTCCCTTAGCAAGGAATGACGTTATCATGCTGCGATATTCCCGCCAATGTCGGAGCCGTTTTGACAGTAGCAGCCACACCAATCAGTTCTTTTCCTATCTTCGATCTTCACAGTCACACCACCGCATCTGACGGGTTACTTACCCCGGAGCAGCTGGTGCTGCGCGCGGTAGAACATCGCGTCGGCGTGCTGGCCGTCACCGACCATGACACCACCGACGGCGTTCAGCCCGCGCGTGAGGCTATTGAGCGTCATCAGCTGCCGCTGCAGCTGATTGCGGGCGTTGAGGTGTCGTCGCTGTGGGAGAACCATGAGATCCATATTGTTGGCCTGGGGGTGGATATCACCCATCCGGGACTGGTGGCCTTCCTGGCAGAACAGGGTGAACGACGGATGGCGCGTGCGCGGATGATCGCTGAGCGTCTGGAAAAAGCCGGGATACCCGGTGCACTTGAAGCCGCCCTTGACCTGGCGCAGGGCGGCGCGGTGACACGCGGACATTTTGCCCGTTTTCTCATCGCCGCCGGTAAAGCCGACACGATGCAGAAGGTGTTTAAAAACTATCTGGCTCGCGGTAAAACCGGCTACGTTCCGCCGCAGTGGTGTACAATTAAACAAGCCGTTGATGCGATTCATGATTCTGGTGGTCGTGCGGTACTGGCCCATCCGGGCCGCTACGGGCTGTCTGCCAAGTGGCTGAAACGCCTGATTGCCCACTTCAGCGAACAGGGCGGTGAAGCGATGGAGGTCGCGCAGTGTCAGCAGGCTCCGCAGGAACGAACGCTGCTGGCGCGATACGCGCAGGAGTATCAACTGGCGGGATCGCAGGGGTCTGATTTTCATCAGCCCTGCGCGTGGATTGAGTTGGGAAAAAAATTATGGCTACCCGGCGGTGTTGATGCCGTGTGGCAGCGTTTTCCAGAAATCGTTAAGCAATAGCCTGAAGCAGGCGACGTCAATGTCATTGCTGATGTACGGATAAGAGGTTTCTATGAGTCAGTTTTTCTATATTCACCCGGATAATCCGCAGCCGCGACTGATCAAGCAGGCGGTAGAGATGTTGAATAAAGGCAGCGTGATCGTCTATCCAACGGATTCCGGCTATGCACTGGGCTGTAAGCTGGAAGATAAGAATGCGATGGAGCGTATCTGCCGCATTCGCCAGCTCGATGGCAACCATAACTTCACCCTGATGTGCCGCGATCTGTCCGAACTGTCGACCTATGCGCACGTCGACAACACCGCGTTTCGGCTAATCAAAAACAACACGCCGGGCAACTACACCTTTATCCTCAAGGCGACGAAAGAAGTTCCGCGCCGCCTGATGAGTGAAAAACGTAAAACCATCGGCCTGCGCGTACCGTCGAATCCGATTGCGCTGGCCCTGCTGGAAGCGCTGAACGAGCCGATGATGTCGACCTCGCTCATGCTCCCGGGCAATGATTTTACCGAGTCGGACCCGGAAGCCATTCAGGATGAAATTGGCAAACTGGTCGATTTAATTATTCACGGTGGCTACCTGGGACAACAGCCGACAACCGTGATTGATCTGACCGATGATTCACCGGTGGTTGTTCGTGAAGGTGTGGGTGATATTCAGCCATTCCTCTAGCAGCGTTGAGGCAGGATGTTAATCCTGTCCTGCCTCTCTCCGGGAGGCGTTAAGATGTTGATTCCTCCAGCCACTTCTGGAATACCTGATAGGGGATATAGAGAGACACGTCTTTCAATTTTGTCTCCTGCGTTGCGGTGTTTTTAACTTCGCTGCTGTAACCGACCAGCACGCCGCCAATGCTGTCATCACTGTGATAAACCGCACCCCCTGACATGCCCTGTACGGCCCCGGCGTTCGATGCCATGGCTACGCAGGGCTTTTTATTCCAGCCGTTGCGGATTGCTGTGATCGCCAGATTGTTGCCGGATGATTCAACCGGCATGGCTGAGAAGAAGCTGTAACCATACATCCGTACCGGTTCGCCTACTTTGGTGGTGCGAAACTCGGGTAGCTTCTTCATGTTATTTTTATGATGGATGATCGCCAGATCGCAGTAAGGGTGATAAGCCTTCACCCTATGCATTGTCCAGCGCGCCACGTGGGCCGCCGTAAGGCTGTATTCCGGCGTAATCGGGATGCTGGTACCAAGCGCACCGACGCCAAGAATGGTGGGGATGCCGACAAAATTCATATCGACCCGCTTCATCGCTTCGCGACTGTAGCTGTAGCTACCCACGGAGCAACCGGTTAACGCCAGCAGCGACAGCGCCAGCAGACACTTTTTAATATCCATTTTATTCACATGTCAGCCACGTCGTTTACTCGCTTTTACACGTTAAAGACGTGGGTGGTCCTGTGCCGGGTGATGACCCGACGGATTAATAACAAACGAAATAACGACGTCAGCGCGCTATCATTTCTGCGAGGGAGGGAAAACAAGGATGAGATAAACGAAAATCACGGTCCTGCCTGCTTGTTTCCTGGAAAAATCTTATTCGGTGAAGTGTTTTGAAGGGTAATTATTATTTCTTAAAACAATGGCCTCTAATAACAAACATTGTATTAAGGCTGTTTTTAATTATTTATTGAATGCATTTTTATTTATATGTTAATGTTTTTAAAGTGATAAATATTAAGTTTTTTGTGCGATTGAGCGTTATTGTTCCGGCGGTTAAAAATGACTTAATTTAAGGGTGGTGCCGCAGGAAAATAAGATCTCAGAGGAGGGAAAATCCCTGAATACTGTTTTTTATTTATCTTTATATGAAGGGATTTAGCTTTATCGCGTGCCGGTAAATAAATTTTTTAATATGGCGAGCGATCGTTTCTGCAATTCCCGCTCAGCCAGGCTAAAATTAGGGCATCATCCTGCTAACAAACAGGTTACAGCGGGGGTAAAAGTCTGTATAATATCCTCCGAATTTAAATATAAGTTATTGAAAATAAAAGAAATTTTGTTTTCACCATGACGCCTGGGAAGGCGACAAAGAGGCAGCTCCATGAGCGAGAAGTTACAGAAAGTTTTAGCACGCGCCGGGCACGGTTCCCGTCGTGAAATCGAAACCATGATCTCCGCCGGACGCGTCAGCGTTGACGGCAAGCTGGCCACGCTGGGTGACCGCGTTGAGCCAAGCAGTTCCCTGAAAATTCGTATTGACGGGCACGTTGTGCCGGTCAGTGAATCCATTACTGAAGTTTGCCGCGTTCTGGCCTACTACAAGCCTGAAGGCGAGCTGTGTACCCGCAGCGATCCGGAAGGGCGCCCAACGGTGTTCGATCGTCTGCCTAAGCTGCGTGGCGCGCGCTGGATTGCTGTCGGCCGTCTGGATGTAAACACCTGCGGCCTGCTGCTGTTCACCACTGACGGTGAGCTGGCAAACCGCCTGATGCACCCGAGCCGCGAAGTTGAGCGTGAATATGCGGTACGTGTTTTCGGCCAGGTGGATGACGAGAAAATCAAACAGCTGAGCCGTGGTGTGCAGCTGGAAGACGGTCCGGCAGCGTTTAAGACCCTGAAATTTACCGGCGGTGAAGGTATTAACCAGTGGTACAACGTTACCCTGACGGAAGGACGCAACCGTGAGGTTCGTCGCCTGTGGGAAGCGGTGGGTGTGCAGGTTAGCCGTCTGATCCGCGTCCGCTACGGCGATATCGATCTGCCGAAAGGTCTGCCGCGCGGCGGTTATACCGAGCTGGATCTGCAGCCAACCAACTATCTGCGTGAGCTGGTTGGTCTGGAAGCGGAAACCGTCAGTAAAGTGCCGGTTGAGAAAGATCGCCGCCGCACTAAGGCGAATCAAATTCGTCGTGCGGTGAAACGCCATACAACCACCACTAAAGCGGCGAAGCCGGGCGGCAGCCGTCGGCCGGGTTCAAAACGTCAGCAGGGCAAGCCGTAAGCTGTCTTGCAAATAAAAAGGGCCTGAGGGCCCTTTTTTTATGCACTTTATTTACCAGTCAATGCCCTGCTGAGCCTGAATTCCGGCATCAAATGCATGTTTAACCGGGCGCATTTCACTAACCGTATCCGCCAGCTCCAGCAGTTCGCGGTGGCAGCCTCGCCCGGTAATAATGACGCTCTGATGAGCAGGGCGTTGCTGCAGTGCATCAATCACCTCCTGGAGAGGCAGGTAATCAAAGCTGACCATATAGGTCAACTCATCCAGAACCACCAGATCCAACGTTGCATCCTGCAACATTCGCTTGCCATGCTGCCAGACCTTCAGACAGGCCTCCGTGTCGGTGGCGCGGTTTTGCGTGTCCCAGGTGAATCCGGTCGCCATGACCTGAAATTCAACGCCGTGTGGTTCAAGAAGATTACGCTCGCCGTTAGGCCATTCACCTTTAATAAACTGGATCACGCCGACGCGCTTCTGATGCCCGACAGCGCGAGTGGCGGTACCGAAAGCGGCAGTGGTTTTCCCTTTGCCGTTGCCGGTGAAGACCATCAGTATGCCACGGGTTTCCGTGGCGGCGGCAATCCGCGCATCGACCTGTTCTTTCAGCCTCTGCTGGCGTTGCTGGTGGCGCTCTTCCGACATTATTCTGCCGCCCCTGGTTTCCGCCCCGGCTGGGCGTCAAAGCTGATGCCGGTTTTACGCTTGCTGTCGTCGCCCATCAGCCACAAATACAACGGCATAATATCGGCAGGCGTTTTCAGCTTCATCGCATCCTCCTGCGGGAAGGCGCTGGCGCGCATGCGGGTGCGGGTTCCACCCGGGTTGATACAGTTTACGCGCAGCTGGCGGCTGTCGTACTCCTCCGCCAGAACCTGCATCATACCTTCGGTGGCGAATTTAGAGACGGAATAAGCCCCCCATCCGGCACGGCCCTGGCGGCCGACGCTGGATGAAGTGAACACCAGTGAAGCCGACGCGGATTTCAGCAGCAGCGGGATCAACGCCTGAGTCAGGAAAAAGGTGCCGTCAATATTGACTCGCATCACCTGCTGCCAGACGGCCGGGTTTTGTTCGATCATCGGCACCACTTCGCCAAGTAGCCCGGCGTTATGCAGCACGCCGTCCAGTCGCGGCACCACGCGCGCAATATCCTCAGCCAAATGTTGGCAGCTTTCCGGCGTGGCCGTTTCCAAATCTAACGGGAACCAGTAAGCAGTCTGTCGGCTATGCTGATTAATCTCATCGCAAACCTGCTGGAGCTGTTCTGTATTACGGCCCAACAGGAGGACCTGCGCGCCATAGCGGGCGTAGGTGAGAGCGGCTTCGCGACCGATGCCGGTATTGGCACCGGTTACCACAATAATTCGGTTGTTGAGCAGATCGCTTTTCGGTTGATAATGCACGGTAGAATCCTCTGGCGATGAAGTGTCCGCAGCGTCGCCGGCAGTAGGGCCAGCGTAAGTTCTTGCAGAACATAGAATTAAATGCTTTATGCCTGAAAAATGAGGCGAGTGCAATCCTGGGACCTGCCCGTTAATGCCATGTTACCGGGTTGCAGGCGACCAATCGTCGAGAGTCGGTTACACTGGAACAACACTAATACAATGTTAATTAAGGCGGATTGAGTGGAACTACTCTCTTATTATGGACTCTTTTTAGCGAAAACCGTCACCGTAGTGGTGGCTATTGCCGCCATTGCATTGGTTATTGCCAATCTTGCAGCCCGCAAGCGAAGCCAGACCGGCCAGCTCCGGTTGACGCATCTGAGCGACCGTTACCGCGAAATGCGTGACGATATGCAACTGGCTAAGGTAGAGCCAGAGCAGCAGAAGCAGTGGATCAAGGAACGAAAAAAGGCAGAAAAACTGAAGCACAAGCTGGCTAAGCAGCAGATAAAACAGGGCGGTCTGAAGACGGAAAGCAAACCGACGCTGTTTGTGATCGACTTCAAAGGCAGTATGGACGCCGGAGAAGTCACCTCTTTGCGCGAAGAGATCTCTGCGGTGGTTGCCGTGGCCCGCAGCGGCGATGAAGTGCTTCTGCGCCTGGAGAGCCCCGGCGGCGTGGTACACGGTTATGGCCTGGCGGCATCGCAGCTGCAGCGCCTGCGCGACAAGGGAATCCCCCTGACCGTTGCTGTCGATAAAGTGGCGGCCAGCGGCGGTTACATGATGGCCTGCGTGGCGGAACGTATCGTCGCCGCGCCGTTTTCGATTATCGGTTCGATTGGCGTAGTGGCGCAGATCCCTAACTTTAACCGACTGCTGAAGCGCAATGATATTGACCTTGAACTGCATACCGCCGGGGAATATAAGCGGACGCTGACCATGCTGGGGGAAAATACTGACGCCGGTCGCGAAAAATTCCGCCAGGATCTCAACGAAACCCATCAGCTGTTCAAGGATTTTGTTCATCAGATGCGCCCGTCGCTGGATATTGACAGCGTGGCCACGGGTGAACACTGGTACGGCAGCCAGGCACTGGAGAAAGGGCTGGTTGATGCCATTGGTACCAGTGACGATCTGCTGCTGGAACACATCGAGAAGCGCCAGGTCATCGGCGTACGTTTTGCTCAGCGTAAACGCATGATGGATCGTTTTACACAAAGTGTGATGGCCAGCGCTGAACGTCTGCTGCTCCGCCTCTGGCAGCGCGGCGAAAAACCCCTGCTGTAATTCGTCAGACAGCGCCCGTTCAGGCGGGCGCTATTCGTCGAGTCGGTATTTCGGCGAAAGCTCGACCGCTAAAAATTTGAACACATTAAATACTGCAGTACTGCGGGGACCGGGCAGGCCCTGTTCATCCAGGAAGTAGTCACCGCTAAAAATCAGCACCTCACCCTTTTGTTCAACGCCCGTTGTGGCCATACCGTCAAAAAAGTCTTTGTGCTCGGCAATCATCTGATTAGCGATTGCCAGCAGGCTGCTGCGATCGATAGTTTGCTGATCCAGATCCATATTCCCTCCTTTATAGTGATTCCGCTGCCGGGTATTGTACGCCTGGCTGATAAATCCGCAATCATGGTGGTGGTATAGAAAACTGTCTCTTTTTACAGCCTTTTCTGGCGGAAATCTGTGCTTGATGCTAATTAAGTTGCGTAACAGATTTTATCAGGTAGAGTGTGGGCGTTTCGGGTTCCGGGCGTAAAAGTGAGTTTACGCTTTGTTAGAGATTCGCTTAACAGGTAGTAAATAGTACCGTTTATCAATGTGTTAAAAGACTTGTAATGGCACCAAAATTGATAAAAAGTTATCCGGGATCGGTATCATTCTCCCGATAGCTCTATCTTCAATGTGCAGCGCAGGCCTGGACGGCACTACTTACTCTCGGATGTTTTAATCAGGTAAAGGTAACTATGGGAAAAGCTCTCGTAATAGTTGAGTCCCCGGCAAAAGCCAAAACTATCAATAAATATCTCGGCAATGACTACGTGGTTAAATCCAGCGTCGGTCATATCCGCGATTTGCCGACGAGTGGATCAACGGTTAAAAAGAGCGCTGACTCTACAACCAGTAAAACAGCGAAGAAGGTCAAAAAAGACGAAAAGGCGGCGTTGGTAAACCGCATGGGCGTCGATCCTTATCACGGTTGGGATGCGAATTATCAAATCCTGCCGGGCAAGGAAAAAGTGGTTGCTGAACTGAAATCACTGGCGCAGAACGCTGACCATATCTATCTCGCAACGGACCTTGACCGCGAAGGGGAGGCCATTGCATGGCACCTGCGGGAAGTGATCGGTGGCGATGAATCACGCTACAGCCGCGTGGTGTTTAACGAAATTACCAAGAATGCGATTCGTCAGGCGTTTGAGAAGCCTGGCGAGCTGAATATCGATCGGGTAAATGCCCAGCAGGCGCGGCGCTTTATGGACCGCGTGGTGGGTTATATGGTTTCGCCGCTGCTGTGGAAGAAAGTCGCTCGTGGCCTGTCTGCCGGCCGCGTTCAGTCCGTTGCCGTGCGTCTGGTGGTGGAGCGTGAGCGTGAAATTAAAGCCTTCGTTCCGGAAGAGTACTGGGAACTGAATGCCGCGCTGACCACGCCGAAAGGTGCAGATCTGCCGATGCAGGTCACGCATCAGGGTGACAAACCCTTCCGTCCGGTAAACGGTGAGCAAACTCAGGCGGCTGTCAGCCTTCTGGAAAAAGCGCGGTATGTTGTTGCCGATCGTGAAGACAAACCAACCAGCAGTAAGCCCGGCGCACCGTTTATCACCTCAACGCTACAGCAGGCGGCAAGTACTCGTCTTGGTTTCGGCGTTAAAAAAACCATGATGATGGCTCAGCGCCTGTATGAAGCGGGCCATATCACCTATATGCGTACCGACTCGACGAATCTGAGTCAGGATGCGGTAAGCATGGTTTGCGGCTATATCGAAAAAGAATTTGGCGCGAAGTATCTGCCAAAAGCTCCTGTCGTTTATACCAGCAAAGACAACTCGCAGGAGGCGCACGAAGCGATTCGTCCTTCCGACGTGAACATTCAGTCTGAGCAGCTGAAAGACATGGAAGCAGATGCGCAGAAACTGTACCAGCTGATCTGGCGTCAGTTCGTGGCCTGTCAGATGATGCCTGCACAGTATGACTCTACCACCCTGACCGTAGCGGCCGGCGATTTCAAACTGAAAGCTAAGGGCCGTAC
Source organism: Erwinia sp. INIA01 (assembly GCF_025947915.1). NCBI lineage: Bacteria > Pseudomonadati > Pseudomonadota > Gammaproteobacteria > Enterobacterales > Erwiniaceae > Erwinia > Erwinia sp. INIA01. Next base: position 135,825 of record NZ_JAPDNC010000011.1, read on the forward strand.
GCTTCGTTTCGACGGCTGGACCCGGGTGATGCCGGCGCTGCGTAAGGGCGATGAAGATCGCACCCTGCCTCCGGTTGACGTGGGTAGCGAGCTGAACCTGCAGCAGCTGACGCCAAGCCAGCACTTCACCAAACCACCGGCACGTTTCAGCGAAGCCTCGCTGGTGCGCGAGTTGGAAAAGCGCGGTATTGGTCGTCCTTCTACCTATGCCTCGATCATCTCAACCATTCAGGATCGCGGCTACGTTAAAGTGGAAAGCCGTCGTTTCTATGCCGAGAAGATGGGAGAAATCGTTACCGATCGTCTGGAAGAGAACTTCCGCGAACTGATGAACTATGATTTCACCGCCAACATGGAAGATAACCTCGACAAGGTGGCGAATAACGAAGCGCAGTGGAAGGCCGTTCTGGATAAATTCTTCAGCGATTTCAGCCAGCAGCTCGAGCAGGCGGAAAAGGACCCGGAAGAGGGCGGCATGCAGCCCAACCAGATGGTGCTGACTTCGATCGAGTGCCCGACCTGTTCGCGCCAGATGGGTATCCGTACTGCCAGTACAGGCGTGTTTCTCGGTTGTTCCGGCTATGCTCTGCCGCCGAAAGAGCGCTGCAAGCAGACCATTAATTTGATCCCTGAGAATGAAGTGTTGAATATTCTTGAGGGTGACGATGCGGAAACTAACGCGCTGCGTGCGCGTCGCCGCTGCCAGAAATGCGGCACGGCGATGGACAGCTATCTGATTGATAATCAGCGTAAGCTGCACGTTTGCGGTAGCAACCCGGAGTGTGACGGTTACGAAATTGAACTGGGCGAATTCCGCATCAAAGGCTATGATGGCCCGATCGTGGAGTGCGAGAAATGTGGTTCCGAAATGCACCTGAAAATGGGGCGCTTCGGTAAGTACATGGCCTGTACCAATGACGACTGTAAGAACACGCGCAAAATTCTGCGTAATGGTGAAGTTGCGCCGCCGAAGGAAGATCCGGTTCCACTGCCGGAGCTGCCGTGCGAAAAATCAGATGCGTACTTCGTTCTGCGCGATGGTGCGGCGGGCGTATTCCTTGCAGCCAACACCTTCCCTAAATCGCGCGAAACCCGTGCGCCTCAGGTTGAAGAGCTGCAGCGTTTCCGCGACCGTCTGCCTGAAAAGCTGCGCTATCTGGCTGATGCGCCAGCGACGGACGAGGAAGGCAACAAGGCCGTCGTTCGCTTCAGCCGTAAAACCAAACAGCAGTACGTCAGCACAGAAAAAGACGGCAAAGCTACTGGCTGGTCGGCCTTCTTCGTTGATGGAAAATGGGAAGTTAGCAAGAAGTAATCCACGCTGATTTCTCCCATTCAGGGGCAGGCCGTTGCGGTTTGTCCCTGAATGGTCACTTTGCTGATAATCTAACCGATTGTTGATGAATGTTTCCCTGCTGACGCTATACATATCCCACATTTTTGATATAGTTGTTATAGATATCCCTCTTCTTATTATTAAATCGCATTAGACCGCTAACCTGACGCTGACCAGATTTCTGGTGTCTTCTTCTGTAGGGTTTTCGGCACGTTGCTTCAGACCCTGGACGGAATGAAAAATGAAATTGCAGCAGCTGCGGTACATCGTTGAGGTGGTTAACCACAACCTCAATGTCTCTTCAACGGCCGAAGGGCTGTACACCTCTCAACCCGGCATCAGTAAGCAGGTTCGTATGCTGGAGGATGAACTGGGCATTCAAATCTTTGCCCGAAGCGGTAAGCACCTGACTCAGGTGACACCCGCTGGGCAGGAAATCATCCGTATTGCCCGCGAAGTCCTGTCAAAAGTCGATGCAATTAAATCGGTTGCCGGCGAGCATACCTGGCCGGATAAAGGTTCACTGTACGTTGCCACCACCCACACACAGGCACGTTACGCATTGCCCAACGTGATCAAAGGTTTTATTGAACGTTATCCCCGCGTTTCGTTACATATGCACCAGGGGTCGCCGACTCAGATTGCTGAAGCCGTATCTAAGGGCAATGCGGATTTTGCCATTGCCACCGAGGCGCTACACCTTTACGACGATCTGATCATGCTGCCGTGCTATCACTGGAATCGTGCAATCGTGGTCACGCCGGATCATCCATTGGCCGGTAAATCGAAAGTGTCGATTGAAGAGTTGGCTGAGTATCCGCTGGTCACCTACACCTTTGGCTTCACCGGGCGCTCCGAACTGGATACGGCATTTAACCGAGCAGGTCTGACGCCGCGTATCGTTTTCACCGCGACCGATGCCGACGTGATCAAAACTTATGTGCGTCTGGGGCTGGGGGTAGGCGTTATTGCCAGCATGGCCGTAGACCCGGTATCCGACCCCGATCTGGTGCGAATTGAAGCGACGGACGTGTTCACCTACAGCACGACGAAGATCGGCTTCCGTCGCAGTACCTTCCTGCGCAGCTATATGTATGACTTTATACAACGTTTTGCCCCGCATCTGACGCGTGATGTGGTCGATACCGCCGTTGGACTGCGTTCCAATGAAGATATTGAAGCGATGTTTAAAGATATTAAATTACCCGCTAAATAATTACATTTGTTTCTAATTATCTTAAGTTCAGATTGTAACGGGTCTGAACTTAATGAAAGCTCCCGCCTTTCACTGCCATCGTTAGTTTCTTTCCTTTCTTTGCAATAAATGAAATCTCTATCACATGTTCTCCGATTGTTATTGATGAAGTGAGAAATAGTACACATTTTTCGTCGTGAATCTTTGCGAAAAATTAAGACTATTCCCATAATATATCCAACGCCAACGAGCAGAGGATTGCGTTGGTTAGCCAGGTAAAGGGGACTCTGATATCTGACATCGCCGAGCTGAACGCCGGGGACATATCAGAGTGATAAAGTTTTTATGCTGAATGATTAACTTAAAACACCTTATTAATGTTCTTCAGTGACATTACTAATGTTTTTAAGCGTTTAGTTTAATAAAAATGACTGGATCTTGGGCAACCGGCTGATTAGGATTCGTGCCAATTACTGGTTGAAACATTGTGTTAATGAGAGTGAGTATCAATTATGGCTACTAGATTATCTGTACGGTCCAATTTCGGTCACGAGTCACAGGATGCTGAGCATAGCGGCAGCGATAACCTTAAGCGTAACGCCTGGCTGGCGCTCTTCGCGGGCTCTTTCCTGTTTTGGGTACTGGTCGTTACAATGGTCTGGAACCTTTGGAACTAACTATGCAGCTCCTGAATGGCAAGCTGGACAGCAATAGCATTGCCGAACTCGATGACGATTTCGGCAATGATGATAAGATTTCTCAGGTGATTATCCCCGCAGCCTGGTGTCTGAATGAGATGCAGCTAAAATTTATCCAATCTATAATTGAAGATGGAAAAGCCAAATAAATCAAGCCGGGTAATGAAAATTTTCATATCCGGCTTCTGCTTTTCTGCCTGATTCTAATTATCAATAGTTACTTCTGGTAAACAATTAACGTGAAATGTAATGACTATGGGAATTATTTTTCCTCATGGTAAATAGATGCTTTTTCGGTAAACGATAACGCGAGATACCGTTATCAACAAAGATGAATACAGCTCAATAATTTCACCGAGATTATCCGCAATTAGTATTTAATTCGAATTATGAATTCTTATCATAATACCGTGCCTGTTAGCATGCTGATGCAGAATAATCGCATGAATATAAATAACCTGAGTGATTAATTTGAAGCCCTGCTGACAGTGTTGGCGGGGCGTTTTACGTTTTTCAGTTTGGCATTTTGTGTTGTTATCAGAATGTTACCTCCTTTTTGTACTATCTTTAAAGTAAACCCTGCATTGAGTCCGGTTATGCGACAGGTAGAGCAAACACAATAATAAAGGAGGAGCAATGTCGAACACCCTACGTGAAATCAGCCAGGATACGCTGAACGTTGACGGCCAGACGTATCACATCTTCAGCCTGGTAAAAGCCGCCGTTAAACTGGGCGATATCGATCGTCTGCCTAAATCCATGAAGGTCCTGCTGGAGAATCTTCTGCGCTGGCAGGATGGCGACTCTGTCACCGAGGAAGATATCCAGGCCATTGCTGACTGGCTGAAGGACGCCCATGCCGATCGAGAAATTGCCTATCGGCCAGCTCGTGTTCTGATGCAGGACTTTACCGGCGTACCGGCGGTGGTGGACCTGGCCGCGATGCGTGAAGCGGTGAAGCGTCTGGGGGGCGATGTGGCGAAGGTTAACCCGCTTTCGCCCGTCGATCTGGTGATCGACCATTCTGTTACCGTCGACCGTTTTGGCGATGACGACGCTTTCGAAGAGAACGTGCAGCTGGAAATGGAGCGCAACCACGAACGCTACGTTTTCCTGCGCTGGGGGCAGAAAGCGTTCAATCGCTTTAGCGTGGTGCCACCGGGGACCGGGATATGTCACCAGGTGAATCTTGAGTATCTTGGCAAGTCCGTCTGGCATGAAGAGCAAAATGGCAGGGAGGTCGCGTTTCCCGATACGCTGGTCGGCACGGATTCCCACACCACCATGATTAACGCTCTTGGCGTGCTGGGCTGGGGTGTTGGCGGTATAGAAGCCGAAGCCGCGATGCTGGGGCAGCCCGTTTCCATGCTGATCCCGGATGTGGTCGGATTCAAGCTCACCGGCAAGTTGAAACCCGGGATCACCGCGACCGATCTGGTTCTCACCGTCACTCAGATGCTGCGTAAGCACGGCGTGGTGGGCAAGTTCGTTGAGTTCTACGGCGACGGCCTGAAGGATCTGCCGCTGGCAGACCGTGCGACGATTGCCAATATGGCACCGGAATACGGTGCAACCTGCGGCTTTTTCCCGGTTGATAGCGTAACGCTGGAGTACATGCGGTTGACCGGGCGCAGCGACCAGCAGGTGGCGCTGGTGGAAGCCTATGCTCGTGCGCAGGGGATGTGGCGGCACGCCGGTGACGAACCAGTGTTTACCAGCAGCCTGTCGCTCGACATGGGTGAAGTGGAATCAAGTCTGGCAGGTCCTAAACGCCCTCAGGACCGTGTGGCGCTGGGCGATGTGCCCGCTGCCTTCCGCGCCAGCAACGAGCTGGAAGTTAATCATGCGCAGAAAGATCATCAGGCTGTTAGCTATCGCGATGCCCGCAGTGGACAGCAGTATCAGCTGGAGGATGGGGCGGTGGTGATAGCCGCCATCACCTCCTGCACCAATACCTCGAACCCCAGCGTGCTGATGGCCGCAGGACTGCTGGCGAAAAAGGCTGCCGTGCTCGGACTGCAGCGCAAACCCTGGGTCAAAGCCTCGCTGGCGCCGGGATCGAAAGTGGTATCTGACTACCTCGCTACTGCAGGTCTGACGCCTTACCTCGATCGCCTTGGATTCAACCTGGTGGGTTACGGCTGTACGACCTGTATCGGTAACTCAGGACCGTTACCGGAAGAGATTGAAAGTGCGATCCGTCAGGGCGATCTGACCGTCGGTGCCGTGCTGTCGGGTAACCGTAACTTTGAAGGACGTATCCATCCGTATGTAAAAACCAACTGGCTGGCGTCACCGCCGCTGGTGGTGGCCTACGCGCTGTCCGGCAATATGAAATTGAACCTGCAAACCGATCCGCTCGGTGAAGATACCAGCGGCAGGCCGATTTATCTGAAGGATATCTGGCCGTCGCCGGAAGAAATAGCCGCTGCGGTGCAGATGGTGTCGACCGAAATGTTCCATAAAGAGTATGCCGAAGTGTTTGCCGGGACGCCTGAGTGGCAGCAAATTCAGGTCAGCGAGGCGGCAACCTATTCGTGGGATAACGACTCGACCTATATCCGTCTTTCACCGTTCTTTGACACGATGGCAAAAGAACCGGAGCCGGTAGAGGATATCAAAGGCGCTCGTATTCTGGCGATGCTCGGTGATTCGGTCACCACCGACCATATCTCTCCCGCGGGCAGCATCAAGGCCGAAAGTCCGGCGGGGCGTTATCTGTTGGATCGCGGTGTTGAACGCACCGACTTCAACTCCTACGGCTCGCGGCGCGGTAATCATGAAGTGATGATGCGAGGAACCTTCGCGAACATTCGCATCCGCAACGAAATGGTGCCGGGAGTGGAAGGGGGGATTACACGGCACATCCCCAGCAATGAACAACTGGCGATTTACGACGCGGCAATGCGTTACCGGGAAGAAGGCATCCCGCTGGCCATCATTGCCGGGAAAGAGTACGGTTCCGGCTCCAGCCGCGACTGGGCGGCGAAGGGGCCGCGTTTGCAGGGCGTTCGGGTAGTGATTGCCGAGTCATTTGAACGCATCCATCGTTCCAATCTGATCGGAATGGGGATTCTGCCGCTTGAGTTCCCGCAGGGCGTCACCCGGAAAACATTGAAACTCACCGGCGATGAGCTGATCGATGTTGCGGATCTCCAGCAGTTGAAACCGGGAACGACGGTAAAAGTGACGCTAACGCGATCTGACGGCAGTAAAGACGTTCTGGATACACGCTGCCGTATTGATACCGGCAACGAGCTGACCTACTACCAGAATGACGGCATTCTGCATTACGTGATCCGTAATATGCTTCGCGACTGACTGTCCGCAGTCCGCCAGACCATATCTACTGTCGGGAAAAGAAAAAAGCCGCTATCAAAAGTAGCGGCTTTTTACGTCTTCAGCAGCAATGTGCTCCGTACCCGGAATTACTTCGACAGCAGATGGCCCATCTTTTCGGCTTTGGTATCGAGGTAGTGCGCATTATTTGGATTACGGCCCACAATCAGCGGAACGCGTTCAACGATATTGATCCCCGCTTCAGTGAGAATCTCTACCTTGCGCGGGTTGTTGGTCAGCAAACGCACCTCGTCAACGCCCAGCAGTTTGAACATATCTGCACACAGGGTAAAGTCGCGCTCATCGGCGGCAAATCCCAACTGATGGTTGGCTTCTACCGTGTCATAGCCTTTGTCCTGCAACGCGTAGGCGCGAATTTTATTCAGCAGCCCAATTCCGCGTCCTTCCTGCCGGTGATAAAGCAGGATCCCGCGGCCCTGCTCGGCGATGTGCGTCAGCGCCGCTTCCAACTGGAAACCGCAATCGCAGCGCAGGCTGAACAACGCATCACCGGTAAGGCATTCGGAATGAACGCGCGCCAGTACCGGTTCGCTGTTAGAAACATCACCATAAACCAGCGCAACATGATCGTGCCCGGTTGCCAGTTCTTCAAAACCGACCATGAGGAAATCGCCCCAGGGCGTGGGCAGATTGGCTTCTGCCACCCGTTTAAGCTGCATGTGACTCTCCAGAAACTTCAGGTGTACGCTATCATCAGATGGCGCAGTGTCAGTTGCCTGACGGCTAACAATACGTGCTATTTTGCCATAACCCGCGGTGCGAAGGTTAACATGTTTGAGCTATCCAGTGATAACGCACAATTATCACCGTCGCAATCTATATGTTATTATTTTTATTACTATTGTTATATCAATCCAGAGAAATAACCGAACTTTTTAAGGAAGAAAGATGCCTGAAATTCTCAGACGAACCACGATCGGGATGCTTCTGTTGTTGACAATGCCCGTGCTGGTCGCGCTTTCCGGCTGGCAGTGGCAGCCTGGTGAAATGGGCTGGGGATATCTGATCCTGTTCTGGTTTACCGAGACGGTCACCCGTCCGTGGGGCGTTATTACCAGCGTGGTGTTGTGCGGCTGGTTCCTCTGGTGTTTACGTTTCCGCTTCAAACCGGCGATATTTTTGCTGGCCATTCTGGTCGGTACTATCCTCGTCGGCCAGTACACCAAAAGCCTGATTAAAGATCGGGTGCAGGAGCCTCGCCCATACGTCTTGTGGCTGGAAAAAGCCGAGGGTGTCAGTAATGAGTACTTTTATGAATTAAAACGCAAACAGCGCAGTCACCTGGTCGAAGAGGCGGTAGAAGATAATACGCAGCTGCCCGGCTGGCTGAAACGGCACTGGGCGTTTGAAACCGGATTTTCATTCCCTTCAGGACACACCATGTTTGCTGCCAGCTGGGCGCTGCTTGGTGTAGGATTGCTGTGGCCGCGTCGGCGCTATGCCACAATTATACTGCTGCTATGCTGGGCCTCGCTGGTGATGGGCAGCCGACTGATGCTGGGAATGCACTGGCCGCAGGATCTTATCGTATCTACGTTGTTAAGCTGGCTGTTTATTACTCTGGCAACGTGGCTCGCCCAGCGCTTCTGCGGTCCGCTGAGCGTGCTGCCGCAGGAACAGCAGGAAATCAACCAGCGAGAAAATGAGTGATGTCGATTGTAAGTCAATTTTTTGCCCCCATAACTATCAACGACTTTGCATAATGGCGTGATGGGGGCAGGGAATTAGTGCGGCGCCTGAAATCTGCGAGTATCAACACAAGCATCAGGGCGTTTTTTTTGGCATAATTCATCTGATTAACATCAGATTACGGGATGAACTGTGAAATATTTGCTGATTTTTTTAGTGGTTCTGGCGATCTTCGTCATTTCAGTCACTTTGGGTGCGCACAACGATCAGGTCGTCACCTTCAACTATCTGCTGGCGCAGGGTGAATTCCGTATCTCTACACTGCTGGCTTCGCTGTTTGCCGTGGGCTTCCTGCTGGGGTGGGCAATATGTGGTCTGTTTTGGCTACGTGTTCGCGTTGCACTGGCTAACAGCCAGCGTAAGCTTAAGCGACTGCAGCATCAGATCGGGCAGACGGATGCTGCCGGGACGGCGTCAAGAACGCCAGCCGTCAAGGAATAATCATTTATGTTGGAACTGCTGTTTCTGTTACTCCCCGTAGCCGCCGCCTACGGCTGGTATATGGGGCGCAGAAGTGCGCAACAGGATAAGCAACAGGAAGCGAGCCGCCTGTCACGCGATTACGTGGCCGGGGTGAACTTCCTGCTTTCGAATCAACAGGACAAAGCCGTCGACCTGTTTCTTGACATGCTTAAAGAAGACAGCGGTACGGTTGAGGCTCACCTGACGCTGGGCAACCTGTTCCGTTCCCGTGGTGAAGTAGACCGCGCCATCCGCATCCACCAGGCCCTGATGGAAAGTGCTTCTCTGACTTACGATCAGCGGCTGCTTGCAATCCAGCAGCTGGGGCGTGATTACATGGTGGCCGGGCTGTACGATCGTGCTGAGCAGATGTTCGGGCAACTGGTTGAAGAAACCGATTTTCGCATTGGCGCGCTCCAGCAGCTGCTGATTATTCATCAGTCCACCAGCGACTGGCCGAATGCGATCGAAGTCGCGGAGCGGCTGGTTAAGCTGGGTAAAGAGCAGAAGAAAATGGAAATCGCCCATTTCTACTGCGAACTGGCTTTGCAGGCCATGGGCAGTGACGATCTTGATCGTGCAATGAACCTGCTGAAGAAGGGCGAAGCCGCCGATCGTAACAGTGCCCGCATCTCTATTATGATGGGGCGGATTTTTATGGCGAAAGGCGATTATGCCAAAGCCGTAATGCACCTGCAGCGGGTTATTGAACAGGATCGGGAACTGGTCAGCGAGACGCTGGAAATGTTGGAAACCTGCTTCGAACACCTCAACCAGCCAAAGGCATGGAGCGATTATCTTAAGCGCTGCGTGGAGGAGAATACGGGTGCGGCCGCCGAACTCTACCTTGCCGGTATTCTGGACCGCGATGAAGGGGCTGACGTGGCGCAAACCTATATCACCCGCCAGCTACAGCGGCATCCTACCATGCGCGTATTCCACCGGCTGATGGACTTCAACCTGCAGGAAGCCGAAGACGGCAGGGCGAAAGAGAGCCTGATGGTGCTGCGCGATATGGTGGGCGAGCAAATTCGCACCAAGCCGCGCTATCGCTGCCACAAATGCGGTTTTACCGCCCATGCGCTTTACTGGCACTGCCCGTCGTGCCGCGCCTGGTCTTCGGTAAAGCCGATTCGTGGTCTGGACGGACAATAATCCCGGCATCCGCGCCGATTTATTGTCCATTTCCGTTTCGACTTAGTTACAACATACTAATTGTTTTTTTAACTGTACGATGCCAGCAGCATCCCAGTCGTAAGGCCTCGCAGGGAAGAATGGACATCCACCGCTCATCGCTAATAATTCTCAACGGGTTAACTGTGAATTTGCGCCATCCGCAGGTAAAATGCCTGCCGTTTCGGCTTTCCGTTTTCAGCCAACGGCCTGTGGTGCCCGGCTGAATTCCTGTGACTATTCTGTTTGCGCCATGCGGTGCTCCACCTAAAGAGGGTTTATTGATGCATTCACCTCAGCTTACCGGCTCACCGATTGTGGTAGCGTTAGATTATGCCGATCGCGACCTTGCACTGGCTTTTGTCGACCAGATTGAACCCGGCAGCTGCCGCCTGAAAGTAGGGAAAGAGATGTTTACCCTGTTCGGCCCGCAGCTGGTGCGTGATTTGCAGCAGCGCGGTTTCGACGTTTTCCTTGACCTCAAGTTCCATGATATTCCGAACACCACGGCACATGCGGTGGCCGCAGCGGCTGATTTGGGCGTGTGGATGGTGAATGTCCACGCCAGCGGCGGAGCGCGGATGATGAACGCAGCCCGCGAGGCGCTGGTGCCGTTCGGTAAAGACGCCCCTCTGCTGATCGCTGTCACCGTGCTGACCAGCATGGATGCGGACGACCTTCGCGGTCTGGGGATCGAGTTATCTCCTGCCGATCAGGCCGAACGCCTGGCGCGCCTGACCCATCAGTGCGGACTGGATGGTGTGGTGTGTTCAGCACAGGAAGCCAGCCGCTTTAAGCAGGTTATTGGCCAGGAATTCAAGCTAGTTACCCCGGGAATACGACCGGCTGGCAGCGATGTAGGTGATCAGCGCCGTATTATGACTCCGCAGCAGGCGGTGAAGGCGGGCGTTGATTATATGGTGATCGGGCGTCCTATTACCCAGTCGGCTAATCCGGCGGCGACGCTGCAAGACATCCTCACCTCAATCCGGGAGGCATAATGGCAGACGATAACAGCAGGCTGGTCTATTCAACCGCCAGTGGTCGCATCGACGAAGTTAAAGAGAAACCGCAGCGCCCTAAAGGTGACGGAATTGTTCGAATCCAGCGCCAGACCAGCGGCCGTAAGGGGAAGGGCGTGTGCCTGATCTCGGGGATTGATATGGACGATGCGGAGCTGGAAAAGCTGGCTGCCGAGCTGAAGAAAAAATGCGGCTGCGGCGGTGCGGTAAAAGACGGCGTGATTGAAATTCAGGGCGACAAGCGCGATTTGCTGAAAACGCTGCTGGAGGCCAAAGGCCATAAGGTTAAACTCGCCGGAGGCTGATGCCCGGCCTTTTATGCCGGACTTGCACTGACCCAGTTTCTGTCAGTGCTTAGAAGCAAAAAGCCTTGTTTAAGTAAGATGCTGTTTCCAAACCAGAGGCCGCAAAAGCGGCCTCATCTGTTTCTTGTCATCGCTGCGGCAACCAGAGATATCGCGAGCAATCTAATTTAGTCAATCTGATGCCCGATAATACCGCCGACAGCCGCGCCACCTACGGTGCCCAGTCCGCTACCGTTAGTCAGTATCGATCCGCCAATCGCACCAGCACCGGCACCGATTGCCGTGTTGCGATCGCGTTTAGACCAGTTTGAACAGGCACTGAGGGAAAGAACCAGTGTTGCCGCCAGCATCGCAGCGGTAATGCGTTTTGCAGTGTTTGTCATAGTGAGTACTCCTCAATTGCAGCGACTGATTACCCGATCAAGTATAGTGGATACCCGGATTTTCGGCCTGGAACTGTCGATTATTCCGGCGTTCCTGCTAATAGTTAGTGAGCTGACTCTCACTACAGCTTGCTATCTGTCTTAATTTTAGAAGCTACTGCTGTACTGCCCAGGTAAAAATTCCGAATATTTCCGCGGACCGGCTGCACAGAACGCCGTGGACAGCCGGAAACTGCCTTTATCCAGCTATTGTCTCCATACCCGCATTTATCGCCTGCGCCGACAATGACTCACGGATCTAATCGGAGAGTCAACGATGCTTGAACAACTGAAACAGCAGGTACTGGAAGCCAATCTCGCGCTACCGCACTACGGCCTGGTTACGTTCACCTGGGGCAACGTCAGTGCCATCGACCGCCAGCAGGGACTGGTGGTGATTAAACCTTCCGGGGTGAGCTACGAGCAGATGCAGCGTGACGATATGGTGGTGGTGGAGCTGGAAAGCGGCAGGGTGGTGGAAGGTGCTAAACGGCCATCTTCAGACACCGATACTCACCGCGCTTTGTATCTGGCCTGGCCAGATATCGGTGGAATTGTCCATACACATTCTCGCCACGCTACAATCTGGGCACAGGCCGGCCGGGACATTCCTGCCTGGGGTACGACGCATGCCGATGATTTCTACGGTGCCGTCCCCTGCACACGCAAGATGACCGATGCTGAAATCAAAGAACGATACGAGTGGGAAACCGGGCAGGTCATTATTGAAACTCTGCGCGACCGGGAAATCGACCCGCTGGCTATTCCCGCCGTACTGGTTAACTCGCATGGCCCTTTCTGCTGGGGTAAAAGCGCAGACGATGCCGTACACAGTGCCGTCGTGCTGGAAGAAGTGGCCTATATGGGCATCTTTAGTCAACAACTTGCCCCCGAGCTGCCGGTGATGCAGCAAACCCTGCTGGATAAACACTATTTGCGTAAGCACGGTGCCGGAGCCTACTACGGCCAGAAGTGATTTTTAACGTTGGGAGTTTCTTACCGTCGGCGGCCATTTTATCCGGGTGTTTATTGTCACTTTTTGTCTGAAAATTTACTAATTTGCTTTAATAATCAAACAGCCATTTAGTGTAAACATCCTGTCGATTAGGCTGGAGCTGCGTACTGAACGCATGACTAATCGAGGATAATAATATGACCGTTGTAAACCAGACTACCTGCAGACTGTTCAGTGAAGCCGGACAGATGACCCAGCTCTCCGCATACTATGAGGAGGAGCGCCGGACCATGTGGATGCTGCTGCGTGCGCAGCCGCGCCCGAGCTTCAACCACCAGCTGATAGAGGAGATCATGAATCTCAGCTATGCGGCACAGCGGTCGGGGCTGGCTATCGATTTTTGGGTTACCGGCTCACTGGTCCCCGGCATGTTTAATGCCGGAGGCGATCTCAGCTTCTTTGTGGAGTCGATCAAAAACGGCCGCCGTGAGGCCCTGCGGGCTTATGCCCGTGCCTGTGTGGACTGCATTCACGCGGCGGCAAGAGGATTTGATACCGGTGCGGTAACCATTGCGATGGTTGAGGGCAGTGCGCTGGGGGGCGGATTTGAAGCAGCGCTGGCGCATCACTTTATTCTGGCGCAGAACACCGCGCGGATGGGCTTCCCTGAAATTGCTTTTAACCTGTTCCCCGGGATGGGCGGCTACTCGCTGGTTGCCCGCCGGGCAGGTATGAAGCTGGCAGAAGAACTGATTTGCGAAGGTGAATCACACACCGCAGAGTGGTTTGAAACGCGCGGGCTGGTTGACCGTCTGTTCCAGCCGGACGAGGCTTACCACAGTACGCGTACCTTTATTGATACGCTGCGGCCGAAGCTGAACGGCGTGCGGGCAATGCTGAAAGCACGCCAGCGCGTGCTTCAGCTGACCCGCGCCGAACTGATGGACATCACGGAAGACTGGGTTGATTTCGCCTTCAGCCTGGAACCTAAGGATATTGCCTATATGGAACGTCTGGTTAACTTACAAAATCGTCACAGTGCTCAAACCTTGCTGAAAGCGGGTTAAGTGCGTTTATCAACCATAATCAGGCTTTAACAAGGTAGTGCGCAAGCCAGTGCTCAAGTTCATCAACGGGCATTGGCTTCGCGTACAGATAGCCCTGGCGCACGTCAACGCCGCAGGCCAGTGCGAACGCCTCTTCTTCCTCGGTTTCAATTCCTTCGGCAATCACCTGCAAATCCAGCGCCCGGGCAACGGCAACAATGGCCCGTACCAGCGATTGCGAAACGGCTTTTTCGTCGACGTTACGAATAAAGCTCTGATCGAGTTTAATGGCATCAATCGGCACGCGCGCCAGCTGCGACAGCGAAGAATAGCCGGTGCCGAAGTCATCAAGATGCACCGATGCACCTAACTGCTGGAATTCGCCCATCAGCACCAGTGCCTGGCTTTCATTTTCCATCAGGCAACTTTCGGTCAGTTCGATATCAATCGGACAGCTTTCCAGCCCGGCTTCATCCAGCGCCAGCTTGAGGTCGGTATAAATACTCTGATCGATGAGCTGCCGTGCGGAAACGTTGACCGCCACACGCAGGAAAATGCCGCGTTTGCGCCATTCCAGGATCTGTTCCAGCACGGTCAGCATCACCCAGCGGCCCAGCGGAACAATTAACCCCGATTCCTCGGCGTAGGAGATAAAACGATCGGGGCGAAGCAGGCCGCGTTCCGGAGATAGCCAACGGACCAGCGCCTCAACGCTGCTGACGGTGCCGTCAACGTCCAGTTTTGGCTGATAGTGAATGACTAACTGGCTCAGCTCCAGCGCCTTGCGCAGGTTCGTGTCCAGCCAGAGGTATTCAAACACCCGCTGGTTCATTTCGGTAGAGAATACGCTGAACTGGCCGCGACCGTTTTCTTTCGCTGTATACATCGCCGTGTCGGCGTTGCGGATCAGGCTGTCGCGATCCTCGCCGTGCTGTGGGGCAATGGCGATACCGATTGAACAGCCGGAATACACCTCAATCAGACCGATGCGGAAGGTCTGCTTAAGCCGGTCGATAATGCGGGAGGCCATCGCTTCCAGAGCGGCCTGAGACGTATCTTCTGCCAGCACGATAAACTCATCACCGCCGAGGCGTGCCAGCGTTTGATTTTTCTCCAGGCAGCTCAGGATCGCCAGCGACACGGCCTGCAACAGCTGATCGCCAAACATATGTCCGTAAGCATCGTTAACTTTTTTGAAGTTATCCAGATCCAGATAAACAACGCCGACCTGCTCGGTGTCGCGGGTTTCCAGTACCTCGGCGATGCGATCATTAATTGCGGCGCGGTTGGGCAGACCGGTAATCGTATCGGTATTAGCCAGCACTCTCAGCCGTTCCTGAGCGCGGCGCTCTTCAGTAATATCCGTGCCCGAACAGATCAGATAAATTTCATTTTTACCGCTGCCGCTGTGAACAAATTTATTGCGGAACAGGAACAGACGCTGTCCCATCTTCGTTTTGATCCAGCGTTCAACTTCATACGAACTGCCTTCACGGAAGAAGGTGCTGATATTGCGACGGGAGGAGGCCGCTTCCTGTCGAGTCATAAACAGCTGGTACACATTGCGACCAATCACTTCCTGCTCTTTCAGGCCGGTATACTCTTCGCTCAGGCGGTTAAAGCGCTGAATATTACCGTGCTGATCGAGGATAACGATCACCGAGTTGGCTTCCGAAACCACCTGCTCGGCAAAAGAAAGTCCTAAGGCTAAGTCACGCGCAACTGCGGAGGTATCTCCCCAGGCTGAAGCGGTACCTGCCCAGTCAGTCAGGCTGGTTTTACGGCCAACCAGATGCATTGAGATCGGGGTGCCGTACAGCGACAGCGTGAGGTTAATACTGGACGTGACCACCGTCATCTCGCGGACCATTCTGGCCTGTGCGGTATTCAGCGGTACGGCGATATTGGTTTCGCCATTCTCTTCCTGAGCGAAGTGCAGCGCATCGCTGTCGGAGCGTAAATGCCAATAAGGGCTACTGGTGCCAAACCAGGCGTATAGCAGCGTTTGCCCCTGTTCATCGGTCATTTATTCTTTCTCCTTCGTGATGCAGTGCAGATGGTATCTTCTTATTTTAGCAACAGTATTAGCCGGTTGCAGAATCCCGAGACACAATAGCAATTAATCCAGACTGATTAAATCAGGATAAATAAAAAATCTCCCCGACCGTCCGATCGGGGAGACTCATTAGTAACAATAACGCAATTGTTGGATTGTGTAACATGCCCTCAGAAAAATAATGCATCAAGTGCCGGGCATGGACAGCGTGTTAGTAGCTAAAGTCAGAGGCGATTCACCGTACTTTGTGCCGTTTCACCACGCAGAACAATCTCGCTTTCGTGCGTGGTTGGCTGGCTGCTTTGCAGAGCGCGGCGGATCACGAAGAAAGACGAAATCAACATAGTGACAGCAACCAGCATAAAGAAGCCGCATAGCGCTGCGTTAATCTGGTTACTCATTACGATGGTCTGCATATCCGCGATGCTTTTTGCCGGGGCAATCACCACGCCCTGATCGATACCGGCGGAGAATTTCTTCGCCTGGGCGAGGAAACCAATCGACGGTTTTTCGTGGAAGATTTTCTGCCATCCGGCCGTCATTGAGGTAACGAATAGCCAGGCAGTCGGCAAAATAGTCACCCAGGCGTAGCGCTGTTTTTTCATCTTAAACAGCACTACTGTACCCAGAATCAGCGCCATTGAAGCCAGCATCTGGTTGCCGATGCCGAACAGCGGCCACAGGGTATTAATCCCGCCCAATGGATCGATAACGCCCTGGTAGACGAAGAAGCCCCAGCCGGAAACGGCCACCGCTGTCCCGATAATATTGCCGAACCAGGAACGGTTATTCGCCAGCGCCGGGATAGCGGTACCCGCCAGATCCTGCACCATAAACCGGCAGGCACGAGTACCGGCATCAACCGCCGTCAGGATAAACAGCGCCTCAAAGAGAATGGCAAAGTGATACCAGAAGGCCATCATCGCCCGACTGTTAAATACCTCGGTGATGATATGCGCCATGCCAACGGCAAAGGTCGGAGCGCCACCTGCGCGGGAAAGAATCGAGGTTTCCCCTACGTCGCGGGCAATCGCGGTCAGCACCTCCGGCGTGATGACAAAGCCCCAGCCGTTAATCGCCTGCGCGGCGCTTTCTACCGTGGTGCCAATCAGCGCCGCCGGGGCATTCATCGCAAAATAGATACCCGGGTCCAGCACCGAGGCGCAGATCAGCGCCATAATGGCGACGAAAGACTCCATCAGCATCGCGCCGTAGCCGAGCATACGGATATGGCTTTCGCGCTCCACCAGTTTCGGCGTTGTGCCACTCGAAACCAGCGCGTGGAAGCCTGAAATTGCGCCACAGGCAATGGTAATAAACAGGAACGGGAACAGTCCGCCGGAGAACACCGGCCCGCTGCCGTCAATAAAACGCGTCACCGCAGGCATTTTCATTTCCGGCATGGCAAAGACAATGCCCACCGCCAGACCGACGATCACCCCGATTTTCAGGAAAGTAGACAGATAATCGCGCGGTGCCAACAGCAACCACACCGGCAAAACTGAAGCCACGAAGCCGTAGATCACCAGCACCAGCGTCAGGGTGGTGCCTTTCAGGGTAAAGAACGGCCCCCAGAAAGGATGCAGGGCGATATCACCGCCGTAAATAATCGCGGCCATCATCAGCACGAAGCCGATCAGCGACACCTCGGCGATATGGCCGGGGCGGATAAAGCGCATGTACACACCCATGAACAGGGCAATCGGCAGGGTGGCGGCGATGGAGAACATGCCCCACGGACTGTTGGTTAGCGCTTTCACTACCACCAGCGCCAGCGCGGAAAGAATAATAATCATCACGCCAAGCGCACCGAGCATGGTGATCACCCCGGCAAATGCGCCCAGTTCCTGGCGGGCCATTTCCCCCAGTGAGCGTCCGTCGCGGCGTGTGGAGATAAACAGAATCAGGAAGTCCTGTACTGCACCGGCCAGCATTACGCCAATCAGGATCCACAGTGTTCCGGGCAAGAAGCCCATCTGGGCGGCAAGGATCGGACCGACCAGCGGCCCTGCACCGGCGATAGCGGCAAAGTGATGCCCGAAGAGCACCCATTTGTTGGTGGGAACGTAGTCCAGACCGTCATTTTTACGCTCGGCGGGCGTCATACGCCGATCGTCCAGCTCAAAAATATTGCGGGTAATAAACAGACTGTAGAATCGATAAGCAATGCTGTAGCAGGCAACGGCGGCCACCACCAGCCACAGTGCGTTAACCGGTTCGCCTCGGTTCAATGCCAGCATCGCAAACGCGCAGGCACCAACGATGGCCACGGCAATCCAGATCAAACTTGCCTTGACGTTTTTCATCACATTACTCCTTGTAAGAACCGCAAAGGGGAGAAGGAATCAGCAAGTTAAAAATAGTGTAATGAAATGTAATAGGAAGGTAATCAGTCAGGAAGTGTGAACTGTCGGGGATTTTTTACGCAGGGAAGTAGAGAGAAATAATGCGGGATAACCTGAGTCGTTATCCCGCATTGAGTTTTATGCTGCCGGGCGAGCCACCACGCTGCGGGTTTCCATGCGCACTTCGGCGATGGTGACCTCAATAACGTCGGTAACGCGATAAGCTACTTCGCCTTTGATCATCACGGAGCCGTTTTCATTGCTGCACACCAGCTCGTCACGCACCGCGTGAATAAACGGAGCCGGGATAAAAGCGACCGCGCCGTTGTCCAGCAGTCGAACGCGCATGCCGCCACGCGAGACGTCGATAATCTCGGCGCTGAAGCGCTGGTCGGTTCCCACCGCTTTTTGCAGGAAACGCGAGTAGAGCCAGTCGCCAACATCGCGTTCTGCCATGCGGTTCTGGCGGCGGCGTTCGGCCATTTTCACCGTCAGCTCATCAGCAGGGCGTTCAGCCGCTTCACCTTTAATAATCGCTTTCAGCAGGCGATGGTTGATCATATCGCCGAACTTACGGATTGGCGAAGTCCAGGTTGCGTATGCCTCAAGGCCCAGGCCGAAGTGCGGGCCGGGTTCAATGCTGACTTCGGCAAACGACTGGAAGCGGCGAATACGGCTGTCGAGGAACTGGGTAGGCTGAGCATCCAGCTCACGACGCAGCTCGCGGAAGCCTTCCAGTGTGGCAATCGCCGCAGGGTCGGCGGTAATGCCGTGGTTGGCCAGCACCGCAGCGGCCTGCTCGGCGTTAACCAGGTCGAAGCCTAAATGCACGTTGTAGACGCCGAAGCCCAAATTATCGCGCAGCACGGTCGCAGCACAGATATTGGCCAGAATCATGGATTCTTCAACGATGCGGTTAGCGATGCGGCGATGTTCAGCGATGATATCCAGCACTTCGCCTTTTTCACCCAGCAGGAAGCGGAAGTCAGGGCGATCTTTGAACACCAGCGCATGGCTCTGACGCCATTCGCTGCGTGCCAGGCACAGACGATGCAGCAGACGGATCTGCTGAGCAATCGCTTCGCTATCCGGCTGCCATTCACCGGCACCGTCGTTTTCCAGCCAGTCGGAAACGTTATCGTAAGCCAGCTTGGCTTTGGATTCGATCCAGGCGGCGAAGAACTGAATGTCGCTGGCAGGCGTACCGTCTGCGGCAATTTTCACGCGGCAGGCCAGCACCGGGCGGCGTTCGTTCGGGCGCAGCGAGCAGATATCGTCCGACAGCTGGCGCGGCAGCATCGGGATATTGAAGCCCGGCAGATAGTTAGTGAACGAACGTTCGGCGGCGATTTTATCCAGCTTGCTGCCCGGCAGCACATAGGCCGTCGGATCGGCAATGGCAATGGTCAGCAGCAGTTCGCCATCGCTGGTTTCTTCCACGTACAGCGCATCGTCCATATCTTCGGTGCTGGCACTGTCGATGGTGACGAAATTCAGGGCGGTGAGATCTTCACGCTCCAGCTTTTCATCCAGCATCTCTTCCGGCGTGGCGACATCCGGCGCTTCACGCTCCAGATTGTGGCGTGACAGTGTCACCCACCACGGGGCGAGATGGTCATCACCGGTAGTGATAAATTCGGTAAGCTCGGCGTAGAAAGTGCGGTCGCCTTTCAGTGGGTGGCGGCGCATCTCGGCAACCGCCCAGTCGCCGTTCTGGAAATCATGTTTCACGCTACGATCGGCGCGACACTGGATAGCATCCTTGAGCAGAGGATGATCGGGAATAATGGACAGACGATCGTCTTTGTCCTTCCGCTGCACCCGGCCAACAAAACGGGTGAGGAACGGCTCGATCAGGGTTTCCGGATCGGCTACTTCGCGATCTTTATCGGTTTGCAATACCGCTGAAACGCGGTCACCGTGCATCACTTTTTTCATGAACGGCGGCGGAATAAAGTAGCTTTTCTGAGCATCGACTTCCAGGAAGCCAAAGCCTTTTTCCGTACCTTTTACCACACCCTCAACGCGAGGTGTCTGGGAGTGGAGTTTCTCTTTAAGCTGCGCGAGCAGCGGGTTATCCTGGAACATAATTTCAACAGTTTTCGTGGCCTAAGAGCGGCAGACAGTTTTACGCGATTAACCGCCTCGCGGCAAGTCCGGTATGAAAAGGGCGGCCATTTTCCGGCCGCCCCCGCACTTACGCAATCCGCAATTCGTGCTTGATCGGTGACAGAGAAATTTTCACCGGCACCGACTTCGAGGTTGGCGTTCCGCTGATATCACCGAAGCTGGATAATGGCACCAGCGGGTTAGTTTCCGGATAGTAGGCGGCCAGATTCCCGGCAGGAATGTTGTACGGCACCAGTTTGAAGCCATGAACTTTACGGGTAATGCCGTCGTTCCACACGGTTTCAATGTCGACATTATCACCAGCGGCAAAGCCCAGTTTTTCCATATCCTGCGCATTGATAAACAGCACCTCGCGCTGGCCGTAAACGCCACGGTAACGATCGTCCAGACCGTAAATAGTGGTGTTGTACTGATCGTGCGAACGCAGAGTTTGCAGCGTGAACGGCACCTCGTCATCCAGCTCAGGGAACAGGGAGACGGGCAGCGCCGCGTTGCTGAACTGCGCCTTCTCATGCAGGGTATTAAACCGCAGTTCCGCCGCGGCGTTACCGAGATAGAAGCCGCCCTTGATATCGCATTTCGCATTGAAATCCGCGAAGCCCGGTATGGTGGCAGCGATATGGTCGCGGATCAGATTGTAATCCGCCGCCAGACCCAGCCAGTCGACCTTCTCGTTGCCCAGCACCGCGTTGGCGATACCGGCGACAATCCAGGTTTCAGAACGCTGGGTATCGGCAATCGGCTTGCCCACGCCTTCTGAGGCATGCACCATGCTGAACGAGTCTTCCACGGTAATAAACTGTGGACCGGTAGCCTGAATATCCTGTTCGGTACGGCCCAGCGTAGGCAGGATCAGTGCGTCTACTGCACCCGGGCAGAGGTGGCTGCGGTTGAGCTTAGTACTGATCTGCACGGTCAGGCCACAGCGGCGCAGCGCTTCTTCGGTACGCGGGCTATCCGGCGCAGCGGCCGCCAGGTTACCGCCCAGGGCGATCAGTACCTTGATTTCATCGCGCAACATCGCTTCCAGCGCTTCAACGGTGTTGTGGCCGATTTCACGCGGTGGCTCGAAGCCGAAATGCTGGCCCAGACTGTCGAGGAATGCCTTAGGCGGCTTCTCGTCAATGCCCATTGTGCGGTTGCCCTGCACGTTACTGTGTCCGCGCACCGGGCAAAGGCCCGCACCCTTTTTACCCAGCTGACCAAACAGCAGCTGCAGGTTAACGATTTCACGCACCGTATCCACGGAGTGTTTGTGCTGAGTGATACCCATCGCCCAGGTACAAATCACCCGGTCGGCGCTCTGATAAATCGCCGCCGCTTCGCGGATTTGCTGCTCGCTAAGGCCGGACTGCTGGACGATCTGCGACCATTCGGTGGCATCCACTTCGGCCAGATAGGCCTCAACGCCTTCGGTTTTTGCATTGATAAACGCTTCGTCAAACAGGCCTTTTTCACCGGCGGCAACCAGCGTGCGGTGATTTTCCGCCAGTACTTTCACCATACCGCGAACGGCGGCCATATCCCCGCCCAGATTCGGCTGATAGTAAGTAGAACTGATCTGTCCGGCCATGCTGGTCACCACTTCCAGCGGTTTTTGCGGGTCGGCAAAACGCTCCAGCCCACGCTCGCGCAGGGTATTGAAGGTGACAATTTTAGCGCCGTGATCGGCGGCGTGGCGCAGGCTGTGCAGCATACGCGGATGGTTGGTACCCGGGTTCTGGCCAAAGACGAAAATCGCATCGGCATGATCGAAGTCATCAAGGCGAATCGTACCTTTACCGACACCGATACTGCGCTTCAGGCCGCTGCCGCTGGCCTCGTGGCACATATTGGAACAGTCGGGGAAGTTGTTGCTGCCATTCAGGCGGCCAAACAGCTGGTAAAGCCAGGACGCTTCATTGCTGGCGCGGCCAGAGGTGTAAAGCTCCATCTGGTGCGGATTGTCCATCGCCTTGATGTGGCGGGCGATCAGGGCAAACGCATCGTCCCAGCTAATTGGCTCGTAGCGGTCGGTCTGGCGGTTATAGCGCAGGGGCTCGGTCAGGCGACCCTGATACTCCAGGAAGTAGTCGCTTTGCTGATAGAGGGCGCTCACGCTGTACTGCGCAAAGAAGTCGGCACCAATATTGCGGCGGGTGGCTTCCCAGGTGACCGCTTTGGCCCCGTTTTCGCAGAAGCTGAAGGTACTTTTATTATCATCGCCCCAGGCACAGCCGGGGCAGTCGAAGCCTTTTGCCTTGTTCATACGCATCAGGTTGCGCATGTTTTTTAATACTTGTTTGCTGTCGAAGACAAAACGGGTGGTCGCTTCCAGGGAACCCCAACCACCGGCCGCGGCCTGGTAGGGTTTAATCGCTTCTTTAAATTTCATGATATGCAGGCTTATGTTGGAATGATGTTAAGAAGTTATGACTCCTTTTGCATAAGTGTGATAGCCAGTGTGGGAATTGTCTAATTGATTGCAGCGATGGAGCGATAGTTAGTATTTATCGCGGAATTGTTAAAACTGTGACGCTGTTCAAAAAATAGCCTGTCATTTTCCCCTGTGGTACGGCGATCCCTCCGCTGTCGTCTAATACTTAGCGTTCACCAAGCCGGGCGGGAGAGGCCAGATGAAAAAGTTTGCCAGCAGCGTTCATGCCTTTGGTAAAGCGCTGATGATGCCGATTTCGGTCATTGCCGCCGCCGGGATTTTCCTTGGCGTGGCGGCGGCAATGCAGAATCCGGCGATTACCGGTGAAGCGTTTGCCGCGATGCAGGTACCGCAGCTGATTATCGGTTTTATCCGTAAGGTTGCGGGTGCGCTGTTCGCCAACCTTCCACTGCTATTTGCCGTTGCCAGCGCGATTGGGTTGGCTAAAGCGGAAAAACCCACAGCGGCGTTTGCCGCGACGATTGGCTTTATTACGATGCACGTTGGCGTCAGCGCCACGCTGGCGGCGAAGGGGTTGACCGCTGCCACCACGACCGCCCAGGCGCTTCAGGCGCAGGGCATGGACCAGACTCAGGCGATGATGACGGCGGCGGAATATATCCAGATGCTGGGCATTTTCACCTACAATATGAGCGTGCTGGGCGGGGTGATTGCCGGGCTGCTCACTGCGGTGATCCATAACCGCTGCTACACCGTTCAGCTGCCCACGGCGATCAGCTTCTTCGGCGGGCGGCGCTTTGTGCCGATTGTCACTGTGCTGGTGCTGCCGCTGGTGGGCGTGCTGCTGGCGGCGATCTGGCCAACCATTGGACTTGGCATTGCATGGGTCGGCGAACTGATTGGTAAAAGCGGCCAGTACGGCGCATTTCTTTACGGCACCAGCGAGCGCTTGCTGATCCCGACCGGGCTGCACCACATCCTGAATGAAACCGTGCGTTTTACGCCGATTGGCGGCATTGCCACCGTTGACGGCCAGACGCTGGTGGGAGCGTTGAATATCTTTAACGCCTCGCTGACCCATCCCGGCAGCGTGCCCGATGAAACGGTGCGGGAAGCTACGCGTTTTCTTGCCCAGGGCAAAATTCCGGTAATGATGTTTGGCCTGCCCGCTGCCGCGCTGGCGATTTACCATGCGGCCCGGCCTGAACATAAGCAGCGCGTCAAGGCGCTAATGCTGGCCGCCGCGCTGACATCCTTCACCACCGGCATCACCGAGCCGCTGGAGTTCTGCTTTATTTTCGTTTCACCGGTGCTCTACATCCTGCATGCGCTGCTCAGCGGGCTGTCGTTTATGTTGATGTCGCTGTTTCATCTGATGATTGGCAATGTGCAGGGCGGGGCGATCGATCTGGTGGTGTTCGGTATCCTCGGCGGTGAAAAAACCGCCTGGTGGTGGAGCATCGCGCTGGGGCTGATTTACGTACCGGTCTATTACTACAGCTTCCGCTTTATTATTCAGCGCATGCGCGTAGAAACCCCGGGGCGTGAAACGGAAGAAGAGGACGCGACGCCGCAGGTGGAAGCCGCAGAGCGGATCAAAGTGATTATCAGCGGTCTGGGCGGTGCAGAAAATATTGAGGATGTAGACTGCTGCTTTACCCGCCTGCGCGTCCGGGTGAAAACGATGAAAGAGGTGGTGGATGCCACGCTGATGAGCACCGGGGCCAACGGCGTGAACCGCGTCAGCGATACGGATGTGCAGGTGATCTATGGCCCGCAGGTGGAGAAAATCGCCGGAGAGGTGAAGAGCGCGCTGGGCATTGCCTGAAACTCAGGCATCATTAACCGGAAAGGTTGTGTTTGTACCTGGAATATGAGCTCGTTATAATTTCGAATAATATTTAGTCTTAACTCTTTGTGGAATAGAAAAAATAGACATTAAGCAGTTAATTTACCTCTGTAATCTGGAGCGCGAACGCCACTTTGGCCGCGCTGCCGAGGCCAGTTTTGTCAGCCAGCCGACCCTTTCAATGCGCCTGAAAAATCTGGAGCGCGAGCTGGGTCTTTCGCTGATCAACCGCAGCAATAACTTTGACGGTTTTACGCCAGAGGGCGAGCGTGTGCTCTCGTGGGCGCGTGAAATCGTTTCGGTTTATCAGGGGCTGAAGCTGGAAGTGGAATCGCTGAAGCACGGTGTCAGCGGTACGTTGCGCATCGGCGTGGTGCCGCAGTGCAGTATTTCCCTGCCGCAGCTGCTGAAGGCGGTATCCGATCGTTATCCCCAGTTGGATTATCGCATCGCGGTGCTTAGCGCCGACCAGCTGCTGGAAGCGCTGAACAGCCACACGGTGGATGTCGGCATTGGTTTCTTTGAGCTGGCTACACTGCGTGAACTGCACTTCCAGGCAGAGATGCTCGACGATCGCGGCGTTGAGGTTATCTGGCATCCGCAGCATTTCCCTCAGTTGGCGGGGGATACGCCGCTGGTTCTGGACGATGTGGTTTCGCTGCCGCTGTGTCTGGCCGACCGTACGCGCTATTTCCGCCGCTATCTGGACAGCCATTTCCTTGCTGCGGGGCTGAATCTGCGTGTGGTAATGGAAACAACCTCTATCTTCCAGTTAATTCAGGGTGTGCAGGTGGGGCTGGGCTGCCTGATTTCCCCGGTCGGGCATCTGATCCCGGAAAGTACTGGTGAACTGTGCCGACGTCCGCTGCTGATGCCGCCGATGTCGCGCCACGGTGCGGTGGTCATCGCTGAGCCGGGGCGTGCCACGCCGCTGGCGCAGCACTTCTTTGATGAAGTCC
This sequence comes from Erwinia sp. INIA01, assembly GCF_025947915.1. Taxonomy (NCBI): domain Bacteria; kingdom Pseudomonadati; phylum Pseudomonadota; class Gammaproteobacteria; order Enterobacterales; family Erwiniaceae; genus Erwinia; species Erwinia sp. INIA01. The sequence continues at coordinate 161,204 of NZ_JAPDNC010000011.1, forward strand.
GGCACCTGCTGGTCAGCTGAACGCAGACCGGTAACATCGCTTACTGGATTTCAGCGTGCTATCAGCCCGGAAATGTCTCCTGCTGAACTTCGGTACGGATATCAGGTCTGCGGCATCTGGGGTTGAACACAACGATCGCCATCAGACCTGCATCAATCCTCTGAGATATTAATGATTCTCAACACTGACCGTGCCCAGGCTCTGCATCAGGCGGTTTGACCAGGCGGCGGCGGCCACGCTCAGGATCACATCGAAAATCCCGGCGGTCGATAAACCGGCCTCGCGCAGCGGCTGCAAATGCGCCGCGCTAAAACGTTCGGGAACGCGCGTCAGCTGGGCGGCCAGCAGAATGATCGCTTTCTGCCGCTCAGTGGCGATGCTTAATGCCTGGTCTACATTTTCCCACAGCGCATCGCGCAGTTCTCCTGCCGGATAGTGAGCAAAGCAAATGCTGCTGCCGTTGATACGTGCGGTGACCGCGGCGGCAAGGGCGGTATCGTCCGACGCGTGCTGTTTTTCCAGTGCAGAGAGCAGATGTCCCCAGCCGTTCAGCACATCGCCATCCTGCGCCAGCAGCCAGACAAAGCTTTCAGGCTTAATCAACGGTAGACAGAAGGTCAGCGCTTCCAGCTGATCGGCGGCAGCGTAGCGCGGTTCCAGCGGCGTTAGCGCGGGCTGCCATGCTCCGGACGGAAGCAAAGCCGCATCGGGCGGCACGCTAACACCCGGCATCCAGCGTACCGGCAGCGCCATCAGCGCGTGAATACCCGCCACGACCCGCGCCTGGTAGCTGACGAAGCCGATAATCTGGCTGAAGGTAATGATATCGGGCGCGGTTAATCCCACCTCATCAAGACGCTGAAGCGCCGCAGAGTCAATCAGCGTCGGCTGCCCGGCAAGCTGGCGGGCGTATTCGGTGATCTGCGTTAAGCGACGATTGCTTTCGCGTGATGAATCCGGCCCAGGCAGCGGATTCAGGCGCGCCGCATAGTGGTTGCACAGGCGCTGAATGCCCGTCACCTGCGCGACGGTCAGCGCGGTGCTGATGCGATCGTACAGCGTAAGGGTATGCGTCAGGCTGGTGGACAGCTGGCTGGGAAACAGCAGCTGATACAGATCGCGCGACGCCAGATGCAGCGGTTGCGCGCGCTGCACGATAGTCTTTAATTCTCCTTCCGCCTGCTGGGTCAGACCAAGTAAAAAACGGTCTGTAATATCGGCGGCCTCAGGCACCAGCGCGCTACGCTGAGCGGGCAGACTGGTCTGGGTTTCATGATACCAGTGGCTGTTGCCGGGAAAACGGCGTTGTTCCATGGTCATTCCTTTTCAAGTTAACTGACCGTCGGTGCCGTTAAGGTCAAACACACCGCCGATCTGAATGGCATGAATATCCTGACGTAAGCGCTGTGGCGAGCAAAATAATGATCGGTGCTATTAAATAGCTGGAAGATATAAGGGCTTAGAAACAGCAGGGACACCGGAGCGGCGCGGCAGGCGCACCGCACACGTCCGAAACGTCTTTTATGAAAGGGAAGATGGAGGCTTAACGATCTTTGCGCCAGGCGTCAGCGGTCAGCGGTTCACCAAAATGGCTGGTAATAAGACGCTTAGTCAGTTCATGTAGCGGGCAGGCCAGCACATCTGCGGTGCTGCCGCGCTCAACCACTTCACCCTGATGCATCACCAATACCTGATCGCTGATGTGTTTCATCATGCCGAGGTGCTGAGTTACATAGATGTAGGCGATGCGATGCCGGTCCTGCAGTTCCAGCATCAGATTAATCAGCTGCGAACGCATTGACATATCCAGCGAGGCCAGCGCCTCATCGGCAATAATCACCCGGGGCTGTAGGATCAACGCGCGGGCCAGGCCGATACGCTGCTTCTGTCCCGGGGCCAGCATATGCGGGTAGTAGGCGGCGTGATCGCGCAGCAGTCCGACCTGGCGCAGCGTGGCAATAATTCGCTTTTCCCGCTCTTCGGCATTCAGTTCGGTATTGAGCCGCAGGGGCAAATCCAGAATCTGGCTGATGCGCTGACGAGGATTCAGCGAGTTGGACGGATCCTGGAATATCATGCGAATACGCTGACTGCGATAGCCGTAATCGCCGTACTCCAGGGCATGATCGTCAATCATCATTTCGCCGGAGGAGGGTTCAATCATCCCGCTCAGCATTTTAGCCAGCGTTGATTTACCCGATCCGTTTTCACCGATAACCGCCAGCGTCTGTCCCTCGCGCACGGTAAAGCTGACGTCTTTCACTGCCTCAACGTGCTGTCGGCGAAACAGCCCGGTGCGATAGCGGTAGGTTTTACTGAGGTTGCGCACTTCCAGTAGCGTTTCGTCCATTACTGTTGCTCCGTATTCAGCGGGAAGTGGCAGGCGTACAGATGATTCTTTGAGCCGCTCAGCCGTGGCGTTTCAATACAGGTGCGCTGTGCGTAGGGGCAGCGCGGGCCAAGACGACAGCCAATCGGCAGATGCTCCAGCGACGGAATGGCACCCGGCAGCGTATTCAACCGGCTTTTGTGCGGTAGCGAGCGGCCAAAGTCCGGCATCGCGCGGATCAGCGCCTGCGTATAAGGATGGTGGGGAGCGCTAATCAGCTCTTCGCTGACCGCCGTCTCCACCGTCTGACCGCAGTACATCACGTTAATCTTATCGGCCCAGTGGCTCAGCATCTGCAGGTCGTGGCTGATGAGCAGAATGGTGGTGTTGTTATTCTGATTCAACCTGGAGAGCAGGCGGAAAATCTGCGCCTGGGTGGTTGGCTCCATGGCGTTAGTGGGTTCGTCGGCAATCAGCAGGCGCGGCTGGTTGGCAAGCGCGATGGCGATCATCACCTTCTGACACTCGCCGTCGGTCAGCTCGTAGGGGAAGCTGCGCATAATATCTTTATGATCTTTAATACCGACCCGGTGCAGCAGCTCAATCGCCCTGTAGTGACGCCAGCGAAAACGCTGGTACCAGCGTCCTTTCCATGTTGAACCGGGTATTGCCTGCTTGAGCTGTCTGCCGATGCTTTCAGACGGATCGAGGCAGGACTGCGGCTCCTGAAAAATCATCGACACATTCTGGCCAACGATTTTACGTCGCTCGCGGGGGGAAAGATGCAGCAGATCGATATCATCAAAGCGCATACGGTCCGCGGTAATGCGCCAGTTATCCTTGGTCACGCCGCAGATAGCCTTGGCGATCAGGCTTTTACCCGAACCTGATTCGCCGACCAGCCCGCGAATTTCGCCTTCGGTCAGCGTAATGCTGACGCGGTCGACCGCCTTGACCGGGCCGTCGGCGGTCATAAACTCAATGGTCAGATTTCGAATATCGAGCAGCGGCATTATTCGACTCCCGCAACGATGGCCCGGCGCACGCCGTCACCCAACAGGTTGACGATCAGTACACAAAGCATAATCGCTGCGCCGGGTAACATCACGGTCCAGGGTGCAACATAAATCAATTCGAGGGAATCCCCCAGCATTGCTCCCCATTCCGGCGAAGGCAGCTGTGCGCCGAGGTCGAGAAAGCCCAGTGCAGCAATATCAAGGATGGCCATCGACAGCGCGCGGGTAAACTCGCTCACCAGCAGCGCAAGAATATTCGGTAAAATCGCGTGCCACAGAATATCCAGGTTGCTGGCTCCGTCGAGCCGGGATGCCACCACGTACTCTTTTTCCAGCTCATCGTGAACCGCGCTGTAAATAGCGCGTACCAGCCTCGGCAGGATCGCCAGAAACACCGCCAGCATGGCATGTTCCAGCCTTGGTCCCATAAACGCGACGACGATGATCGCCAACAGCAGTGAAGGTATGGAGAGCAGGGTATCCAGCACGTGGTTCATCACCGCCGAACGCAGTCCGTGCGTTAACCCCGCCAGTACCCCAAGCAGCATGGCGCACACTGCGGCGGCCAGGGTAATGACAATCGCCGATCCCACGGTGGGTGCCGCGCCGCTCAGCATGCGGCTGAGCAAATCACGGCCCAAATCGTCGGTGCCGAGGAAGAAGGAGACGTCGCCGTAGCGCGACCAGGACGGCGGCAGCAGCTGATAGCCGAGGAACTGTTGGTCGATGCCGTAAGGCGCAATCAGATTGCCAAAGATGCACAGCAGCAGTACGGCACCAAAACTGTACAGGCCAATCATCGCCGTGGTGTCGTGATAGAACAGCCGCCACGTGTGGCGCAGCGGGCTGGGTGGGCGCTTCTCTGCGTAGATATTATCTGAGGGCATACCATTCCTTATGCTTCAGCGGGTTGGTCATCGCCCCGAGGATATCGGCCAGCACGTTCACCGCGATCACCAGCGCGCCGACCACCATCACCCCGGCGGAGATCGCCGCGTAATCCTGCTGCCGAATGGCGTTAATCAGCCAGCGGCCCAGGCCAGGCCAGCTGAAGACCATCTCGGTGATCATCGCCAGCGTAAGCATCGTAGAGAACTGCAGCCCGAGACGCGGGATCACCGGCGGTACGGCGTTATGCAATACGTGGCGGCGAATAATGGTGAACAGCGACAGCCCGCGCGTGGCGGCTGCCTTAACGTAGTTCTGCTCCATCACTTCGCGGGTACTGATGCGCAGCAGGCGGATCACCTCGGTGGTGGGAGCAACTGACAGTGCGGCAACCGGCAGGATCATATGGGTGAGGGCGCTGATAATCATCTCATGTCGCCATGGTGAATCCGAAAGAAACGCATCAATCAGCGCGAAGCCGGTAATATTTTTCACCGGGTAAAGCAGATCGAAACGCCCGGACACCGGCAGCCAGCCGAGATTGAGCGAGAAAAACAGCGTCAGCAACAGCGCCAGCCAGAATACCGGCAGGGAGAAACCCAGCAGCGCAAGGGCGCTCAACAGCTTGTCCTGCCATTTGTTACGCATCACACCGGCAACAATACCCAACGGGATACCTATCAGCATGGCTAGTGCAAAAGCCATAAAACACAGTTCCAGCGTGGCGGGAAACACCTCGCGCAGCTGCTGGTTAATCGACTGGCCGTTAATGCTCGAAACGCCAAAATCCAGATGCAGAATACCTTTAAACCAGAAGGTCCAAGCATCGATCAGCGACGCGCCCTGTAGCGGCGCATGGGGGGTAAAATAGCTCAGGCTGAAGCCGATCAGCGTCAGCATAAACAGAGTTACAATAAACAGCACCAGCCGGCGCAGCGTATAAATTATCACGGTGAAGTCTCCTCACCGTTGTCGCGATGGACGCCGGCGAATGACGCATTGCCAAACGGACTGAGTACCAGTCCTTTAATATCATAACGATAGGCTTGCAGGCGGAGTGAATAGGCCAGCGGCAGCACCGGCAGCTCTTTTGCCAGCAGCGCCTGGGCGCGATCGTAGTAGTCGATACGGGTGGCGAGCTGCTGGGAAAGCAGCGCCCGGTGCACCAAATCGTCGAACTCAGGATTACACCAGTGAGCGTAGTTGGTTTGCGATGCGATAGCCGCACAGCTCAGCAGCGGCCGGAAGAAGCTGTCGGGATCGTTACTGTCGGTAGACCAGCCTGTGAGGGTCAGATCGTGGTTCATCTCCATCAGGCGGGCTTCCTGGAAGCGGCCATCAACCTGAACAATGGTGACCCGCACGCCGATCTGCGCCAGATCGGCCTGTAGCAGTTCCGCGGTTTTCATCGGGCTGGGGTTCCACGCCTGCGATGCGGAAGGCACCCACAGATTGAGATGCAGATTTTCGATCCCCAACGCTTTCAGCTCTTCGCGAGCCTTTTGCGGGTTGTAGGGGGTAATGCGTGCATCGGTGTCGTAGGCCCAGGAGGCGCGCGGCAAAATCGAGGCTGCGGTTTCCGCCGTACCGTAAAAAATCGACTCCATCAGGCGTTCATTATTAATCCCCAGCGCCAGCGCCTGGCGCACTTCAGGGCGATCGAGCGGCGGCTTGCGGGTATTAAAGGCCAGATAGGCGGTATTCATCCCCGGGCGCAGCGTCAGGCGCAGACGCGGATCGTCACGCAGAATGGACAGCTGGCTGGCGGCGGGATAGGCCAGTACATCACACTCGCCGGTCAGCAGCTTGGACAGACGCCCGGTGCCGCCAGCGCCGAGATCGATCACCACCTGCGACATGCGCGGGGTGCCCTTCCAGTAATTTTCGTTACGCTGCAGGCGAATGTACTGCCCGGCGCGATACTCGCTGAGCATAAACGGCCCGGTGCCGACCGGCTCGCGGTCCATCTGCTCCTGGCGATCGCTTTTGGTCAGCTTATCGGCGTATTCCGCCGACAGGACGGGCGCATAGTGGGTGGCGAGATGCCACAGAAACGAAGCATCAGGGCTGTTCAGGCGGATCTCAACGGTATTTTTATCCAGTTTTTTTACGCTTTGTACCGCGTCGGAAAACTGCAGACTGTCGAAATAGGGATAGCTGCCGCCGTTAACGTTGTGCCAGGGGTGCTGGCGATTGAACACACGATCGAAACTGAAGACCACATCATCGGCGTTCATCGGCCTTGTCGGCGTAAACCACGCGGTTTTCTGGAAGTCGACCTTCTGGCGCAGGTGGAAGCGATAGGTCGCGCCGTTATCCAGCACTTCCCAGCTTTCGGCCAGCTCGGGGATGAGCCGATAGGTATAAGGGTCAACATCCAGCAGGCGGTCGTAAAACTGCGCGGCCAGCGTATCCACCACCAGCCCGCCGCTGGCCATCTGCGGATTAAAGGTGTTCATAACGCCGTTAACGCAGTAGACAAACCCGCTCTGGCGGATATCGCCGGGCGTTGCCGACCACGCCTGGGCACTGAAAACGCCGAGGCTGAGTAAGAGGGTGGAAAATAGTTTGCGCATAATTCGTCTGATATTTAAGGCATAAGCAGAGTGTACCGCACTCTCGCCGTAAGGCTACAGGCCGACAGGATAACTGACGGCTAATTCGCCAGCAAAAGAGCATACTGTTATCAGGGGTGTTCAAAATACACCCAATATCACTGCGGTAATGAGAAAAATTCTCAACAAAGTGCTTTACAGAAAGAAGTGAGAATGATTATTATTGCCCTGCGCTTCACCGGTGGCTCTACCGGAGAAGAGCACGACATTGCTCACATTGCTTCCAGTATTTTTCAGCCCACCTTGAGTGGGCTTTTTTTTGTCCGTTATTCATCCCCGCTGATGGCGTGCTTCTTCAGCATTGCACGCAGCTGATGGTAGCTGACCCCCAGCAGCTCTGCCGCCCGGCGCTGGTTAAACCGCGCCTGAGCCAGACTTTTTTCAACCAGCGCGCGCTCCTGGCGCAGCTGCCAGTGACGCAGGTCAAAAGGCAGGTCGGGCAGGGTATCGCCTTCGCTCGCTGCAACCTGATCCACCGGCGTTGTTTTACTGAACGGGTTGATAATGATGCTATCCAGCAGCCGTTCGCTGTCCGCATGGCGATACACCGAACGCTCCACTACGTTTTTCAGCTCGCGTACGTTGCCGGGCCAGCCGTAAGCCAGCAGCTCCTGCTGCGCGCCGGAGGAAAAACCGGGGAACAGCGGCAGGCCGAGTTCGCGGCACATCTGCATAGCGAAGTGCTGCGCCATCACCAGAATATCGCTGCGGCGCTCGCGCAGCGGCGGTAGCTGCACGACGTCAAACGCCAGCCGGTCAAGCAGGTCGGCGCGGAACTTGCCTTCCTGCGCCAGCTGCGGCAGATCGTCGTTGGTTGCGCACACCAGCCTCACGCTGACCTGAAGCGGCTGACTGCCGCCAACGCGCTCAAGATGGCCGTATTCAATTACCCGCAGCAGTTTTTCCTGCACCAGCATTGGTGCCGTCGCCAGTTCATCCAGAAACAGCGTGCCGCCGTCGGCGCGCTCAAAGCGTCCCAGATGGCGCTTCTGCGCGCCGGTAAACGCACCGGCCTCGTGGCCAAACAGTTCGGAGTCCAGCAGATTTTCATTCAGCGCCGCACAGTTCAGTGAAATAAATGGCCCCTGCCAGCGGGCTGACAGATAGTGCAGGCGGCTGGCTATCAGCTCTTTCCCCGTACCGCGTTCACCCACCACCAGCACCGGTTTATTCAGCGGTGCGAGTCTGGACACCTGCTCCAGCACTTCCAGAAAGTTGTTTGACTCACCCAGCAGGGTATCGGAACGATCGCTCATAATGAAATTCACCAGAATTTAGCGAGATTAACCAATCTAAAGTTTAGCCTGTCGACTGTAAATACGCCTGGGCATTAAAAATCAATAACATAAAAACTGGCACGCCTTTTGAATAGTATATCCCCGTACCGCACGATCAACGTGTTTAAACGGCAGACGCCGGGATCTTATTGAAGAGGATTTTATTATGGGAATTTTTTCTCGTTTCGCCGACATCGTGAACGCCAACATTAACGCGCTGCTGGAAAAGGCCGAAGATCCACAGAAGCTGGTTCGCCTGATGATTCAGGAAATGGAAGATACGCTGGTGGAAGTGCGTACCACCTCTGCGCGGGCGCTGGCCGAAAAGAAACAGCTGCTGCGCCGCATTGACCAGGCGGAAACCCAGCAGGCGGAATGGCAGGATAAAGCCGAGCTGGCACTGAGCAAAGATAAAGAAGATCTGGCGCGCGCCGCGCTGATTGAGAAGCAAAAACTCACCGACCTGATCGCCGTGCTGAATCAGGAATCCAGCCAGGTGGAAGAGAGCCTGACCCGCATGAAAGGCGAGATTGGTGAACTGGAAAACAAACTGAATGAAACCCGCGCGCGCCAGCAGGCGTTGACCCTGCGTCATCAGGCGGCCTCTTCTTCTCGCGACGTTCGTCGCCAGCTGGACAGCGGTAAAATTGATGAAGCGATGGCGCGCTTTGAGTCGTTCGAACGCCGCATCGACCATATGGAAGCGGAAGCCGAAAGCCACAGCTTTGGTAAAAAGAAAACCCTCGACCAGCAGTTCGCTGAACTACAGGCGGACGATGAAATCAGCCAGCAGCTTGCGGCCCTGAAAGTTAAAATGAACCGCAGCGAGTAAGCCAACCGTCAACGGGCCTGTATTAAGGAGAATCAATGAGCGCGTTATTTCTTGCCATACCGTTAACTATTTTTGTGCTGTTCGTCGCGCCGATCTGGCTGTGGCTGCACTACAGCAACCGGCAAAACCGCGGCGGCGATTTGTCGCAGGGCGATCTGCAACGACTGCAACAGCTGACCGGCGATGCGAAAAAAATGCGTGAGCGCATTCAGGCGCTGGAAGCGATTCTCGACGCCGAGCATCCGAACTGGAGGCAGCCATGAACCACCGCCATAAGCTTTACCGTATTCCGCAGCAGGGCAAACTGAAGGGCGTCTGCGCCGGGATTGCCAACTATCTGGATATTCCGGTGCGGCTGGTACGGGTGATTGTGGTGTTGTCGATGTTCTTCGGGCTGTTTGTCTTTACCCTGGTGGCCTATGCCGCGCTGGCTCTGGTGCTGGATGAAATGCCGCAGAGCGAACTGGACAACCAGCCGCCGCTGAATGCCTCTCAGCTGCTGGATGAGCTTAGCCGCGAACTGCGCGGCGGCGAGCAGCAGCTGCGTGAGGTGGAGCGCTACGTCACGTCAGAAACCTTTACCGTGCGCAGCCGCTTCAGCCAGCTTTGATCGTGTCTACTCACGTGGAGAAAACTATGCGTCACGGGAAATCGACCCTGCGTCATCAGGCCGCACCCACGCTTAAAAAGGCGGGGAAATTTATTCTGATTAGCGCCATCACCTACGGCCCGGCAGGCCTGAGCGGCTGGGCGGTAAAATCCGTGGCGCGTAAACCGCTGAAAATTCTACTGGCGTGGGCGCTGGAACCGCTGCTCCGCCGCGTGATGCGGGGAGCTGTAGCAAAATGGGTGAAACCGGCCCGCTAGCGCCAGTGTGTTAAACTAAGGACAATCAAACACCTGAGGTAAGCTGGCCCCTGATGAAACGACTGCAAAATGAATTGATGTCGCTGGTGAATCGCGGCGTGGATCGCCATCTGCGCCTCGCCGTTACCGGCCTGAGCCGCAGCGGTAAAACCGCTTTTATCACCTCGCTGGTTAACCAGCTTCTGAATGTGAATACCGACGCCCGATTGCCGCTGTTTACCGCCGTGCGCGAGCAGCGGCTGCTGGGCGTGAAGCGCGTGCCGCAGCGCGATCTGGGCATTCCCCGCTTTACCTATGATGAAGGGCTGGCGCAGCTGCACGGTACGCCGCCGGACTGGCCGACGCCAACGCGCGGGGTCAGCGAAATGCGACTGGCGCTGCGCTACCGCTCGCGCGATTCGCTGCTGCGCCATTTTACCGATGCCTCCACGCTGTACCTTGAAATCGTCGACTATCCCGGCGAATGGCTGCTCGATCTGCCGATGCTGGCGCAGGATTACCTTAGCTGGTCACGGCAGATGACCGGGCTGTTACAGGGTGACCGTGCCTTGTGGTCGCAGAAATGGCAGCAGCTGTGCAGCGGTTTGGACCCGCTGGCCCCGGCGGACGAAAACCGGCTGGCGGAGATCGCCGCAGCGTGGACCGAATATCTTCAGCGCTGCAAGCAGGAAGGGCTGCACTTTATTCAGCCCGGCCGCTTTGTGCTGCCCGGCGAAATGGCCGGTGCCCCTGCGCTACAGTTTTTCCCCTGGCCGGAAGTCGCAGAGGGCGGTGAAACCCGACTGGCGCAGGCGGATGCCGCCAGCAACATTGGCATGCTGCGCGCGCGTTATCAGTACTACTGCCAGCACGTGGTAAAGGATTTCTACAAAAATCACTTTCTGCGCTTTGACCGCCAGATTGTGCTGGTTGACTGTTTACAGCCCCTGAACAGCGGCCCGCAGGCGTTTAACGACATGCGCCTGGCGCTGACTCAACTGATGCAAAGCTTCTCCTACGGCCAGCGCACGCTGTTCCGCCGGATGTTCTCCCCGGTGATTGATAAGCTGCTGTTCGCCGCCACCAAGTCCGATCACGTTACCGCCGATCAGCACGCCAACCTGGTGTCGCTGTTGCAGCAGCTGGTGCAGGACGCCTGGCAAAACGCGGCGTTTGAAGGTATCACCATGGACTGCGTGGGCCTGGCCTCGGTGCAGGCGACGCAGAGCGGCTACGTTGAGCATCAGGGCGAAAGCATCCCGGCATTACGCGGTCACCGGCTGACCGACGGTGTTCCGTTAACCGTCTATCCGGGCGAAGTACCGCCCCGTCTTCCCGGCAACGCCTTCTGGCAGCAGCAGGGTTTTCATTTTGAGCAGTTCCGTCCGCAGGCGCTGGATATCGACAGGCCGCTGCCGCATATCCGTATGGATGCCGCGCTGGAATTTTTACTGGGAGATAAGCTGCGATGAATACACCGATTAAACCGCGCATGGATTTTGCTGAACCGCTGGCCAAAGAGCAGGCGACGGTCCTGCGGCAGCAGCAGGAATTTGCTGAACAGCAGGATCGGTTTATTGCCGTTGAGCCGGAAGTTGACGTGCAGGAAGAGAGCGCTGGCGAGCTGGCGGTGGAAGCCGCGCTGCGGCCAAAACGCAGCCTGTGGCGTAAAATGGTTACCGCCGGGCTGGGCCTGTTTGGTATCAGCGTGGTGGCGCAGGGCGTGCAGTGGACCCATCAGGCGTGGATTGCGCAGGACTGGATTGCCCTCGGTGGCAGCGTGGCTGGCGGGCTGATTGTCGCCGCCGGTGCCGGTTCGCTCATCGTGGAGTGGCGTCGGCTTTACCGCCTGCGCGAGCGGGCGACCGAGCGCGATATCGGCCGCGAATTGCTGCACAGCCGCGGCATGGGTAAAGGTCGCGCTTTCTGCGAAAAGCTGGCACAGCAGGCCGGGCTGGACACTGGCAACCCGGCGTTACAGCGCTGGCAGGCCTCGCTGCACGAAACACATAACGATAGTGAAGTGGTGGCGCTCTATGCCCGGCTGGTGCAGCCGCAGCTGGATCGCCAGGCGCGGCGAGAAATCAGCCGCTGCGCCGCTGAATCGACGCTGATGATTGCCGTCAGCCCGCTGGCACTGGTGGATATGGCCTTTATTGCCTGGCGCAATCTGCGGCTGGTGAACCGCATCGCCCAGCTGTACGGCATTGAGCTGGGTTATTTCAGTCGTCTGCGCCTGTTTAAACTGGTGCTGCTGAATATTGCATTCGCCGGGGCATCGGAGCTGGTGCGGGAAGTGGGTATGGACTGGATGTCGCAGGATCTGGCGGCCCGGCTTTCGGCGCGTGCCGCACAGGGCATCGGTGCGGGGCTGCTGACCGCGCGCCTCGGCATTAAAGCCATGGAGCTTTGCCGCCCGCTGCCCTGGCTGGAAGATGATAAGCCGCGCCTGGGCGATTTCCGCCGTGAACTGATAGGCCAGCTAAAAGAAAGCCTGAAGCGGTCGCCCGATCGCGAAAAATGACACGGCTGATTACAGTCGCTGTCAACTTTTCCTGACAGAATGCTTCTGAGTGGCCGCGGGATAGCGTATTATTGTGACAGTGCCAGACACCGCAACAATAAGGGTTTACATCCATGCGTCTCGAAGTATTTTGCCAGGACCGAATTGGTCTGACCCGTGAACTGCTGGATCTGCTGGTAGAACGCAGCATCGATCTACGCGGTATCGAAATTGCCGCTATTGGCCGCATCTACCTGAATTTTTCCACCATCAGCTTTGAACAGTTCAGTCAGCTGATGGCGGAAATCCGCCGCATTCCAAGTGTAACCGACGTACGTACGGTCGCATTTCTGCCTTCCGAGCGCGAGCATCGAGCGCTGAGCGCGCTGCTTGTTGCTCTGCCCGAGCCGGTATTCTCCATTGATTTAAAAAGCAAGGTTGAACTGGCAAACCCGGCGGCGCAGTCATTATTCGATCTCAATGAAGAGAAAATGCGTAATTACAGCGCGGGTGCACTTATCCCCGGCTTTAACTTCCAGCGCTGGCTGGAAAGTGAGCGCATTGAGGCGCAGGCGCACCATGTCGTGCTACAGGGGCGAGACTTCCTGATGGAAGTGACGCCTATCTATGCCCGTGACGATGAAAATAATGCCACCACGCCTGCCGGTGCGGTGGTTCTGCTGAAATCGACAGCACGCATGGGGCAGCAGCTGCAAAATCTGGCGGTGAACGATGACAGCGAATTCCAGCATATTGTTGCCGTCAGCAGCAAAATGCGCCAGGTCATCGATCAGGCGCGCAAGCTGGCGATGCTGGACGCACCGCTGCTGATTGTTGGCGATACCGGCACCGGTAAGGATATGCTGGCCCGCGCCTGCCATCTGCGCAGCGCTCGCGGTAAAAAGCCGTTCCTGGCGCTGAACTGCGCGTCGCTGCCGGATGATGTGGCTGAAAGCGAACTGTTTGGTCACGCGGCCGGCGCCTATCCAAACGCGCTGGAAGGGAAAAAAGGCTTCTTCGAGCAGGCCAGCGGCGGTTCGGTGCTGTTGGATGAGATCGGTGAAATGTCGCCGCGTATGCAAACCAAACTGCTGCGCTTCCTGAACGACGGCACCTTCCGCCGCGTGGGCGAAGAACATGAGGTACACGTGGATGTGCGGGTGATCTGCGCCACCCAGCGTAACCTGATGGAGCTGGTTCAGCGCGGGGAATTCCGTGAAGATCTGTTTTACCGGCTGAACGTGCTGACGCTGAATCTGCCGCCGCTGCGCGACCGCCCGCAGGATATCCTGCCGCTGACTGAAATGTTCGTTGCCCGCTTTGCCGATGAACAGGGCATGGCAAGGCCGAAGCTGTCGCCGCAGCTGAACGGGTTCCTGACGCGTTATACCTGGCCGGGAAATGTGCGTCAGCTGAAAAATGCGCTGTACCGCGCACTGGCCCAGCTGGAGGGCTATGAACTGCGACCACAGGATATTGCGCTGCCGGAATATGCGATGGAAATGCCGCTGGGTGATGATGCGATTGAAGGCTCGCTGGATGAAATTACCAGCCGCTTTGAACGCTCGGTGCTGACCCGTCTTTATCTCTCCTATCCCAGCACGCGCAAGCTGGCGAAAAGGCTGGGCGTATCGCACACCGCGATTGCCAATAAACTGCGTGAATATGGCCTGAGCCAGAAGAAAACAGACAGCGAGTAGTCGGGAAACAACAAGAAGGCCAGCCGGACGGCTGGCCTGCAACACAGTTACTTCAGTGCAGCCAGCGCCGCATCGTAGTCTGGTTCGGTGGTGATTTCATTCACCAGCTCGCTGTACAGCACGTTGTCCTGCTCATCCAGCACCACTACCGCACGGGCAGTCAGACCGGCCAGCGGACCTTCAGCAATTGCCACGCCGTAGTCTTTCTTGAACTCGCCGCCGCGCAGGGTGGACAGGGTCACCACGTTGCTCAGGCCGTCAGAACCGCAGAAGCGGGACTGAGCGAACGGCAGATCGGCAGAAATGCACAGCACCACGGTGTTGTCCAGGTCGTTAGCCAGCTGGTTGAATTTACGCACTGACGCCGCGCAAACGCCGGTATCAATACTTGGGAAGATATTCAGCACCTTACGTTTACCTGCGTACTGCGAAAGAGAGACATCGGCAAGGTCTTTCGCGACCAGGGTAAAGGGTTTCGCGCTCTGGCCTGGACCAGGGATTTGGCCGTCAACGGAAACCGGGTTACCCTGAAAATGTACGGTCTGAGACATAGACTATCCTTTTAATGTTAATGGTGTTTAAACGCTTTCAGTGTATGTCATGCTGAAGCTATGAGACAGTAAAAAACGATAACAAAATTAAAAGCCCAGGGCATATAAGGACATGAGCATGAGAGCAGTGAAGGTGTACCCGGAAAGCTGGCCGTTGCATACGCCGTTTGTGATCGCCCGCGGCACCCGCAATGAAGTGGGGGTGGTGGTCGTTGAACTGGAAGAGCAGGGCGTCAGGGTACAGGGTGAGTGTTCCCCCTATACGCGCTACGGCGAGAGCGAAGCATCGGTGCTGGCGCTGATTAGCGGCATCATACCGCAGATTGAGCAGGGTATGACCCGCGAACAGCTTCAGCAGGTACTGCCCGCAGGCGCGGCGCGCAACGCCGTCGACAGCGCGCTGTGGCAGCTGGAATCACAGCTCACCCAGCGCAGTCTGTGGCAGCTGACCGCCGAGCCGGAACCGCAGGTCATCGATATGGCGCAAACCGTCAGCATCGACGTGCCGGAAATGATGGCCAGCAGCGCGCTTGCCCTGTGGCAAAACGGGGCAAGGCTGTTAAAAATCAAACTGGATAATCATCTGATTGCCGAGCGCCTGGTCGCTATCCGCGCCGCGGTGCCTCAGGCCACACTGATTATTGACGCCAATGAGTCCTGGCATGCCGAAGGCCTGGCTGCGCGCTGCCAGCTGCTGGCCGATCTCGGCGTGGCGATGCTGGAGCAGCCGCTGCCCGCAGGTGAAGACGCTGCGCTGGAAAACTTTATTCATCCGCTGCCGATTTGCGCCGATGAGAGCTGCCATACGCGGCAGGATCTTCCGGGGCTGCGCGGCCGCTATGAGATGGTCAATATCAAGCTGGACAAAACCGGCGGCCTGACCGAAGCGCTGGCGCTGGCGGCGGATGCGCGCCAGCAGGGCTTTGATATTATGCTCGGCTGCATGCTCTGTACCTCACGCGCCATTCGTGCTGCGCTGCCGCTGGCCCCCGGGGCGCGATTTGTCGATCTCGACGGCCCGACGTGGCTGGCGGTGGATGCAGAGCCCGCGCTGCCGTTCAGCTGCGGGCGCATCACGCTGTCAGCGGTGCCAGCGAAGTAGCGCCACCATCGCCGCCAGATAACGTTCGGTGGCTTCATCGGCTGAAATCGGCGGCAGTTCGGCGGTAATGCAGGGCAGGTTAAGGTCGGCGCACCAGCTGCCAAACGAACCGGGGGTGGCATAGCCGACGCTGGTCACCAGCGGCAGTTCGGTCTGTTCCGCCAGCCAGTGCCCCAGCGGGCTTTCATGCGGATCTTCAATGCAGGCGAGCGGTTCGTGGAAGGTGACGATCCACTGTGGCTTCAACTGATGGATGAGCTGGCACAGCGCCTGAGTTTCAGGTTCTGAACCGGCGCGATCTCCGGTGGATAGCAGTACGTCCCGTTCCTCCGCCGCGCTGTTCCAGCGATAAACCGTGTCGCCATTTTGCCAGTTGGCCGCCGGAAAATTGCGGTTAAGGTCAACGCCATTGGCATTGGCGCGTAGCCCCAGCTGGCAGCCGTCCGGATTCACCGCCAGCACCACGTGATGGCGGCGATGCTGGTCCTGCAAAGAACGCATGGCGCAGGAAAGGGTGACCACGGCGGCGGTTTCGTCACCGTGGGTGCCGGCAAGAATTAACCCGCTTTCATCATCCGCGGCCGGGGCAGGAAACCACAGCAGCGGCGCGCCGAGCAGCGACTGTCCGTACTGTTTTCCGTTGGTATCCAGGCGGCCACGCAGCGGGCGGGGGTGAAGTAACGACATAATTGGCTCCAGAAAAAAGGCGTCATGCTGACACTATACTCAAATCAGCGTAGCAGAGAGTGGGTGGCAGGCAGTAAAAGAAAAAAGTGAGGCTTTTGACACAGCCCGTTGAAAAATATGCCTGTTCCACGACAAACTGCGCTACAGTTTCTGCAATATTTCAGACCCGCCGCTTATCGTCTGCTGCTGACAGCTAAGGATGTCTTTATGAAGAAGGCTTTTTCCGTTCCCGCGCTCGCCGTTCTGGCGCTGTGTATCTCCTCTGCCGCGCGCGCTGCCGACGTGCCGCCCGGGACCCAGCTGGCGGCCAGCCAGGAAATTGTGCGCCATATTAAAGATGAACCGGCTTCGCTGGATCCGGTCAAGGCCGTGGGACTGCCTGAAATCCCGGTGATCCGCGATCTGTTTGAAGGGCTGACTAATCAGGATGCCAGCGGCAAAATCATCCCCGGCGTCGCCACCGGCTGGCAAAGCAACGATAACAAAACCTGGATTTTCACCCTGCGTAAGGACGCCCGCTGGTCCAACGGCGATCCGGTTACCGCCGACGATTTCGTCTACAGCTGGCAGCGGCTGGTTGACCCGAAAAATACCTCAACCTTTGCGTGGTTTGCCGAGCTGGCGGGTATTGAAAATGCCGGTGCCATCGTCAAAGGCACCATGACGCCGGACAAACTGGGGGTGACGGCAACCGACGCCACTCACCTGAAAGTGACGCTGGATAAACCGGTGCCGTACTTTGTCAGCCTGACCGCCAACTTCAGCCTGTTCCCGGTACCGAAAAAAGTCGTCGAACAGTTTGGCGACCAATGGACTCGCCCCGGCAACCTGGTCGGCAACGGCGCGTATCAGCTGGAAAGCCGCGTGGTAAATGAAAAGCTGGTTCTGGTGCGTAATCCGAACTACTGGGACAACGCCCACTCGGTGCTGAATAAGGTCACCTTTGTGCCGATCAGCGAGGAGTCGAGCGCCACGAAACGCTATCGCGCCGGTGATATCGATATCACCGAATCCTTCCCGAAAGAGCTTTACGGCCTGCTGAAAAAACAGCTACCGGGCGAGGTGTATACCCCGGATCAGCTGGGTACCTACTATTATGCCTTTAATACCCAGAAGGGGCCGACCGCCGACGTCCGCGTGCGTCAGGCGCTTTCGTGGAGTATCGATCGTAAAATCATCGCTGAAAAGGTACTGGGCACCGGGGAAAAACCGGCCTGGCACTTCACGCCGGATGTAACCGCCGGGTTTACGCCGAAGGAAAGCTTCCTGCAGCAGCACAGCCAGTCGGATCTCAATGCGCAGGCAAAATCTCTGCTGGCGGCGGCGGGTTACGGGCCGTCGAAGCCGCTGGACCTGACCCTGCTGTATAACTCATCGGAAACGCACCAAAAAATCGCTATCGCCGTAGCGTCGATGTGGAAGAAGAATCTGGGCGTCAACGTTAAGCTGCAAAACCAGGAGTGGAAAACCTACATCGACAGCCGCAACAGCGGTAACTTCGATATTATCCGCGCCTCCTGGGTCGGCGACTATAACGAGCCGTCGACCTTCCTCAGCCTGCTGACCTCGGCGCACAGCGGCAATATCGCCCGCTTTAAAAGCCCGGAATATGATGCGCTGATGGATAAAGCCAGCCGGGAAACCAGCGCGAAAGCGCGCAACGACGACTATAACCGCGCCGAGCAGATGATTGCCGAACGTGCGCCGATTGCACCGATTTATCAGTACACCAACGGACGACTGATAAAACCGTACGTGAAGGGCTATCCGATTACCAACCCGGAAGACGTCGCCTACAGCCGCACGATGTATATTCTGAAGCACTGATCCGCTAAATCGGGAGTTGTATCACAATTCGGTAGCCAGGAACTTGTGAGTCGTAATCTATCCATTATCGTAGCGGGATTGGATTGTTACTGTAATCATACAGGCAAAACCTGATTGTCGGATTTTCCGGCGGTCAGGTTTTTTTGTTTTCGGGCCGGGAAATGAAAATAGCGAAAGTGTTAAATAATAACGTGGTGATCGTTCACGACGAACACGGCAATGAACAGGTGGTGATGGGGCGCGGTCTGGCGTTTAAAAAGCGCGCGAACGACGAACTGGACCCGCAGCTGGTGGAGAAAACCTTTGCCCTGAAAAGCCGCGAGCTGACCGGGCGTTTAAGTGAACTGCTGTCCGAAATCCCCATTGAAGTGGTCATCACCAGCGAATGCGTGATCGCACTGGCGCGTCAGCAGCTGGGGACCGCGCTGCATGAAGGGCAGGTGGCGATTGCGTTGACCGATCATATTCATTTTGCCCTGGTCCGCCATCAGCAGAATCTGCCCATCCGCAACGTGTTGCAGTGGGAGATCCGCAGCCTGTATCCGAAGGAGTACGGCATCGGCCTGGCCGCGCTGGATATTATTGAAAAGCGCCTGAAGGTAAGGATGAGCGACGATGAAGCGGGTTTTATAGCGCTACATCTGGTTAACGCGCAGCTGGACAGCGAAATGCCGGCGGTGATGCATATCACCAAATTTATGCAGGAGATCCTGCACATTGTGAAATACCAGCTGCAGCTGGACTACCAGACCGACTCACTCAGCTACAACCGCTTTGTCACCCATCTGAAATTTTTCTCCCAGCGTATGCTCGGTAAACAGGGCGTTTACAGCGACGATGAATCGCTGCACGACGTGGTCCGCGATCGCTATCCGCAGGCGTATAAGTGCGTGGATAAAATCGATCGCCACATCATTAAAAACTACCAGTACAAGCTGGGCAGTGAGGAGCGCATGTTCCTGACCATTCACATTGAACGGGTGCGTAAAGAGACGCTGGCGCTGGGTGAAAGCGACGACGAAGCCTGATACAAGCGGCGAAACGAAAAAGGGTGCTGGCAATCATGCCAGCACCCTTTTTTATGCCTCAGATACGAACCGGGTCGATCAGAAGGTGACCACCGTTTTCAGCCCGGTAACCCACGCATCCTGAGTTTCTTTCAGGCCGCCGGGGCGATGCCAGTACTGCAGTGCGGGCTGCAGCTCCAGCCAGGAGGTCACGCGCAGACGGTAGTACAGTTCGGCGTTCACCGAGTGGCCAGGCAGCGGGCTGTAGAGCGGGTTGCCGTAGTCATCCACGCCCTGAATGTCGTTCAGCGCCTGCTGATTGTCGCGATAGTGATCGCTCATTTTGATATAGCTGGCGCCAAAACCAATCCAGTCATCCGGGCGCGCGTCGAACAGACCGTGATAGCGCAGGGAACCGGCCAGCGTTGCATGCATGTAGTTGCTGCGCTGGTCGCTCAGGCCGAGACTCCATGAGGTGCTCAGCCCGCGCGTGGCGTCATCGGCGTGGCGAGTCAGCTGCTGATTAAAGCCGGTGTAGAGGAACCACGTGCGGTTATAGCTGCGGTAGCCTTCCGGGTCATCGGCACCGCGCGACTGCGATTTCCCTTCGGACAGATCGTACTGCTTCGCATTGGTAAACAGCACGCCGACGTTATAGATCCCCGGCAGGTCGTTGACGTGGGTTTTCAGCTCCAGTTCAAGCGGCAGCAGCATCCCCTTGCTGCCTTTGGTTGACCAGCTCCACGCGTGACTGCGGGCGGTGGCGTCAGGGTTCTGTTCCATGATGCCCCCCTTGATTGTCAGCTCGTCGGTCAGCTTATATTGCAGGGTGGTTCCCCAGTAGTGGGCATTCCAGTTATACCAGGTCATCGAGTTAGCGGATTTACCGCCACACTGCGAAAGCAGCTGGAAGTCGCACGGGATAATCTGGTCGAAGTCCTGGTTTTTATTCATCATACCGATACGCCACTGCAGGCGGCGATCGTCAAAGGTACGCGAGAAGGTCAGCCAGCCGAGGCGGGTAATGGACTGGCCGCCGTAGCTTTCCTGTGAAATATCGTTGAAATTAACCCGGTCGTCTTTTAAGCGCTTATTGGTCAGGCTGTCGTTGTGGTTACGATTAACGATATTTCCTTCAATTTTAGCATCGGAAATACCGGTCAGCTTTTCTAAATCCTGAGCGAAAGTTAAAGAGAACTGGTCGATATAAGCGGCATGCTTATCGTGATTATATCCGCCGCCGGCGTTATAGGAGACCTGGCTTAAATAACCTAAATTAAAATGGAAGCCATTATCTTCCAGAATTGGGCGAATCCCCAGCATATCGCCCAGCAGCCCTTCCTGCGGGGCCTGGAAGCCCAGCGCGGTGCCGTTCCACTCCTGCGCGTACGCGGCTGAAGTACTCATTCCAACGGCGAGCGCGATCAGCGCCAGGCGGTTCTTATTATTTAAACACAGAGAGATATTGTTCATTTTTTATATTCATTCTGAAGGGTTAGGGCACGACAACGCCCCCTGTTCCCGTTATTGCGGAACAGTTTTTTATGGGGCGTTAATTAATCGGGCAGCGTGACTGCCCGGATAGTTTATTTCAGTGATTCGCCGTGAGTTTTAATCACGTCCTGATACCAGAAGAAACTTTTCTTACGGGTGCGGATGAGGGTGCCGTTACCCTGGTCATCGCGGTCAACGTAGATAAAACCGTAGCGCTTGGAGAACTCGGCTTTTGATGCGCTGACCAGGTCGATAGGTCCCCAGCAGGTGTAACCCAGCACTTCTACGCCGTCATCGATCGCTTCGCGCACCTGAACCAGGTGATCGTTAAGGTAGGCGATGCGGTAGTCATCATTGATAGAGCCGTCGGCTTCCACGGTATCGCGGGCGCCCAGGCCGTTTTCAACGATAAACAGCGGCTTCTGATAACGGTCGTACAGCACGTTCAGCAGATAGCGCAGGCCTTCCGGGTCGATCTGCCAGCCCCATTCGGAACTCGCCAGATGCGGGTTCGGCACCATATTGAGAATGTTTCCACGCTCTTTCTGGTTCAGCTCTTCGTCGGTGGTAACGCAGCCGGTCATGTAGTAGCTGAAGGAGATAAAGTCGACCGGCTGGCGCAGGTCGATTTTGTCCTGCTCGGTAATATCCAGCGTAATACCATTTTCCCGGAAGAAGCGGGTCATATAAGACGGATAATAGCCGCGGGTCTGCACATCGCCGAAGAACAGCCAGTCGCGGTTCTGCTGCAGCGTTTCCATCACGTCAGCCGGGTTTGGCGTCAGCGGATAGAGCATCGCGCCCAGCAGCATGTTACCGATTTTCCCTTCCGGGACGATCTGATGGCAGGCTTTAACCGCCAGCGCGCTGGCCACCAGCTGATGGTGGATGGCCTGATACACCGCCTGCTTGTTGCTCTCTTCCGGCAGACCGACGCCGGTAAACGGCGCGTGCAGCGACATATTGATTTCGTTGAAGGTCAGCCAGTACTTAACCTTGTGCTTAAAGCGCTCGAACACCGTTTCTGCATATTTCACGAAGCAGGCGATGGTGGTACGGCTGCCCCAGCCGCCGTACTTTTTGATCAGGCCGTACGGCATCTCGTAATGTGACAGTGTCACCAGAGGCTGAATGTTGTATTTCGCCATCTCGTCAAACAGACGATCATAATAGGCCAATCCGGCTTCGTTCGGCTGCGACTCGTCGCCTTCCGGGAAGATACGGGTCCAGGCGATCGACGTGCGCAGGACGGTGAAGCCCATCTCGGCGAACAGTTTGATGTCTTCCGGATAGCGGTGATAGAAGTCGATGGCCACATCTTTAATGCCTGAGTCGCCAGCCTGGCGTTCCACGCGCTCGCCGAAAATACCCTGTGGCTGAAGATCCGAGGTCGACAGGCCTTTACCATCGGTCTGCCAGGCACCTTCAACCTGGTTAGCGGCAACCGCGCCGCCCCAGAGGAAATCTTGTGGGAAACGTTGAGTCATGATGGTTCTCCTTGTGAAAAATTATTTAATCAGCGCCAGCAGGGGATCGCCTGCGGTCACTTCGCTTTGCTGGCTGGCAACCAGCACGTCGATATAGTCATCACTGTTGCTGACCAGCACCGGCGTGGTCAGGTCATATCCGGCGGCGCGGATCGCGTCGATATCAAACTCCAGCAGCAGATCGCCGACGCTTACCCGGTCGTCCTGGCTGACGTGTGCGGTAAAGTGCAGGCCGTCAAGTTTTACCGTGTCGATGCCGACGTGGATCAGCACTTCCGCACCGTTATCGGCCTCAAGGCCAATCGCATGACGGGTGCGGAACAGCGAGGCAACGGTGCCGTTAACCGGTGACAGCACGCGGCCCACCGTAGGCTGAATACCCACTCCTTTGCCCAGCAGGCCGCTGGCGAAGGTTTCATCCGGCACCTGCTCCAGTGCGACCACCGCGCCGGTCATCGGGCTGGCGATCTGGGTTTTTGCCAGCAGATCGGGATTGACGACTGCCTGCGGTGCCGGGGCCGGAGCTTCTTCTGCCTTCGCGGCAGGCAGGCCAAACAGCCAGGTCGCGACGGCGGCAAAGACCAGAGCAATGATGGCACCGGCAAATGAGGCCATCACGCTGGCGTCAAAACCGGTTTTCGGCACCACCTGGCTGAAGGTGAAAATTGACGGCATACCGAATGAATAAGAAGTGGTGTGCCAGAAGCCCAGCACCGCTGCACCCAGTGCGCCGCCGATGCAGCCGAAAATAAACGGACGGCGGTTCGGCAGGGTGATGCCGTAGACCGCTGGCTCAGTAATACCAAACAGGCTGGCGCTGAAGGCGGAGGCCGCAATTCCTTTGGTTTTGGCATCACGAGTACGCAGCATCACGCCGAGCGTGGCACCGGCCTGGCCGAGTACGGCGGGCATCAGCAGCGGCAGCAGGGTATCTGAACCAATCACGCTGAGGTTGTTGATCATGATGGGCACCAGGCTCCAGTGCAGGCCGAAGATCACGCAGACCTGCCAGAACGCACCGATAAAGGCGCCTGCAAAGGTTGGACTGAACTGATAGATCGCCAGATAGCCGTCGGCAAGCAGATGGCTCAGCCAGGTTGCCGCCGGGCCAATGACCATAAAGGTCAACGGAATGGTGATAACCAGGCACAGCAGCGGGGTGGTGAAGTTACGAATTGCACCCGGCAGGCGGCTGTGTACCGTGCGCTCCACCAGGCAGGAAAGCCAGGCGGCAAATATAATCGGGATCACCGAAGAGCTGTAGTTAATCAGAATCACCGGCACGCCGAAGACGTGTAGCGGCGCGGCACCGCTTTGCTCGGCATTCAGAGCAGCCAGCATCAGCGGATGCACCAGCGCCGCACCGATAATCATGGTGGTGAAGGCGTTGCCACCAAACTTCTTGCCTGCGCAGTAACCCAGCACCACCGGCAGGAAGTAGAACAGCGCATCGCTGGCGACAAACAGGATTTTATACAGGCCCGCGTCTTCGCTAATCAGGTTCAGCGCCAGCGCCAGGGAGAGTAGTCCCTTCAGAATACCCGATGCGGCCATCACGCCGATAAATGGCGTGAAAATCCCGGAGATAACGTCAATCAGGCGGGCAAACAGCGAGCCTTTTTGTTCATCGCTGCCGTCGCTGCTGCCGTCGCCCAGGCCCGCTACGGACAGCAGTGCCTGATGGACATCACCTACGTGATTGCCGATCACGACCTGATACTGGCCGCCGCTTTCCACCACCATAATCACGCCCGGGTTGTTCTTCAGCCCGGCGGTATCGGCTTTGCTGCTGTCCTTCAGTTTAAAACGTAGGCGGGTTGCGCAATGTATCACCGAACTGATATTTGCCTTGCCGCCAACCCCTTGCAGGATCTCTTCTGATAACGCCTGGTACTTCATCGTATGCTCCTGGTTCTGACATCTTGTCAACGGGCCGTTACTGAATTCAGGCCAAAAAAAAACCTAAACAGCTTCAGACGGACCACGGTCCATGAAAAGCTGTTTAGGTTTTGCCTGAAATTCAGTAGCAATCCTGATTTGTTGACGCAAATAGTTCCTCAGTTACGGCAGGCTGACAAGGGGGGGTAACGGCAAAAACTGGATTTCGTGAGCGGGCTCACCTTTTTCCAGTCTGAGCCGTTGTTGGTCAACCTGCGATGCTGACGAACACCAGGCGGCAGCGTCATTGAGTTATTTTATTAATATAAACGAATAAACTTCGTTGATAAAAATGGCAGGGGTTAAAACGGTTTCATTCTTTTTCTCTGTTGTGGTGATGATATTTTCTTTGTTGTCTGAGCCACGTGCTTTGTTATAAGTGCCAGTATAAAAACCCATTGATAGCGATATTCATGCACCGATTTGGTGCCGGTTGTTATTTATTGGTGCGCATTTTTAATTCCGCAGTTAAATAATTTATTTTCAGGCGAGATCCAGCCGCAGAATAGCTGAGTTTGTCATGAAACGTAAAAAGATGGCCCGCTAATTGCTTGATACCATCGGCCCCAAAGATGTGGCCCGCCTTTCAAATCTGTGCAGACAGCGCCGTCTGCGTGTCTCTGATTGCTTCTGTCCGTAACCCGGAAATCTTCTTATTAACATAACTACTTCACTTCGAGGGTGCTATGGCTATTAGTCGTCGTTCATTTATTCAGGGATCTGCATTATCTGCGTTGGGCATGGCAGCAGGCATTGCGCCAAAATTCAGCCTGGCGGCTGACGGGAAAGAGGCGATTAAAGTCGCCAGTATTCTGGACCTGTCCGGCGGTCTTGATATCTACGGTAAACCGATGTCGGATGCCATTAATCTTGCGGCCGAAGAAATTAACTCGGCAGGCGGATTACTGGGGCGTCCGGTACAGATTATTAATTACGATGCGCAGTCCAACATGCAGCTTTATGCGCAGTATGCCCAGCAGGCGGCATTAAAAGATAAAGTTGCGGTGGTCCACGGCGGCATTACCTCCGCTTCTCGTGAAGTGATCCGCCCGGTGCTGGACCGTTTCCGTTCTCTCTACTTCTATCCCGCGCAGTATGAGGGCGGCGTCTGCGACCGCAACTACTTCTCTTCCGCCTCAACGCCTGCGCAAACCGTGGAAAAACTGGTGCCCTACGCGATGAAAAAGTGGGGGAAAAAAGTCTATATTCTCGCGGCGGATTACAACTACGGGCAGATCGTCTCGGCATGGGTGAAAAAATTCGTCAAAGAAAACGACGGTGAAACCGTTGCCATGGAGTTCTTCCCGCTGGACGTCACGGATTTCGGTGCCGCCATTTCAAAAATCCAGAGCGCCAAACCGGATATGGTCTGGTCTGCGCTGGTCGGCGGGGCCCATATCTCATTCTACCGCCAGTGGCACGCCTCGGGCATGAGCGGCAAGATCCCGATTGCTTCTACCGTGTTTGGCGGCGGCAACGAACATATCATCCTGTCGCCGGAGGAAAGCAACGGCATTCTGGTCTGCGCCAACTATATGCAGGAAATTCCAACGCCGGAAAACAAAGCCTTTGTAGACAAATTCCAGGCCCGCTACGGCAGCAGCGTGCCGTACATCAGCGATCTGGCGATGGGAGCCTATCAGGGCATGCTGATCTGGGCGGAAGGGGTGAGAAAGGCCGGGGATATCGACCGCATGAAGGTGATTGAAGCGCTGGAATCCGGCATTTCATTAACCTCGCCGAGCGGCCAGCTGATCGTCGATCCGGTGACCCATCACTGCACGCTGGATGTGCATATTGCCGAAGTGGAAAATCATCAGATGAAGATTCTGGAGACCTTTACGCGCCAGGCGCCGGTCGATACCGCCATGGTGTGCGACTTGAAGAAAAATCCGCGTGATACCAGGCAGTATCAGATTGAGTTGTAAGGAGAACGGCTATGGATTTGTTGATTATCTATGGCATTGAGGTTCTCAATGCCATTGCCGTGCTGGTGGTGATGAGCCTGGGGCTGGCGGTGGTGTTCGGCATGATGAAAATCGTCAATATGGCCCACGGCGAATTTATGATGCTCGGCGGCTACAGCGCGATTCTGGCCACCAACCACCTTGGCGTTCCGATCTGGCTGTCCATGCTGGTGGTTGCGCCCCTGACGGTAGGCATCTTCGGTATCGTCATCGAGCGCATTATCATCCGCCATCTTTATGGCCGGATGATCGATACCATGCTGGCCACCTGGGGGCTGAGCCTGGCACTGATTGGCGCGGCGACGATGGCGTTCGGTAACACCACGTTGGGGATCAGTGCACCGCTGCCGGCGGTGAGCGTGGGCAGCTACACCACCAGCGGCTATTCGCTGTTTATCATTCTTTTCGCGCTGTGCCTGATTGGTGCCCTCTGGCTGCTGCTGCGGTTTACCACCCTCGGGCTCTGCGCCCGAGCCACCATGCAAAACGCGCGGATGGCCGCTGCGCTGGGCAGTAACCCCGGCAAAATCTATAGCCTGACGTTTGGGCTGGGCGCGGCACTATCGGGGCTGGGCGGCGCGCTGCTGGCACCGATCACCGGGGTGATCCCAACCATCGGCGTCAGCTTTATCGCTAAAGCGTTTATCACCGTGATTGGCGGCGGTAGCGCGATTATTGCCGGTACGCTCTCCTCTTCCACGCTGTTTGGCACCATTTCGCAGCTGGTGACCTACCTCTCCACGCCGGTGTTTGGTGCCGTGGCACTGCTGCTCAGCGCCATCGTGCTGCTGCGCCTGCTGCCGCAGGGCATCACCGGCCGTTTCTTCAGGAGATCGCTGTAATGAAAATGCTTGCTGAAAAGCTACAGATCGTGGTGACCGCGCTGCTGGTGGTGCTGGCTGCGTTCTGGCTGTCGGGAGTGATTGAGCTTTACACGCTGCTGTCCCTCACCGTGTTTCTGGTGATGGGGCTGCTGTCGCTAAGCCTGGCCTTTATCTGGGGATACGGCGGCATTCTGTGCTTCGGCCAGGCGGCGTTCTTCGGCATCGGGGCCTATACCTATGCGGTCTGCGCCATCAACTGGGGGGATTCGACCTGGGCTGTGGTGATGGCGGTGCTGTTGCCAACGCTGTTCTCCGTGCTGCTGGGCTATGTGATTTTTTACGGCGGCGTCAGCGACGTTTATCTGGGAGCGATCACCCTGGCGGTCAGTCTGGTGCTGTTCAACTGGGTCAACTCCACGTCGGGCAGTGAATACCATATCGGCGAGGCGCTGCTGGGCGGCTTTAACGGCATTCCCTCGGTGCCAACGCTCAACATTCCTTTCCAGCCGGACGCTATCTTGTCCCCGGAAGCGTTGTTTATCGTCACCGCAGCCTGCCTGGCGCTGTGCTACGCGCTGCTGAAGTTCGTGCTGCTCAGCCGCTTTGGTAAAACGGTGGTCGCGATCCGAGAAAACGAACAGCGTGCGGGCCTGCTGGGCTATAACGTTCCGGCCCACAAGCTGGTGACCTTTGCCATCGGTGCCGCCGTGGCGGGGCAGGCAGGGTGTCTGTACGTTAACTGGGGCGCGTTTGTCAGCCCCGGCGTGTTCAGCATCAGCCAGTCAGCGCAGATCATTATCTGGGTGATCGTCGGCGGCCGCGGAACGCTGCTCGGCCCGGTGATCAGCTGCATGCTGCTGCAGTGGATGGTAACCCGGCTGGGCGCGCAGCAAACGGTTGATGTCAATCTGGTCCTTGGCGTGATCCTCGCCCTCTTCGTGCTGTTAATTCCCGGCGGCATTCTGCCCGGCCTGCAGCGGATCTGGCGGCGCAAGCGTCGGCCTGCCGCGCCGGCTTCCTCCGTACAGGTGAAAGAGGTGAAACCATGACCGTATTACTTCAGACGCACCAAATGGGCGTCAGCTTTGGTGGTGTTCATGCGGTTAAAGCGGTGGACTTCACCCTGAACGAGGGCGAACTGCGCTGCCTGATCGGCCCTAACGGCGCGGGGAAAAGTACCTTTTTTAAAATGCTCAGCGGCCAGGTGACGCCCACGCGCGGGGAGTGCCGCTATCGCGATCGGGTGATATCAGGTAAACGGCCGTGGGAAATTGCCCGGCTGGGTATCGGCATCAAAACTCAGGTCCCCAGCGTGTTTGAAGGGTTGAGCGTGGCGGAAAACCTGTGGCTTGCCGCCGCGAACAAAATGGATAAAGCGGCGGTCGCGGGCGAAGTCGATCGGGTGCTGGAGGATATCGGCCTCAGCGATCGGCAAAATGACATCCTCTCCGAAATGGCCCACGGCCAGCGCCAGTGGGTGGAGCTGGGGATGATCCTGATTTCGCGCCCGCAGCTGGTGCTGCTGGATGAGCCCGCCGCCGGAATGACCCACCACGAAGTGCGTAAAACCGCCGCGCTGATACAGCGGATTAACCAGCAAAGTACGGTGGTGGTGGTTGAGCACGATATGGATTTCATCGGCATGATCGCGCAGCAGGTGACGGTGTTTAACCAGGGCGAGGTGCTGGCCGAAGGCACCTTCAGCCAGGTGACTCAGGATGCGCGCGTCAAAGAAGCCTACCTTGGCAATCTGGAGATTAAACATGCTTGAAATGAAACAAACGGTCTCCGGCTACAATAAAATTCCGGTGCTGCACCTGTCCGAGCTGTTTATCGGTGCCAAATCCTTTACCGGCGTGCTGGGCCGCAACGGTATGGGTAAAACCACGCTGCTGCGCACCATCATGGGGGAACTGCCCGCATGGCAGGGCACCATCGCGCTAAACGGTATCGATATTACCGGCTACCAGCCGCACCAGCGGGCGGCTGCGGGCATCGGCTTCGTTCCGCAGGGGCGGCAAATCTTTCCGCAGCTGACCGTAGAGGAAAACCTGCGTATGGGATGCGTTAAGCAGTTCTCGCGGGCTGAAGAGATCATCGGGCAGATGCTGGATATTTTCCCGCGCCTGAAGCGGCTGCTGGCGCAGCCGGGCGGCGCACTGTCAGGCGGTGAACAGCAGCTGCTGGCGCTGGCCCGCTGCCTGTGCGGCAGGCCGCAGCTGGTGCTGCTGGACGAACCGACGGAAGGTATACAGCCGAATATCTGCGAAGAAATTATCGACACGCTCCAGCGGCTGCGCCATGAAATGGATATCTCGATTATCCTGGTTGAGCAGGACATCGAGTTCCTCTACGCGCTTTCCGATCGTATTCACGTGATTGAAAAGGGGCAAATCGTCCGCCAGATCGACCCGGCAACCACGCCCAGCGCCCGGGTAGCGGAACAATATCTGGGGTTTAATGCCTGAGTCGGCTGCTGCCGGTGGCCATCCTTCTGGCTGACTGGCAGCCTGCCGCTGTCCCAAACGACACAGCGGCAGGCAGAGCAAACAAAGCGCTGGCCTGCCGGGTTGCTTATTGTGAAGCATCACTATCCCGGACAAGACAGGGTGATTCATGATTGAGCAATCCTTACTTGCCGCGCTTTCCGGCGTTCGGCTGCATCTTTTCCATCCTCATACCCAGGGTATGCGGGCCTTTTGTACCTCGCTGACCCAGCTTGGCTGCCACGTGCGGCACGACTGGCCGATCCCTGCGAGCCTTCCTCCTGAAGCTGACCTGGCGATTATTGCCGTCGATCGCCACCAGCAGGCGTCGATCGCGCCGCTGTTCCGGCACTACCGCAGCGTACACACCCCGGTGCTTGCCCTGGCCGATTGCCACGACGGGCAGCTGTTTCCGCTGCTGCTGGCGCTGGAGCCGGATGCGATTTCAGCGCGCGAGGCCGATCCGTTCTCACTGATTATTCAGATCGTTGCCAGGCTGCGTGCGGCGCAGGAACAGCAGACGTTGCGCGAACGGCTGCAAAAGCAACAGCAGGCCAGGACACGGCAGGATTGTCTGGCGCAGGCGAAAGGCGTGCTGATGCAAACCTTCGGGCTGGATGAGTCGGGGGCCTACGGCTTTATGCGTAAAGAGGCAATGAACACCCGCAGCAGTCTGGAATTCACTGCGGAACGGGTGCTCAATAGCCTGCAAAAATAATCAGCTGCCGGGCTGGCCGCTTGCCGAATGCAGCAGGCTGCTTGGCGTATAGCCAAAGGCCTTGCGAAAGGCGAGGCTGAAATGGGACATATCGCTGAAGCCGTGATCGAGCGCCACCTGAGTGATGTTTCGCGCTTTGCCTTCCGCCAGCGCTTTATGGCAGGCCAGCAGGCGCTCGTGCCAGACGCAGTTCATTGGCGTGGTGCCGTTGGCCGCAAATACCCGGCTAAGGGTGCGCGGAGAAACATGGTGGGCGTTGGCGATCTGCGCCACGGACAGATCGTGATCCTGTAAATGCTGGCGCATATAGCTCATCACGCGGGAATAGAGGGTGGGTTTTAATCCCTCGTCGCTTTTTTGCAGATTCAGGCCGACGGAAATCACGGTAAACAGCGTATTGGCGAACTGCTCGGTCAGGCAGCTGCCTTCTTCGGCGGCATTAAAACGGAAGGCCTCATCAATCATATGCCTGAGCGCGACCATGCCCGGTCGGGAGAGATCCAGCGAGGTTCCGGACATCGCCGCAATCGCCGGGGCTTCTTTTTCAATCAGATGGCGCGGCAGATGGATGATGTTCATCGACACGTTTTCCATGGCGAAATGGAACGGCGAGCTGGCGTCGTAGATCACCATATCCCCGGCGCTGACCTGCGTTTCATTATTATTTTGCCGCAGACGGCCGCTGCCTTCGCAAATATAACCGAGATAAAAATCGGGGTTGGGGTGGCGGCGAATGCATTCGGGCGTTCTCTGCCACATCATCGACGCCTGCGAAACGTGATTGGCGATATCGAGCTGGCCCAGCATGCCGTAACTGAAGCGGCCGGAAAACATACCCGCCTGCACCTGCTTTGCCTCTGCCTTGATCAGGCGAGAACAAACGGCATCGCGCCAGGCGTCGAAGCGGTGCCGGTTCTCTAAATGCTCCGTGGTGAAATTTTCTCTCATCGTCAGATCCCCCGGACGTGGCGTAAAAGGTGAAATCAGCGGAAAACATGCAAACTCCAGACCATTCCTGCCGGAGTACCGCCCCAGACAGCGGGGCGGTAAAGGATGGGGGTTACAGCGCGGGGTGCTGCTGATGCCAGTCGGTCACCTGCTGATACGCCCAGGCAGCCTGAATCATACTGACTTCATCAAAATGCGCGGCAACCAGCTGGAAGCCGACCGGTGCACCGGCGGCGGTTTTGCCGCCGGGCAGCGTAATAGTCGGATGGCCGCTGGAATCGAATGCACTGGTATAGCGCAACACGCCATTAAACAGTGCTTTGTCAGTCCCAAAGCGGGTCATGGTATCCCAGGTTAAACCGGCATAGGCGGTGGCCGGGGCGATAATCAGATCAACCTGGCCGAACAGGGCAGAAATCGCGCCGCGCAGTGCAGCGCGGTTCAGCAGCAGCCGCTGGAATTCCAGGGCGGTGACGCTGTGGCCGAGATCCAGCAGGCCCGCCAGCCCTGGCCCGTATTGATCTTTTTGCGAGGGGTAGGTCTGCTGATGCGCGAAGGCCGTTTCCACCGCACACAGCGGGCTCCACTCTTCGGCCGCCTGCTCGGTATCCGGCATGGTAATATCCACGAAGGTTGCGCCAAGGTCGCTCAGCGTGGTGATAGCCTCCTGCAGCACCCGGCGCGTATCCTCATCCACTTTCTCCAGCGCCCAGTTTTTATCCAGACCGATGCGCATTTTGCCTATGCCGCGCGTCATCAGAGCAAGGTAGTCGGGCACCGGCTCGATGCTGGACGTAGGGTCCTGCTCATCGCGACCGGCAATCGCCTGCAGCATGGCCGCGGCATCGGCGGCGGATCGCGCCATCGGGCCGATATGATCGAGGGAGGCCGCCAGCTCGAAAGCACCGTGACGGGTGACGCGCCCCCAGGTTGGCTTAATACCGGTCAGACCGTTGGCATTGGAGGGGAAGCGGATCGAGCCACCGGTATCGGTGCCGATAGCACCAAAACACAGTCCGGCCGCAGTGGCAACGCCGGAACCGCTGGAAGAGACGCCGGTCCACAGCGCGGAACCCCACGGGTTAACCGGGCGAACAACTTCCGGGTGATGATCGGCAAAGGCGCTTTCGGTTTGTTTCAGCTTACCGAGGATCACCGCCCCGGCGGCGCGGAAGCGCGTGACGATGGAGGAATCCTCCGTGGGATAATGCGACTGGTGGATCAGCATGCCGTGGCTGGTGGGGGCATCTTTGGTCCAGATTAGATCCTTCAGCGCGATGGGCACGCCGTGCAGCGGGCCGCGGATGATACCCTGCGCGATTTCACGATCGGCTTCTGCCGCCTGTTGCAGGGCACTGTCGCGCATCACGTAAAAGTAACTGTGCAAATCGGCATCCAGCGAGGCAATGCGATCCAGCAGAGCGGTGGTCACTTCAACGGAAGCAATCTCTTGCGACTGAATCAGTCGGCCTGTTTCCAGCAAGCTTTTATAATGCAGGTTTTTCATCGTGGCCTGGTCTCCTGAAGGGAATGATGCCTGCGAAAGCAGACAATATGCTGATCACCAACGTAAATCAGGCTGCCAAAGCTGGCTATGCTAAGGCGGACAGAGGGTGTGCCAGAAGTGCCAGCGCGGCGACGCCTGAGCCAATCGCACAAAACGTTGCTGCTGTCATGTTTTCTAACCATTGTCTCAGCGTGCAACATTTTGCAACTGCTGGTCCGCACGCTAGACTGTATCGTATTGATTATGTTGAAAGCGGGGCAAAATGTGGACGCTATAGCAGGTAAATCCTTACAGGTATCGGATGCGATTATTTCGTGTCAGCTGGATGGCCACGGCGGGATGATCCCGATTGCCGACAGTGAAGTCCTCACGTGTGACCATCCATGCTGGTTGCACCTGAATTACACCCATCCCGAAAGCGCCGAATGGTTGACTACCACGCCGCTGCTGCCGGACAACGTGCGCGATGCGCTCGGCGGCGACAGTATGCGGCCGCGCGTCAGCCGTCTGGGCGACGGTACGATGATCACCCTGCGCAGCGTCAATCTGAACAGCGAATCGCGGCCCGACCAGCTGGTGGTGATCCGGGTGTTTATCAACGACAGGCTGATTGTTTCAACCCGGCGGCGGAAGGTGTTTGCCATTGATGAAGTGCTGACCGATCTGCAAAACGGCAACGGTCCGCATAACGGCGGCAGCTGGCTGGTGGACGTTTGCGACTCCCTGACCGACCACACCAGCGAGTTTATCGAGGATCTGCACGATAAAATTATCGAGCTGGAGGATGCCGTTGTCGACCAGCAGGTGCCGCCGCGCGGTGAGCTGGCTTTAATCCGCAAACAATTGATTATTATGCGTCGCTATATGGCCCCGCAGCGTGATGTGTTCTCGCGGCTGGCCAGCGAGCGGCTGCCGTGGATGAGCGATGACGACCGCCGCCGCATGCAGGATATTGCCGACCGACTGGGGCGCGGGCTGGACGATCTGGATGCCAGCGTGGCGAGGACCGGGGTGCTGTCCGATGAAATCAGCTCGGTGATGGCCGAGGCGATGAACCGCCGCACCTATACCATGTCGCTGATGGCGGTGGTGTTCCTGCCGACCACCTTCCTGACCGGGCTGTTCGGCGTCAACCTTGGTGGTATTCCGGGCGGCAGCTGGCGTTTTGGCTTTGGCCTGTTCTGCCTGTTGTTAGCTGTCCTGGTGCTGGGCGTTGCGTGGTGGTTACGGCGACGTAAATGGCTGTGAAGAGAGCAAATTTTTGTGGCATAAAGGCGTTTAAAACTGATCGACGTCAATAACTGGCGACGTTGTTAAGGGCAAACTCTCTCTCGCAGGTGAATGCAACGTCAAGCGATGGGCGTTGCGCTCCATAATTGTCTTACTTCATTTTTAGAATTAATGCATAGCACATTTAATTCGTACGACGCCGGCTCCGAGCCGGCTTTTTTTTGCCCGTTTGCCAGCCCGCCAGGATGTCCTACGCTTAACGTTCACGCGTTGAAAACAGAGGGGACAGCAAAATGACTAAGCAGCCTGATGCTATTCGCGGTTCTGAACCACTGAGCGATCCCGTACCCGTTCCCGGGCCGATACCCACGCCGCAGCCAATGCCCGATCCGCCGCCGGTCGACCCCGATCCGATTATCGATCCCCCTGCGCATTATTAACGTCTGACTATTGAGCGGGCCTGTCCGGGAACTGCTGTTCGCGCCACTGCTTGATCAGCGCGGCACGGCGGCGGGGATAGCGGGTTGCGTTCAATTCCAGGGAGATAATGCGGTCGGTGCGGAAATGGCGGAAGTCGCCGCGCAGCTCGCACCACGCGCCGAGAATATGCAGGTTATCGAAATACCCCAGCAGGAACGGCCAGATAACGCGCCGGGAGGATTGATCCTTGCCGTCGCGATAGGTAAGGGTTGCCGTCAGTTCGTGCCTGATTGCCCGCCGGATGGCGACAAAATCCACGCTTTCAGCAAGCGGACTAGCGGAGGGCGCAGCCATCAGACCGTTACTGTCGAGGCTGTGGCGCAGGTCTTCAGGCAGCACGGCGGCTATTTTGCTCAGCGCGCTTTTTGCCGACTGGCTCAGCCCGGTATCGGTGCGGCTGGCGACCCAGCGGGAACCTAACACCAGCGCTTCAATCTCCTCTTCGCTGAACATCAGCGGGGGCAGGGTGAAGCCGGGTTTTAACACGTAGCCCATACCCGGCTCTCCGGCGATATCCGCTCCCTGCTGTTGCAGCGTGGCGATATCACGGTAGAGCGTACGCAGGCTGATGCCGAGCGTGGCAGCGAGCTGAGCGCCGGGAACGGGGAAGCGGTGATTGCGCAGTAGCTGCAGCAGATCCAGCAGGCGTTGCGATCGCGACACACTTCCTCCGTGAAACGTTGAGCTTAGCCTACCTGCAGGACATTAAGACGAACGGGCGCGTCGTCTTCATCTTCCGGCTGCCAGCCGGCGGGCTGCATCGGCAGGGTTTCGCGATCGAAGGCCAGATCGCCGCCGCCAACAACTTCACTGCCGTGGACGATGCCTTTGAAGTCGAACAGTTCTGTATCAGCAAGATGCGAAGGCACCACGTTCTGCATGGCGCTGAACAGGGTTTCGATGCGGCCAGGATAGCGTTTATCCCAGTCGCGCAGCATATCGCCAATCACCTGGCGTTGCAGGTTAGGCTGCGAACCGCACAGGTTGCACGGAATGATCGGATATTCGCGAGCGATGGCGAAACGCTCAATGTCCTTCTCGCGGCAGTAGGCCAGCGGGCGGATCACGATATGCTGACCGTCGTCGCTCATCAGCTTCGGCGGCATGCCTTTCATTTTCCCGCCGTAGAACATATTGAGGAACAGCGTTTGCACGATATCGTCACGATGATGTCCCAGAGCGATCTTGGTACAGCCCAGTTCAGTCGCCGTACGGTACAGAATGCCGCGACGCAGACGGGAGCAGAGCGAGCAGGTGGTTTTGCCTTCCGGGATCTTATCTTTAACGATGGCGTAAGTGTCTTCTTCGACGATCTTATATTCCACGCCCTGGGCTTCCAGATATTCCGGCAGAATATGCCCCGGGAAACCCGGCTGCTTCTGATCGAGGTTCACCGCCACCAGCGAGAAGGAAACCGGCGCGCTCTGCTGCAGGCTGCGCAGAATTTCCAGCATGGTGTAGCTGTCCTTGCCGCCGGAAAGGCACACCATAATCCGGTCACCCTCTTCGATCATATTAAAGTCAGCAATCGCCTGGCCGACGTTACGGCGCAGACGCTTCTGCAGCTTGTTGAGGTTGTACTGCTCTTTTTTACTGGTTTCCGGATTCGGTTGCATTTATTAGCTATCTCGTATTGCAGAAGTGGGCGAGAACATCGGCAGGCCCGGCATGAAAACTGACTGGCGTGCTATGGTACGGATTCCGACGACGAATGCCAGCTTGTTTTACATGTGTATTGTACAAACTTTACGCAACAATAACTGTGCGAAGCCTCAAACCCTGCCGCTGCGCAGCCTTGCCCCTGAAAGTAACGTTTCCAGTGGATTATCTGCTACAATCAGCGGCAAAATTCCCGCCCGATTTATCAGAGATTATACCCGTGACTGCTTTTTCTACCCTGAACCTGCTGCCCGCCAGCCAGATTGAAAACCTTAATGAACTTGGCTATCTGGCCATGACGCCGGTACAGGCCGCATCGCTGCCGGCGATCCTGGAAGGGCGTGACGTACGCGCGCAGGCAAAAACCGGCAGCGGCAAAACCGCCGCGTTTGGCCTTGGCGTGATGCACCGGCTGGACGTCAGCCAGTATGTCACTCAGTCGCTGGTGCTGTGCCCGACGCGTGAACTGGCGGATCAGGTTTCGAAAGAGCTGCGTCGGCTGGCGCGTTTTACCGCCAATATCAAAATCCTGACGCTGTGCGGTGGCCAGCCGATGAACGCGCAGCGCGATTCGCTGCTGCATGCGCCGCATGTGGTCGTCGGTACGCCTGGGCGTATCCTGGAGCACCTCAAGCGTGAAACCCTGAAGCTGGACGGCGTGGCTACGCTGGTGCTGGACGAGGCCGACCGTATGCTGGAGATGGGCTTCCGCGATGATATCGACGCGATAATCAGCTACTGCCCTCAGCAGCGACAGACGCTGCTGTTCTCCGCCACCTGGCCTGAGGACATCGCCCGCATCAGCCAGCGCGTGCAGCGCGATCCGCTGACGGTGGAAACCGGCGACGTGTCCGATCTGCCGTCGATTGAGCAGACTTTCTATGAAGCCAGCGCGCGTGAGAAAATGAGCGCGCTGATCGGTTTGCTCAGCGATCGCCAGCCCGCCTCCTGCGTGGTGTTCTGCAACACTAAACGCGAATGTGATGACATTGCCGCCTCACTGGGAGATGCGCAGATCAGCGCGCTGGCGCTGCACGGCGATCTGGAACAGGCCGAGCGCGATCGCGTTCTGGTGCGCTTTGCCAACGGCAGCTGCCGGGTGCTGGTGGCGACCGACGTTGCGGCGCGCGGGCTTGATATCAAATCGCTGGCGATGGTAGTGAACTATCAGCTGTCGTTCGATCCGGAAGTCCACGTCCACCGCATTGGTCGTACTGCCCGCGCTGGCGCAGAGGGCTGTGCGGTCAGCTTCGTTGCGCCGGATGAAATGCAGCGCGCCCACGCGCTGGAAGATTTCCTGCAGCAGCGCCTGGCGTGGCGTAACGTCAGCGAACTGAAGTCCGTGGCACCAAAACCGCTGCGCGCGGAGATGACCACCATCAGCCTCGACGGCGGGCGTAAAGCCAAGATCCGACCGGGTGATATCCTGGGTGCACTGACCGGTGACGGCGGGCTGAGCGGCGATCAGGTGGGTAAAATTGATATCGCGCCTACGCTTGCCTACGTGGCAATTCGTCAGGAGCTGGTGCGCAAGGTGATGCAGCAGCTTACGCAGGTGAAAATTAAAGGGAAAACCTGCCGCGCCCGCATCGTCAAGTAAAGCCGTCAGCCGCACAAAATAAAACGGCCCCCGGGGTGAAATCCGGGGGCCGTTTTTTATATGATCGAAAGGGCGATTAAATTTTGGTAATTACCGGCGGCGCGGCGAGCAGGGATTCAACGCCGGCAATCAGTTTCTGGAAATGCGGCTGCTTTTCATGTTCTTCGATAGCCGCATGGCTTTTCCACGTTTCGTGGAACAGGAACGAATCCGGGTTTTCTACGCTGCGGTACAGATCGTAATGTACGTTACCGGCCTCAAGGCGGCTCGGTGCCACGCAGGGGTTCAGCACGTCAAACAGCGCATCGCCTTTGCCCGGCTTAGCCGAAAATGTGGCGATAATCAGTACGGATTTCTCAGACATTATAATCTCCATTTAAAAAACGTTGCTGGCGCAGGGCCAGACACAAACAGGTCTGGCTGTAAGAGTAACCGTTTCGGCTTTTTTTGCCATGAGCATTTATGGCTAATGTATTTCCAGCGACTGCACGCCGTTTATCTCCAGCAGTACGTCATACATTTTTTCCGGTGCCACCTTTCGTAACAATGTCACATCCACCATCATTTCACACAGTCCGGTTTCGCCATCGCGGTGGGCGAGGATGACTTTGCCGGTGCGTACTTCCCGACGCTGTAGGGCAATCAGCACCAGCGGCACGCTTTTCGGCTTGAGCTGGAAGATCAGAGTAAGATTACGGCCGATAAACCGGTAGCTGATGCGGCGGAAGGTTTCCAGCACCACCAGTGCCAGCAGGGTGCCGTAAATGCCGATCTCATACATGCCGCTTCCGACAACCAGCCCGATAGCCGCCGTGACCCACAGCCCGGCGGCGGTGGTCAGCCCCTTGACCATCTGTTTTTGAATGATGATAGTACCGGCACCAAGGAAACCCATGCCGCTGACGACCTGAGCGGCGATCCTGCTGGGGTCCAGCTCGATATGCGAGGCTCCCAGGATATCGCTAAAGCCATACTTAGACACGATCATAAACATCGCGCTGCCAATCCCCACCAGCACGTGGGTGCGCAGCCCGGCTTCTTTCGAGCGCAGCTGCCGCTCCATGCCGATCAGACCGCCAAGCGCACCGGCAAGCGCGATGCGCAGTAATAAGTCGAAGACCACTATCTATCCTCCTGTATTGTAAAGATTTTCCTTGATTTCTTCTTATCGATTGTAAATTAAGACCTGAGGGTATTGATATTTTATCAATTTTGATTTTGTAAAATTGGATGACAGCTATCGACCTGTCGCAAAACCTGGCATATGCTGGCTGGCGTCTTTGACCCTTCACCGATCGGAGTTTACACAATGAAAGCAGCCACTTTTTTGCTTGTAGCGGCAACGCTTGTGCTGTCGGCCTGTAGCAGCGACAACGAACCGCCGCAGCAGGCAACCGCCGCTCACGTCCCGGCAAGAGTCGAGATGGCCGATCTGGCAGCGAGTAATTGTGAAAATGCAGGAGGAACGCTGGCGCTTTCACGTCAGCTGGATGGATCTTCGGTAGGAATGTGTCAGCTGGCGAACGGCCGTCGCTGCGGCGAAAGTGCATTACTTAACGGCACCTGCGCCCGTTAAACCCCCCGCGTTGCAGCAGGGGGCGGTGGTGGAGTCAGAGCTGGTTAGCGCAGGGTTCGCCTTTTTCCAGCTGCCGCAGATTCTGCAGCGTGGTCTGTGCGATGCTGGTCAGCGCTTCGGCGGTCAGAAACGCCTGATGGCCGGTAAACAGCACGTTGTGGCAGGCTGACAGACGGCGGAAAACGTCGTCCTGAATCACGTCGTTCGACTTATCCTCAAAGAATAAATCCCGCTCGTTCTCGTAAACATCCATCCCCAGCGCACCAATCTTCTGCTTTTTCAGCGCGTCGATCGCTGCCTGCGAATCGATCAGGCCGCCACGGCTGGTATTAATAATCATCACGCCATCTTTCATCTGAGCGAAGGCACTCTCGTTGAGCAAATGATGATTCTCCGGGGTCAGCGGGCAGTGCAGGCTGATCACGTCCGACTGGGCAAACAGCGTTTTCACATCCACATATTCCGCACCCAGCTCCAGCGCCAGTGGATTAGGATAGGGATCGGAAACCAGCAGGCGCATGCCGAAACCTTTCAGGATGCGCAGGGTGGCGATGCCGATCTTCCCGGTGCCGATGACGCCAGCGGTACGGCCATGCATGTTAAAACCAATCAGGCCTTCCAGCGAAAAGTTGGCATCGCGGGTGCGCTGATAAGCGCGGTGAATGCGGCGGTTCAGCGTCATCATCATGCCGACGGCATGCTCAGCTACCGCTTCAGGCGAATAGGCCGGCACACGAACCACCTGCATTCCCAGCTCTTTTGCCGCATCGAGATCGACGTTGTTAAACCCGGCGCAGCGCAGCGCAACAAACTTCACCCCCAGTTCCGCCAGCTCTTCCAGCACCTTACGGCTGCCGTCGTCGTTGACGAAAATACACACGCCGTCACATCCCGTGGCGTTCTT
This sequence comes from Erwinia sp. INIA01, assembly GCF_025947915.1. NCBI lineage: Bacteria > Pseudomonadati > Pseudomonadota > Gammaproteobacteria > Enterobacterales > Erwiniaceae > Erwinia > Erwinia sp. INIA01. The sequence goes on from NZ_JAPDNC010000011.1 coordinate 201,202, forward strand.
CGCGGTACGTTCGGTCAGCAGGAAGTCGAAAAATTCCAGTTCGAAACCGAAATCCTGATTCACCTGTTCCAGGTATTTCCGGTCATACTGTTTGGTGCTGTACACCGCAAGTTTCATCGTTATAGTTCCTTTTACCGCTGCAGAATGAATAACTGCAGTTTATCAACTATTCTCAGCGAGCGAGAACCTGATGGTGGCTACTGCTGCAAAAAGCATCGAATCCACCGTAAAACGGTGAAAAACTTCACGATGAAGCGATTCCGTGCCATCATTTCGTTGATAATCACGGACCGAACAGGATTTTGCTGCCATGAACAGGGGCTGGAAACGCGCGCTTGCCGCGCTGCTGGCAGCGATCCTGCTGCTGACAGGACTTTTACTCACGGTAACGCAGTGGCTACCGAGGCTGGTAGGGCTGTGGCTGCCGAATGATACCTTCATTTCCCTTGATGGCGGACCGCGCTGGCAGCACGGTGCGCTGAGCCTGCCCGGCGTCCACTACACTATCGGCGACTGCGAACTGGCGGCGGTGAAAAACGTCTCGCTCACCTACCGCCACCAGCGCTGGGTAGCCGACGCAGACAGCGTGATTATCGACAGCGAGTGCGCGGCCAAACTCCCGGCCAGTGACAGCCAGGATGCTCCCCGCACGCTGGCCGAATGGCAGCAGATGCTGCCCGGTGCCAGCGTGACCATCCGCCAGCTGACCCTCAAACCCTGGCCGCAGTGGGCGGGGCAGCTCCAGCTTGATTTCGAACCCGACAGCCAGCAGCTGCACTATAAAGGTGACAATCTCTCTCTTGAGGCTGAACTGCGGCAGCAGCAGCTGACGCTAAAAACCCTGACCGTACTGGCACCGGGTATCGCTCAGCCGGTCACGCTTGACGGTACGCTGACGCTGCCGCGCATTCCTGATGCGCTGCCGCAGAGCGGCGCGCTGCATGGCAATCTGGCGCTGGACGGCATTGCGGAGCCGCTGAATGTGCAGCTTGACTGGCAGCAGCAGAGCGGCACCTTACGCGTCAGCGCGGCAAATCAGCCGCAGCCGCTGCTGGACCTGCCGTGGCAGATAACGCCGCAGAATATTCAGATACAGCAGGGCAGCTGGAGCTGGCCGTGGGGCACCCAGCCGCTTTCTGGCGGGGTTTCGCTGCTGGCCGAGGACTGGCAGAAGGGGCTGACCGCCACTCAGCTTAGCGGCCGTCTGAACCTGCTGACCTCGGGGCGTGGCGGCAAAGGCAACGTGGTGCTGTCGGTGGGGCCGGGGCATCTTGACTGGCAGGAAAGCAGCCTGCCGCTGCGCCTTTACGGCGAAAGCAAACTCGATGCGCTGCAGTTTTACGCCAGCCTGGTGGGCGAACTTCGTGGGCCGCTGGCCGATCCGCAGCTGGCAATGCTGCCCGGCGCGCTGCTGCGGATGAAGGGCCGCCTGCTGTCGACGCTGGAAGTCGATGAAGCCCGCTGGCCGCTGGCCGGGGTTAAGATCTCTTCAGCGGGGATCGACGGTCGTCTGCAGGCGATACTCAGTGCGCACGACGTGCAGATGGGCAATTTCCGTCTGCATCTTGACGGGCGGGCCAGCGATTTCTGGCCGGATAAAGGTGAATGGCGCTGGCGCTACTGGGGCGACGGGCGGCTGAAGCCGCTGGCGGCGAAGTGGGACGTGACCGGCACCGGGCGCTGGCAGGATTCGCTGATTGAACTCTCCACGCTTTCCACCGGCTTCGACCGTATAAGCTACGGCAGCGTGAACATGGCTGCGCCGCGACTGACGCTGGTGAAACCCGTCAGCTGGCAGCGCGATGAGCAGAATCCATCCTTCGACGGCGAGCTGGCGCTAAAAGCGCGCGAAACCCGCTTCAGTGCCGGGGGCTATCTGCCGCCGTCGACCCTGACCCTGGCGGTAAAAGGCCGCGATCCGGCCGCGTTTCTGTTTAACGGCGCACTTCAGGCGCAGAAAATCGGACCGGTTCAGGTGCGTGGGCGCTGGGACGGCGAACGCCTGCGCGGCCAGGCCTGGTGGCCGGAACAGTCGCTGCGGGTCTTTCAGCCGCTGCTCAGCCCGGACCTCAAACTGTCGATCCAGAGCGGCACGCTGAAGGCGCAGGTGGCATTTTCAGCCGCGGCCGATCAGGGACTGGAAGCCGGTGGCCACTGGCTGGTGCGTAACGGCCGCGCGCTGCTGCCGGATAATGAATTCAACGGCGTGGATTTCTCGCTGCCGTTCCGTCTGCAATCCCACCGCTGGTACTTTGGTACCCACGGCCCGGTTTCGCTGCGCATCGGCGAGATCAAAAACCAGTTTACCATGCAGAATGTCACCGCCGATCTGCGCGGCTGGTATCCGTGGAGCGAAGCGGAGCCGCTCAGCCTGACTAACGTCAGCCTGGATATGCTGGGCGGTACGCTGAGCCTTGACCGTTTACAGATGCCGCAGACCGAGGCGGCAAAAATCCGCGTGCAGCATCTTGCGCTGTCGCAGCTGATTACGGCGATGAAGCTCAAGCAGATTGCGCTGTCCGGCCATATCAACGGCGAGCTGCCGCTGTTCCTCAATAACAGCCAGTGGCTGGTGAAGGACGGCTGGATCGCCAACAGCGGGTCGCTGACCGTACGGATGGATAAAGATATGGCCGATGCCATCAGCAGCAATAATATTGCTGCCGGTGCGGCCATCGACTGGCTGCGCTATATGGAAATTTCGCGCAGCTGGGCGACGCTCGACCTTGATAACCTTGGCTGGATGAGCCTGACGGCAAAAGTTGACGGCACCAGTCGATTTAGCGACCGCGATCAGCGCGTTGCGCTGAATTACACCCAGCGGGAAAACCTGTTTCAACTCTGGCGCAGCCTGCGCTTTGGCGATAACCTGCAATCCTGGGTGGAAGATAATGCCACCCTGCCGTCGCAGAAGGAAAAACGTGATGAAAGCCCTGAATAGCCTGCAGATGGCTGGCGCGATGCTGTTGCTGTGCGGATGTATTCCGCGCATTGAAGTGGCGGCGCCGAAAGAACCGATCACCATCAATATGAACGTTAAAATCGAGCACGAGATCCATATCAAGGTCGATAAAGACGTGGAAGCGCTGTTAAAAAACCAGAGCGGCCTGTTCTGAGGATAAAACAATGAAACTGCTGAACAGAGCACTCCTGCTGGGCTGTCTGATGATATCTTCCGGTGCCATGGCGCTGACGCTTGACGAAGCGAGGCAGCAGGGCCGGGTGGGCGAAACGCTTAACGGCTATATTGCCCCCAGACAGACTGATGCGGAAACTCAGGCGCTGGTAAAACAGATCAACGAAGGCCGCAGCAGGCAGTATCAGCTGCTGGCGGAGCAGAATAATATGACGGCGGCCGAGGTGGCCAGAATCGCCGGACAAAAACTGGTGACGCGGGCAAAACCGGGTGAGTACGTGCGCGGGATCAACGGTCAGTGGCTGAAAAAACAGCCGTAGCAAAAAGTATGACCGTAGCGAAAAGTATTGCTATGGCCGAAAAAAAACGCGATGCAGCGGGCATCGCGTTGTCGTTACGCTCCGGCAGCGATTTGCCACCGGTGATTAAAATCAGGCTGCAACGATTTTAGAGATAGCGTCTTTGGCATCGTTAGCGGCTTTCTGTGCCACTTCCGGACCGTAACCGATACCTTCAGCGAACACGAACTGCACGTCGGTCATCCCCAGGAAGCCCAGGAAGATGGTCAGGTACGGAGTCAGCAGATCGTTCGGGGTATCTTTATGGATGCCGCCGCGGCTGGTCAGAACAACCACTTTTTTACCTTTCACCAGGCCTTCAGGACCGTTTTCGGTGTAGCGGAAAGTGATGCCTGCACGGGCAACCAGGTCGAAGTAGTTTTTCAGCTGAGTTGGGATGTTGAAGTTGTACATTGGTGCAGCGATAACGATGGTGTCGTGCGCCTGCAGTTCTTCAATCAGCTCGTTGGACAGCGCCAGCGCGTCCTGCTGACGGGCATTCAGTTCAGCGTCGGAAGGGCGCAGTGCGCCAACCAGCTCACCGTCCAGAACCGGAATTGGGTTTGCAGCTAAATCGCGGATGGTGACTTCATCACCAGGATGAGCGGCTTTCCACTCTGAAACCAGATGATCGGCCAGTTGGCCTGACTGAGAATAACCGGCGAGGATGCTTGATTTCAAAACGAGTACTTTGCTCATGTCTTCATTTCCTGTTGAGTCGCGGAATGCTGTCCGCCTGATGTGAAACACTCTACTGCGATATGCCGATGAGTGTAAGTGCGAGTTTTTGTTATCTATGTTCGAAAATATTGAATAAGGATAGCCGCGCAGGTAAAACGCTAAGTTCTTGTCTGTGCTACTATACGCAAAATTTTTTATCACAATACATCCATGTTGTCGGTTAACCGCGCAATAAAGTGAGTTTGACCTATGTCTGATACACCACAATCTGCCCTGACCGCGTTCTGGCCGCGCCTGGACTCGCTGATGCTGCGCGACAGCCAGCGCCTGCAGCGTCGTCTGCACGGGGCAAAAAAAGTTAAAAGCCCGGCCGCACTTCAGGCGATTACCGAAGAGCTAAACCAGGATTTTACCGCCGCCGAGCTGCGAATTGCCCAGCGCCGCGCCGCCGTACCGACCATTAACTACCCTGAAAATCTGCCGGTCAGCCAGAAGAAGCAGGACATCGCCAATGCCATCCGCGATAACCAGGTGGTGATTGTCGCCGGTGAAACCGGCTCGGGGAAAACCACCCAGCTGCCGAAAATCTGCATGGAGCTGGGCCGTGGCATTCGCGGCCTGATCGGCCACACCCAGCCGCGCCGCCTGGCCGCGCGCACCGTTGCCGACCGTATTGCCGCCGAGCTGGAAACCTCGCTGGGCGGCTGCGTGGGCTACAAAGTTCGTTTTAACGATCAGGTCGGTGACACCACCCAGGTGAAGCTGATGACCGACGGTATCCTGCTGGCGGAAATCCAGCAGGACCGTCTGCTGATGCAGTACGACACCATCATTATCGATGAAGCCCACGAACGCAGCCTGAACATCGATTTCCTGCTCGGCTACCTGCGCGAGCTGCTGCCGAAGCGCCCCGATCTGAAAGTGATCATCACCTCGGCGACCATCGATCCGCAGCGTTTCTCGCGCCATTTCAACAATGCGCCGGTGATCGAAGTCTCGGGCCGCACCTATCCGGTAGAAGTGCGCTATCGCCCGGTGGTGGAAGATGCCGACGATACCGACCGCGACCAGCTACAGGCAATCTTCGACGCGGTGGATGAACTGGGTCAGGAGAGCCGTGGCGATATTCTGATCTTTATGAGCGGCGAGCGTGAAATTCGCGACACCGCCGACGCGCTGATGAAGCGCGATCTGCCGCATACCGAGGTGCTGCCGCTCTACGCGCGACTGTCGAACGCCGAGCAGAATCGCGTCTTCCAGTCACACGTCGGGCGGCGCATCGTGCTGGCAACCAACGTGGCGGAAACCTCGCTGACCGTGCCGGGCATCAAATACGTTATCGATCCGGGCACCGCGCGCATCAGCCGCTACAGCTTCCGCACCAAGGTGCAGCGCCTGCCGATTGAACCGGTATCGCAGGCGTCAGCCAACCAGCGTAAAGGGCGCTGCGGCCGCGTCTCTGAAGGGATCTGTATTCGTCTGTACTCCGAAGATGATTTCCTCAGCCGCCCACAGTTTACCGATCCGGAAATCCTGCGCACCAACCTGGCCTCGGTCATTCTGCAGATGACCTCGCTCGGGCTGGGAGACATTGCCGCCTTCCCGTTTGTGGAAGCACCGGACCAGCGCAATATTCAGGACGGCGTGCGCCTGCTGGAAGAGCTGGGTGCAATTACCCTGGATGATAACCAGCATTATAAACTGACCTCATCCGGCCGATCGCTGGCTCAGCTGCCGGTGGACCCGCGCCTGGCAAAAATGGTGCTGGAAGCGCAGAAATACGGCTGCGTGCGCGAGGCGATGATTATTACCTCCGCGCTGTCGATTCAGGACCCGCGCGAGCGTCCGGCCGAGAAAAAGCAGGCATCGGACGAGAAACACCAGCGATTTGCTGACAAAGAGTCGGATTTCAACGCCTTTGTTAATCTGTGGAACTATCTGCAGGAGCAGCAGAAAGCGCTGTCATCCAGCCAGTTCCGCCGCCAGTGCAAGCTGGACTATCTTAACTATCTGCGCGTGCGCGAGTGGCAGGATATCTATACCCAGCTGCGCCAGGTGGTACGTGAACAGGGCCTGCCGGTAAATAGCGAACCGGCCCCGTTCCGTGAAGTGCATACCGCGCTGCTGACCGGTCTGCTGTCGCATATCGGCCAGAAAGACAGCGACAAGCAGGAGTACACCGGCGCGCGCAATGCCCGCTTCGCCATCTTCCCCGGTTCCGGGCTGTTTAAAAAACCGCCGAAGTGGACGATTGTCGCCGAACTGGTGGAAACCAGCCGCCTGTGGGGGCGTATTGCCGCGCGCATAGAACCGGAATGGATTGAGCCGCTGGCGCAGCATTTGCTGAAGCGCAGCTACAGCGAACCGCACTGGGAGAAAGCGCAGGGCGCGGTTATCGCCGTCGAGAAGGTAACGCTTTACGGCCTGCCGATCGTCGCAGCGCGCAAGGTGAACTACAGCCAGATTGACCCGGTGCTGTCGCGCGAACTGTTTATCCGCCATGCACTGGTGGAGGGCGACTGGCAGACGCGCCACGGCTTCTTCAAGGCCAACCTCAAGCTGCGTGAAGAAGTGGAGGAGCTGGAACATAAATCCCGCCGCCGCGACATTCTGGTGGATGACGAGATCCTGTTCGAGTTCTACGACCAGCGTATTCCGCACGACGTGGTTTCCGCCCGCCATTTCGACAGCTGGTGGAAAAATGCCAGCCGCACGGAGCCGGAACGGCTGAACTTCGCCAAAGAGATGCTGATCCGCCAGGGTGCGGAAAACGTCAGCAAGCTGGATTACCCGAACTTCTGGCATCAGGGCAACCTGAAACTCAAGCTCAGCTACCAGTTTGAACCGGGCGCGGATGCTGACGGCGTGACCGTCCACGTGCCGCTGCCGCTGCTGAATCAGGTGGAAGAAAAAGGCTTTGAGTGGCAGATCCCCGGCATCCGCCGCGAGCTGGTTATCGCGCTGATCAAATCCCTGCCGAAGCCGTTACGCCGTAACTTTGTTCCCGCGCCAAACTACGCCGAAGCGTTCCTCGGCCGCGCTGAACCGCTGGTGCTGCCGCTGCTGGAATCGCTGGAGCGCGAATTCCGCCGTATGTCCGGCGTGACGCTGGACCGCGAAGCCTGGCAGTGGGATCAGGTGCCCGATCATCTTAAAATCACCTTCCGGGTGATCGATGAAAATAACCGTAAGCTGGCGGAAGGCAAAGACCTCGATGCGCTGAAACTACAGCTGAAGGGTAAGGTGCAGGAAACGCTATCGCAGGTGGCCGACGACGGCCTTGAGCAGAGCGGTCTGCATATCTGGAGCTTCGGCGATTTGCCGGACCACTTCGAGCAGAAGCGCGGCAGCTACAGCGTGAAAGCCTGGCCGGCGCTGGTGGATGAAAAAGACAGCGTGGCCATCCGGCTGTTTGACTCGCAGCATGAACAGCAGAAAGCGATGTGGCGCGGCCAGCGCCGCCTGCTGCTGCTGAACGTGCCGTCGCCAATCAAATACCTGCACGAAAAGCTGCCGAACAAGGCCAAGCTGGGGCTGTACTTTAACCCGTACGGCAAGGTGCTGGATCTGATTGACGACTGCATCGCCTGCGGCATTGATAAACTGATTGCCGAACACGGCGGCCCGAGCTGGCAGGAATCCGGTTACACCCGGCTGCACGATGTGGTACGCGCCGAGCTGAACGACACGGTGGTGGAGATCGCCAAAATGGTCGAGCAGATCCTCACCGCGGTGTTCAACATCAACAAGCGGCTGAAAGGGCGTGTAGATATGACCATGGCGCTGGCGCTTTCCGATATTAAAGCGCAGATGGGCGGGCTGGTGTATCGCGGCTTTGTCACCGGCAACGGCTGGAAAAAGCTGGCGGACACGCTGCGCTATTTGCAGGCGATTGAACGGCGCATGGAGAAGCTGGCGGTGGACCCCCACAGCGACCGCGCCAGGATGATCAAGGTGCAGAACGTTGAGCAGGCGTGGAACACCTGGTTCAACAAACTGCCGCCGCAGCGACGCGACGATGACGACGTGCAGGATATTCGCTGGATGATTGAAGAGCTGCGCGTCAGCTTCTTTGCGCAGCAGCTGGGCACGCCGTATCCCGTTTCGGAAAAGCGGATTACCCAGGCGATGGAACAGCTGGTCATTTAGTCATAAAAAGAGAGCGGTCGTTCCGGCGATCGCTCTCGAAACGTTTGCCGGGTTTAATCATGCTTTGTGCCGTATGACCGAGCACGAGACGGCTGATGCAAACGAGTACTATTCAGTTGCATGGCTTATAGATAAATTACGATTTTATGGATATTTTGCGCTCCGTACAGGCTTCACAAACCTAAATACATTAATATTTGTTTAAGTTTGTTTGTACTTAATGGAGCTGTAACTTTTGGCAAGGATCGCAAATGCCCCCCGGTGTCGCCATATTATTCTGGCGACACTTTCTGTCATTACCTGTTTTCACTTCACCGCTCAGGCTGCCCCGTTTATCGATCAGCAGCAGCAGCACATTAAAACCCAGCAGTCGGCGAAAGAGGCGCAGTTAACCCCGGATGCGCCGGATATTACCCTGACTGAACAGCCGCAGCCCGATGCCGAAGGTCCGTTTCCGCAGGAAACGCCCTGTTTTCCGATCAACCATGTTCAGCTGATGGGCAAAGAGGTCTTTCCACACTGGTTTCCGGCACAGCGGGTGGCTGACGGTGCAAAAGGGCACTGCCTCGGCGTGATGGGCATCAACCAGCTGATGAGCCGGCTGCAAAACCGTCTGGTCGATCGCGGCTGGGTAACATCGCGGGTGCTGATCCCCGAGCAGGATCTCAGCAGCGGAACACTAATCGTTGCCCTTGTGCCGGGCATGATTCGCCATATTCGCTATGCCGACGGCTCCGATAAACGCGCCGTGCTCTATACCTCTATTCCCGCCCGCGAAGGCGCACTGCTGGATCTGCGCGATATCGAGCAGGGGCTGGAGAATCAGCAGCGCCTGCCGACGGTGCAGGACAATATGGAGATTGTCCCCGGCGATAATCCCGGCGAAAGCGATGTGATCATCAGCCGACAACAGAGCAAAATCTGGCGGGTTAATCTGTGGGCCGATGACTCCGGCACGAAGAGCACCGGGCGCTATCAGGGCGGTGCCATGCTGGCGCTGGATAATCCGTTCGCCCTCAGCGATCTGCTGTATGTTTCCGCCAGCCACGATCTCGGCTTCAAAAGCCACGAACAGAGCAAAAATATTAACGGCCACTACTCGCTGCCGCTGGGCTACTGGCTGTTTGAGGTCAACGCCGGGCAGTACAACTACGTGCAAAACGTGGCGGGGTTCAATGGCGACATTCGCTATTCGGGTAAGAGTAAAAACCTGAACGTTGGCCTGAGCCGGGTTATTCAGCGCAACGCCAGCGGCAAAACGACGATGCGCGGCAGCGTGCTGGTTCGCGAGATCCGTAACTACATCGATCGTACCGAAATTGAGGTTCAGCGTCGGCGCACCAGCGCCTGGCTGCTCGGGCTCGATCATCGTCATTACTTTGGCGACGTGACCGTTGACGGCGGCGTCAGCTTCCAGCGCGGCACCCGCTGGTTTGGCGCGCTGCCCGCTTATGAAGAGCAATATGAAGACGGCTACGATGCTACCGAAAAAAGTAAAATTTTCACCCTGACGGCGGGCCTGAACTGGCCGTTTACGTTGGGAAATCAAAACTTTTCTTATCAGGTTAACTACCTGCAGCAGGCCAGCTCCACCCCGCTGACCTCGCCCGATCAAATCGCTATCGGTAACCGCTGGACGGTGCGCGGCTTTGACGGTGAACGCACCCTCAGCGCCAGTCGCGGTTGGTATGTACAAAATACGCTGGCATGGCGTACACCGCTGCCGCAGCAGGAGTTTTATCTCGGCGCAGACTACGGAGAAGTGAGCGGGCGCAGCGACGGTTCCACGCTGCTGGGGCACCAGCTGGCGGGCGGCGTGGCGGGCCTGCGGGGCAACCTCGACTTATTGGGCGCAAGCTATGACGCCTTCAGCGGCATACCGATCTATAAGCCACAGGGTTTTAAAACCGACTCGGTGACCTTTGGCTTCAGCGTCAGCTGGCAGTATTGATACAGGGATGAATCATGAACAAACACTGTTACTGCATCATTTTTAATCGCGCCCGTCGCATGCTGATGGTCGTTTCCGAACTGGCCCGCTGCCGCGCTGGCGATTCGGCTCGAGGCCCGGGCGGCATTGCTTCCTGCGTGGCCGTTCTGCGGCCTCTTACCGTGGCGTTATGGCTGGCCGGGGGACTGGTCAGCGCCGCGCAGGCTGGCACGATTACCGCCGATCGCGGCGCGCCCGGCGGGCAGCGACCAACCGTACTGCAAACCGGCAACGGTCTGCCGCAGATCAACATTCAAACCCCTAACGGCCAGGGGCTTTCCCACAATAAATACAGCCAGTTTGACGTTGGCGAGCGGGGGGCGATTTTAAATAACAGCCAGCACAGCACCCAGACCCAGCTGGCCGGTCAGGTAGCGGGTAACCCGTGGCTGGCGAAGGGATCGGCCAAAGTTATTCTCAACGAAGTCAACAGTATGAACCCCAGCCAGCTCCACGGTTTTGTTGAGGTAGCGGGCAAGAAAGCGGATGTGATTATCGCTAACCCGGCGGGGATCACCTGTAGCGGATGCGGTTTTATTAACGCCGGGCACAACACCCTGGCGGCCGGGCGCGTACAGGTGAAAAACGGCCAGGTGGCGGGCTATGATGTCGATCGCGGGCGGATCACCATCAGCGGCGGCGGTATGGACGGCAGCCGTCAGGATTATACCCATCTGATTGCCCGCGCGGTGGAGGTGAACGCCCGATTACAGACCGGCGATTTGCAGGTGACCACCGGCCGCAATCAGACGGATGCCAATGGCAACGTCGTGGTAGTGAAAGCGGACGATGCTGAAGGGCGGCCGCTGTTTGCGGTGGATACCTCGTCGCTGGGCGGTATGTACGGCAGGCGCATCACGCTGGTGGGAACCGAGCGCGGCGTGGGGGTGCGCAACGCCGGAGAAATCGGCGCGATGCAGGGAAAATTCACGCTAAATGCGCAGGGGAAAATCGCCAACAGCGGCACGCTTTATGCGCAGCAGGATCTGGCGCTGAAAGCATCCCAGCTCGATAACCAGGGGCATATCTCGACCGGCAGTAACCTGCAGATTGCCAGCCAGGGTGATGTGACGAATAAGGGGGCGCTGAGTGCCGACGGTCATCTGCAGCTGGACAGCGGCGGAAGGCTGCACAGCCAGGCCGGATCGGCGCTGACGGCGGGCGGTAACGCCACCGTGACTGCCCGCAGTATAGAAGCGGATGCAGGCAGTGCGATGGGGGCAGGAGTCGACAGCAGCGGAAAAGCAACGCGCACCGGGCAGCTGACGGTCAAGGCGGAACAGCGTCTTGCCAGCCACGGCACACATCTGAGCCACGACGGCTTTATTGCCTCCGGCCGCGAAGTGGATCTCTCCGGTAGTCAGAGCCGGGCAGCAACGGTTACCGTGACCGCCCGTGAAGGGAATATCAACGCTGACGATACGTTGATTGACGCGCGGCAGGCCACGCTGAGTACGGCGCATACCTTAACTACGCGGCGGAGCGCTATCGCTGCGGACCAGCTGAACATCCATGCGGCTGAAAAGATCGATAACACGCGCGGAACGCTGATTTCACGCGGCGATCGGGGCCTGGCGTTGAACAGCCAGCGGATAGATAACCGTGGCGGCACGCTGGCCAGCGCCGGGGATTTTTCCCTCAGCAGCCATTCTCTGGACAATACCGGCGGCGAGCTGGGCTCCGAAAACGGCAGTGTTGCGATCCAAAGCGATGATGTCAGCGGCGCGCAGGGCAAAATTCTTGCGGCTAAGGACCTGACGATTGGCGGCCAGCAGATCCTGCTGGACGGCGGCCTGACGCAGGGGCGGCAGGTTCGCGTACAGGGAACGTCGCTGTCGATACAGAACGGCCAGCTACTGCAAACCGGTAAGGGCGAGATGCAGATAAAGGCGACCGGCAATCTTCACGCTCGCGAGGGCGTGATTGAGAGTGCGGGAGCCATCGATCTGCGTGCGGCCAGCCTGGACAATAGCCTGGGTCGCATTGCCAGCAACAACGCGCTGCGGGTGGCGACCGGTAATCTTAATAACGCTTCAGGAACGCTGCTTGGCGAGCATCTTGACGTCCGCGCGGACGCGCTGAACAACCGCGAAGGCATGCTGGAATCGCTTCAGTCGCTCAATATTACCGCCGGTTCACTGGACAGCCAGCAGGGCTTTATCAGCGCCGATAGCGGTGATGCGAATCTGTCCATCAGCGGGGAGATCGACAACCGTGGCGGAAACCTGCAAAGCGCGAAAAATCTGCACCTCAGCGCGGCGCAGCTGGCTAACCAGGGCGGCAGAGTGCTGGCGGCCGACGGCAGGCTTCAGGGGGATTTCAGCGGCAGCGTAGATAACCGTAGCGGTAAATTTATTGCGCAGCAGCTGGCGATACAGGCTGCCGATCTTAACAACCAGCAGGGTGCGATCGGTGCCGTTTCCGGCGAGGGTAAGCTGGACCTCTCGGGCGCGCTGGACAATCGCGGGGGAACTCTGGAAGGGGGAAGCGGGCTGACGCTGGCGGCTTCCTCGCTGGATAACACCGCCGGACGCATCGCCACACCGGGAGCTATTCGCCTCGATCTGCGCGGCGGCGAGCTGATTAACGCGCAAACTAACGCCGACGGGCTGGGCATTCTCAGCGGAAAGGCGCTGGCGCTTAACACCGGCGACCTCAATAACCGGCAGGGCAAGCTACAGGCGCAGAGCCTGGATCTCTCCGCCGCTCACATCGATAACCAGTCGGGTGTACTGGCGGCCAGCGACCGGCTGAACCTGAAAGGCAGCTCGCTGAATAATACGCAGGGTATGGTGAGTGCCGATGAAGGGGCGGCATCGCTGGCGCTGTCCGGCCCGCTGATCAACCGGCTGGGTACGCTGCAAAGCCAGCAGACGCTGACTCTTCAGGCCGCCTCGCTTGATAACAACGGCGGCACCGTGCTGTCTGCCACGGCGCAGATTATCGGCCAGCTCAGCGGCGCGCTGACTAACCTGGCGGGAAACCTGCTGGCAGGCACCTCGCTGGAGCTGCATGCCGGATCGGTTGATAACCGGAACGGGGTCATTGCTGCTACCAACGGAGACAGCTCCCTGAATGCGGCGGGCCAGATTAATAACGAGGGCGGCGATATTGAAAGCAGCCAGCGCTTAACCCTGGATGCCGCGAGCGTAAAAAACAGCCAGGGCCAGCTGCTGGCCGGTGACGCGATGCAGATTTCCACCCGCGAGATGAACAACGCGGGCGGGCTGATCCAGGCCAGCGATGCACTGGATATCAACACCCACGGCGGGGCGCTGATTAACGCTGATACGCTCACCGAAACCGGCGGAATTCGCGCTGGCGGTGCGTTGACGCTGAGCGCAGGCAACGTGGATAACCATAACGGTTTAATCAGCGGCGATACGTTCGCAGGCCAGGGTCTGGCGTGGAACAACCTTGCCGGGGAGATCAACAGCCTGCATGCGCTGAGCCTGAGCGGAACCACGCTCGGTAACGGCCAGGGGCTGATTAGCGCCGGAGACGGTGACCTGACAATATCGCTGAGCCAGAGCCTTGATAATCAGCAAGGCACGATGCAGAGCAGCCAGGGCCTGAACGTTACGGCCGCTGAACTCAATAACACCAGCGGTTCTCTGCTGGCGGCGGGCGGCAGCGCCAGCGTGAAGGTGCAGAACGCGTTAACTAACCAGCAGGGGAAACTGCTGGCGAAAGACGATCTGCTGCTCAACGCTGGCAGCCTTGATAACGGTAACGGCCAGATGGTGTCGACCAGCGGATCGTTAACCGTCTCAGCCGGAGCCCTGAATAATCGGCTCGGCAGCCTGGCGGCGCAGAAGGATGTGCAGCTTGACGCTCAATCGCTGGACAACCGTGAAGGGACCATCACCAGCGTGGACGGTGCGCTGAATGCCCGGCTGGATGCGGGGGTTGATAACCAACACGGCGTGCTGCAAAGCGGAAATAGCGTCGCGCTTACCGGCGCATCGCTGGACAACCGCAGCGGTAAAGTGCTGGCCGTGGCCGGGAAAAATCAGATTACCGTAAGCAACGAGCTGAATAATGCGCAGGGGCAGATTGTCAGCGGCGGGGCGACCGAGCTGCACGCTGCATCGCTGAGCAACCAGGACGGTGCCGTCAGCAGTAAAAACGGCGCGCTCGAGGTTAAGGTTAACGGCGCGATCGATAACCAGCGGGGATCGCTGGAAGCCGCCGGGCCGGTACAGATTAGCAGTACCAGCCTCGACAACCGTGAGGCATCAATCCTCTCTGCAAACGAATCGCTGACGGTCAGCATCGCGCAGAGCCTGAACAATCAGCAGGGCCGCATTGCCGCCCGTAAAAACGTGACGCTGAGCGCCGACGGGCTCAATAATCAGCAGGGGACCGTGACCGCCGTTGACGAAACACTGACGGTTCACGGCGGGCAGAACCTGGACAATAGCGACGGAACGCTGCAAAGCAGCGGCGATCTGTCACTTGATACGCTCAGCCTGACCAACGCGCGCGGAACCATTCAGTCCACTCAGGGAGACGGGCTGCTGACGATCGCTGGCTCTGTGGACAACCAGCTGGGCAGCATCGTCGCCAGCGGGGCGCTGATCCTGAGCAGCGGCGATATCGATAACCGCAAAGGGGGGCTGCTGGCGGATTCCCTCGATCTGAGCAGCCAGCGGTTAACTAACCAGGCGGGATTAATTCAAGGCAGCGATAGCCTGCGTATTGATACCCACGGTCAGCAGCTCGACAACAGCGACACTAACGGTGATAAAACCGGGCTACGCAGCGGCGGTATGCTGAATCTGATCGCGGGCGATGTGATCAATCAGGCCGGGCTGATTGCCGGGAAGCTGCTGGATCTTAACCTCAGGAGCCTGAATAACCGCGCGGGTGCTATCGGCAGCGCTGAAGGCAGCAAGATCGCCAGCGGCGCGCTGGATAATCAGAATGGCGCAATCCAGTCCGGCGGCGACATCAGCCTGGATACGCACGGTGCCGATCTGCATAACCAGCAGGGAAAACTGCTGGCCGACGGATCGCTTGCCATCAACAGCGGCAGCCTGAGTAACCAGCAGGGCCTGATCCAGGGTGGCGCTGGCCTGTCTGTGCAGGGGAGCCGCGTTGACAATCAGCACGGCCAGATGCTTTCGGGCGCGGATCTGACGGCCAGCGTGGATTCGCTGGGCAACACCGATGGCCTGCTGTTTGCCGCCGGGGATGCGCAGCTGGCGGTCCGGCAGAACGTACAAAACCAACAGGGGCTGATCAAAGCCGGCCAGGCGCTGATTCTGAGCGCCAGCCAGATTGACAATCAGCACACGCGCGGCAGCAAACAGGGCATTGAGGCGCAGGATCTGACGCTGAGCGCTGGCAGCCTCAACAATCAGGACGGTGCCCTGTGTGCGGGCGATACGTTGCAGGCCAACGTGCGCGAGCAGCTCAATAACCAGAACGGCCTGATTTCGTCGCAGAACAGCCTGAAAGTGGGCCAGCCGGGTTCGCAGCTGGCGCTGAACAACGCGGGCGGCGACATCGTTGCCAACGGCGATGCCAGCCTGTGGTTAGGGAAGTTTGACGGTGCAGGGCGGATCGTCAGCGGCGGCAGTCTTGGCCTGGATATCACTTCCGCTGTAAACCAGAGCGGGACGCTGGCCGCGGGTGACGATCTGACTTTCAATACCCACGGCAACGCACTGACCAACAGCGGCGCGCTCAGCGCGGGCAAGCAGCTGACGCTGACCACCGGACAGCTGAACAATCAGCAGAGCGGCGACATCAATGCGGGCACGACCCACATCAATGCTTCCGGCATCCTCAATCAGGGGCTGATCGACGGTGGCGATGTGCTGTTGCGCACCGACACGCTGCACAACACCGGAACGGGGCGTCTGTACGGTGACCGGCTGGTGATTGATGCGCGCACGCTGCTGAATGATAAGTCCGGAGAAACGGCTGCGACGATTGCCGCCCGCGACGATCTGACAATCGCCACCGATCGGCTGAGCAATCAGGATCACGGCCTGATCTACAGTAACGGCGGGCTGAGCATTGGCGGCAGGCTGAACGCTGCGGGCGAACTGACAGGCCAGGCATCGCAGGTTGAGAACCTGAGCGCCACCATTGAGGCGATGGGCGATCTGCGCATTGACGCCGCGAAGACGGAAAACCGTGATATCCACTTAACGGTCAGCAGCGATCTGAAAACCGTCTACGTTACCCCGAATGTGCTGGAAGTTGAGCTGTGCACCGGGGAAAAATGGACCGAGGGCTGCGGCAGGACGGACGGCCAGCACTACAGCTTCAAAGGGTATCTGGTTGAATTCAACCAGGACGAAACCAGCCCCGTTGCCTTTGACTTCGATCAGGACGGGCGCAGCTACGCGCTGGATGAGCAGGGTAATCGCATCACCGTCGACGTTGACGGAAAGCCGCAGTACATCTACCTCTGGCAGGATAACGATAAGGATATCATCCGCTTTAATCTGCCGGGCGTATCCGGCGACGGGCGTCGATTCGATATTTTCTCCTACACCCAGAGCGTAAAAGAGCAGCAGGTCAGCGGCCAGGACAGCGCGGTGATCCGCAGCGGCGGCGATTTAACGCTGAACGGCGATCTGCACAATAAAGACAGCCAGGTGGTGGCCGGGCAGGATCTGCTGATTAACGGCAGCGTCGATAATGATGCAACCACCGTCCGGCAGGAAATCAGCAAAGACGGCGTGGTGGTCAGAGCGGGTAAACGCAAGAGTCACAAGCAGACCCACTTTGAGGGGCAAGGCGTTTATCAGGCACCGGTGCAGGAAACGGATCTGCCGCTGCATCTGACCGTTCAGCAACAGGGGCAGGGAGCGGGTGAAGGCCGGACGATCGCCCAACAGCAGTCAACCTCCGGTGCGGGCAGGCAGGCATCGGGGCTGAACGGCGCTGAAACTCTGGCCCGGCTCGGGCAACAGACGCTGGTGAGCGAAGTGCCGCTGCCGTCCGGGCCGTCCGGGGATACGCAGCTGAAACCCGTGTCGGATGCCCTTTCCGACGGCAGCGGCGCTGCCGATCTGCAAATGCGGAAAACCGCAGACGGCATGACGGATGCCGCGCTCACCGGCGCGGCGGACCTGACGGCCACCTCTGCGGGCAATACCGGCAGCACGCAGGACGGCGCTCAGATTGATGATACGCACAGCGGGCTGCCGGTGACGTCTCCTTCGAAGGATAACTGGGTGCTGCGCAGCGTGACCGGGCCGGTGAAACTGCCGGATAACAGCCTTTTCAGCCTGCATCCCGGCTCAGACAGCCATTACCTGGTTGAAACCGATCCGCGCTTTACCGACGGTAAACAGGCGCTGAGCAGCAGTGCCTTCTACAGCCAGGACCAGCTGCAACAACGGCTGGGGGACGGTTTCTACGAGCAGTCGCTGGTGCGGGATCAGGTGATGAAGGCCACCGGCCAGCGCTATCTTTCCGGCTACAGCGACGATGAAAGCCAGTACCGGGCGCTGCTCAGCAGCGGTAAATCCTTCACCGAACGCTTTACCATTTCTCCGGGCGCGGACCTCACTGCGGAACAGATGGCGCAGGTGACCGCTGATATGGTGCTGATGGTGAACCAGACGGTCACCCTGCCGGACGGAACCACGCAGGTGGTCAGCGTGCCGAAGCTGTATGCCCGCGTGCAGCCCGGCGATCTGCAGGGCAACGGCACCCTGCTGGCGGGTAACACCGTGCGCATCAACACCGCCGACAAGGTGATTAACAGCGGCAGTATTAACGGGCGCGAGCTGACCGCTGTTTCGGCGGGCAGCCTGCTGAACACCGGCGATATCAGCGGCAATATCACGCAGCTGGTGGCGACCGGGGATATCGTCAACCGGGGCGGGCAGCTGAAGGGCGGCGACCAGCTCACCCTGCAGGCCGGGAATGATATTCTCAGCCTGACCGGCAGCGAACAGCGGGGCAGCGAGAGCTGGCTGGGCCGCCAGGCGGGGATAGGGGTGACGAACGACGGCGGCCTGCTGTCGCTGAACGCCGGTCATGATATTCAGCTGACGGCCAGCGTGGTGAGCAGTCAGGGCCGCGACAGCACCACCCGGCTGACTGCGGGCAACGATATCACCCTGGACACGGCGAAGAGCTCTCACGCCACCGACTACACCCGCAACAGCGAGAACTACGACCGTACGCTGGAAAGCCGTGAGGTCGGTTCCGTTGTCAGCGCCGGGGGCAGCCTGCTGATGCAGGCAGGGCGCGATATGAATCTGCGCGCGGCGGATGTGACGGCGACCGGCGACGCCACGCTGCTGGCGGGCAATAACCTGAACCTGACGAGCGGGGAAGCCAGCTGGGATCAGTCTTCCAGTGCGAAGTGGAAAAAACACGGTCTGATGTCGAAGACCACCACGAAGATCCAGAGCGAGACGCATCAGCAGAGCGCGATCGGCAGCACCGTCTCCGGCGACACGCTGAAGGTGATGGCGGGTAACGACCTGACCGCGTCGGGCAGTAACCTGCTGGGCACAAACGATGTGACGCTGAGTGCGGGCAACAACCTGACGCTGACCACCGCAGCCGAGTCCGATCACTCTGCCTCGGTTGAGCAGAAGAAAAAATCCGGCTTCAGCGGCAGCGGCGGGATAGGCTTCTCGCTGGGGCATTCGTCGCAGAAACTGACCCGCGATGACAGCAGCAACGTGCAGAAGGGCAGCGTGGCGGGCAGCAGCGCGGGGAGCCTGACGCTGCAGGCCGGGAACGCGGCGACCGTGCACGGCAGTGACCTGGTGGCCGGTCAGGA
>NZ_JAPDNC010000012.1:0-54001 GCF_025947915.1 Erwinia sp. INIA01
ATGGTGGGTCGTGCAGGATTCGAACCTGCGACCAATTGATTAAAAGTCAACTGCTCTACCAACTGAGCTAACGACCCACTTTTGTGCTGCTGGATGCTATTTACATATCCCCCGGCAACGGCGGCATATATTACTGATTTGAATTTCCAGCGCAACCACTATTTCAACACATTACGTTCAACTGCTTAGCTTTCACGCGTTAAGACCAGAATTCAGGCGTATTCTGGTCAAATCGCGCCAGTTAAAGAGCTGCGGAACGCTTTTGCGCCTGTTTTGCTGCTTCGCTGTTTGGATAAAGTTTTATAACCTGCTGGTAAACGGCTTTGGCTTTTGCCTTATCGCCCTTCTCCTGCATGATCACTCCAACCTTAAACAACGCGTCGGCGCTTTTTGGCGATTTAGGGTAATTTTTGACAACGGTGGCGAAATAGTAGGCCGCATCGTCTTTTTTGCCCTTGTTGTAATTCAACTGCCCAAGCCAGTAGTTGGCATTAGGCTGATAGGTTGAATCCGGATACTTTTTCACAAAGGCCTGAAACGCTGCGATAGCCTGATCGTACTGTTTTTTTTCCAGTACCAGCGCCACCGCCGCGTTGTAGTCGGTATTCGCATCGCCGCTTTGCGTCGGCGCGGCCGTTGGGGCCGCCGCCGTTGCATCGCCTGCCGCACTGCCAGTTGCAGCCGCCGCTCCGGCGGCTGCATCTCCCGCACCGCTGGCCTGCGCACCGGCACCGCCGCTGCTCAGAGTGTCGATCTGCTGAAGGATACTTTTCTGTCGCTCAACAACCTGGTTCAGCTGATAGCTGTTTTCCTGGATCTGACCGCGCAAAGAATCGATATCGTTTTGCGTGTCGGAAAGCTGCTGCTGAAGCTGCTGGAGGAGTTGTGCCTGAGCATTAGAAATACGCTCAAGTGTGGTGACGCGGTCTTCGACCGAGCCTGAGCCAACGCTACTGATTGTTGCCTGGGCAATAGCGGCCCAGGGGGCCGCTATGCCAATCAGTAACGACAGACTCAATAGTTGAGTTCTGAAGCTACTAATCATGTCAGTCTCTTAGTAAACCAGTACGGCACGACGGTTTTTAGCATAGGCTGCTTCGTCGTGACCCAGTACAGCTGGCTTCTCTTTACCGTAAGAAACGATAGAGATCTGGTCAGCAGAAACGCCTTTACCCTGCAGGTACATCTTAACTGCGTTAGCACGACGCTCGCCCAGTGCGATGTTGTACTCAGGAGTACCGCGCTCATCCGCGTGACCTTCAACAGTCACTTTGTAAGACGGGTTGCTACGCAGGAAGTTAGCGTGCGCATCCAGCATCTGAGCGAATTCAGACTGGATGTCATATTTGTCCAGACCGAAGTAAACGATGTTGTTCTGCTGCAGCTGCTGCATCTGCAGACGCGCCTGCTCGTCAGAAGACATGTTGCCGCCGTTGTTGTAGCCGCTGTTAGAACCGTCCAGGCCTGCATTGGTCTGGTCGTTGTTGTTGTTCTTGTGAGAGCTACAAGCCGCTACCGCGATTACTGGCAGTGCCAGCATTAAGCCTTTCAGCACTTTGTTCAGTTGCATTTTTGATTCCTAATTATTGTTTGTCATACATATTTATATGCATTACAGATACGGCGACCAGGCAGGAAACTTGACCTGTCCATCAGTTGCCGGAAGACGCGCTTTGAAACGCCCATCCGTCGAAACCAACTGCAATACGGAACCCATACCCTGAGTTGAGCTGTAGATTACCATTGTGCCGTTAGGTGCGAGACTTGGCGTCTCATCCAGGAACGTGTCCGTTAATTGTTGAACGGCTCCCGTTACCAGATCTTGTCGGGCGACGTGTTGAGCGCCGCCGTTGGTGCTGATCATCACCATTGATTTGCCATCAGCGCTCACGTCCGCATCCTGGTTCTGTGAACCTTCCCAGGTAATACGCTGCGGTGTACCACCGCTTGCACTGACTTTATAAATTTGCGGGCGTCCGGCCTGGTCAGAAGTATAGGCCAGGCTCTGGCTGTCCGGGAACCAGGTTGGTTCGGTGCTGTTATAGCGACCGTCGGTCACCTGGCGGATCTGGCCGGAGCCAATATCCATCACGTACAGGTTCAAACTGCCGGTTTTAGAAAGAGCGAAAGCCAGCTTGCTGCCGTCCGGTGAGAATGCCGGTGCGCCGTTGTGACGTGGGAACGAAGCAACCTGACGGATAGCACCGTTGGCCAGCGTCTGGATCACCAGCGCTGATTTACCGCTCTCAAAGGTCACATAGGCCAGTTTGCTGCCGTCCGGAGACCAGGCCGGGGACATCAGCGGCTGAGGTGAACGGTGAACCACAAACTGATTGTAGCCATCATAGTCGGAAACGCGCAGCTCATACGGGAACTGGCCGCCGTTGGTGGTTACCACGTAAGCGATACGCGTACGGAACGCACCTTTAATGCCGGTCAGCTTCTCAAAGCTTTCATCACTGGCGGTGTGCGCCGCATAGCGCAGCCACTGTTTGGTGACTTTGAACTGGTTTTGCGCCAGTACCGCACCCGGGTTGCCGGAGGTATCGACCAGCTGGTAGGAAACCAGATAGCTACCGTCGGCACCAGGCTGCACCTGACCAACCACCACGGCATCAATACCCAGCGCGGTCCATGCAGCAGGCTGCACTTCAGCGGCAGAGGTTGGCTGCTGTGGCAGACGTGAACGATCCAGCGGGTTAAATTTGCCGCTGTTACGCAGGTCGGCAGCAACGATGCCACCAATATCTTCCGGGGCAGCGCCAGGGCCATCCCACTTAAACGGAACCACGCCGATAGGGCGCGCGGTGTTCACACCCTGAGTAATTTCAATGCGTACTTCTGCATGCGCCACGGCGACAAACAGCAGTAAAAAACTCAGCGCTACACGAAATGCCTGCTTCATTGTTTCTCCCTTATCCGGACATGACGCCCACGATAAATTAGCCTTGTATCAACAAACCTAAGAGTACGGCATGCTTAACATAGTTCAACATGCCGCTGGTTACCGCATTCTTACGGTTTAAATTCCAGCGTAGCTTCTTTTACCGCCTGCCACACTTCCGGGCTCGGTGGTTTCGGAATTTTAGCCGTATTAGCCGCATTCACCGCAGCCTGGCAAAGGGCAGGATCGCCTCCCGCATTCTTCGCGGAAATCATGAATCCATCAGATCCCAGCTTTATCCGCACATCACAGGTTTTACCTGCGAAAGTATCTGCATCATAAAACTTGCTCTGAATCGCGGCTTTAACCTGGCCCAGATAGCTGTCTATCGCCGCGCCGGAGGCACCGGATTTCTTCTGCGTACCCTGCCCTGCAGCACCGCCGCCGCCAGCTGCCTTACCTGATTTCGGCGCATTCTTACCGGAGGAGAGATCCCCCAGCAGGTCGCCTACGTCACCGGCATCTTTCGCTGCCTCGGCTGCCGCTTTCTTCTTGGCTGCGGCATCGGCTTTCGCTTTTGCCGCGGCGTCAGCTTTGGCTTTCGCGGCCGCATCGGCTTTTGCCTTCGCTTCAGCGGCGGCTTTCTCTTTAGCTTCCGCTGCGGCTTTTTCTTTCGCATCTGCTGCGGCCTGCGCTTTCGCCTCGGCAGCAGCCTGCGCCTTGGCTTCCGCTGCTGCAGCTTTCGCATCCGCGGCTGCTTTCACTTTAGCCGCTTCAGCAGCGGCCTGCTTAGCCTGCTCTTCCGCTTTTTTCTTCGCGTCAGCAGCAGCCTTTTTGACCTCTTCTTCGGCTTTTTTCTTGGCATCCGCTGCGGCTTTCGCCTGAGCATCGGCCTCTGCTTTAGCCTGCGCCTGGGCATCGGCCTTGGCTTTCGCCTGGGCATCCGCTTTCGCCTTAGCCTGTGCGTCCGCTTCGGCTTTCGCTTCAGCCTTGGCTTTTGCTGCAGCCGCCTCGGCCTGTTTCTGTTCCTGCTGCGCCTGTTTGGCTGCGGCTTCCGCCTGTTTCTGCTCGGCTGCCTGTTCCGCCGCCTGCTGTTTTGCTTCTTCCTGCGCCTGCAGACGCTCTTTTTCCAGCTGCTTCAGCCGCTGTTGCTCAGCGGCCTGCTTCTGCTGCAGCTCTTCCGCCTGCTGTTTTGCCTGCTTCTGACGCTGCTGCTCGGCGCGCTTGCTGTCGCTCTGCTGATTTTGTTGGCGATTGTACTGTTCAACGACAGCACCAGGATCGACCATCACCGCGTCAATATCGCTACCGCCACCGCCGCCGCTGGCGTCGATATTTTCGTCAAACGAGCTCCATACCAGCGCCGCAATCAAAATGATATGCAGCACCACGGAAATGGTTATGGCTCGTTTTAACTTATCGTCTTGCTCGGTTGCCTTCGACACTCTCGGTTCCCAAAAACGGTTCGGATGAATTAAATCGGCTGCGTCATCAGTCCGACGGACTTAACGCCTGCCTGATGCAGCAAGTTCAGCGCCTTGATGATTTCGTCGTAAGGCACTTCTTTAGCACCGCCAATCAGGAACACGGTCTTCGGATTCGCCGTAATGCGGCTTCGCGCTTCGGCAATCACCTGTTCCGGCGGCAGCTGCTCCATCCGGTCGTGATCGACCACCAGGCTGTACTGTCCGACGCCCGCAACTTCGACAATCACTGGCGGATTATCGTCACTGGAGACTGTTTTTGAATCGGTTGCGTCCGGCAGATCCACTTCCACACTCTGGGTGATAATCGGTGCCGTTGCCATGAAAATCAGCAACAGCACCAGCAGCACGTCCAGCAATGGAACAATATTGATTTCGGACTTCAGATCGCGACGACCGCGACCACGCGTTCTGGCCATAAAACCTCCGACTTACTTGCTTGCGTCGCTGGAGAAAGCCTGACGATGCAGGATAGCCGTAAACTCTTCCATAAAGTTGTCGTAGTTCTGTTCCAGCTTGTTCACACGCTGGTTCAGGCGGTTATAGGCCATAACGGCCGGAATCGCCGCGAACAGACCGATCGCAGTGGCAATCAGTGCTTCAGCAATACCCGGAGCAACCATTTGCAGGGTGGCCTGTTTCACCGCGCCCAGCGCGATAAAGGCATGCATAATCCCCCACACCGTACCAAACAGGCCGATGTAAGGACTGATGGAGCCCACTGTACCGAGGAATGGAATGTGGTTTTCCAACGCTTCCAGCTCGCGGTTCATGGAAATGCGCATGGCGCGCGTCGCCCCTTCCACCACCGCTTCGGGGGCATGGTTGTTCGCACGATGAAGACGTGCAAACTCCTTAAAGCCCGCGTAGAAGATTTGTTCAGAACCGCCAAGTTCATCGCGACGCGCCTGGCTTTCCTGATAAAGACGAGACAGTTCGATACCCGACCAGAACTTGTCTTCGAAGGCGTCCGCATCGCGTGCAGCAGCATTAAGGATACGGGTGCGCTGAATAATGACCGCCCAGGAAGCGATTGAAAACCCGATCAAAATCAACATGATAAGTTTGACCAGAAGGCTCGCCTTCAGGAACAAATCAAGAATGTTCATGTCAGTCACTGCTTGAACTCCGCGACAATAGACTTGGGAAGCGCTATCGGCTTCATTAGATGTGGGTTGATGCAGGCGATAAGGACTTCTGCTTCATTGAGCACACGGCCATCTGCATTAAGGATACGCTGGGCAAATGTCATGGTCGTTCTGCTCATGGCAATGACCTCGCTCTGCACGTCGAGCATATCGTCGAGGCGGGCAGCTGCAAGGTAATCGACCGTGATACGACGCACGACAAAAGCGACCTGTTGTTCCAGAAGCGCCTGCTGATTGAAATGACGCTGACGCAGCATCTCAGTCCGTGCTCGTTCATAAAAAGCGACATAGCTGGCGTGGTAAACCACACCACCGGCATCGGTGTCTTCGTAATAGACGCGAACCGGCCATTGAAACAGCGTTGTACTCACTCTACATCCCGGTAATGCTTAAACGTTGGTACATGAAAACGTTGCTACTATACGCAAGAGATTACGCCTTTGGAATGGGTTGCCAGAGGGGAACGAAAATAATTATCAGCCGGTAACAACTTAGCTGATTTCAGCACATTTATCAGACAAAGACTGACAGAAATGCAGCTAAAAAAAGATTTCTTAGCACTGAATCGAACAGAAGGAAGAAGAGAGTGAAAGGGCCAGCCACTGCTGACCCCAGAGGCGTTTATAAAAAGAAAAATGCCAGACCGATGATAAGTACCACCAGAGCCGGGAGCGGCGAGAAAAATCCCTGCCAGCGCAGGCGGCACGGACGAAAGCCTACGCCGTGAATCACTCCGCTGCAAACGGCCCACATCAGCACCAGCCCCTGCCAGATGGCAAGCTGGCTACTGTTAGCTGCAAAGCGTGACGGGTCCCAAAACATACAACCCGCCAGCAGCAGTGCGGCTATCAGTGAAAGGGCCCGCAGCGGGCCCTTATCCATCAGCCGATAAAGATGAGCGATGCCCTGCCCCATTAATGTTTATCTTTCGCTGTTGCTTCTGCCTGCTCCAGAGCCAGCGCGGTGATCACACCGAAAGCACAGGCCAGCAGCGTGCCAAGTATCCAGGCAAAATACCACATAGTGTCGCTCCTTCTTAGTAGAGAGAATGGCTGTTACTTTCAATCTGCTCTTTGGTCACGCGACCGAACATTTTGTAGTAACACCAGATGGTGTAAGACAGGACGATTGGCACAAAGATAATTGCCACTACGGTCATTACTCTCAGCGTCAGCAGAGTCGACGTTGCATCCCACATTGTCAGGCTGACGTTAGGTACGGTTACTGAAGGCATGATGAATGGGAACATCGCCACGCCCGCGGTCAGGATAACGCAGGCCATCGTCAGAGAAGAGAAGACGAATGCCCAGGCCCCTTTCTCCAGACGAGAGCAGAGAATCGTCAGCAGCGGCAGCACAACGCCCAGCGCAGGAATTACCCACAGTATCGGAGCGCTGTTGAAGTTCCGCATCCAGGCTCCCGCTTCATGGCTTACTTCTTTCAGTAACGGATTAGAAACGCCGTTATGATCGATAGCGGAAGTCACTACATAGCCATCAATGCCGTAAACAACCCAGACACCTGCCAGCAGGAAACACACCATCATCACCAGTGCAGAAATCTGCGCGGTAACGCGTGAACGCAGATGCAGTTCACCCACGGTACGCATTTGCAGATAAGTTGCCCCCTGGGTCAGGAACATCGTCAGGCTGACGATACCTGCCACCAGGCCAAACGGATTCAGCAGCTGGAAGAAGTTGCCGGTGTAGAACAGGCGCAGATCGCTATCAATGTGGAACGGCACACCCTGCAGCAGGTTACCAAACGCCACACCGATCACCAGCGGCGGCACAAAGCTACCGATGAAAATGCCCCAGTCCCACATTCCGCGCCAGCGCATGTCTTCAATTTTCGAGCGGTAATCAAACCCAACCGGACGGAAGAATAAAGACGCCAGCACCAGAATCATCGCCACGTAAAAGCCGGAGAACGCCGCGGCATAGACCGTTGGCCAGGCAGCAAACAATGCACCACCAGCAGTAATCAGCCAGACCTGGTTACCGTCCCAGTGCGGTGCAATACTGTTAATCATCACGCGGCGCTCGGTATCGGTTTTACCCAGAATACGCGACAGCATACCCACGCCCATGTCAAAGCCTTCGGTGACGGCAAACCCAATCAGCAGTACACCGATCAGCACCCACCATACAAAACGCAATATCTCGTAAGAAAACATGTGAGAACTCCTGTCTTAGCGTGCCGGCTGCGAATGAGTACTGGACAGCTCATAGTGATAGCGTCCGGTTTTCAGGCTACTCGGTCCAAGGCGGGCGAATTTAAACATCAGATACATTTCCGCGACCAGGAACAGGGTATACAGTCCGCAAATCAGACCCATTGAGAACAACAGGTCACCAGCGGTCAGTGAGGAGTTCGCCACGGCAGTTGGCAGCACTTCACCGATTGCCCAAGGCTGACGACCGTACTCGGCAACAAACCAGCCGGACTCAATAGCAATCCACGGCAGTGGAATACCGTACAGAGCACACTTGAGCAGTGTTTTGCAGTTACCAATGCGGTTACGAATTACTGACCAGAACGACAGACCGATAATCAACAGCATCAGCACGCCACAGCCAACCATGATGCGGAAGGAGAAGTAGAGCGGTGCTACGCGTGGAATTGAATCCTTGGTTGCCATCTCGATTTGCGCTTCGCTGGCATCAGTGACGTTTGGCGTATAGCGTTTGAGCAGCAGGCCATATCCGAGGTCATGTTTCGCCGCATTGAAGGCAGTACGAACAGCCGGGTCCTGGTTGCCGCTGCGCAGTTCCTGCAGCAGTTCATAGGCTTTCATCCCGTTACGGATACGGACTTCATGCTGGCCAAGCAGCTCTTTCAGACCGGTTACCTGTTTATCTACCGAACGGGTAGCAATCAGGCCCAGCGCCCACGGAATTTGCACCGCGTATTTATTTTCCTGCGTATCCTGATCGGGAATACCGAACAGGGTAAACGCAGCAGGAGCCGGCTGGGTTTCCCACTCGGCCTCTATCGCCGCCAGTTTAGTTTTCTGTACGTCACCAATTTCATAACCGGATTCATCACCCAGTACGATAACCGACAGAATAGCGGCCATACCGAAGCTGGCAGCAATCGCGAATGAGCGTTTAGCAAATGCCAGATCGCGGCCACGAAGCAGATAGTAAGAACTGATACCGAGGATAAACATCGCTCCGCAGGTGTAACCCGCAGCAACGGTGTGAACGAATTTAACCTGAGCGACCGGGTTCAGCACCAGCTCAGAGAAGCTGACCATTTCCATACGCATGGTTTCGAAGTTAAATTCTGAGGCAATCGGGTTCTGCATCCAGCCGTTGGCGACCAGAATCCACAGCGCAGAAAGGTTTGATCCCAGCGCAACCAGCCAGGTCACAGCCATATGCTGCACTTTACCCAGACGATCCCAACCGAAGAAGAACAGGCCGACAAAGGTCGATTCGAGGAAGAACGCCATCAGGCCTTCGATCGCCAGCGGCGCACCGAAGATATCGCCTACGTAGTGAGAGTAATAGGACCAGTTGGTACCGAACTGGAACTCCATGGTGAGTCCTGTTGCGACGCCAAGAGCAAAGTTAATCCCAAATAACTTGCCCCAGAACTTAGTCATATCCTTATAGATTTGCTTACCTGAAAGCACATATACCGTTTCCATTATTGCCAGCAGAAACGCCATACCCAGCGTTAATGGTACAAACAGGAAGTGGTACATGGCAGTCAAGGCAAACTGTAACCGCGACAGTTCGACAATATCCAACATTTTGACTCCTTGCTCCGCTAATGGGTCGTGGCAAAAAAATAATTGAGTAAATTACTCAGGTATATTCCGCTGACCCGAAAATACATAATTATTCCTGGTATTGGTTTCAGACGCATAACAGCGCGCCTCCCGCCAGGGTGATCTAAAAGTTAAAGACAGGTTAAAAAGCTCGGTAAGACTTGCACCAGCTATAATACGCCCCAATAGACTTATATTTAAAGGGGTTTATCACTGCATTATTGTTTTTTATATCCAGATCAAATTTCAGCACATGGCAGGCCAGAACATCCATTTGATATAGCGCAATTTATACCAAAATTGACAAATTCTTCCAGTTAAATACCTGGTAAATAACTCGCGTTTTTTTGATCTAAAATAACATTTAGACTATTGGCAAATGGTAGCAAAGGCATAATTGTTAATTATTTGTACCTTATATTTACGTAACAGTTAAACATTAAGGTAATATGATGGGCACTTTAAGACATGACGAGAAATATTATATTAAATAATAAATAAGCCATTTTTTGATGAACTGCTTAAAGCCTGGCAGAGGATCAAAAAAAAGGCCACCCGAAGGTGGCCAATATGTCGAGTTTTTTTAACGTTATTTCTGTGGCAGAACGGCTTTAACCGCATCGCCGATGTCAGCCAGGCTACGCACGGTTTTAACACCGGCCGCTTCCAGAGCTGCAAATTTCTCGTCAGCAGTACCTTTACCACCGGCGATGATCGCACCGGCGTGGCCCATACGCTTGCCCTTCGGCGCGGTAACACCAGCAATGTAGCCAACAACAGGTTTGGTGACGTGTTCTTTGATGAACGCCGCAGCTTCTTCTTCAGCGCTGCCGCCGATTTCACCGATCATCACGATCGCTTCAGTCTGCGGATCGTCCTGGAACAGCTTCAGAATATCAATGAAGTTAGAGCCAGGAATTGGGTCACCGCCGATACCGACGCAGGTAGACTGGCCGTAGCCGATATCAGTCGTTTGCTTAACGGCTTCATAAGTCAGTGTACCGGAACGTGAAACGATACCGATACGACCCGGCTGGTGAATGTGACCAGGCATGATGCCGATCTTACATTCGCCCGGGGTGATAACGCCCGGACAGTTAGGACCGATCATACGCACACCGGCTTCGTCCAGCTTCACCTTCACGGTCAGCATATCCAGCGTCGGAATACCTTCGGTGATGGTGATAATCAGTTTGATACCGGCATCGATAGCTTCCAGGATACCGTCCTTACAGAACGGAGCCGGAACATAGATAACAGATGCGGTTGCGCCTGTGGCTTCAACGGCTTCACGCACGGTGTTAAATACCGGCAGACCCAGGTGCTCAGTACCGCCTTTACCTGGCGTTACGCCGCCAACCAGCTGCGTACCATAGGCCAGCGCCTGTTCGGAGTGGAAGGTACCCTGACCGCCGGTGAAACCCTGGCAGATCACTTTGGTGTTTTTATCGATCAGAATTGACATTATTTACCCTCCGCTGCGGCAACAACGCGCTGCGCCGCGTCACTCAGGCTGGTTGCTGCAATAATATTCAGGCCGCTGTCTGCCAGTTTTTTGGCACCCAGTTCAGCATTGTTACCTTCCAGACGCACAACAACCGGTACGTTTACACCCACTTCCGCCACGGCACCGATGATACCGTCAGCGATCAGGTCACAGCGAACAATGCCGCCGAAGATGTTCACGAATACCGCTTTCACTGCGTCATCGGACAGAATGATTTTAAACGCTTCAGTCACGCGCTCTTTGGTTGCGCCACCGCCAACGTCCAGGAAGTTAGCTGGCTGGCCGCCGCTCAGCTTAACGATGTCCATGGTACCCATCGCCAGACCTGCGCCGTTAACCATACAGCCGATGTTGCCTTCCAGCGCCACGTAGTTCAGTTCCCACTGTGCTGCGTGTGCTTCACGAGAATCTTCCTGACTTGGGTCGCGCATTTCGCGCAGTTCAGGCTGGCGGAACATCGCGTTACCATCGGCAGTCAGTTTGCCGTCCAGGCAGACCAGATCGCCCTGCTTGGTGATCACCAGCGGGTTGATCTCAACCAGCGCCAGATCACGCTCCAGGAACAGCGTTGCCAGACCCATAAAGATTTTGGTGAACTGACCAATCTGCTTGCCGGTCAGGCCCAGTTTAAAGGCCAGCTCGCGGCCCTGGAAAGGCTGCGGGCCAGTCAGTGGGTCCAGCGCCATTTTATGAATCAGGTGCGGGGTCTCTTCCGCCACTTTTTCAATTTCCACGCCGCCTTCGGTTGACGCCATAAACACAACGCGACGCGTTGCACGGTCAACTACTGCACCAAGATACAGCTCCTGGTCGATGTCGGTTGCCGCTTCAACCAGAATCTGGTTTACCGGCTGGCCGTTAGCATCGGTCTGGTAAGTAACCAGGTTTTTACCCAGCCAGTTTTCAGCAAAAGCACGAATGTCTTCTTTGCTGTTAACCACTTTCACACCGCCCGCTTTACCGCGGCCACCGGCATGAACCTGACATTTCACTACCCACGGACCGGCGCCGATTTTAGAGGCGGCTTCTTCTGCTTCACGTGGCGTGGTGCAGGCATAACCGGTTGGTGCCGGTAAGCCATACCGTGCAAACAACTGTTTTGCCTGATATTCGTGTAAGTTCATGATGTTCTATCCATTCAGGTCTGAAAAGACTTAGCCGTCAGCAACGGCTACACATAGGATGGGTGCGGCACAAGGCCGCACGCCAGGGGTTTTAAACGTCCAGCAGCAGACGAGCCGGATCTTCCAGCAGCTCTTTAATCGCCACCAGATAGCCGACGGATTCGCGGCCATCAATCAGACGGTGATCGTAAGAAAGTGCCAGATACATCATTGGCTGAATCACAACCTGACCGTTTACCGCCATAGGACGATCTTTAATGGCATGCATGCCCAGGATCGCGCTCTGCGGTGGGTTGATGATCGGTGTGGACATCAGTGAACCAAAGACGCCGCCGTTGGTAATGGTGAAGTTACCGCCAGTCAGTTCATCTACGGTCAGCTTGCCGTCACGGCCTTTAATAGCAAGCTCTTTAATTTTCTTCTCGATGTCCGCCATGCTCAGGGCATCAACATCTTTCAGCACCGGAGTCACCAGGCCACGTGGAGTGGAGACTGCAATGCTGACGTCGAAGTAGTTGTGGTACACCACGTCTTCGCCATCAATTGAGGCGTTCACTTCCGGGTAACGCTTCAGCGCTTCTACCACGGCTTTGATGTAGAAGGACATAAAGCCCAGACGCACACCGTGACGTTTTTCGAAGGCTTCACCGTACTGCTTACGCAGTGACATGATTGGCTGCATGTTCACTTCGTTGAAGGTGGTCAGCATGGCTGTGCTGTTTTTAGCCTGCAGCAGACGTTCAGCTACGCGCTTACGCAGACGAGTCATCGGCACGCGTTTTTCACTGCGGTTGCCCAGCGAACTGGCCGGTGCAGCTTCAGCCGCTTTAGGTTCGGCGGCTTTCGCTGCCGGTGCCTTAGCCAGGTGTTTTTCCACATCTTCACGCGTCAGACGACCGCCGACTCCGCTACCTTTAATTGCGGCTGCATCAAGGTTGTGCTCCGCGATCAGGCGACGAATTGCCGGGCTCAGGGCATCGTTGCTCTCTTCTTCCAGAGAAGCGCTCTGACGCTGTGCCGGAGTCGACTCTTTGCTGTCGGCTTTCGCTGACGTTTCTTTCCCCGCGCTGTTGCCCTCTTTCAGGCGACCCAGCACCTGACGAGACGTTACGGTTGCACCTTCATCTTCAACGATCGCTTCCAGTACACCGTCTGCTGAAGCAGGAACTTCCAGGATCACTTTGTCAGTTTCGATCTCGACCAGCACTTCATCACGCTGAACGCTATCGCCAGGTTTTTTATGCCAGGTTGCAACAGTCGCATCAGCAACGGATTCTGGCAGATCGGGAACAAGAATCTCTACACTACTCATTATTTTTCCTTAATTTATTCAACGTTCAGCGCGTCATCAACCAGGTCTTGCTGCTGCTTCTGGTGAACGGACATATAGCCAACTGCCGGCGATGCAGATGCGGGACGACCGGCATAACGTAATGAAGCCCCAAACGGCACGACTTCGCGGAAATGATGCTGACTGCAATACCATGCACCCTGGTTCAGAGGCTCTTCCTGACACCAGACAAAATCATGCACGTGAGCGTACTGCTGCAGGATATCCTGTACCGCTTTATGCGGGAACGGATACAGCTGCTCGATACGAACGATGGCAACGTTGGTTTGCTCGTTTTTACGACGTTTTTCCAGCAGGTCGTAATAAACCTTACCGGAACACAGCACAACGCGCTTCACGCCCTGCGGATCAAGCTCATCAATTTCACCGATAGCAGGCTGGAAACCGCCGTTAGCCAGTTCTTCCAGAGAAGATACCGCCAGCGGATGACGCAGCAATGACTTCGGTGACATCACCACCAGCGGACGGCGCATACCGCGCAGCGCCTGGCGACGCAGCATGTGATAAACCTGAGCCGGTGTGGACGGCACGCAAACCTGCATGTTCTGCTCGGCGCAAAGCTGGAGATAACGCTCCAGGCGTGCGGAAGAGTGCTCCGGTCCCTGACCTTCATAGCCGTGCGGCAACAGCATCACCAGGCCACACATACGGCCCCACTTCTGCTCGCCGGAACTGATGAACTGATCGATTACCACCTGAGCACCGTTGGCGAAGTCGCCAAACTGCGCTTCCCAGATAGTCAGAGTACGAGGTTCTGCGGTAGCGTAACCGTATTCAAAGGCCAGTACCGCTTCTTCTGAGAGTACAGAGTCCCAGACTTTGAAGGTCCCTTGTCCATTGTGCACGTGCTGCAGTGGAGTATAGGTAGAACCGTTGGACTGGTTGTGGATCACCGCGTGACGATGGAAGAAGGTACCGCGCCCCATATCCTCACCGGACAGACGGCATGGGATGCCCTCATCAACCAGCGTGGCGTAGGCAAGGTTTTCAGCTGCGCCCCAGTCGAACAGTTTATTACCCGCCGCCATTTCGGCACGGTCGTTATAAATTTTCGCTACGCGCGACTGCATTTCAACCGCTTCCGGCACTGTACTGATGCGCTTAGCTAGTTCCTGCAGGCGCTTCAGATCTGTGGTTTCCGGATATTTCTCGTCCCACTCGTGGTTAAGATAAGGAGACCAGGTAAAGGAGTGCAGGCTCATCGGACGCCACTCAGGCACCACGCATTCACCCGCATCCAGAGCATCACGGTACAGATTGACCATTTCCGTGGCATCTTCCAGGCTGGCGACCTTCTCGGCTTCCAGCTTGTCAGCATAGAGTTTACGCGGCGTAGGGTGTTTCTTGATTTTCTGGTACATCACCGGCTGCGTCGCACTTGGCTCATCAGCTTCGTTGTGGCCATGACGGCGATAGCAAACCAGATCGATAAAGACGTCGCGTTTGAAGGTGTTACGGAAATCCAACGCCAGACGAGTGACAAAGGCAACGGCTTCCGGATCGTCCGCGTTTACGTGGAAAATCGGTGCCAGCACCATTTTACCAATATCGGTACAGTACTGAGTCGAACGGGCATCTTT
This sequence comes from Erwinia sp. INIA01, assembly GCF_025947915.1. NCBI lineage: Bacteria > Pseudomonadati > Pseudomonadota > Gammaproteobacteria > Enterobacterales > Erwiniaceae > Erwinia > Erwinia sp. INIA01. The sequence goes on from NZ_JAPDNC010000012.1 coordinate 14,857, forward strand.
CGGGTTTGAGGTGGTGAAACCAATCTGGTTGTTGATCACGATACGTACGGTACCGCCCACTTCATAACCACGAGCCTGCGACATGTTCAGGGTTTCCTGCACCACGCCCTGCCCGGTGACTGCTGCATCGCCATGAATGGTAATCGGCAGTACTTTATTGCTGCTCGGCTCATCAAGACGATCGAGGCGCGCGCGAACGGAGCCCATAACCACCGGGCTAACGATCTCCAGGTGCGATGGGTTGAATGCCAGCGCCAGGTGCACGCTGCCACCCTCTGTTTCAACGTCAGAGGAGAAGCCCATATGGTACTTAACGTCGCCGGTACCCAGATGTTCTTTATGCTTGCCGGAGAACTCGTCGAACAGCTCCTGCGGCCTTTTACCCAGCACGTTGATCAGCACATTAAGACGTCCGCGGTGCGCCATACCCAGCACCACTTCACGCGTGCCGCTCTTACCGGCATGACGGATCATCTCATTGAGCATTGGCACCAGTGCATCGCCGCCTTCCAGTGAGAAGCGTTTAGCACCCGGGAATTTCGCCCCCAGATAGCGCTCCAGACCTTCTGCTGCGGTCAGCTGCTTGAGGAAGCCTTTCTTCTCTTCTGGAGAGAACGAAGCGCGCCCCATTACCGACTCAAGACGCTGCTGAATCCAGCGCTTCTCATCGGTATTAGTGATGTGCATGTACTCAGCGCCGATTGAACCGCAGTAGGTTTGCTTCAGTGCTGCATACAGGTCGGACAGCTTCATCGTGTCTTTGCCGATGGCAAATGAACCGACGTTGAAACTCTCCTGGAAGTCAGCCTCACTTAATCCATGATAGGCAGGATCAAGATCCGGAACCGTCTCCAGCTTCCACAGCCCTAACGGATCGAGGTTGGCATGCTGATGTCCGCGGAAACGGAAGGTGTTAATCAGCTGGAGAACCTTGACCTGCTTGGCGTTGGTTTCAGGATCGCTAACGGAGGTGGTATAACGCGATGCGTCTTTCGCCAGACGACGGAAGTACTCGCGAGTCGTGGAATGAAATTGCTCAGGTTTAACCCCAGTACCGGGAAGCTGCTGGAAAAGAGATTTCCATGCATCATCGACAGAGTCAGGATCGGTTAAAAAGTCCTCATAGAGTTGCTCTATGTAGGACTGGTTCGCGCCGGCCAGCCAGGAGGAGTCCAGCCAGGGTTTCATCGCGCTGTTCTGCATTGTGATCCCTTAAGCATTTTTTGCTTTTTTTCGCCGTGGTTGTTTAATGGAACCTTTGCAAGTCCCGCGCCGCGTAAACGGCTTACCGAAATACGGTTCTTCGATACGAGCGACCGGCCCGTAAGGGAACCTTTGCAAGACGTTTCCAACAACTGCACTCTATTGGAAACATCTTACAAAGATGTCCTGTTAAAACTCCGGGAACCAGAGGTTCCCGGAAACAACACTATTATGCACCACGCTGCAGCAACATCGACTTGATATGGCCGATGGCTTTGGTCGGGTTTAGCCCTTTCGGGCAGACACTGACACAGTTCATGATGCTGTGGCAGCGGAATACACTGAAAGCATCACTCAGATTATCCAGACGCGCATCGGTTTCTGTATCGCGGCTGTCAATCAGGAAACGGTACGCAGCCAGTAACCCTGCCGGGCCAATAAATTTGTCCGGGTTCCACCAGAATGACGGACATGAGGTGGAACAGCATGCACAGAGAATACACTCATACAGGCCATCCAGTTTTTCACGCTGCTCCGGCTGCTGTAAATGCTCCCTTGCTGGTGGTTTTTTCCCATTATTCAACAGGTAAGGCTTAATCTTCTCATACTGAGCATAGAATTGCCCCATGTCTACCACCAAATCACGAATAACCGGTAATCCCGGCAACGGGCGGATAACAATTTTCTTCTTGCCGTTGCCCAATGCGGAAACCGGTGTGATGCAGGCCAGACCGTTTTTGCCGTTCATGTTGATACCGTCAGAACCACATACCCCTTCACGGCACGAGCGGCGGAAGGCTAACGTCGGATCTTTCTCTTTCAGACGCATCAGCGCGTCCAGCAGCATCATGTCGCGGCCTTCTTCAGACTCCAGCGTGTAATCCTGCATCCGCGGAGCATCATCGACATCCGGGTTGTAACGATAGATGGAAAATTCGAGTCTCATGTGTTTCTCCGCAAACTAGTAAGTACGCGCTTTCGGCGGGAAGGCCGCACGCAGTTTCGGCTGCATGTTCACATCACGGCGAGTCATGCTTTCACTTTGCGGCAGATACAGGCTGTGACATAACCAGTTCGCATCATCACGCTCAGGATAGTCGAAGCGGCTGTGCGCTCCACGGCTTTCGGTGCGGTAGTTAGCCGACACCGCGGTGGCATAAGCCGTTTCCATCAGGTTATCCAACTCCAGGCACTCAACGCGCTGGGTGTTGAAGTCGCTGGAACGATCGTCAAGACGGGCATTTTTCAGGCGCTCACGCAGAACTTTAAGTTCGGCCAGGCCTTTCGCCATCGCATCACCTTCACGGAATACCGAGAAGTTATTCTGCATACAGGACTGAAGCGCTTTACGAAGCTCGGCAGGATCTTCACCCGAAACGTTGTTATTCCAGCGGTTCAGACGTGCCAGAGAAGCTTCGATCTCTTCTTCTGTCGCATCGCGCAGCTCACCCTGCTCGGCGATAGATTCCTGCAGGTGCACACCCGCAGCACGGCCAAAGACCACCAGATCGAGCAACGAGTTGCCGCCCAGGCGGTTAGCACCGTGTACCGATACGCAGGCGATTTCGCCCACGGCAAACAGGCCAGGGATCAGTACATCTTCACCCTGTTCATTTACCGTCAGCGCCTGGCCGCTTACGCGGGTCGGAATGCCGCCCATCATATAGTGGCAGGTTGGGATAACCGGGATCGGCTCTTTCACCGGATCGACGTGCGCAAAGGTACGGGACAGTTCGAGGATGCCCGGCAGACGTGCTTCTAAAACATCTTTACCCAAGTGATCGAGTTTCAGCTTGGCGTGCGGGCCCCACGGACCATCGCAACCGCGGCCTTCACGAATCTCGATCATGATCGAACGCGCAACCACATCGCGACCGGCGAGATCTTTCGCATTCGGCGCGTAGCGTTCCATGAAGCGTTCACCGTGCTTGTTCAGCAGGTAGCCACCCTCACCACGACAGCCTTCCGTTACCAGTACACCGGCACCGGCAATACCCGTCGGGTGGAACTGCCACATTTCCATATCCTGCACCGGCACACCGGCACGCAGTGCCATACCCACGCCGTCACCGGTGTTGATATGCGCATTGGTGGTTGACTGGTAGATACGTCCGGCACCGCCGGTTGCCAGCACGGTAGCGCGGGCTTTGAAGTAAACCACTTCACCATCTTCAATATTCAGTGCGGTACAACCCACGATGGCACCGTCGGCGTTTTTCACCAGGTCCAGCGCATACCATTCGGAGAAGATAGTGGTGTGGTTTTTCAGGTTCTGCTGATACAGCGTATGGAGAAGCGCATGGCCGGTACGGTCAGCGGCTGCTGCGGTACGAGCCGCCTGCTCGCCGCCGAAGTTCTTCGACTGGCCGCCGAACGGACGCTGGTAGATTCGGCCATCATCAAGACGGGAAAACGGCAGGCCCATATGCTCCAGTTCCAGAATCGCTTCCGGACCAACGTTGCACATATATTCAATCGCGTCCTGGTCTCCGATGTAGTCGGAACCCTTGACGGTATCGTACATGTGCCATTCCCAGTTATCTTCGTGGCTGTTACCCAGCGCTACGGTAATACCGCCCTGAGCAGACACGGTGTGGGAACGGGTTGGGAAAACTTTCGACAACAGGGCACAGGTCTGGCCCGATTGGGAAATCTGCAGTGCGGCGCGCATACCTGCACCACCGGCACCAATAACTACGGCATCAAATTCTCTGACTGGCAAACTCATTACGCACCCCACACCACTACAGTTCCATAAATTGCATATACCAACAACGCAACCACAATCACCAGCTGCAGCATCATGCGCAGCGCCAGTGGTTTAATGTAGTCGGTCAGTACCTGCCACATACCGATCCAGCCGTGCACCAGGATGGAGAACAGCGTCAGAAGGGTGAAAACTTTAGTAAAGGAAGAGGCGAAAAAACCACGCCAGATGTCATAGGTCAGGGTCCCAGACATCACCAGAAAACCGAGGATATAAATCACATAGAGGGTCATCACCATGGCGGCGGCACGTAGCAGCAGCCAGTCATGGATGCCATTACGACCCAGTGCAGAAGCATTGCTTACCATACAAGGACTCCAGCCAGGATTGAGAGCACGACAGTAATACCGAACGCAATTTGCGCAGAAAGTTTGCCCGTTTCTAACGTTTCACCCAGATAGCCAAAGTCCATCATTAAATGGCGAATGCCGCCGGCAATGTGATAAGCCAGCGCGGTCAGAATGCCCCACATAATGAATTTAGCGATAAAGCTGTCCATCACGGCGGATGCCTGCTGGAAGCCTTCGGGTGAAGAGAGTGACAGACCCAGTAACCAGAGCAGGATCCCGATCGCCACGAAGGTGATCACACCGGAAACGCGGTGGAGAATGGATGCTATTGCAGTAACGGGAAACCGGATCGTAGTGAGATCCAAGTTGACAGGTCTTTGTTTTTTCACGGTTTTGCCCACACAGCTTTTCTTATTTTGCTTCCTCCGGTCCTGAGGGCGGGTCAGACAGCGTTAACAAGTCAAACATTGCGCCAGGCACCTAAAACAACATCCAGTGTCAAAACGACGCGTATGAAACGCTGGGTGGCTCCTACAACAGGGTATTCCCGGAGACCTGGCGGCAGTATAGGCGGATCACATTCTCATTACAATTCCCCTACAAACACTTTGGAGACATTTCGATAGAACAGTGATCGCATTCACGGTTTTCATATTTGATACAAATTTAATTATCTGATTTGACATAACTTCAACATCTCTGTTACAAACTGAGCAATAAAAGTTCTATGATGCACAAAAGTTATGGGGATACACTTTCCCCTAAGCACAAGTTATGTAACATTGAGTCGTATTCTTTATAAAGCAACGGTATTGGTTATAACGTAAGCATGTTTAGACCGGATCTCTTAACTACCATGCTACACTCTCAGGAATGTGCCTAACCCAGCCCACGAGCGCCCGTCACTCTGTACCCTGCACGCCTTAAAGATGCCACAGAGATGATTACCTTCTGCGCCTGGCAATGAGCTGGGAGTGCGTGACTTCCCGGTGTTAAAGATCCCTATATAAGGCGCTAAGGAGACTATAAATGGCTGATAAAAAAGCGACGCTAACCCTCGAAGGCGAAGCTCCTATTGAACTTAATGTGCTAAAAGGCACATTAGGTCAGGAAGAGATTGATGTCCGGGCTTTAGGTTCTAAAGGGTATTTCACCTTTGATCCAGGCTTTACCTCTACCGCGTCCTGCGAATCAAAAATTACCTACATCGACGGCGATGAAGGCATTTTGCTGCATCGTGGTTTCCCCATCGATCAGCTGGCTCTGCATTCCAACTATCTGGAAGTGTGCTACATCCTGTTAAACGGCGAAGCCCCGACAAAAGCCCAGTTTGACGAATTCAGAACGACAGTGACCCGTCACACCATGCTGCACGAGCAGATCCATCATCTGTTCCGCGGCTTCCGTCGCGACTCGCATCCGATGGCCGTTATGTGCGGCGTAACCGGCGCGCTGGCTGCTTTCTATCATGATGCCATGGACGTTAACATTGAACGCCATCGTGAGATCGCCGCTTTCCGCCTGCTGTCTAAAATGCCTACCATGGCGGCAATGTGTTACAAATATTCAATCGGTCAGCCGTTTGCCTATCCGCGCAACGATCTTTCCTATGCCGGTAACTTCCTGCACATGATGTTCTCCACACCGTGTGAGGATTATGTCGTGAATCCGGTTCTGGAAAGAGCGATGGATCGTATTCTGATCCTGCATGCCGATCACGAGCAAAACGCCTCCACCTCTACCGTACGTACCGCCGGTTCTTCCGGTGCGAACCCGTTTGCCTGTATCGCCGCGGGCATCGCCTCGCTGTGGGGACCGGCTCACGGCGGCGCGAACGAAGCCTGCCTGCGTATGCTGGAAGAGATCAGCACCGTTGAACACATTCCTGAGTTCCTGCGCCGCGCCAAAGATAAGAACGATTCGTTCCGTCTGATGGGCTTCGGCCACCGCGTGTACAAAAACTACGATCCGCGTGCCACCGTGATGCGTGAAACCTGCCATGAAGTGCTGAAAGAGCTGGGTATGAAAGATGACCTGCTGGAAGTCGCCATGGAACTGGAGCACATCGCGCTGAACGATCCGTACTTTATTGAGCGCAAACTCTATCCAAACGTCGACTTCTATTCCGGCATCATTCTGAAAGCAATGGGCATTCCATCTTCAATGTTTACCGTTATCTTCGCGATGGCGCGTACCGTTGGCTGGATTGCACACTGGAAAGAAATGCACGACGACGGCGTGAAAATTGCCCGTCCGCGTCAGCTGTACACCGGCTACGACAAACGCGATTTTACCTCCAGTCTGAAGAAGTAACTGCGAGGCTGGCCTGATTTTCAATCAGTGCCAGAAAAGAGCCAGTAAAAAGCCGGGATCTGCATCCCGGCTTTTCTTACTTCTGGCAACCGGGGCACCAGTAAAACGGCCGGGACGATAGCGTCGTTTTCACAATGGTTTCTCCGCAGCGCTCGCAGGCCTGCCCTGCACGATGAAATACCTTAAAGCTGAAAATCGCGCCGTGATGGCGGTTTTCATCGCCTACACCCCGCGTTCGGTAGGAAAGTCGCGGTATTGCCAGCAGTGCTTCCGCCAGTACATCACACTGCGCATCACTCAGGTCCTCGGCCCGATGACTCGCCGCCAGCTCAGCCTGCCAGAGAATTTCAACCCGCAGGTAGTTACCCAATCCGGCGAGAAAGCTTTGATCGAGCAGCAGCCCGCTGAACTGACGACGGCGAAAGCGCTTCGACAGCAAACGCTCGCGTACCTGCTCAACCGTCAATTTCATATCCAGCACATCCGGCCCGACTCGGTTCAGAAACGGATGGGCGGCCACGCCGTTGGCATCCAGCAGTTCGATATCCGATGCGCTATATAAAAGCAGCGTTTTATCCGCCGTTGACAGTTTGACCCGCAGCACACGCTTGCTGTCAGGCTCTTTGCCGGTTGGCACCACGCGCCATATACCGTAAAGCTGATTGTGGCTGTATAGCGTCAGCCCGTTGGAAAAGTGAGTCAGTAAGGCCTTACCGCGCGTCTCAATTGCCGTAACCCGCTGCCCCACCAGCTCATGCTGACGGGCCTGCAGCGCAGGATAGGCGAACCAAACCTCGGTCAGCACTTTACCTTGAATTGCCTCTTCCAGGCGGTCCGCCGCCCGGCGAATTTCAGGACCTTCCGGCATGCAAACTCCGTTGCGTCTGTAAGAAAAAACCGGCGACAGAAACATTCCTGACGACGACCGTGGAATAATCAGCTTGTAAGGCTTTATGACCGGGAACGCTGCGCCGTTACAAAAAGAGAGTATCTTGACTAAGAATGGCGGATCTCATGGCAGGTAACATCGATTTGATGCGCACGAAAAGCCTGCCGGAGCCGCTGTGCAAAGTTAAGCGCGTGGGGGCCGTCGCCGTGCAGGCAGACTGTTTCCGCCCGAACGGCCACCCACTCCCCCGTCACGCTCTGCACTTCGCCACGCTGTACCATATCCAACGTCTGGCGAATCGCCAGCTCCGCCTCTTCGATTAATGCGCCCGGCTGGCCTCGCGGCACCAGTGAACCATCATACTGATAGCCGCGATCGGCAAACACTTCTTCACAGGTTACCAGCCCCTGCGACCGCGCAGCACGAATGGATTCACTACCGGCTAACCCGACCAGCACCAGTGCCGGATCGACAGCTTTTACCGCCTGAGCTATCGCCTCTGCCAGCGGTGCTTCTCTCGCCGCCTGGTTGTACAACATACCGTGAGGTTTGACGTGAACCAGCCTGCCGCCGAGGCTTTCAGTCAGCGCCTTCAGCGCGCCAACCTGATAAATCACCTGCGCATAGATCTCTTCCGGCGGCAGATGCATTGCCGTACGACCAAAGTTTTCCCGATCCGGAAAGCTGGGATGTGCGCCAATCGCCACGCCAGCCTCCAGCGCCTGTCGTACCGACTGCAACATGGTGGAGGCATCGCCTGCGTGGAAACCGCAGGCGATATTCACCGAGGTGACCAACGTCAGAAGCTCACGCTCGCCGGAGCATCCTTCACCGATATCAGCATTCAGATCGATCTTCATGCACGTAACCCCCAGGCGATCTGATCCAGAACTCGCTGCTGTTCCCTTTTGGCCCGCAGCGCCTCTTCCAGAGTACAGTGCACAAAGTGGATCGGCTCTCCCAACCGCAGCTGCGCCAGATGATAAAGATCCGCTTCAATGACGCAGGCAATGCGCGGATAGCCACCGGTTGTTTGTGCGTCGGCCAGCAGCACGATTGGCTGCCCTCCGGCGGGAACCTGGACTACGCCGGGAACCAGCCCGTGGGAAAGTAGTTCACGATCGGCATCGCGCTGTAGCTTACGCCCCTGCAGGCGGTATCCCATCCGGTTACTTTGCGGATCGAGCCGCCATGCAGTGCGCCAGAAGGCCTCACGGCTCTCGGCACTGAATTCATGATACTCCGGCCCTGGTAATGCGCGTACCCGGTTACCCCACAGCAATTGCCGTACGCCTGCGGGTTCACTAAAATCACACGTCGCGGCCCTCAGAGGAAGCCGATCGCCATCCTGAATCTTGCGCCCATCAAGCCCGCCAAAACCCGCTTTCAGATCGGTGCTCATCGACCCCAGCTGCGGTTCAACAGCAAAACCGCCATTGATGGCCAGATAGCTGCGCATACCACGCTGCGGCATACTTAAAGTCAGCCGCTGGCCTTTCTTTACTGCGGTTCGCCAGCCGGTCCAGACGGTCTTTCCGTCCAGTTTTGCGTTACAGCCCGCGCCGGTCAGTGCCAGCCAGCCGTCGCGGCCAAACTCCGCAGTAAACTGCCCAAGAGTGATTTCCAGCACCGCATCCTCCGGCGGGTTGCCTACCAGCATATTTGCGGTCTGCATTGCCGGATTATCCAGCGCTCCACATCGGCTGATGCCGTACTGACGCCAGCCGGTGCGACCAGCATCCTGGATGCTGGTGCTGATCCCGGCGCGAATGATTTTTAGCATATCCCCTCCTTCTGTGGCACAAAGCGCACCCGATCGCCGGACCGCAACAGCACCGGCGGCTGATGTCCAGGGGTGAATAGCATCGTTTTCGCCTGACCGATCAGTTGCCAGCCACCGGGTGTGGCCAGAGGATAAATACCAGTTTGTGCCCCGCCGATACCAACCGAACCGGCAGGAACCGTGAGCCGGGGATCGGCACGCCGTGGAGTGTACAGACGACGGTCAAGGCCGCCAAGATAAGGAAAACCAGGCTGGAAACCGATGAAGTAGACGACGTACTCCACTGCGCTGTGGCATTCAACCACCTGTGAGGCACTCATTTCGCAGTGATGTGCAACCTGATCCAGGTCGGGACCTGCCGCTCCACCGTAGATAACCGGTATCTCGATTAACCGTGACGCCGGTACCTGAACCTCGCTATTTTCCCACCACTGCTGCAGCCACTCGATGGCATCCAGTGCGGTTTGCTGCGGATCGCTTAACACGACGGTAATATTATTCATCCCGGGGACAACATCGATAACTTCAGGACGATCGTGAAGGCGCTGAGCCAGTCCCCATATTCGCTGCTGGCTGCTGAGTGAAACCGGCGGGTCCAGTTCCAGCACCACCGTGCGTTCTCCTAACAAATAACATCGTGCTCGCTGCACTCAAGCCTCCTGAGCGGAAGTGATAGCCATTAACGGACAGGAAAATAGTTATGCGAGATTGCGGTAACGGTGTCAACCCGCCGGGCTTCGACGATCGCACCCGGCAGGTTGCTTATCTGGGATCAGACCGGGTTATTGATATCGATAAAAGTGACATCCAGCCCGTGATTTTCTGCCAGCCACTCGCCGAGCGCCTGTATACCGCAGCGTTCGGTGGCGTGGTGACCGGCGCCATAAAAATGCAGCCCCTGCTCGCGCGCGCTGTGAATGGTCTGTTCGGAAGCTTCACCGCTGATAAACGCATCGACGCCGAACGCGGCGGCGGCATCAATAAAGCCCTGTCCGCCGCCGCTGCACCACGCCACGCGTTTAATCAGTGCCGGTGCATTGTCGCCACAGTGCAGAGGAGTGCGCCCCAGCGTATCTTCAATACGCTTCGCCAGCTGTTCACCGCTAACCGGCTGGGCAAATTCGCCCCAGAACAGCAGTTCTTCCACTTCACCTTTAACTTCAATCCCAAACAGCTTCGCCAGCAGCGCGTTGTTGCCCAGTTCAGGGTGCGCATCCAGCGGCAGATGCCAGCCAAACAGGTTAATGTCGTTTGCCAGCAGCGTTTTCAGGCGCTGGCGCTTCATCCCTTTGATAACAGAAGGTTCGTTCTTCCAGAAATAGCCGTGATGCACCAGTACAGCATCGGCTTCCAGCCGCACGGCTTCGTCGAGGAGTGCCTGGCAGGCGGTGACGCCGGTGACGATTTTTTTAATTTCGCTTCTGCCTTCAACCTGCAACCCGTTCGGGCCGTAATCTTTGAAGGCGGCGGCATTCAGTAACTGGTTAACCAGCTGTTCGAGTTCACTATTGCGCATAATTAATCCATCTGTTTTCGTGCAGCTTCAAAGGCGTCCAGCGTTTGCTGGCGTGCCTGTTTATGTTCCACGATCGGCACAGGATAATCGAGCTTTTGGTTAGTTTTCTTTGCCCACTCGTGGGGCTGATGGATATATTTTTCCGGCACCTGCCGCAGCTCTGGCAGCCACCGGCGGATAAACTCACCTGCCGCATCGAAACGTTCACCCTGTGTGGTCGGGTTAAAAATGCGGAAATAGGGTGCGGCATCGGTGCCGGTAGACGCGGCCCACTGCCAGCCGCCGTTGTTAGCCGCCAGGTCACCATCGATCAGCTGCGACATAAAGTAGCGTTCGCCCTCGCGCCAGTCGATTAGCAGATCTTTCACCAGAAAACTGGCAGTAATCATCCGCAGCCGGTTGTGCATCCAGCCAAGGCTGTTTAGCTGGCGCATAGCGGCATCGACAATCGGATAGCCTGTTTTGCCTTCCTGCCAGGCGGCAAGATGCCTGGGTTCATCGCGCCAGGCGACTTTTCGCGTCCAGCGAACAAAAGGCTGATGGCGGCACAGCGCCGGATAAGCCACGATCAAATGGCGATAAAACTCGCGCCAGATAAGCTCATTCAGCCAGACAAAAACCTTACCGTCTTCCAGTCCGCGCGGATGTTCTTTGAGCAGTCGATAAAGGCATTGACGCGGAGACAGCACGCCGATGGTCAAATAGACTGAAAGACGGCTGGTGCCGTCAAGCGCAGGCAAATCACGCCGGTCGGGGTAGTGTGTCACAGGCTGCTGGCTGAACTCCCGCAACCTGGCAATCGCGGCCTTCTCGCCGACGGGAAACAGCGAGCTGTCGACGGATTCTCGTGGATAGTTAAACGGCTTCAGCGGAGAAACGTCTTTTATCGGCCCGCTTTCTCGTGCGGCAGGTGCTGAAAAGCATTCAGGTAATCCTTCCTGCAGGCGCTTAACAAACGCCTTGCTGAACGGTGTAAACACCTTATACATCTCACGATTACCGGTCAGTACGCTGCCGGGAGGTAACAGCAGGCTATCGTCAAAACCCTGCGCCATCACATCATTATCAAACAGCACCCGTTCGGCAGCAGCATCACGCTGGCGCTCATTGACCTCGTACTGATAGTTATAGAACATCCGGTCAACATGGTGCTTCTGGCAAAAGTCCAGTAGCACATCTACGGAAGCGCTGAAATCATCACATTCAGCGAGGTGCAGCTCAATGCCCTTTTGCGCCAGCGATTGCTGCAGGTCCTGCAAATTCTGCCAGATAAACTCCGCCTGCTTCGCCGCCATATCATGGCTGTGCCACTGTTTCGGCGTGGCGATAAATAGCGCAATGACTTTTGCGCTGTTCGAGCGACAGGCGGCATAAAGGGCATGATTGTCATTGATGCGCAGATCGTTACGCAGCCAGACAAGGTGGGTTGTCATAATGTTCCCTGAATTTAATTAGTATCCATAACGCAGCCGCAGGGCTTCGGGATAAGGAGAGAAGTAACGCTGCGCGCTCAGCCAGGGATGCGGATACTGCGCCATATAGTGTTTCAGCAGGGTCATCGGTGCCAGTAAAGGCTGGATGCCACGGCGGTAACTGTCAATCAGCATGGACAGCTCCTGGCGCTGCGGCGAATTGAGCTCGCGACGGAAATAGCCCTGAACATGCATCAGTACATTGGTGTGGTTGCTGCGCGAGGCAGGCAGCTTCATCAAATCCATCAGCAGCTGGCGGTAGGCAAAAGCGAACTCCTCCAGCGATTCCCAGCGATCCATTTTTGCCACGAACGGGCCGATTTCCCGGTATTTTGGCTGGGAGTGGGCCAGCAGCAGCAGTTTGTATCGGCTGTGGTAGTCCATCAGTTTTGCCCGGGTCAGGCCACCTGCCCACAGCTGGTTAAATTCATGCAGCGCGTAAACGCGCGCGACAAAATTCTCCCGCAGGATAGGGTCGTGAAGCCGCCCGTCTTCTTCCACCGGCAGCCACGGCAGTTGTGCCATCAGCTCGCGGGTGAAAATGCCGACGCCCTCTTTTTGATTATTATTATTGTCAGGTTGATAGACACGGACGCGTTCCATGCCGCAGCTGGGCGATTTGGCACAAACAATGTAGCCGCACAGGTGGTGAAGCTGGGCCACCTTTTCAGCGGAAAACGCCTGCATATCTTCTGTGACGGCAGAGTTCTTCCCGCTGACGGCAGACTCTTTGCCGTTACTGAAGCGAAGGGCTACATCCCCGCCTTCAACTTGAGTCAAACGAAGTGCGGGTCGGGGAGCAGGTAAACCAATCGCCATTTCCGGGCAGATCGGTTCATAGTGAAGATAAGGGGCCAGCTCTTCTGCAGCGAAAACAGAACGCTTATGCCCACCGTCAAATCTCACCCGCTCACCCAGCAGGCAGGCACTGATGCCAACAGGAATTTTTTTGCTCATATCTATACAACCAAATAATTATTGTACAGGTTTGAGTGTAGATCAATTTCGCTATTTTTTCTCTTAAAACCTTAATCGCTGAATTTTTCGCAAAAAAAATCCCGCACTCCGGCGGGATAGTAAACAGAACAAATTCATTGAAATCGTTGGGGTTAGCTTTAGAGCTGTAACATCAAAGCGATACTTAATAAAAATCGCAGCAGGCCGATTCAGCTTCGGCCAGCCAGACGGGCTTATCGCTGGTTTTTACCCAAACACGATGCAGATAACTGTAAAAGCGGGCACGGTCGGCGCGGAAAAGCATAACCGGCAGCGCGAGCACACCGGCGAGCACTACCGCTGCACGACGCATGAAAATCCGCGTAGTGGAATAAGAGTGATAAAGATTCATACGTCCTCCTCAAATCGGCTAAAAGATTGTCTGTAATCTGAGCAAAATAATACCGCCTTTAATGTAATTTTACTACTGATCGGACCACTTTTTTGACGAAAAATTGTGCTGTTTTTGCTCTGACTGTAATTCTGTTACAGAATGGTTAATTAAGGCTTAAAAAAGCCGTTAATAAGATCGATTAATTAACAATTACCCTCCGGCAAAACTGCGATGGGCGAGCCGCATCATCTTTTGCTAAATTACCCGCCATAATGACGTTTTCCGGCAAGGCTCTCTGGCGGCCGGTGCGGAGGAACCTTGACCACTATTCTGATCGTTGAAGATGAAAAAGAGATCCGCCGTTTTCTGCGCGTGGTACTTGAAGGCGAAGGCTTTCGCGTGGTTGATGCCGATACACTCAGCCGCGGGTTAATTGAGGCCGCTACACGCAAGCCTGAGATGGCGATCCTCGATCTCGGATTGCCGGACGGCGACGGTATTCAGTTTATTCGCGAGGTACGTCAGTGGAGCAGTATGCCGGTGATTGTCCTGTCAGCCCGCAGTGACGAACAGGACAAAATCAACGCGCTGGATGCCGGTGCGGATGATTTCCTGACGAAACCTTTCGGCGTGGGTGAACTGCTGGCGAGAGTGCGTGTTGCCCTGCGCCACCGTCCAAGTTCCACCAGCAGCAGTGAAAAGGCGCAAATTACCTTTGGCGAGGTCAGCGTCGATATTGCTGCCCGGCGAGTCACACGCGATGGCAGCGATCTGCATTTGACGCCGATTGAATTTCGTCTGCTGGTCAGCCTGCTGAATCATCCAGGCAAAGTGATGACCCAGCGCCAGCTGCTGGTTCAGGTCTGGGGACCTAATGCGGTTGAGCACAGCCACTACCTGCGGATCTATATGGGGCACCTTCGCCAAAAACTGGAACGCGATCCTGCCCAGCCGCAGCATTTGCTGACGGAAACCGGCGTTGGCTATCGCTTTATTCCCTGAATCACGGCAATAAAAAAGGCCATTCAGTGAATGGCCTTTTCATATTTACTGCAAAAATAACGTCAGACTCAGGCGTTTTTCAACACCGCGCTAACGATCTCTACTGCTTCTTTCTCTATCTTCTCGCGATGCTCGGCACCGAGGAAGCTTTCACAGTAAATTTTGTAGGCATCTTCAGTACCTGAAGGACGCGCGGCAAACCAGCCGTTTTTGGTCATCACTTTCAGGCCACCAATGGAGGCTCCGTTGCCTGGCGCGGCGGTCAGACGATCGGTGATCGGATCGCCTGCCAGCGTGTCTGCACTCACCATTTCCGGCGAAAGCTTCGACAGCGCGGCTTTCTGAGCAGACGTTGCCGCTGCCTGGATACGGTTGTAGCTTGGGGCACCAAAACGCGCGGCCAGTTCATCATAGTGCTGCTGCGGATTCTTACCGGTTACGGCGGTGATTTCTGCCGCCAGCAGACACATGATGATACCGTCTTTGTCGGTCGACCATGGGGTGCCGTCGAAGCGCAGGAAGGATGCACCCGCGCTCTCTTCACCGCCGAATCCGAAGGTCCCGTCAAACAGGCCATCAACGAACCACTTAAAGCCCACCGGCACTTCCACCAGCTTACGGCCGATATCGTCAACCACACGGTCAATCATTGCACTGGACACCAGCGTTTTGCCGACTGCAACATCTTTGCCCCACTGCGGACGATGCTGGAACAGATAGTTCACCGCAACCGCCAGATAGTGGTTAGGATTCATCAATCCGGCAGGCGTGACAATACCGTGGCGGTCATAATCCGGGTCGTTAGCAAACGCCAGATCGAACTTGTCGCGCAGCGCCAGCAGGCCCGCCATTGCACACTCGGATGAGCAGTCCATACGGATCACGCCATCTTTATCCAGGTGCATAAAGCGGAAAGTCTGATCGACCGCATCGTTAACGATGGTCAGATCGAGCTTGTAGAACTCAGCGATCCGCTGCCAGTAGGCAATGCCGGAGCCACCCAACGGATCGACGCCAATTTTCAGGCCCGCTTTCTGGATTGCCGGGATATCAACGATCTGCGCCAGGCCTTCGATGTACGGCTGGATCAGATCCTGCTCCTGCAGATGGCCGCTGGCCCATGCCTGATCCAGAGAAATACGCTTAACGTCTTTCAGACCGCCCTTAATTAAGGCATTGGCACGATCTTCCACCACTTTGGTGACGTTGGTATCCGCCGGTCCGCCGTTTGGCGGATTATATTTGATGCCGCCATCTTCCGGTGGATTGTGGGAAGGCGTAATCACAATGCCGTCCGCCAGTGCCGCGCCAGCTTTATTATGCTCAAGGATGGCGTTGGAAATCGCAGGGGTCGGCGTATAGCCATTATCCTGCTGCACAATCACATCCACACCGTTTGCCGCCAGCACTTCCAGCACCGAGATAATCGCCGGTTCTGACAACGCATGGGTGTCCTTACCGACGTAGCAAGGCCCGGTCACGCCGTTCTTTTTACGTTCTTCGGCAATAGCCTGAGCAATAGCCAGGATATGCGTTTCATTGAAACTGTGACGACCCGCGCTACCGCGATGACCTGAGGTGCCGAATTTTACTGCATGTTCAGCATTACCCAATTCAGGCTGCAATACGTAGTACTGCGATGTTAGCTGTGCAACGTTAATTAAATCGCTCTGCCGGGCTGGCTGCCCGGCACGGGGGTGATTGGCCATTGGCGCTTCTCCCTGACGCTTCGGTTAAAGGGTACCGCAAACTTTCTCGGTCAGTTCCGCCGGGAACTGCATCGATAACATGATATGTTCCACCATGCTGCGCTTGCGGCCGGTATTAGTGTTGGTGATTACCCAGTAAGGGGTACCCGGAATATGCTGAGGCTTGGTATGCGTACCATTCTGAGTCAGCGTCTGCTGGTTACCCGCGAAATAGACCCGCGTGCGGCCATGCAGCGACTCGGTGGCATCGCCAAAGGCTTTGGCGTCCAGGGTGTATAAAGTCGATAAAATCAGCATAAACCTGTTCACCACTTTCTTCTGCTCGGCATATTCGTCAGAAAGCAGCAGTTCACGCACGGCGCGAACGCGATCCTGCGGGCGAGGTTCAGATTTCACGACAGCGGGCTCTTTAACCACCTGGGCAACGGGTGCCGCAGGCGCGGTCTGCCCCGCAGTGAACTTCAGCATACGGCGTAAAATGTCCGATGCGCTTTCCCCAATATGCTGAGTATGGCTGGCAATATAGCGGTATAGCTCTTCGTCGACTTCTATCGTTTTCATCTTTATCCAGTACGGTTGTTGCTTCTATCAGAATCGAGCGCAAAAACAGATACGATCTTCAGGATCGTCTGCTTTCTGGAACCCGGATCCTAACTTCAGGATTATAAAGTTAAATCCAGCCCGGGTGTAGCCTAAGCCCTCTTTGCCAGCAAAAGTCAGAATTTGCCGTAAAAAGATCGTTGGCAGCGCCTGTGCTACCCCCGGCAGAAAATGTAAAATCCATGATACCCTAAGCCTTCGTCCCAACTGTAAGAACTTTGCTATGAATTTGAATGTCCGCCTGCAATCTGAACAATCTGCAACAAACGATCTGCCTCTGGTATTGATCCACGGGCTTTTTGGCAGTCTTGATAACCTGGGAATCCTCGCTCGTGACCTCAAGCAGAACCGTCGGCTGATTCAGATTGATGTACGCAATCATGGTCTTTCGCCACGCTCGAACGAAATGAGCTACGCGCTGATGGCGCAGGACGTGCTGGAAACGTTAGACGGGCTGGGCATTGAGCGTTTCGGCGTTATCGGCCATTCAATGGGCGGCAAAATCGCCATGATGCTAACCGCACTGGCACCGGACCGCGTGGCAGGACTGGTGGTGATTGATATGGCACCGGTCGCCTACCCTACCCGCCATCATGATGATATCTTCGCCGCGCTCCAGGCAGTTACCCATGCTGGTATCACCTCGCGTAGTCAGGCCGCAGCGCTCATGCGCCAGACATTGACGGAAGAGGGTGTGATCCAGTTTCTGTTAAAATCTTTCCACGAAGGTGAATGGCGTTTTAATGTCCCGGTGCTGTATCAATGCTACGACCAGATTATTGGCTGGCAGCCAGTGCCTGCCTGGCCGCATCCTGCGCTGTTCATTCGCGGCGAGCGTTCACCCTACCTGGCCGATGAATATCGTGACGCACTGCTGGCACAGTTTCCTCAGGCGCGGGCGCATGTTGTGGCCGGGGCCGGTCACTGGGTTCACGCTGAAAAACCTGATGCAGTTTTACGCGCAATTCGTCGATTTTTTGTGCTGTAAAAACAATTATTTCCCTATGTTGTTAAAACATTGTCGTCATCACTTTCACTGGGGTATGATGCGCGCTGACATTTTTCCGCTGGTGATTTTTACGGCGGATAACGGCCTGACACATCAGAAATCCAGCCTTTCAGTATCACTAATCTATGGCAAAAGAGAACACGGACCGCACAACGATCGATCTGTTCGCAGATGAACGTCGCCCGGGACGACCGAAAACTAATCCGCTGACGCGTGATGAGCAGCTGCGCATCAATAAACGTAATCAGCTTAAACGCGATAAAGTTCGCGGGCTTAAGCGTGTCGAGCTGAAAATGAACAGTGAAGCCGTTGACGCACTTAACCAACTGGCCGAAGCGCGCAATATGAGCCGCAGTGAACTGATTGAAGAGATGTTGCTAAACCAGTTAAAACACCTTCAGTCCTGAATACACCGCGTGCTATCAACGCACAAAGCGACAAATGCCGCAGGATTACTCATTTATCCATTGACGGCGGTCTGCTATTATTACGGCTATCTGCAAAAATTTTGGCAGCCACCATATCATTAAGATTCAAGAGGTTATTAAACTCATGGCAATCGTAGGCATTTTCTTTGGCAGCGATACAGGCAATACGGAAAACATTGCAAAGATGATCCAGAAACAGCTGGGTAAAGACGTTGCAGAAGTTCGTGATATTGCCAAAAGCAGCAAAGAAGACCTTGAAGCCTTCGACATTCTGCTGCTGGGCATTCCCACCTGGTATTACGGTGAAGCCCAGTGTGACTGGGATGACTTTTTCCCTACGCTGGAAGAGATCGACTTCAACGGTAAGCTGGTAGCCCTGTTCGGCTGTGGCGATCAGGAAGACTACTCAGAATACTTCTGCGATGCGATGGGCACTATCCGCGACATCATTGAACCAAACGGTGCGATCCTGGTGGGCCAGTGGCCGACCGAAGGCTACAATTTCGAAGCTTCTAAAGGCCTGGCGGATGACAACCACTTCCTGGGTCTGGCGATTGACGAAGATCGTCAGCCAGAACTGACCAACGAGCGCGTTGATAAGTGGGTTAAGCAAATTTTTGATGAACTTCAGTTGAAAGAAA
This sequence comes from Erwinia sp. INIA01, assembly GCF_025947915.1. Classification (NCBI taxonomy): domain Bacteria; kingdom Pseudomonadati; phylum Pseudomonadota; class Gammaproteobacteria; order Enterobacterales; family Erwiniaceae; genus Erwinia; species Erwinia sp. INIA01. Next base: position 33,809 of record NZ_JAPDNC010000012.1, read on the forward strand.
TCATCGAAGCCTAAGCTAAACGGCCTGATGTGAGAGACATCTCACATCAGGCCAGTGATTTTTCCTATAGAAGTAATAGATACGTATTTGTAACTTCCACCTGTAAAAATGTACAATAACCCTATCGGTTACCCGCTTTCTCATCCTTCAGCCTCTCTAAACGATCTTTTGCGATCGCCGTGCGGCGGAGTGAGATAGAGCGAAATGTTAACTTTGTAAGATTTGGACGCAGGCCTCACTGGACGTAATGACATTAATCCTTACATCCAATAGTGGTATCAGGCATTCCTTGTTGTTTTCATTTCGATGTATGAGTTCTATACTGTGACGCATCCAACTCTAGCGTCAACCGATGTTCAGGGCTTTTCAGCCACTAAGTGACTAGCAAAGTAACAGGACAATATCCGCATGACTGACAACAATACCGCATTAAAGAAGGCCGGCCTGAAAGTCACGCTTCCACGACTGAAAATTCTGGAAGTGCTTCAGGAACCAGAAGGCCATCACGTCAGTGCGGAAGACTTGTATAAGCGCCTGATTGATATGGGCGAAGAAATCGGTTTAGCCACGGTCTACCGCGTGCTTAACCAGTTTGATGACGCAGGGATCGTTACCCGTCATAACTTTGAAGGCGGTAAATCCGTTTTCGAACTGACTCAGCAGCACCACCACGATCATCTGATCTGCCTGGACTGCGGTAAAGTTATTGAATTCCGCGACGAGTATATCGAAGCACGTCAGCGTGAAATCGCGACTCGCCACGGAATCAAGCTGAGCAATCACAGCCTGTATCTCTATGGCCATTGCTCTAAGGGCGACTGCCGCGAAGACGATACGCTGCACGACGAGTAATCCGTTCTGAAATCAGTATGAAACCGGTGGCTATGCCCACCGGTTTTTTTTGCGCGTTATCCGGCATAGACCGGCAGGACGTTCCAGTACGAAAGTATGGAAACCAGCGCATTCACCGCGCCGAAGATCAGCACCAGAACGATCGGTGCCGTCCCTCCTCTCACCTGCCAGGCAGCGTTGGTGAAACGTTGTCGGGCCTTTCTCGCCAGCATTGCCGGAGTGATCACCGCCCACAGCGTAGCCGCCAGCCCGGCATAACCAATCGCCACAAGAAAGCCGTTTGGCCAGATCATCGCCGCCGTCAGCGGAAGAATAAAGGTGACCACCGTCGTTTTTAACCGACCGAAGGCTGAACGATCAAACTTAAACAGATCGGCAAGATAGTCGAAGAACCCCAGACTGACACCGAGGAATGAACAGGCGACGGCAAAGTTCGAGAAGATATCCAGCAGCAGATTCAGATAGGGGCTGTGCAGCACACCCGACAGTGCGGCGACCAGCACGTCGATATTTCCGCCCTGTGCTGCAATCGCTTTGAATTCGTGGCGCGGGATATTGCCCATCGTGCCAATAATCCAGATAAAGTAGATCACCAGTGCCAGCAGTGTGCCAAACACCAGACAGCGACAAACCCGGCTGCCGTTCTTTTGATAGTAGCTGACCAGCCCGGCGATATTACCGTGATAGCCAAATGAAGCGAGGCAAAATGGGATCACCATCCACAGATAGCGCAGGTAGTGGCTTTCCTCCCCATGACTGTCCAGCAGTTTCACCGGTTCGATATGCCACAGCAGTCCGCCAAAGATAATCAAAAACGTAATCACTTTCGCGCCGAGAAAAATCAGCGTCATACGACTGACCATTGCCGTACCCAGCCAGATAAACAGCGCTACCAGTAGCGTAAAAGCGAACCCAGCGCTGCGGGCAGAAACCGGCAATGATAGCTGGCTCAGCGTATGCTGGATAATCGCTCCACTGGCGGAGATATAGGCATAGGTCAGTATCCCCAGAACAAAGGCGACGGACAGACCGTTAATCAGATTCCAGCCCCGTCCCAACAAATCGCGAGTGATCGTGTCGAAGCTGGAACCGGCCGGATAATGCAGACTGGCCTCCAAAAACAGCAACCCGGAAAGCAACATGCAGAACCAGGTGATAATCAGTAATGCTGACGACCAGAGAAACCATGCACCGGACATCACCACCGGTAACGAGAACATCCCGGCACCGATAATCGTGCCGCTAATAATTAGCGTTCCCCAGAGTGTAGAAGGCAGGCGGGCGGGGGAAACCGGTAAATCCATGACTAATCCTTAGCAAAAAACGGAAACTTACCGCCATCACCGGAATTATTCACTGGATGCACGGCATTAACGCCGCATATTCTACACCAGGCCGCACCCGCGAACTAGTACAATAATCAGTTTGCTACCATGGTTTCCTGCAGATAACGCCAGCTCGGCGGCTGGGTTGCGCAGTTAATGACCGCCAGCGAAATACGATGCGAATGATTATTCTGCTGCTGTTGCAGTTCGTGATACTGGATGACCACCTCATCCCCCCGCTGCGAAATAACGTTGAACTGCTCAATGCTTATCGTCATCCCCTGACGCGCGCCGGTTAAGCGGTTGAATAAGTCCTCAACGTCTGCCAGTGCCAGGCTTTTACCGGTCGGGGTGACCATCACAAAATCTTCAGCAAAATGCGTGAGCAGCTCAGCAGTCTTGCTGCCGTCGCCGTGAAAGACAGCCTCAATCAGCTGATGCAGAACAATGACGCTCTGTGATGCCTTGTTAGTAAGATCGATCATTGGATTTCCTTATGAAAACGTCGTTGATAAATTAGCCACAGCGGCAGTAAACCGCTCACGGCTGCAATAATAAATGCCAGATGCCACGCCAGTTCACCAGGAAAATAACGGCTCAGCACCGCCAGCAGTAGCGTAAACAACGCGGTGCCGAGGCTGAACGTCAGCTGCCGGTTAATATTCCACAGCGTACTTCCCCCACTCATTTGCTGCTCGTTCAGTTCAATTAACGCCGTGGTCTGCGCGCAGTTTGCGGCAATCCCGCCGCCAATCCCCATCAGCAGATAGGCCGCACACAGGATCCCACTGCTACTTGTATCACTGACTAAGGACAGCAGCACAATGCCGCCGCTATGCAGCAACATGCCGCAGGTGAATAAGCGATGTGCGCCTGCGCGATAATAAATCCGCCCGGCCACCAGCATCGCCGCCAGCGCGCCGACGCCGTAAAGCAGCATAAAGCTACCGGTATGCCCGGCACTGAAATGCAAAACCTGCTGCAGGTAGAAAATGTTAAGCAGGTTAACCCCGGTAAACACGCCCGGAACGGCATAGTAAACGGCGATGGACAGATTCAATTGAGGATTGCGCAGCAGACTGAGATCGAGAATGGCCTTCGGCTGGCGGCGGTAGTGCCGTAGATAGCCCCACCCCAGCAGTAAAGAAACGCCCAGCCATAATGCAGCCTGCGGTACAGCGTGCTGCTCGCTAAACAGCGACAGGCTTCTCAACAGCGTACCCAAAGTGCCGCAGATCAGAATGATTCCGGTGATATCTGCACGTGTGCGCTCAATTGCCTGTGGGCGAATCCATATCGCCGCCAGCAGTGCCGCAAGCAGGCTGAAAGGAATATTGCTATAGAAGATCCAGCGCCAGGAAAGCACATCCACCAACATGCCCCCCAGCAGAGGGGACAGCGCCGGGGCAATCAGCGCTACGCACATGATCAACGTCGATATAGCGGCGCGCTGCCGCCCCTGAAACAAATTAAAGGTTAGCGCCTGCCCTACCGGTATCAGCAACCCTCCACCCGCGCCCTGGATAAAACGCCATGCAACCAGCGTGCTAAAAGAGTCGGCCTGCGCACAGCCCAGCGCAGCGATGCTGAAAATCAGCATTGAGGCGACGATGGTCTGCCGGGTGCCAAAGCGTGAAGCCAGCCAGCCGCTCAACGGCACGATCAGCGTCAGCCCCAGAATATAACTATTAGCCACCCAACTGATGGATTCCGTCGCCACGGACATCTGCGCCGCAATCGACGGTAGCGCAATGGCTGACATAAAAATATTAATACAATCAATGAAAAAGCCGAGCAGAAAGATCGCTGCAACCCGATAACCATAGTGCATTGTCATACCTCCACGCGCAGCATAGCGGTGGTTGACCTGACAAATAAAGGCGCATAAATTTAAATGATTGTTTGATTAAACTGAATAATCCCATGCATGCCCATCTCGATAAGATCCACACCTTTTTTGCCATTGTCGACAGCGGCAGCTTTACCCGAGCCGCCAGTAATCTCGGCTTGAGCCGCGCGATGGTCAGCCTGCATATCAAAAGCCTGGAACAGTTGCTTGGCGTCACACTGCTGGTACGCAATACCCGTAGCCTCGCCCTCACCGGCCACGGACAGCAGTTTTATCAGGATTTTAAGCTGATTTTCGCTGATATCGACCGTGCGGTATCGCGAGTCGCCACAGAGCATCACTCCCTTTCAGGGGAACTGCGCATCACCTCCACGTGGGAGTATGGCCAGCAGTTCCTGATGCCGCTGGTCAGCGAGTTTTGCCAGCGCCACCCGTTGCTGAAACTGAACTACAGCGTGGGTGCCTCACTGGATGATTTGGTCAGTAATAAACTGGATGTGGCGATAAGACTGGGTGCACTGCGCGACTCATCGCTAAAAAGCCGCAGGCTGGCAGACTATGCCATTTTACTGGTGGCTTCACCTGCTCTGGTAAACCGCTTTCACCCGCAGGATCTGCAGGAGGTTTCCGCCCTGCCCTGGATACACAACAGCAACCTGACTCATCCCGGCCGCTGGACGTTTCGTGGAGCGGATAATTGTCTGTCCGAGCTGAAGTCCGATGCTGCTTATACCGCCAACTCCGCGCAAATCGTCCGCCAGATGGTACTGGCCGGGATGGGCGTCGCGGTGCTGCCGGAATGGCTGGTACGCGAAGATATTGCCGCAGGCAGGCTACAGCATCTGTTTAAGGCGTGGCAGCTGCCGGATCAACCGGTCAGTGCCGTATTTTCCGGGCAGGGGGAAATGCAGCGAAAAACCCGGCTGTTTATCGATTTTCTTTCTCAGAAACTGTCGATGTCGCCGGGTTAGATCAGACCTACAGAGGCATAACGTGTTCTGTACGGCTGAAGCGCTTGCCGTCAGTGCTACTGGTGCGCACCCAGACTTCCCCGTTAACTAGCGGGCGATGGCTGTCGCTGTAGCGCTGCCAGCTGCGCCCCTCATCGATGGAATATTCCACCAAAACCCCCGGTAGCGCGGTATTTGCCTGCAGATAGCTATCGACAATTACCGCACCCGGCTGTGGCAGGCGCCAGGCAATACCGGCTTTGTCGAGCCTGGACAGTTCGCGCTGCCCCAGCAGGTTAGCAAAACGCTGCCAGTCGCGATGCAGAGCCTGCTGGTCAACGTGATGCGTTTTTCCCCCCTGATACTCCCTGCCCTGCTGGTAATCCTGCTCCCACGCGGCGCGGTGCCAGCTGCGTTCGGCTACCGCCAACACCCTTGGAAAAATCATCGATTCAACCTGACCGTCGGTACGAACCGTTTCGCTCCACAGCTGCGCCGACAGACCGTAAGCACCCGGCCACGGCTGTTCCGATTTGGTATCAAAGGTATTGCCGTCGCGGTCAACCGAGGTTTCAGCATTCTGCGGCAGGTTATCCGGCGCGAAGCTAAAGACCTTACGTTCATCGTTATAGCGAGTGCCCCAGTAGTAACCGCGCTCCAGCGGGTTAACCTCTGCAGGGAAGTCGAGGTAGACATAGTCCGGGTTGGAAATTACCACCTGATATCCCTTATTGGCCCAGTCGTTGACGCTGGAAGCTCCGCCCCAGAACAGCGTATCCCAGAAGTTCACCCGCACGTGCTGAGTGGCGAAATCGCTCGCGGCGTTAGCATCCTTAAGACCGTCCTGCCAGGCCTGCATGTCGCCAATACCTTTTTCGGCAACGATCCGGCTGACCTTCAGGCCAAAATAGCTGGGCAGATGTGACAGATCCTCAACTTTACCATCCTTAATAATACGCTGGCAGACTTTAGATTTTGCCCATGGCTTGTCTTCGTGGCTCATATCCTTAATACCCTTTCCGGCCTCAGGATGTCTGATATCGGTGTAGCCCGCTCCAAGATAGATATTTTTCGCCTCATCTCCACCAAAATGCCAGGTGGTCAGCGGCACGCCAGCCTGTTGGTGCATCAGATCGATTTCGGTGATGACCTTATCGGCAAAACGCAGCGATGAATCCAGGCACGGATTCAGGTAGCTGGTGCGATCGTAAAACTGTACCGACGTGGTATTTGAAGTATCGCTGGGATCGCGCAGACGATACTCACCAGCCTCATCCGGCTTGCCTTCGCGCATCAGTCTCTGATAGCGGGCTTCCATAGAGATCACCGCAGCTCGCGCATGAGCTGGCATGTCAATTTCGGGGATCACTTCAATATTCCGCGCCCTGGCATATTTCAGGATTTCAATGTAATCGCTGCGGGTGAAATAGCCGCTGCCGTTGTTGTCGCTGAACGGGCCGGAGCCCAATTGCGGCAGCAGACACTGTTGCTCGGTAAGATCGTGGCAGCGTCTGGCCCCGGTTTCCGTCAGTTCCGGCAGGCCTGGGATTTCAATACGCCAGCCTTCATCGTCGGACAGGTGGAAGTGGAACTTATTCATTTTCATCGCCGCCATTTGATCCAGCAGCCTCAGCACCACCTGCTTGCTGTGGAAGTTACGCGCAACGTCCAGGAACATTCCGCGATACGCAAAGCGCGGCGCATCTTTCACCCGCAGCGCAGCGATTTTTTGCGGACCGGAAGCGGGGACCAGAGACAGTACAGACATCAGACCGTAGTAAACGCCCGCACTGTCATAGCCCACGATGGTGGCTCCCCCCGGCAGGACTTCCAGACGATAGGCACCGGATGCCGCCATGCTGTCGCTAAATCCACGCGAATCGATGCGAGTAGAAACGGGATAACCGCGAGAATTAACCTCAATGCCCATCAGCGCAAAACGCTGCTCGGCGGCGCGAGCCTCATCGGTGTTTAACCCAGACAAATTGAGCAACACACCCCGGCTGAGATCGGCATTCCCGTTTAAGCGGGTTGCTTTCAACGGGGTCGGAAAAATTTCAGCCTGTAGCGCCGCAGCAGGCAGCAAACTCACATCCGCATTTTTGGCAAAGCGGGTTTCGGCCGTCATCAGGACATTTTTATCCCCGGCGAAACGCTTCCAGTTATCGCCAAACGGCTCAACAAACGTCGTCAGATCCTCCGTATTGGTACTGACCATAATCTCCGGTTCCGCCTTACCGGCAGTGACGTACCAGCGCGGCATGATATCGGTAATAAACAGCTGCCAGTACTCGTTGATAATCGGTATCTCAACGGATTCCCCGGCGGCAAATCCTTTGAAGTTACTGGTCGGTTCCAGGCGACTAAGATCGCCGACAATATGCACAATACGGAACTGGTCACTGTCTACTTTGATCGTCTGGTGGACGTTGCTCATCCAGATAGCCCAGTTTTTACTGTTCAGGGCCGGGCCGGGGTTGGTTAACTTGATGGTGGCACGGTTACAGGCGGCCCAGTCGGCCCCCAGTGCGGCACAGTCAACGCCGTGTGCCGCAGCATCATTTTGCGTTACCTGATAACTGACGCCAAACTGGCTGATACGGTGGACGGTTTGCTGGTCGTTGACGCTGTTGCTGCATCCCGCCAGGCCCAGCGTTGCTACCGCGATCGTTGTTGCAATAAATCTCATCCTGTTCCCCTTTGATGTTCTGATTTCCATTAACCCAGGCTCCGCTTAAAAAATAGTAAACGGCGCGGTGACGATAAATTTCACGTCCTTTTCATCCTGAAACATATTGCCGTAGCCCCCTTCGTAGCTCGGAATATTGCTGTGGTTATCGTAGTGGGTGTAGTGCAACCTGAACTGGGTCCCTTTGCCCCAACCCTGCTGAAGCGTATAGAGTAAATCCAGATTCCACGCCGATTCGCGTACGCGTTGATTTTGGTCGAATACAGGGTTGCTGCTGGGTTTGGCATCCCATCCCCAGGCAAATGAAGTCCCCGTTTCCCACCCAGGCAAGTGAAGGCCATCCAGCTCAACCATCACGCCGGCGAACACGGCTTTTTCACCGTTGGCATTCCAGTCAGAACGCGAATCCCACCAGACATCCAGGCGACCATTCGAACTGGCATAGGATGGGGTCATACGCTGAAGGAAGTAGCCCTGATTACCGTCAGCTTTGACCCAGGTGCCTTCCAGGCGGAATTTAAACGGACCGGTGCGATAACCCACGGTGAGCGCCTGCAGCCAGGCAAGACCGGAATAGACATCGTTAACGTTTGCTGCACCGCCGTGCTCGCGATCGTGTGCACCATAAAACTGCCAGCTGGTTTCCAGATCGTTGCCCATCAGCGGTACGGCATAGCTGGCCTTAGTAAAGAACTGGTCCATGTAACTGTCCGCCTGCCCCAACGCGGCTTCCAACTGCCACTTATTTTCCGAAGAGAATTTAGCGCCGAGCGAGTGCATGTAATCCAGCTTTGTTGTGCCGTCCGCCTTACGGAAGTCATACATATGCTGATACCACGGCGCTTTATATTTATCGGACCACATATAAGAAACGGACAGATTGCCCAGCGACGTAAAGTGCCCTGTCGTCCCTACTTCCACCGCGCGATAAGTCCCCGGCAGCAGGCTCCAGTGCGGCGACATCAGCGTCTGCCCACTGGGCTGCAGATATCCCATGCGCAGCCAGCTATCGCTATATTTCATTTTTAACGCTGCTTTATAGAGACTTACGCCGTTTCTGTCGCCGCTCCAGGGTTCATCCCAACGGCTGTCACCGTCGCTGAAGCCGATTTCGTTCGGCGCTCCGGGACCTTTGTTAGACAGCTCTACTGCGGTAAACGCCGCCAGATCTATGCCGATCCAATCACCGGCAAACCCTGAGGAAAAATCGAGGTTGACGTTGATTGTCGAGTGGTGAAGATTTGAGGTGTACTGTTTATACTTTTCGCTGTCCGGCTGCAGATCTTTGCGCTCACGATGGCGCTGCCAGTAATAAACGCCGCCGGCCAGCGAGGAATCATCAATAAAACCGCTGGCGACCGCGGGCATATTGACCAGAACGGCACTTGAACCAGTGATAATAGCTAAAATAGTACTAAGTGCTTTAGTAAGCACGGCTTTGCGCTGCATTGAAAAATCCTTTTATCCCAGAAAAAATCCATCTATGTCAGTAAATTACTATCAGTTAAATCTCAGCCAGCTGAATCCAGAACCAGCTAATTATTGGATTAGGATATTTTTCGCATCGCGAATTATCAATCGATTAAAACAGCAAAAAGTGCAAAGTATGATCGACAGCACATTTAATGAATGTAAATCAATGAGGGTAATGTTAAGGCGAAAAAAAAGGGCGAATCATCGCCCTTTTATTAAAACAGAATCGGTTAGTCGCCGATTTTAGCCCAGGTATCACGCAGGCCTACGGTACGGTTAAATACCAGATTATTGGCTGAAGAATAAACGCTGTCGGCACAGAAATAGCCTTCACGCTCAAACTGATACGCCGCTGAAGCTTCCGCTTTCTGCATACCCGGCTCGACGAAACCGTGACGGATCACCAGAGATTCCGGGTTGATGCTGGCAAGGAAATCTTCCGCTGCCGCCGGGTTTGGCACGCTAAACAGGCGATCGTACAGACGGAACTCTGCCGGTAGCGCATGCACGGCGGAAACCCAGTGGATCACGCCTTTCACCTTACGGCCGTCAGCGGGATCTTTGCTCAGGGTATCAACATCGCAGGTGCAGAACAGGCAGGTAATATTGCCGTCTTCATCCTTCGCCACGCGCTCGGCTTTAATCACATAGGCGTTACGCAGGCGAACTTCTTTACCCAGCACCAGACGCTTATACTGCTTGTTCGCTTCCTCACGGAAATCGGCGCGATCGATATAGATCTCACGGCTGAACGGAACTTCACGGGTGCCCATTTCCGGCTTGTTCGGGTGGTTCGGCATGCTAATCATCTCTTCATGATGAGCAGGCAGGTTTTCAATCACCAGTTTAACCGGGTCCAGCACCGCCATCGCGCGCGGGGCGTTTTCGTTGAGATCGTCACGAATACAGGATTCGAGAGCGGCCATCTCAACATTGTTGTCCTGCTTGGTCACACCGATACGGCGGCAGAACTCACGGATTGACTCCGCGCTATAACCACGACGGCGCAGACCGGAAACGGTCAGCATGCGCGGATCGTCCCAGCCCTCAACCACGTTCTCGCTCACCAGCTGGCTTAGCTTGCGCTTCGACATAATGGCGTATTCAAGATTCAGGCGAGAGAACTCATACTGACGCGGGTGAACCGGGATAGTGATGTTATCCAGCACCCAGTCATACAGGCGGCGGTTGTCCTGGAATTCCAGCGTACACAGGGAATGGGTAATTCCTTCCAGCGCATCAGAAATACAGTGCGTAAAGTCGTACATCGGATAGATGCACCACTTAGAACCGGTCTGATGGTGGTCCGCGAATTTAATGCGGTACAGCACCGGATCGCGCATCACGATAAAGTTTGACGCCATATCGATTTTGGCACGCAGGCAAGCTTTCCCTTCTTCAAAACCGCCGCTGCGCATTTTCTCGAACAGCGCCAGGTTCTCTTCTACGCTGCGATCGCGATAAGGGCTGTTTTTGCCCGGCGCGGTCAGGCTGCCGCGGTATTCACGGATTTGCTCCGGTGAGAGTTCATCCACATACGCCAGCCCTTTTTCGATCAGTTCTACCGCATAGTTGTGCAGCTGGTCGAAATAGTCAGATGAGTAACGCACCTCGCCGCTCCATTCGAAGCCGAGCCACTGCACGTCACGCTTAATTGACTCAACGAACTCCAGATCTTCCTTCACCGGGTTAGTATCATCAAAACGCAGATTGCACTGACCCTGGTAATCATTCGCGATACCAAAGTTCAGGCAGATCGACTTAGCGTGGCCAATATGCAGGTAGCCGTTTGGCTCAGGCGGGAAGCGGGTATGCACGCTCTTGTGCTTACCGGACGCCAGATCTTCGTCGATAATCTGACGAATAAAGTTCGTTGGGCGGGCTTCAGCCTCACTCATCTCAATTTCCTCAATTAATGCCTGGAATAAATTCGCTACGAAATAACGGAGTATGATCCACAAAGCGGGGGACTGAGACAACCGTTTGTTACGGAAATCCAATAAAAAAAGGGCGGGAATTGCTCGCCGCCCTTTCTGCTTACGCTAGTATCGTATTTTAGCCATTAATCTCGTAGATACGGCTCTCACCGGCAACCACGGTATCGCCTGCCAGCAGCGTTAATCCGGAGAAGTCCTCGATGTTGCTGACCACGACCGGGCTTATCATCGAACGGGCATTAGCCTCAAGGAAAGCCAGATCCATCTCCAGCACCGGCTGACCGGCAACCACATGAGCACCCTCTTCCACCAGTCGGGTAAAACCTTTACCCTGCAACGCAACGGTATCCAGCCCCATGTGCACCACGATTTCCGCCCCTTTCTCCGTTTCCAGGCAGAAGGCATGATTGGTGTTAAAGATTTTCACCAACGTACCGCTGGCTGGCGCAACAACGGTGCTACTGGTGGGTTTGATCGCCAGACCGTCACCTACCGCTTTACTGGCAAAGGCTTCATCAGGCACCTGATCAATCGCCACAACGGTACCGCTCACCGGTGCCACCAGCGTACCAACAATCCCTTTGCTGGCGTTCGGCACGGCCTGCGGCGCAGCAGGTGCTGCAGGAGCGACTGGCGTAGCGGTAGCCGCTGCCGCCGCGACAGGTCCTTTAGCAATCAGTTTTTTCATGCTTTCAGCGATGGATTCCGCTTTCGCACCCACGATCACCTGAATCGTCTGTTTGTTCAGCCGAACAATACCGGATGCGCCCAGGCGCTTACAGGCCGCATCGTTAACCAGTCCGGCATCTTTCACCGACAGGCGCAGACGAGTGATACAGGCATCTATGACATTGAGGTTATCGGAACCGCCAACTGCCCCGATATACTGACGGGAAAGCTGCTCCATCCCCTCTTCGGTATTGCTGTTGGCCTCTTCTTCTACCACCAGGTCAGATGCATCCTCGCGGCCCGGCGTTTTCAGGTTCATCAGGCGGATGACGGCACTGAACAGCACAAAGTAAATCACGAAGGCAACAACACCCATCACCAGCAGCATCCAAACGTTCTTACTGGCGGCAGGCAGATTGTACATTAACGCATAGTCGATGGCGCCCGCAGAGAAGGAGAAACCGGCATGAATACCCAGCAGCGTGGCAACAAACAGGCTGATGCCGGTTAGCAATGCGTGGATCAGATACAGCATTGGTGCCAGGAACATGAACAGGAATTCAAGCGGCTCGGTTACACCGGTCAGGAAAGCCGTTACCGCAACGGACAGCAGCATACCGCCAACCATTGGACGACGCTCTTTTGGTGCGGCCATATACATCGCCAGCGCGGCGCCCGGCAGACCGAACATCATGATCGGGAAGAAGCCCGACATAAACATCCCTGCGGTGCCATCACCGGCGTAGAAACGGTTGATATCGCCGTGGAAGACGGTGCCTGCTGCGTTGGTGAATTCACCAATCTGGAACCAGGCAATGGTATTCAGCACCTGATGCAGACCGGTAGGGATCAGCAGACGGTTAACGAAGCCGAACACGCCTGCCCCGAATGCACCTTCTGCCACAATCCACTCACCACCGGCGTGAATCGCGTTCTGAACCGGCGGCCAGACATAGCCAAAAATGGCTGCCAGCACCAGACAGAAGAAGCCCGTCGCGATTGGCACAAAGCGCTTGCCGCCAAAGAAACTGAGGAAGTCAGGCAGTTTGATGTCGGCCCAGCGGTTATAGGTTGCGCCCGCGACCAGACCGGTGATGATCCCGGCCAGCACGCCCATGTTGATCGCGGGATTGATGGTGACCATCGCTTTAGTCAGGATGAAATAACCGACTGCACCAGCCAGCGCAGCCGCACCGGCATTATCTTTTGACCAGGTTGACGCCACGCCGATGGCGAAGATTAGCGCCAGGTTATCGAAGATTGCACCACCGCCCTGCGCGATGAACGGCATATTCAGTAAATCAGGCTGACCAAAGCGCAGCATCAGTGCAGCAACCGGTAGTACGGCTATCGGCAGCTGTAGCGAACGCCCCAATCGTTGAAAGAATCCTAAAATATTCACCTTTTCCCCCTTTGAACCCGTTAAGGTGCCAGAAATCGTTTATTTTTTTACGGTCTTCTGCAGTCTGAGTGACAGTATACACCACAGCCACAAGTGTAAAAAAAATTAATTCGCTTCGCAAATTATATCGCTACTTATGTGACTAAAATCACCAAAAACAGCATTTTTGTAACCATTACACTGGTCAACAGAACAAACTTATTTTATGATACGAAAAATCAAAACGGACTTATCCCTCTGTTATCTGTTCGTAATCACGTTACGATAATTCTTAACTAGCAGAGCAGCGTTTTCAGACCCATTTCATATTGCGCAATTGACGAGGTTCATCATGAGACTGATTCCACTGGCAACATCTCCTCAGGTCGGCAAGTGGGCAGCACGCCACATTGTTAACCGCATTAATAACTTTAAGCCTACCGCAGAGCGCCCTTTCGTTCTCGGCCTGCCGACCGGCGGCACTCCACTGGAAGCCTATAAACACCTTATTGATATGCATAAAGCGGGCCAGGTTAGCTTCAAACATGTTGTTACGTTCAATATGGACGAATATGTAGGTCTGCCAAAAGAGCACCCTGAAAGCTATCACAGCTTTATGCACCGTAATTTTTTCGATCACGTTGATATTCAAAGCGAAAACATTAATCTTCTCAATGGTAATGCGCCTGATATTGACGCAGAATGTCGTCAGTATGAGGAAAAAATTCGTGCTTACGGCAAAATCCATCTGTTTATGGGTGGCGTAGGCAACGACGGACACATCGCCTTTAACGAACCCGCATCCTCTCTGGCTTCACGTACCCGCATTAAAACGCTGACCCACGATACCCGTATCGCCAACTCGCGTTTCTTCGGTGGCGATGTGGATCAGGTACCTAAATACGCGCTAACCGTGGGCGTCGGTACGCTGCTTGATGCAGAGGAAGTAATGATTCTGGTTACCGGGCACCTGAAAGCCCATGCCCTGAAAGCGGCCGTTGAAGGCAACGTGAATCATATGTGGACCATTAGCTGCCTGCAGCTGCATGCTAAATCCGTTGTTGTCTGCGATGAGCCAGCGACCATGGAATTGAAAGTGAAGACCGTGAAGTACTTCCGCGAAATGGAAGCGGAAAATATCACCGGTCTGTGATGCCGGGAGCTAAGCCTCCCCTTCACCGATCGCATCCGGCCAAACGCGGTTTCGTTAACGCTGGCCGGATCGTACCAGCATTAAAAGTCAGGAGAATGACTATGTACGCTTTAACACAGGGTCGCATTTATACCGGCCATGAAGTCCTCGACGGGCACGCAGTGGTGATCGCTGACGGCCTGATCGACCGTGTTTGCCCGCAGGGCGATGTGCCTGCCGGTATTGAAATCCGTGACGTCAACGGTGCCATTATTGCCCCTGGCTTTATCGATCTGCAGCTTAACGGCTGTGGCGGCGTGCAGTTCAATGATGATCCTGCTGCAATCAGCGTTGAAACGCTGAATATTATGCAGAAAGCGAATGAAAAATCAGGCTGCACCAGTTTCCTGCCGACGCTTATCACCAGCACGGACGAGCTGATGAAGCGTGCGGTTGAAGTGATGCGGGCCTGGCTGGCACAAAACAGCAATCAGGCGTTGGGTCTGCACCTGGAAGGTCCGTGGCTCAACCCGCTGAAGAAAGGTACACACAACCCGGCACTGATTCGTGCACCGTATAAAGCGCTGGTCGACTTCCTGTGTGAAAATGCCGACGTTATTACCAAGATCACCCTCGCCCCTGAAAAAGTGGGCACGGAAGTGATCCGCCAGCTGCGCGCGGCCGGAATCGTGATTTCCGCCGGGCATTCTCACGCCACGTATGACGAAGCGCGCAGCGGCATCTCCGCGGGCGTCACTTTTGCGACCCACCTATACAACGCAATGCCAACCACCACCGGCCGTGAGCCGGGTTTGATCGGTGCACTGTTTGATTCACCGGATGTCTGGTGTGGCGTGATTGCCGACGGTTTACACGTTCATTTCGCCAACATTCGGAATGCAAAACGCATCAAAGGCGACAAGCTGGTACTGGTTACCGATGCCACCGCACCGGCAGGCGCTAATATTGACCAGTTCATTTTTGCTGGCAAAACAATATACTATCGTAACGGGCTGTGCGTTGATGAGAACGGCACGCTGAGTGGTTCTGCGCTAACTATGATTGAAGCTGTCGAGAACAGCGTCGAACATGTTGGTATCGCTCTGGATGAAACGCTCCGTATGGCAACGCTTTATCCCGCCCGTGCAATGGGGGTTGATAATCAGTTAGGGTCAATTGAAGCCGGAAAAGTGGCGAACCTGACGGTATTCACCCGCGACTATAAAATCACCCGGACCATCGTTAATGGTAACGAGGTCTTTAGCGAGTAGATATTTAATGACCACTGGCGGCCAGGCCCAAATTGGAAATGTTGATCTTGTTAAACAACTGAATAGCGCAGCCGTATACCGGCTCATCGATCAGCAAGGGCCGATATCGCGCATTCAGATTGCCGAACACAGCCAGCTTGCACCCGCCAGCGTCACCAAGATCACCCGGCAGCTCATTGAACGCGGGCTGATCAAAGAAGTTGAGCAGCAGGCTTCAACCGGCGGCCGCCGGGCAATATCGATTGTCAGCGAAACCCGTGGCTTCAACACCATTGGCGTTCGCCTTGGCCGTAACGATGCCACGCTGACCCTGTTCGATCTCAGCGGCAAATCGCTGGCGGAAGAGCACTACCCTTTGCCAGAGCGCAGCCAGGAAACGCTGGAAAATGCGCTGTTTAATGCCATCGCCGCCTTCCATGAGCAGCATCAGCGCAAGCTGCGCGAACTCATCGCGATCTCGGTTATTCTTCCCGGTCTGGTCGATCCGAAGAACGGTGTGATCCGCTATATGCCGCATATCAGCGTCAGTCACTGGCCGCTGGTCGCCAACCTCGAAAAACGCTTTAACGTCACCAGTTTTGTCGGACATGACATCCGCAGCCTGGCCCTGGCGGAGCACTATTTTGGTGCCTCGCGCGACTGCGCAGACTCCATCCTGGTGCGCGTTCATCGCGGAACGGGGGCGGGAATCATCGCCAACGGGCATATCTTCCTCGGTAGTAACGGTAATGTCGGTGAGCTGGGGCATATCCAGGTCGATCCGCTGGGAGAGCGCTGCCACTGTGGCAACTTTGGCTGTCTGGAAACCATTGCCGCTAATAGTGCGATTGAAAATCGCGTACGGCATCTGCTGACGCAGGGCTATCCGAGCAGCCTGAGTCTGGATAATTGCCAGATCCAGCATATTTGCAGTGCCGCCAATCGCGGCGATGCGCTGGCCGCCGAGGTTATCGAACATGTGGGCCGACATCTGGGTAAAGCGATTGCCATTGCGATTAACCTGTTTAACCCGCAGAAAATTGTTATCGCCGGTGAAATAACCGAGGCCGATAAGGTCCTGCTACCCGCGATTGAAAGCTGCATCAATACCCAGGCGCTAAAAGCGTTCCGAAAAAATCTGCCGGTAGTACGCTCAGAGATCGATCATCGCTCGGCTATCGGCGCCTTTGCGCTGGCAAAACGGGCGATGCTTAACGGCATCCTGCTGCAGCGACTTCTGGAAGCGTAATCAAGGACAGTAAGTGCATGACGATTAAGAACGTAATTTGCGATATTGATGGCGTATTAATGCATGACAATACTGCCGTACCCGGGGCTCGCGAGTTCCTGCAGCGGATCATGGGAAATAATATGCCGCTGGTGGTACTGACCAACTACCCGTCACAAACCGCCATGGATCTGGCCAACCGCTTTGCCTCCGCGGGTATAGACCTCCCGGACAGCGTCTTTTATACCTCTGCCATGGCTACCGCCGATTTTCTTAAGCGCCAGGAAGGGAAAAAAGCCTATGTCGTCGGTGAAGGCGCACTGATTCATGAGCTGTATAAAGCCGGGTTTACGATTACCGATATCAACCCGGATTTTGTGATCGTCGGCGAGACGCGTTCCTTTAACTGGGACATGATGCACAAAGCCGCCTTCTTTGTGGCTAACGGTGCGCGCTTTATTGCCACCAACCCCGACAGCCATGGTCACGGGCACTCCCCTGCCTGCGGCGCGCTCTGTGCAGGGATTGAACGCATCTCCGGCCGGCAGCCTTTCTACGTCGGTAAGCCCAGCCCGTGGATTATGCGTGCCGCACTGAATAAGATGCAGGCCCATTCAGAGGAAACGGTTATCGTTGGCGATAACCTGCGCACCGATATTCTGGCCGGATTCCAGGCCGGACTGGAAACCATACTGGTGCTTAGCGGCGTTTCCAGCCTCAGCGATATTGACGCCATGCCCTTCCGACCGACATGGGTTTATCCCTCCGTCGCGGATATCGACATATTTTAATCCCCAGCCCGGTTAACGCCGGGCTTTATACTTCCATATCGCGCAAAATTCATCCGCTTTTTGCCATCTTTTGCTGATTCAACAATAAAAACACCAATTAATTGAATAATCATCAAGGATAAGGCCAGGTCAACAAGCTATTTTTCAGGTATTGGCTAAATTGCTTGCATAGTCTGCTCTGTTAGCGCATTTTCTTATACATCAGGCGGCAACTCTCGCCTCAAACCAATATCAATACCGCAAGGTAAGTCGTTTAGGGAGCTGTGTATGTGTTCTATTTTTGGTGTACTCGATCTGAAAACCGATCCTACTGAACTGCGTAAGAAAGCGCTGGAGCTTTCTCGCCTGATGCGCCACCGTGGCCCGGACTGGTCTGGCATTTATGCCGATGACTATGCCATCCTGGCACACGAGCGTCTGTCGATCGTTGACGTGAACAATGGCGCACAGCCACTGTACAACGCTGCGCACACCCACGTTCTGGCGGTTAACGGCGAGATTTACAACCATCAGGCACTGCGCGCTGAACTGAGCGACCGCTATGAATTCCAGACGGATTCCGACTGCGAAGTGATCCTCGCGCTGTATCAGGAAAAAGGTATCGACTTCCTCGACGATCTGCAGGGCATGTTCGCCTTTATTCTGTATGACACAGAGAAGAAAACCTGGCTGATCGGCCGTGACCATATCGGCATCATTCCGCTGTATATGGGCAACGATGAGCACGGTAACCTGTACGTCGCTTCTGAAATGAAGGCGCTGGTGCCGGTTTGCCGCACAATCAAAGAGTTCCCGGCGGGCAGCTATATGTCCAGCACCGACGGTGAAATCAAACGCTACTGGCAGCGTGACTGGTTCGACTATGCCGCAGTGGCTAACAACACCACCGATGCAGCGGCTCTGAAAGGCGCGCTGGAAGAGTCAGTAAAAAGCCACCTGATGTCAGATGTGCCTTACGGCGTTCTGCTGTCCGGCGGTCTGGATTCCTCCATCATTTCAGCGGTAACCAAGAAATTTGCTGCCAAGCGCGTAGAAGATCACGACAAGAGCGAAGCCTGGTGGCCACAGCTGCACTCCTTCGCTGTGGGCTTGGAAGGTTCACCGGATCTCAAAGCCGCAAAAGCCGTGGCTGAGCATCTGGGTACCGTGCACCATGAGATTCACTTCACTGTGCAGGAAGGTCTGGATGCGATTCGCGATGTGATTTATCACATTGAAACCTATGACGTGACCACCATTCGTGCATCCACTCCGATGTATCTGATGTCACGTAAGATCAAAGCGATGGGCATCAAGATGGTGCTGTCCGGCGAAGGTGCGGACGAAGTCTTCGGCGGCTACCTGTACTTCCATAAGGCACCAAACGCACAGGAGTTCCACGAGGAGAACGTGCGTAAACTGCATGCGCTGCACATGTTTGACTGTGCGCGTGCCAACAAGGCGATGTCAGCCTGGGGCGTGGAAGCTCGCGTACCGTTCCTGGACAAGAAATTCCTTGATGTGGCAATGCGCATCAACCCGGAAGACAAAATGTGCGGCAGCAACGGCAAAATGGAAAAACACATCCTGCGTGAGTGTTTTGAATCCTACCTGCCGGCAAGCGTAGCATGGCGCCAGAAAGAGCAGTTCTCTGACGGCGTTGGTTACAGCTGGATTGATACCCTGAAAGAAGTCGCGGCAGAGCAGATTAGCGACCAGCAGCTGCAAACCGCACACTTCCGCTTCCCGTACAACACGCCAACCTCTAAAGAGGCGTATCTGTACCGTGAAATCTTTGAAGAGCTGTTCCCGGTACCAAGCGCGGCTGAATGCGTTCCGGGTGGTCCTTCAGTTGCCTGCTCGTCGGCTAAGGCCATCGAATGGGATGAAGCGTTCAAAACCATGGACGATCCGTCAGGACGTGCGGTTGGCGTGCACCAGGCAGCCTACTAATCCTTACCGTTTCACAAATACTTACGGGCCTTTATGGCCCGTTTTTTTTTGCCATAACGCTGTTTAGACTCAGAATTCGTCGATTTTATCGACATAATGGTCACAAGCCATGCAAACAACACGTTTATGGCAAAAAACGGGAAAAAACTAGTTGACGCTTTTGGGCCAACTCCGCATAATGCGCCCCGCAACGCCGATGAAGGTGACGCAAAAAAAAGAAGGCTACTTAGCTCAGCTGGTTAGAGCACAGCACTCATAATGCTGGGGTCACAGGTTCGATTCCCGTAGTAGCCACCACTTCTTTTTGCGCGGGAGTGGCGAAATTGGTAGACGCACCAGATTTAGGTTCTGGCGCCGCAAGGTGTGCGAGTTCAAGTCTCGCCTCCCGCACCATTTCCGACAGAGGTTTGCAACAAGGATGGGGTATCGCCAAGCGGTAAGGCACCGGTTTTTGATACCGGCATTCCCTGGTTCGAATCCAGGTACCCCAGCCAGTTTTTTGTAGTAAGATGTGAAGTTCTGACTGTCGTGTTATCACGATGCGGACATTGGGATATCGCCAAGCGGTAAGGCACCGGTTTTTGATACCGGCATTCCCTGGTTCGAATCCAGGTATCCCAGCCAGTTAGAAAGTTGTAAAGCAATAATGTACGGCTACTTAGCTCAGCTGGTTAGAGCACAGCACTCATAATGCTGGGGTCACAGGTTCGATTCCCGTAGTAGCCACCAAATTAT
>NZ_JAPDNC010000012.1:54101-202839 GCF_025947915.1 Erwinia sp. INIA01
TGGGGTGTCGCCAAGTGGTAAGGCTCTGGTTTCTGATACCAGCATTCCGGGGTTCGAATCCCTGCACCCCAGCCATATAAAGACGGCTGGTTGTATTAAGTCGCAAAGTAAAAGTCGCCTGGTTCGCCAGTCGCAGTAAAAATTGGGGTGTCGCCAAGTGGTAAGGCTCTGGTTTCTGATACCAGCATTCCGGGGTTCGAATCCCTGCACCCCAGCCATAAAGTAAAGAAGCCCGCGCAAGCGGGCTTTTTTACGTCTGCCGATCGTGAAATTCCAGTCGCATACAGCACTCTCAAAACAGACCGCGCTATGGATTAACGGGCAGGCGGTTAACCTACCCGGAGTAAAACTACAGTCCCAGCGCGTACCGCAACGCCTGTCGCTTCAGCCCGCCGGAATGCTGTGCCGCCATCAATCCCAGATTACGTACAAGCTTCAACGGGCCCAGCTGGTTGCTGAAGGCGAAATAGAACAGATCCATGCCGCTCTGCATCAGCTGATTATCTTTCTGGCGATGACGCTGATAACGCAGCAACACCGCTTCAGAGGCCCAGTCTTCAGCACGCAGACGTGATTCACTCAGCACGTTGATCAACGCATCCACATCGCGATAGCCGAGGTTTACACCCTGCCCTGCCAGCGGATTAATGGTGTGTGCCGCATCCCCCACCAGCGCAAGGCCTGGTTTGACGTAGTCAATGGCATGCCGGCGTACCAGCGGGAACGATCCGGCCGCCACGGCAGTCACTTTGCCTAACCGCGCCGGGAAATGTGCAGCAACTTCTTTTTGCAGCTGAGGGATCGGCATCGCCTGTAGCTGGCGAATGCGCGCCGGGCTGTCATACCAGACCAGTGATGCCCAGTTATCAAACAACGGCAGAAATGCACGTGGCCCCTGCGGAGTAAACTGCTGCCAGGTGGTATCTCCCGCATCATGCTCACAGCGCACGCTGATTAACATACAGGACTGAGCATAATTCCAGCCGCGAATACCAATACCAGCCATCTGGCGCACCTGAGAATTGGCCCCGTCAGCACCAATCACCAGACGAGTACTCAGCCGCTGACCGCCGTCCAGCGTTAGCTGCCAGCCACCGTTGACCGGTTGTAAACTCTGCAACCGCGTGGGGCAGATTATCCGCACGGGCTGCTGTTGCAAGCGCTGCCACAGTGCCCGCTGCAACACGCTGTTCTCCACCATATAGCCGAGTTCCGGCAGTCCAAGCGAGGCGGCATCAAAGGAGACCTGAGCCGTCTGCCACTCCCAGGTTTCCAGCCGACGATAGGGCGAACAGCGCATCGCGGTAACCGCTGGCCAGACATCAAGCTGTTTGAGTAAAGCGACGGATGCAGCACCAATAGCTGAGATACGCACATCGGGAGGACTGACCGGATCAAAATCCACCGGGGCTTCCTGCTCCAGCACCGCTACCTCAAACCCATGCTGTGCCAGACCACTGGCCAGCGCGGCACCCACCATGCCACCGCCCACAATGGCCACATCTACCTTCTGCTCATTTTCTGTCATTGTTTTTCCTTCACCGGCGTTGCCAAATATGCTCTACAGCTACACCTCGCCGGGCGAATTCTGTTATCCTGATAGTTAGTAAGTGTACCGGATTTTAACCCCGTTACCTCAGTTTCACTGGTCGCGAAACAATAGGATACGCGCCCTGCACTCTTTTCTGCATGACAAATGGCAAGTCGATGACAAAAAAACTGCATATTAAAACCTGGGGCTGCCAGATGAATGAGTATGATTCATCCAAAATGGCTGACCTGTTAAACAGCACCCACGGCTATACGCTGACCGAAGAAGCGGAAGACGCTGACGTACTGCTGCTCAACACCTGCTCAATTCGTGAAAAGGCTCAGGAAAAGGTTTTCAATCTGCTTGGCCGTTGGCGAAAACTGAAAGAAGCGCGACCGGACGTCATTATCGGCGTGGGTGGCTGTGTGGCATCGCAGGAGGGTGAACATATTCGTCAGCGTGCCAGCTGCGTGGATATTGTTTTTGGCCCGCAAACCCTGCATCGCCTGCCGGAAATGATCAACACCGTTCGCGGCACCAAAAGCCCGGTGGTGGATATCAGCTTCCCGGAAATTGAAAAATTCGACCGCATGCCAGAACCGCGCGCGGACGGTCCTACTGCTTTTGTTTCTATCATGGAAGGCTGCAATAAGTACTGTACGTTCTGCGTGGTGCCCTATACGCGTGGTGAAGAGGTCAGCCGACCTTCGGATGACATTCTGTTTGAAATTGCTCAGCTCGCCGCTCAGGGCGTGCGTGAAGTCAACCTGTTGGGGCAAAACGTTAACGCCTATCGGGGCGAAACTTACGACGGCGGTATCTGCACGTTTGCCGAATTGCTGCGCCTGGTCGCCGCCATTGACGGTATTGACCGCATTCGTTTCACCACCAGTCATCCGATTGAATTTACTGACGACATTATTGACGTCTATCGCGATACGCCTGAACTGGTCAGCTTCCTGCATCTGCCGGTACAAAGCGGTGCCGACCGCATACTCACGCTGATGAAGCGTTCACATACCGCGCTGGAATATAAAGCGATTATTCGTAAGCTGTTGGCCGCACGGCCCGATATTCAGATGAGCTCCGACTTTATCATCGGCTTCCCGGGCGAAACTCAGGCCGACTTTGAACAGACCATGAAGCTGGTTGGCGAAATCAACTTCGACGTCAGCTTTAGCTTTATCTACTCCGCGCGCCCCGGTACGCCTGCCGCCGACCTCCCTGACGATGTGTCTGAAGAAGAGAAGAAGCAGCGCCTGTATATTTTGCAGGACCGCATTAACCAGCAGGCGATGGCGTGGAGCCGCCGCATGCTCGGTACAGTCCAGCGAATTTTGGTCGAAGGCACCTCGCGTAAGAATGTGATGGAACTTTCAGGCCGCACGGAAAATAATCGCGTGGTCAACTTTGAAGGTACGCCAGGACATATCGGCAAATTCGTTGATGTCGAAATCGTGGATGTTTACACCAACTCACTGCGCGGCGTGCTGGTGCGCAGCGAAGAACAGATGGGCCTGCGCAGTATTGAATCCCCTGCCTCGGTGATTGCCCGCACTCGTAAAGAAAACGAGCTGGGCGTAGGGTCATTCCAACCCTGATCCCGTCTTCATAAATGCGGCGAGCCTTCCAGTTCGCCGCATTATTTCATGCAACGACGGTTGGTTTCTGAAATCTCAGCCCAAATATCGCTTGAGACGCTTGCACCTTTGCGCCTCGCCATAAATAATTCCCTTATGGCACTGGCGCTTAAGTCGGTGAAGCCCATTTTCTCAACCTGGCCCTGAGTGACCCAAAGGATTAGTTTGAATATTGAAACACGTGAAATTACTTTAGAACCGGCCGATAACACCCGGCTGTTGAGCCTCTGTGGTCCGTTCGACGACAACATTAAGCAGTTGGAGCGCCGTCTTGGGATTGAAATAAATCGCCGCGATAATGCGTTTAAGCTGGTAGGCCGTGCGCTCTGTGTTAATGCCGCCGTGGACATCCTGCGCGATCTTTACGTGGATACTGCCCCCGTGCGTGGCCATATCCCGGATATCGATCCGGAACAAATTCACCTGGCAATTAAAGAGAGCCGGGTATTGGAGCAGACCGCTGAAAGCGTGCCTGACTTTGGTAAAGCGATTCACATTAAGACCAAGCGCGGCGTCATCAAGCCACGTACGCCTAATCAGGCGCAGTATATTGCCAATATTCTCGACCACGACGTCACTTTTGGCATCGGGCCTGCGGGTACCGGTAAAACCTACCTGGCGGTGGCCGCAGCAGTAGATGCCCTTGAGCGGCAGGAAATACGCCGTATCCTGCTGACCCGCCCGGCAGTGGAAGCTGGCGAGAAGCTGGGTTTCCTGCCCGGCGATCTCAGCCAGAAGGTCGATCCTTATCTGCGCCCGCTGTATGACGCCCTGTTTGAGATGCTGGGCTTTGAACGCGTAGAGAAACTGATTGAGCGCAACGTAATCGAAGTGGCTCCGCTGGCCTATATGCGCGGCCGTACCCTGAATGACGCGTTTATCATTCTGGACGAAAGCCAGAACACCACCATCGAACAGATGAAGATGTTCCTGACGCGTATTGGCTTCAACTCAAGAGCGGTGATTACCGGTGACGTGACCCAGATCGATCTGCCGCGCAACCTGAAATCCGGTCTGCGCCACGCGATTGAAGTGTTATCCGACGTACCGGAACTGAGCTTCAACTTCTTCCACAGTGAAGACGTAGTGCGCCACCCGGTCGTTGCCCGAATTGTTATTGCCTATGAGGCCTGGGAAAGTGCCGATCAAAAACGGCGCGATGCCCTGGCAGAAGAACGTAAACGTGAAGCGCTCGCCCTGCAGCAGGCCGCTTCACAGGAGCCCAAATGAGTACAGTCATTCTTGACCTGCAGTTAGCCTGTGAAAGTGAACAGGGGCTGCCACCGGAAGCCGATTTCCGCCGCTGGCTGGAAGCCGTGCTGCCGCAGTTTCAGCCGGAAAGTGAAGTTACTATTCGCGTGGTGGATGAAGCCGAAAGCCATGAGTTAAACCATACGTATCGCGGCAAGGACAAGCCTACCAACGTTCTCTCTTTCCCGTTTGAAGCACCGCCGGGGATAGAACTTCCCCTGCTGGGCGATCTGATTATCTGCCGTCAGGTTGTAGAACAGGAAGCGCTGGAGCAGGAAAAAGCGCTGGAGGCGCACTGGGCGCACATGGTGATCCACGGTAGCCTGCATTTATTAGGTTATGATCACATCGAAGATGACGAAGCCGAAGAGATGGAATCGCTGGAGACCGAGATAATGCTTGCTCTTGGCTATCCCGATCCGTACATTTCGGAGAAAGAATAAGTACTGGCGTATCCAGCTTGCTGTACGCCTTGCCCCTGCGGGGGCAGCCGATCCCTTAACAGAGAGACTAACTCAAAAACGCCATGAGCGATGACCATTCACAGAATAACGACAGTCCCAGTAGTAAAAAGGGATTTTTTAGCCTGATCCTCAACCAGCTTTTCCACGGTGAGCCTAAAAACCGTGATGACCTGCTTGAGCTAATCCGTGATTCCGAGCAGAACGAACTGATCGATCCGGATACACGGGATATGCTGGAGGGGGTGATGGATATCGCCGAACAGCGTGTACGCGATATTATGATCCCCCGCTCGCAGATGATCACGCTCAAGCGCAATCAAACGCTGGAAGAGTGCCTGGCGGTGATCATTGACTCTGCCCACTCGCGCTTCCCGGTGATCAGTGAAGACAAGGACCATGTTGAAGGCATCCTGATGGCGAAAGATCTGCTGCCGTTTATGAGCAGCAGTTCCGAGCCGTTCAGTATAGAAAAAGTTCTGCGCCAGGCCGTTGTAGTACCGGAGAGTAAGCGTGTTGACCGCATGCTAAAAGAGTTCCGCTCGCAGCGCTACCACATGGCGATCGTCATCGATGAGTTTGGTGGCGTTTCCGGTCTGGTGACCATCGAAGATATTCTCGAATTGATCGTTGGTGAAATTGAAGATGAATATGACGATGAGGAAGATCGTGATATCCGTCAGCTGAGCCGTCATACCTATACCGTGCGTGCGTTAGCCCCGATTGAAGACTTTAATGAGGTATTCGGCACCCACTTCAGCGATGAAGAGGTGGATACAATTGGTGGACTGGTGATGCAGGGTTTCGGCCATCTCCCGGCTCGCGGAGAGAGCATCGAAATCGACGGCTACCAGTTTAAAGTCGCCATGGCCGACAGCCGCCGTATCATCCAGGTCCACGTCAGGGTTCCGGAAAACTCGCCACAGCCCACTCTGGAAGAGTAATTACCTTATGGCAATTGCCTCAATTTGCCAGCGCCAGCGGGTTCGCCTGCTGCTCGCGCTGTTAACGGGTGCCGCTGGCACCCTTTCTTTCTCACCCTATGATTTCTGGCCTGCCGCCCTTGTTTCTTTAATCGGGCTCCAGGCGCTGACGCTGAACCGCACAACGCGGCAGGCCTGCGCAATTGGCTTCGCATGGGGCTTCGGCCTTTTCGGCAGCGGTATCAACTGGGTCTATGTCAGTATCGCCACCTTTGGCGGTATGCCAGGACCGGTGAATATCTTCCTCGTGGTTCTGCTGGCAGCCTATTTGTCGCTGTATCCGATGCTGTTTACCACCCTGCTAAACCGTCTGTTCCCAAAAACCACGCTGCTGCGGCTGGTGCTGGCAGCACCGGTACTCTGGCAGGTGACAGAGTTTTTACGCGGCTGGATATTAACCGGCTTCCCGTGGCTTCAGTTCGGCTACAGCCAAATTAACGGCCCTTTAAAAGGACTGGCACCGCTGCTCGGCGTGGAGGGCATCACCTTCCTGCTGATGATAATAGCGGGTTTGTTGGTCTTTGCCGCCAATCAGCGGCGCTTGAGTGCGGGTATCATCGCCCTGGCCCTGCTTTTACTGCCGTGTCCGCTGCGCCTGATCAACTGGTTCCAGCCGCTGCCGGAACGCACCGTTGACGTGGCGCTGGTGCAGGGCAACATCGCACAATCGATGAAATGGGACCCTAACCAGCTGGTTAATACGCTAAAAACCTATACCGCGCTCAGCCGTCCATACGTTGGTAAAGCGCCGATTATTATCTGGCCGGAGTCAGCCATTCCCGATCTTGAAACGCGCCAACAGCCGTTCCTGAAAGAAGTTGATGAGCAGCTTCGTAACGGCGGCAGCAGCCTGATTACCGGTATTGTTGACTCACGCCTCGAAAATAATCGCTACCACGATTACAACTCGATCATCGTGCTGGGTGGTCCACAGCCTTATAACTACTTCAGCGGTAACCGCTACCAGAAAAATCACCTGGTGCCTTTTGGTGAATTCGTTCCGCTGGAATCGCTGCTGCGCCCGCTGGCGCCGTTCTTCGATCTGCCGATGTCCTCTTTCAGCCGTGGCAGTTACATTCAGCCACAGCTCAAAGTGGCGGGCTTTAATCTGACTGCCGCGATTTGCTACGAAATCGTACTGGGTCAGCAGGTGCGGGATAACTTCCAGCCGGATACTAACTTCCTGCTGACTATCTCAAACGATGCCTGGTTTGGCCATTCCATAGGCCCATGGCAGCATCTGCAAATGGCGCAGATGCGCGCGCTGGAGCTGGGTCGTCCTCTGCTGCGCAGCACCAATAATGGCGTAACGGCTATCGTGGACGCTAAAGGGGATATCAGCCAGATGATTCCTCAGTTCACCGCCGAGGTGCTCTCCGCAAAAGTCACGCCGACGACGGGCCTGACGCCTTACGCGCGTATCGGTAACTGGGGCGTGTGGTTTATCACGCTGCTCTTCGCCGCGGTGGGCGCACTGTGCTGCTGGCGCTCACGCGGGGCTCAACGTTAAATCCTCCCGGAGCCAGCCTTTTCGCTGGCTCCGTATTTTGTGCTTCATTCAAGATGTCCTCCCCCTGTTACCTTCGCGGCATTTTCCCTCGCCAGACCTTTTCTGCCTTTTCCACTTCGGCTTCCGACCTCTGCAAGTTTCACATTCTGTTCTTCTAACGCATATATGCTCTTCGCCAACCATCTGCCTTCCACTTCCGGGCTGGGCTGGGCTTCGCCATCTCGATAGCATCCATCATCGCGCTCGCCGTTTATGCTGCACTTTTGTTAAAAAGCCGCCGTTGGCACGATGATTGCAAAATATTTCCGTGAAAACGTGTGTCGCCCTCAACAAAGTCACGATGAAACGCCATGCGCACCATAAAAGGGCATTCTTCGCACCACCATGGAGCGGAGCGAGCCATCAGGCGCCAGATTGGTGCGGCATGACTCGCAAAAAGGAAACTTTTTCGTATCCTGCCGTTAACATTCGGCTATGTTATTTGAGAAAGACCACGTTAACCGCTGTACATAAAACAGATAAACAGCTGGAAATACACACAACATCACGTCGGCGTAGTTTAATTAACGCCACAACTGCAAAGGAGTTGGAACATGAAATTACGGAAACTGGGGCTTTGCCTTGCACTGGCTGGTTTTGCCTCCGGTATTGCACATGCGGAAGACGCTGCACCACAGGCCGCTGATGCACAAACTCAGACCCTGGAAAAAATTGCTAAAAACGGCGTCATCGTCGTGGGCCACCGTGAATCATCCGTCCCGTTCTCCTACTACGATAATCAGCAAAAAGTGGTGGGTTATTCTCAGGCATACTCCGACGCCATCGTTGAAGCAATCAAAAAGAAACTCAACAAGCCTGACCTGCAGGTTAAACTGCTGCCAATCACGTCACAGAACCGCATCCCGCTGCTGCAAAACGGCACCTACGATTTCGAGTGCGGTTCCACCACCAACAACCTGGAACGCCAGAAACAGGCCGCGTTCTCTGACAGCATCTTCGTTGTGGGTACCCGCCTGTTGGTGAAAAAAGGTGGCCCGATTAAAGACTTCGCTGACCTGAAAGGGAAAAGCGTCGTAGTGACTTCCGGTACGACGTCTGAAATTCTGCTGAACAAGCTGAATGATGAGCAGAAAATGGACATGCGCATTATCAGCGCCAAAGATCACGGTGACTCCTTCCGTACCCTGGAAAGCGGCCGCGCGGTGGCCTTTATGATGGATGATGCACTGCTGGCCGGTGAACGCGCAAAAGCGAAGAAACCATCTAACTGGGAAATCCTCGGCACGCCGCAGTCACACGAGGCCTACGGCTGTATGCTGCGTAAGGGCGATGGCGAATTTAAGAAGCTGATGGACGACACCATTGCGCAGGCACAGACGTCCGGCGAAGCGGCAAAATGGTTTGATAAATGGTTTAAACAGCCAATCCCACCGAAAAACATGACCATGGACTTCGATCTGTCTGACGATATGAAAGCGCTGTTCAAGTCTCCTAACGACAAGGCAATGAATTAATAACGAAAATAAAGGGCAGTCTGCTGCCCTACGATTGTTGAACACAGGCCCGGACAGACACGGCCAGGCTGATGTGGCACTCAGTCACGCAGCCTGGCTAAGGTATTAAGCGGTCGTTCCCCGTAGCGTACATCAGGGCCTCTCATCAATCTTCAGGGTAGCAGCCGCTACCCTTTTTTTACCGGAGTCGTTTATGTCAATTGATTGGAACTGGGGTATCTTCCTGCAACAGGCCCCGTTCGGTAATACCACCTACCTTGGCTGGCTATGGTCTGGTTTCCAGGTCACCGTTGCCGTCTCAGTCTGCGCCTGGATTATCGCTCTGCTGGTTGGATCGCTGTTTGGCATTTTGCGCACCGTTCCTAACCGATGGCTGTCTACGCTGGGCACCTGCTACGTTGAGCTTTTCCGCAACGTGCCGCTGATCGTCCAGTTCTTTATCTGGTATCTGGTTGTCCCGGAACTGCTGCCCGAAAGCATCGGCATGTGGTTTAAATCAGAGCTGGACCCGAATATTCAGTTCTTCACCTGTTCGGTACTCTGCCTGGGGCTGTTTACCGCCGCGCGCGTGTGCGAGCAGGTCCGTGCAGCCATTCAGTCCCTGCCTTCCGGGCAGAAAAACGCCGGTCTGGCAATGGGGCTGACGCTGCCACAAACCTACCGTTACGTCCTGCTGCCTAATGCCTATCGCGTTATCGTGCCGCCAATGACCTCTGAAATGCTGAACCTGGTAAAAAACTCGGCGATCGCTTCAACCATTGGTCTGGTGGATATGGCGGCGCAGGCGGGCAAACTGCTGGATTACTCCGCGCACGCCTATGAATCATTTACGGCTATTACGCTGGCCTATATCGCCATCAATGCGGTGATTATGCTGCTGATGAGCCTGGTTGAACGTAAAGTGCGCCTGCCCGGCAATACGGGAGGAAAATAATGTACGAATTTGACTGGAGCACCATCGTGCCCAACCTGCCGTTCCTGTGGAACGGTATGGTTGTTACCCTGAAAATCACAATTACGGCGGTAATCTTCGGCATCATCTGGGGCACCCTGCTGGCGGTAATGCGGCTGTCGTCGATTACCGTCGTCAGCTGGTTTGCCCGCCTGTACGTCAACCTGTTCCGCTCAGTGCCGCTGGTGATGGTACTGCTGTGGTTCTATCTGGTGGTTCCGAGTTTCCTGCAGCAGGTACTGGGGCTGTCGCCCAAAACGGATATCCGCCTGATTTCAGCCATGGTGGCCTTCTCGCTGTTTGAAGCCGCATACTACTCCGAAATTATCCGCGCCGGGATACTGAGTATTGCCCGTGGTCAGGGCAACGCCGCGCTGGCGCTGGGGATGACCAAGTGGCAGTCAATGCAGCTAATCATTCTGCCGCAGGCGTTTCGCGCGATGGTACCGCTGCTGCTCACCCAGGGTATCGTTTTGTTCCAGGACACCTCACTGGTTTACGTTCTGAGCCTTGCCGATTTCTTCCGCACAGCCGATACCATCGGAATCAACAACGGTACGGAAATTGAGATGGTGCTGTTTGCCGGCGCGGTTTATTTTGTTATCAGCCTCAGTGCTTCGCTGTTGGTCAGCTATTTAAAGAAAAAAAGGACTGCTTAAATGATTACCCTGAAAAATGTTTCTAAGTGGTATGGTCAATTTCAGGTGCTGACCGACTGCTCAACGGAAGTGACGAAAGGTGAAGTGGTGGTGGTCTGCGGCCCTTCCGGCTCCGGTAAATCCACGCTGATAAAAACCGTCAACGGCCTGGAACCCATCCAGCAGGGCGTGATTGAAGTGAACGGCACGGCGGTGAATGATAAACGTACCAATCTTGCGCAATTGCGTTCACGCGTTGGCATGGTGTTCCAGCACTTTGAGCTGTTTCCCCACCTTTCCATCGTTGAAAACCTGACTCTGGCGCAGGTCAAGGTTCTTAAACGTAATAAAGATGAGGCGCGTCAGAAAGGACTGAAGCTGCTGGAGCGCGTCGGGCTGGGAGCACACGCAAACAAGTTCCCGGGGCAGCTTTCCGGCGGCCAGCAGCAGCGCGTGGCCATCGCGCGCGCGCTGTGCATGGACCCGATCGCCATGCTGTTTGATGAACCCACCTCAGCGCTGGACCCGGAAATGATCAACGAAGTGCTGGATGTAATGGTTGAGCTGGCGAATGAAGGAATGACCATGATGGTGGTGACACACGAGATGGGCTTTGCCCGTAAAGTGGCTAACCGGGTGATCTTTATGGACGAAGGTAAAATTGTGGAAGATTCACCGAAGGATGACTTCTTCAACAACCCGCAGTCGGAGCGCGCAAAAGAGTTCCTGGCGAAAATCCTGCATTAAGGCGGACTTCTCATAGCTAAAAAACGGTATCCGGAGAATGATATTTTCACTTTATCCGGATACCGATTTCACCCTTCTCCGACTCCCAGCCTACGGTTCAAACGGCTGACGCTGAAACTGATCGTGCCCACACTCTGAGCAGCGGGTTAATACCTCCGGCGTATAGATGGCACGAGTGTACTGGCATTTCTCACATACCAGATTTCCCAACCCAACCACTTCACCGCTTTGATACACACCGTGATGATTCAGATCCTGAAACACCTCACGCCACTCAAGCTGGCTTTTATCGCTAATATCAGCCAGTTCTTTCCACAGGCTCTGGCGAATGACGCGCATAAACACGCTGTCGCCGAGTTCCTGTTCGTTTTCAGCATAGCTGCGCGCGAACTCTTCCAGATCGCGGCGAACCGCTCGCGTAACGTCATCAATTTCGCTGCGGGTCAGTTCGCCACGGTTATTCATCCGCTGCCGCGCGCTGTCTACCAGCGCATCAATGTCACGCTCACCCTGCTCCAGGCGCTTCGTTAAGGATGAAATAAACTCGCGATAGTACTGAGCAACCTTGTTCATGGACTCTCCTTATTGATAACGAAAGCATTTCCCTATCATTCTAGTTCCTGTACAAAAAATACGGCTTTTCATTGCACAAATTTGCCGCAGCGCTTCCAGCTTAAAGAGAAATGCCGCCTCGCCGCTCGCTTACTGTTGTTGCGTTGGGGGGGGATCAGCTATGCTATGCGGATCTTAAATGAAATCAGAAATAAGCTTAGCGCTATTCAAAAAGGACCACTGGCAGCCATGCAAGAGCAATACCGCCCGGAAGAGATAGAATCCCACGTCCAGAAGCACTGGGATGAGAAGCAAACGTTCAAAGTGACCGAAGAGGAAGGTAAAGAGAAGTATTACTGCCTCTCAATGCTACCCTATCCTTCTGGCCGCCTACATATGGGCCATGTGCGAAACTACACCATCGGTGATGTGATTTCTCGCTACCAGCGCATGCTGGGTAAAAACGTGCTGCAGCCTATCGGCTGGGATGCATTCGGTCTGCCTGCGGAAGGCGCGGCGGTAAAAAACAATACCGCTCCGGCTCCGTGGACCTACTCCAATATCGATTACATGAAGAACCAGCTGAAGCTGCTCGGCTTTGGCTACGACTGGAGCCGCGAACTGGCGACCTGTCAGCCTGAGTACTATCGCTGGGAACAGTGGTTCTTCACCAAGCTGTACGAAAAAGGCCTGGTCTATAAAAAGACTTCTGCGGTTAACTGGTGCCCGAACGATCTGACCGTGCTGGCCAACGAGCAGGTGATCGACGGCTGCTGCTGGCGCTGTGACACCAAAGTTGAGCGTAAAGAGATCCCGCAGTGGTTTGTGAAAATCACCGCCTACGCTGACGAACTGCTGAACGACCTCGACACGCTGGAAAGCTGGCCTGAACAGGTTAAAACCATGCAGCGTAACTGGATTGGCCGCTCTGAAGGCGTGGAAATCGAGTTCAACGTTGCGGACAGTGAAGAGAAACTCAGCGTTTATACCACCCGCCCGGATACCTTCATGGGTGTGACCTATCTGGCCGTGGCCGCAGGTCATCCGCTGGCTGCTGCCGCCGCCGCATCGAACCCGGCGCTGGCTGACTTCATTGCTGAATGCCGGAATACCAAGGTTGCCGAAGCCGATATGGCCACCATGGAGAAAAAAGGCATGGCCACCGGCCGCTTTGCGGTACACCCGCTGACCGGCGAGCAGGTTCCTGTATGGGTCGCTAACTTTGTGCTGATGGAGTACGGTACAGGTGCAGTGATGGCCGTGCCT
This sequence comes from Erwinia sp. INIA01, assembly GCF_025947915.1. Lineage (NCBI taxonomy): Bacteria > Pseudomonadati > Pseudomonadota > Gammaproteobacteria > Enterobacterales > Erwiniaceae > Erwinia > Erwinia sp. INIA01. The sequence continues at coordinate 67,147 of NZ_JAPDNC010000012.1, forward strand.
GGCCACGACCAGCGCGACTGGGAATTTGCGACCAAATACGGTCTGACCGTTAAGCCGGTTATTCTGGCCGCAGACGGCACAGCGCCGGACCTGAGCGCTTCGGCAATGACCGAAAAAGGTACGCTGTTCAACTCCGGTGAGTTTGACGGCCTGTCGTTTGAAGACGGCTTTAACGCGATTGCCAACAAGCTGGCTGAGAAAGGCGTCGGCGAGCGTAAAGTGAACTATCGTCTGCGCGACTGGGGCGTTTCACGTCAGCGTTACTGGGGTGCGCCAATTCCAATGGTCACGCTGGAAGACGGCACCGTGATGCCTACCCCGGAAGATCAGCTGCCGGTTATCCTGCCGGAAGACGTGGTGATGGATGGCATTACCAGCCCGATTAAAGCCGATCCTGAGTGGGCTAAAACCACGGTTAACGGCCAGCCTGCGTTGCGTGAAACCGATACGTTTGACACCTTTATGGAGTCATCCTGGTACTACGCGCGCTACACCTGCCCGGACTATGATAAAGGCATGCTGGACCCGGCTGCGGCCAACTACTGGCTGCCGGTCGATCAGTACGTCGGTGGGATTGAGCACGCAATCATGCACCTGCTCTATTTCCGCTTCTTCCACAAACTGCTGCGCGATGCAGGTCTGGTGACGTCCGACGAACCGGCTAAACGTCTGCTGTGCCAGGGGATGGTACTGGCCGATGCGTTCTACTACACCGGTAACAACGGCGAACGTAACTGGGTCTCTCCGGTTGATGTGACCGTTGAGCGCGACGAGAAAGGCCGTATCACCAAAGCATCCGATGCCGCTGGCCATGAGCTGATTTACGCGGGCATGAGCAAAATGTCGAAGTCGAAAAACAACGGCATCGACCCGCAGGTGATGGTTGAGCGCTACGGTGCAGATACCGTTCGTCTGTTCATGATGTTTGCTTCTCCGGCAGATATGACTCTGGAATGGCAGGAATCCGGCGTTGAAGGGGCGAACCGCTTCCTCAAGCGCGTGTGGAAACTGGCCTTTGAGCACAGTGAAAAAGGCGCAACCGAAGCGCTGGATATCGCTTCACTGAACGACGAGCAGAAATCGCTGCGCCGCGACCTGCACAAAACCATCAGCAAAGTCAGCGATGATATTGGCCGTCGTCAGACCTTCAACACCGCTATCGCTGCGATTATGGAGCTGATGAACAAACTGCTCCGTGCGCCGCAGGAAACCGCTCAGGATCGCGCGCTGATGCAGGAAGCGTTGCTGGCCGTTGTCCGTATGCTGTATCCGTTTACCCCGCACGCCAGCTTCGTGCTGTGGCAGGCACTGGGCGGTGAAGGCGAAGTGGATAATGCACCATGGCCGCAGGCTGATGAATCAGCGATGGTTGAAGACTCGCTGCTGGTGGTTGTTCAGGTTAATGGTAAAGTTCGCGGTAAAGTTACCGTTGCAGCAGACGCGACTCAGGAGCAGGTGCAGGCTCGCGCAGCACAGGAGCATCTGGTGGCGAAATATCTCGACGGCGTTACCATTCGTAAAGTTATTTACGTGCCGGGTAAACTGCTTAACCTGGTTGTGGGTTGATGTCAGGAGGAATTGTGCGACATCCGATAGTCTCTCTGCTTGTTGGCCTGGCGGTGTTGATCACCGCCGGTTGTGGCTACCATCTTCGCGGTACGACCTCTGTACCTGCTGAGATGAAAACGCTGGTGTTGGATTCGTCCGATCCTTATGGTCCGCTGGCTCGTTCAGTGCGTGAACAGCTGCGCCTGAATGATGTGAAGATTCTGGATAGCACGGATAAAAATACCGATGTGCCATCGTTACGTCTTCAGGGCGAGCGTATCAATCGCGATACCGCGTCGATCTTCCAGGATGGTAAAACGGCTGAATACTCAATGATGATGGTCGTGAGCGCTCAGGTACTGGTGCCGAATAAAGGCATCTACCCGATCAGCACCACCGTTTATCGTTCATTCTTTGATAACCCGCTGGCCGCACTGGCAAAAGATTCTGAACAGCAGATTATCATTAGTGAAATGCGTACTCAGGCATCACAGCAGCTGGTGCGTAAACTGCTGACGGTGCATGCGGCAGAGAACGATTCATCGATCAATACGCTGGATCGTACGCCATCTTCAGTCGATCACCTGCATTCTGACAATGCAGTGTCGGACGATTCCTACACCCGATGATCAGGATTTACCCTGAACAGCTAGGCGCGCAGCTCCGTGAGGGGCTGCGCGCCTGCTACTTATTAAGCGGTAATGAGCCGCTGCTGCTGCAGGAATCACAGGATGCTATCCGTGATGCCGCCCAGCTGCAGGGCTTTACCGAACATCATAGTGCCACGCTGGATGCCAGCACCGACTGGCAGTCAATTTTCGCACTCTGCCAGGAACTCAGCCTGTTTTCTTCCCGCCAGACGCTGTTACTGATCCTGCCGGAAAATGGCCCTAACGCAGCGATGAACGAGCAGCTACTCACCCTATCTGGCTTGCTGCACAGCGATATCCTGCTGATCCTTCGCGCGGCTAAACTGACCAAAGCGCAGGAAAACAGTGCCTGGTATAAGGCGTTGAGCAGCCAGGGTGCCACTATCCCCTGCCAGACACCGGAGCAGGCACAGCTGCCTCGCTGGGTCAGTGCACGGGCGAAAAAAATGCAGCTGACGTTAGACGATGCCGCCAGCCAGCTGCTGTGTTACTGCTATGAAGGAAATCTGCTGGCGCTTTCACAGGCGCTTGAACGACTGTCGTTGCTCTGGCCGGACGGGAAACTGACGCTGCCTCGGGTTGAGCAGGCGGTCAGCGACTCGGCACATTTCACCCCTTACCACTGGGTTGACGCTCTGCTGGCCGGAAAAAGTAAGCGCGCACTTCATATTTTGCGCCAGATGCGCAATGAAGATAGCGAACCGGTGATCCTGCTGCGCACCCTGCAGCGCGATCTGTTGCTGCTGGCGACGCTTAAGCGCCAGATGGCCCACACACCGATGCGCACGCTGTTCGATCAGCATCGCGTGTGGCAGAACCGCAGAACGCTGTTCAGCGAGGCGCTACAGCGGCTGTCATCAGCGACCCTGACCCAGGGCATTCATCTGCTGGCGCGCATTGAACTGACGCTCAAGCAGGATTACGGCCAGTCCGTATGGTCAGAACTGGAAATGCTGGCGCTGCTCCTTTGCCATCCGGCCTTCCCGGCGAGCTTCTGCGATGTCTGATAAAACAGAGCTTCATGCCCTTTATGGCGGCACGTTTGACCCGATTCACTACGGACATCTGAAACCCGTTGAAGCCCTGGCGGCGCTGGCCGGTTTGCATACCGTGACGCTACTGCCGAACAACGTGCCACCCCATCGCCCACAGCCGGAAGCCTCTCCGGCACAGCGAATCGAAATGGTCAGGCTGGCAATTGCGGACAATCCGCTGTTCGATCTCGATCTGCGGGAAATGCAGCGCAATACGCCCTCGTTCACGGTTGATACGCTGGACGAGCTTCGCCAGGAACGCGGAGTGAAGCAGCCACTGGCGTTTATTATCGGCCAGGATTCGCTGCTCACCCTGCACAAGTGGCATCGCTGGCAGGATCTCCTGTCGCTGTGTCACCTGCTGGTATGCCAGCGCCCGGGATACAGCAGGGAAATGACCACGCCGGAACAGCAGCAGTGGCTTGAAAAGCATCTGGCCAAACGGCCTGAAGAACTGCACCAGCAGCCTGCCGGTAAAGTTTTTCTGGCTGAAACGCCACTGGTTTCAATCTCTGCAACCGAGATCCGCGATCGCCTTCATCAGGGCCATCCTGATGCCGACCTGCTACCGCCGTCGGTCAGTGAATTTATCGCGCGCGAGGGTTTATATCGGAACCCAAATCCGCATGCTATACTGCGCCGCTAATTTTTTGGGGCATCAGCCCAACACGAACTCAATCCCAAGGGGGAACCTTTTGCAAGGTAAAGCACTCCAAGACTTCGTCATTGATAAAATCGACGATCTGAAAGGCCAGGACATTGTCGCTATCGACGTCCAGGGCAAATCCAGCATCACCGACTGCATGGTTATCTGCACCGGTACTTCGACCCGTCACGTGGTTTCAATTGCGGAACACGTTGTGCAGGAAGCTCGTCTGGCAGGTCTGCGTCCGTTTAGCGTAGATGGCCGCGCCGCCGCCGATTGGGTTGTTGTCGATCTGGGTGAAATTATTGTTCATGTTATGCAGGAAGAGAGCCGCAAGCTCTACGAACTGGAAAAGCTCTGGAGTTAAGCCGTGAAGCTGCAGCTGGTTGCCGTCGGCACAAAAATGCCCGACTGGGTACAGACGGGATTTATGGAATATCTGCGGCGCTTTCCGAAAGATATGCCGTTCGAACTGGTCGAAGTCCCTGCCGGGAAACGCGGTAAGAATGCCGATATCAAACGTATTCTGGAAAAAGAAGGCGAGATGATGTTGGCCGCTACCGGAAAAGGCAACCGCATCGTGACTCTGGATATACCCGGCCAGCCGTGGGAAACCCCACAGCTCGCCAGTCAGCTGGAACGCTGGAAGCAGGACGGGCGTGATGTCAGCCTGCTGATCGGTGGTCCGGAAGGCCTGTCACCCGCCTGCAAGGCTGCGGCGGAACAAAGCTGGTCACTCTCGGCGCTGACCCTGCCCCATCCGCTGGTACGCGTTTTGGTTGCAGAGAGTTTGTATCGTGCATGGAGCATTACTGCGAATCACCCCTATCATCGTGAATAACGAACTGGGTTAACCGGACAGACAAAGCAGCGGATGAAATTACAACGTAACTCCTTTCGTGACTATACCGCCGAACAGACGCTGTTTGTTCGTCGGGCGCTTATCGCATTTTTGGGCATTCTTGTGCTCTCCGGTGTGCTGGTGGTCAACCTTTACCACCTGCAAATCGTCCGCTTCGAAGATTACAGCACCCGCTCTAACGAAAACCGTATCAAGCTGGTACCGGTCGCACCGAGCCGCGGCATTATTTACGACCGAAACGGTATTCCGCTGGCGCTAAACCGCACCATCTATCAAATTGAACTGGTGCCGGAAAAAGTCGACAACCTGCCGCAAACGCTGCAGGAGTTGAAACCGATCGTCGATCTGACCGACGAAGATATCGAAGCCTTCCAGAAAGAACGTAAACGCTCGCGCCGCTTCACCTCTATCGCACTGAAAACCGGTCTGAACGATGTTCAGGTTGCGCGATTTGCCGTTAACCAGTACCGCTTCCCAGGCGTAGAAGTCAAAGGCTATCAGCGCCGCTACTACCCGTACGGATCGGCACTGACCCACGTGCTCGGCTACGTCTCCAAGATCAACGACCGCGACGTTGAGCGACTGGATAAAGAAGGCAAATGGCCAAACTACGCCGCCACCCACGATATCGGCAAGCTGGGGATCGAACGCTACTACGAAGACGTCCTGCATGGGAAAACCGGCTACGAAGAGGTGGAAGTTAACAACCGTGGCCGGGTTATCCGCCAGCTTCATGAGCAGTCTCCGCAGGCTGGTCGTGATATCCATCTGACTATCGACCTCAAGCTGCAGCAGTACATAGAAACGCTGCTGGCGGGAAGCCGTGCAGCGGTGGTGGTGTCCGATCCACGTAACGGTGAGCTGCTGGCGATGGTTTCCATGCCAAGCTATGACCCGAACCTGTTTGTTGACGGTATCTCCAGCAAGGATTACAACAGCCTGCTGCATGATGAAAACCGTCCACTGATCAACCGTGCTACCCAGGGGGCCTATCCCCCGGCTTCCACAGTGAAGCCGTATATTGCCGTTTCTGCGCTGACGGCAGGCGTCATTACTCGCAACACCAGCCTGTTTGATCCCGGCTGGTGGCAGCTGCCGGGTTCTGAAAAACGCTTCCGTGACTGGAAGCGCTGGGGCCATGGCCGCCTGAACGTCACCAAGTCTCTGGAAGAGTCGGCGGATACCTTCTTCTACCAGGTGGCCTACGATATGGGCATCGACCGGCTGAGCGAATGGATGAGCAAATTCGGTTACGGTCACCTCAGCGGCATTGATCTGGTGGAAGAGACTCCGGGCAACATGCCAACGCGCGACTGGAAAATGAAGCGCTTTAAAAAGCCGTGGTATCAGGGTGACACTATTCCGGTGGGGATCGGCCAGGGATACTGGACGGCAACGCCGGTACAGATGAATAAAGCACTGATGATCCTGATTAATGACGGCGTGATTAAAACGCCGCATCTGATGATGGACACCATGCAGGGCGAAACCAAAATCCCGTGGCGTCAACCTGCGGCGGCGCCGATCGCCGATATTCATACCGGCTACTGGGAAATTGCCAAAGACGGCATGTACGGCGTGGCAAACCGGCCAAACGGAACCGCGCGTAAAAGCTTTGAAGATGCGCCGTATAAAATCGCCGCTAAATCAGGTACTGCCCAGGTATTCGGCCTGAAAGCCAATGAAACCTATAACGCCCATAAGCTGACCGAACGTCTGCGCGACCACAAGCTGATGACCGCCTTTGCGCCGTACGATCATCCCCGAGTTGCGGTTGCGATGATCCTGGAGAACGGTGGCGCAGGCCCGGCCGTCGGTACCATCATGCGCCAGATCCTCGATCATATTATTTTGGGCGATAACAATACCAACCTGCCTGACGCTGCGCCTACGCCGCCGGGCTATGAAGGTGAATAACCGGTATGAACGATAGCCGTCAGAAACAGTCAATCTGGACCCGAATCCATATTGATCCGACATTTTGCCTGATCATTGCCGCGCTGCTGATTTACAGTGCGCTGGTGATGTGGAGCGCCAGCGGCCAGGACCCGGGCATGATGGAGCGTAAAATTGGCCAAATCGCCATGGGCATCCTGGTGATGCTGGTGATGGCGCAGATCCCGCCGCGCGTCTACGAAGGCTGGGCCCCCTATCTTTACATTGTCTGTGTCGTATTGCTGATTGCCGTGGATGCTTTCGGCCATATCAGTAAGGGTGCACAGCGCTGGCTGGATTTGGGAATTGTGCGTTTTCAGCCTTCTGAAATTGCGAAAATTGCCGTGCCGCTGATGGTGGCAAGGTTTATTAACCGTGACGTCTGCCCACCTACGCTGAAGAATACCGCCATCGCGCTGGTGCTGATCTTTATGCCCACGCTGCTGGTTGCCGCTCAGCCAGACCTCGGTACATCCATTCTGATTGCCGCTTCCGGACTGTTTGTGCTGTTCCTGTCCGGGATGAGCTGGCGCCTGATTGCCGTTGCCGTAATTCTGGTGGCGGCCTTTATTCCGGTACTCTGGTTCTTCCTGATGCATGATTATCAGCGCGATCGCGTAATGATGCTGCTTGACCCGGAAAGCGATCCGCTTGGCGCCGGCTACCATATTATTCAGTCCAAAATTGCCATCGGCTCCGGTGGCCTGCGCGGTAAAGGCTGGCTGCACGGCACACAGTCACAGCTGGAATTTCTGCCCGAACGCCACACCGACTTTATTTTTGCCGTACTGGCGGAAGAACTGGGACTGGTCGGCGTGCTGATCCTGCTTATACTCTACGTGCTGCTGATCATGCGTGGGCTAATGATGGCGGCTCGTGCACAGACTACGTTTGGTCGCGTAATGGCCGGCGGATTAATGCTGATCTTCTTTGTCTATGTTTTTGTTAATATTGGCATGGTCAGCGGTATTTTACCGGTGGTAGGGGTGCCGTTACCGCTGGTAAGCTACGGTGGTTCAGCCCTGATAGTATTGATGGCCGGGTTTGGGATCATTATGTCGATTCACACCCATCGAAAACTGTTGTCGAAGAGCGTTTAAGAGGCATAGACATGCGTAAGGATTGGCTTTGGATTGCCCTGGCATCAGCCATGCTGGCAGCCTGCACCACTGATACAGAGCAGCAGGCCCCGGCCCCGCAGCAGCAGACTTACAACGGCCCGGTGGTGGAAATTGGCGGAGCAGAACCACGCTATGAGCCGATCAATCCAGGCACCAGCCAGGATTACTCGGTGAATGGCAAGACCTACAAAGTCATCAAGGACCCTTCCAACTTTAGCCAGGTCGGCCTGGCCACCTCATACGGTGAAGAAGTCGGTGGCAATCGCACGGCTATCGGTGAGATTTTTGACCCTAACGCTTTGACCGCTGCGCATCCCACGCTGCCGCTGCCGAGCTACGTTCGCGTAACTAACCTGGCAAATGGCCGAATGATTGTGGTGCGCGTTAACGATCGTGGCCCCTATACGCCAGACCGGATTATCGACCTGTCGCGGGCAGCCGCCGATCGGCTGAATACCTCCAACAATACTCGGGTACGCCTCGACTATATTGCCGTTGCTCCTGACGGTACGCTCTCTGGCCCTGGTACAATCGGTACTACAGTAGCAAAACAAAGTTACGCCCTGCCCGCTCGCCCTGACATTGGTGCAGGACTGACTATGGGCGGTGGTGCCGCAATGTCACAGCCTCAGACCTATGCTGCTCCGGCGGAGCAGGCTGAGCAGCAAAATGTCCGCGCGGTCGATAACAGTACATTGAGCAGCGATGACAACATTGGTGCGCCGGTACGCAGCGGTGGCTTCCTCGGTGCCGCTCAGCCGTTACGTAGCGGCGTACTTGAAGGTAGCGAGCCGGTCAGCACGCCTGTCGCCTCATCAACGTCTTCAGCACCACCGGCCATTGTTGCCGCAGCGGCAGTCTCGCAGCCCCAGTCGCAGCCAGCATCCGGCAGCGGAAATTATGTGGTGCAGGTGGGCGCGCTGAGCGACGGCACCCGCGCCCAGCAGTTGGCTAACAGCCTGGGCAAACAGTTTGGCGTCCGCGGCTCGGTCGACAGCCGTGGCAATGTTTATCGCGTTCAGCTGGGCCGTTTCAGTTCCCGCCAGCAGGCTGCTGCATTGCAGCAGCGGCTGGCAAATGAAGCCAACCAGCAGTCGTTTATTACCGTCGCACCAAATGCAATGTGATTCTGCCCGACCCGTTGATTTAGCGCGGGTCGCTGTCAGAGGATTTTGCTATAGTGAGTCACTTTTTTTAACTTATCCAGGATGTTGTCGTTCTTAACATGAGCAATTTCACCTCTTCTCGACTGATCAAACGCCTGACGGTAGGATCGCTGATCGCCCTCAGCCTCAACGTTGTCGCCTATGCCGATGACGTAAACATTAAAACCATGATCCCGGGCGTGCCGGAAATTGATGCTGAAGCTTATGTCCTGATCGACTATAACTCCGGTAAAGTTCTGGCAGAGAAAAATGCCGATACCCGGCGCGATCCGGCCAGCCTGACTAAGATGATGACCAGCTACGTTATTGGCCAGGCAGTCAAAGCAGGTAAAATCCATCAGGACGATATCGTTACCGTCGGTAAAGATGCTTGGGCAACCGGCAATCCGGTGTTCAAAGGCTCTTCTTTGATGTTCCTCAAGCCCGGTGATCGCGTGCCGGTTTCCCAGTTGACCCGTGGTATCGTGCTGCAATCAGGTAACGACGCCTGCGTGGCAATGGCCGACTATGTTGCCGGTAGCCAGGATGCGTTCGTTGGTCTGATGAATAACTACGTCAAGGCACTCGGCCTGCAAAATACCCACTTCCAGACGGTACACGGTCTGGATGCGGAAGGTCAGTACAGCTCTCCACGTGATATGGCGCTGATCGGTCGCGCGCTGATCCGCGATGTGCCGGATGAGTATGCGGTTTACCACGAGAAAGAGTTCACCTTTAACAACATCCGCCAGATGAACCGTAACGGTCTGCTGTGGGATACCAGCCTGAACGTTGACGGAATCAAAACCGGTCATACCGACGCGGCGGGCTATAACCTGGTGGCCTCCGCGACCGAAGGCCAGATGCGTCTGATCTCTGCAGTGATGGGTGGACGTACCTATAAAGGTCGTGAAACCGAAAGTAAAAAGCTGCTGACCTGGGGCTTCCGCTTCTTTGAAACCGTGGCACCGTTGAAAGCTGGCAAAGAGTTTGCTTCAGAGCCGGTCTGGTTTGGTAACAGCGATCGCGTACAGCTGGGCGTGGAAAACGATGTCTATCTGACGATCCCACGCGGACGGATGAAAGATCTGAAAGCCAGCTACACGCTGAGCAATACCGAACTGCATGCGCCATTGCAGAAAAATCAGGTCGTGGGCAGCATCAACTTCCAGCTGGATGGTAAAACCATTGAACAGCACCCGCTGGTAGTTCTGAACGAAGTGCCGGAAGGCGGTTTCTTCGGTCGCATCGTGGACTACATCAAACTGATGTTCCATCACTGGTTCGGTTAATTCCGCACACGAAGGGACCGATCGCCGGTCGGTCCCTGCAAGAGAGCAGGTTGGCCACACGTCTGTCTCTTGAAATTATCCCGTATAATCCCCATATTGTTAGTATCTGTGAACTCCCGCAGCGACGGGGTTCCTTGTATGTGTTACCGGAGTCCATATGAAAACCAATCTTAAAGATCTGCTCGAATTCCCTACCTCTTTTACCTACAAAGTAATGGGGCTGGCACAGCCAGAGCTGGTCGATCAAGTGGTTGAAGTCGTGCAACGTCACGCGCCGGGCGACTACTCTCCGGACGTTAAACCGAGCAGCAAAGGAAACTTCCATTCCGTTTCTATTACCATTACCGCCACGCACATCGAGCAGGTTGAAACGCTGTACGAAGAGCTGGGCAAAATAGAAATTGTTCGGATGGTGCTGTAACCCCATATCTGGTGCGGGCATACTGGTTCTTGCCCTGCACCAGCGCTATACTGCACTTCTGCTTTTCTAACCGGATCGTGCGTTTTGTCTCCAGATACTCTGATTATTCGCCAGCTGGGTCTTCAGCCCTGGGCACCTGTCTCTCAAGCCATGCATCAGTTTACCGACCAGCGCAGCGAAACCACGCCTGATGAAGTCTGGCTGGTGGAACACCCGGCGGTTTTTACTCAGGGCCAGGCCGGGAAAACTGAACATCTGCTGATGCCGGGGGATATTCCGGTGATGCAAAGCGATCGTGGCGGCCAGGTAACCTATCACGGTCCGGGTCAGCAGGTGATGTATGTGATGATTAATCTTAAGCGCCGCAAAGTGGGCGTTCGCCAGTTGGTCACCGCGCTGGAAGAGACGATTATCACCACTCTCGCCCAACTCGGCATTACCGCCAGCGCGCGCCCCGATGCTCCCGGTGTTTACGTCGACAACAAAAAAATTTGCTCACTGGGTCTGCGTATTCGCAACGGCTGTTCGTTTCACGGCCTGGCATTGAATATCGATATGGACCTCGCGCCGTTTCTGCGCATCAATCCCTGCGGCTATGCCGGCCTGGAGATGACGCACATTCACGCGCTGCGTCCTGAGGTCACGCTGGCATCCGTTCAGCCGCTGCTGATCGACAATTTTGCACGCCAGCTGGCAATTACCGACGTGCAGTGGAGCAAAGAGTGCGATTTACCGCTAAAATGTGCGCTCTGATTTACAATTCTGTAACGCTTTCTCGCACTGGCAGGCTGTTTCTGTAAACGAGAGATGATATAATTTTTATGCTTTTTCAAAAAAAGTTGAATTCACCCATACAATTTTACGTTGGAGCAGACGGTCAGTCAGGCTGATGTCCGATAGTTAAAAGGGTGTACCACAAACTCATTTAGTGTTTAGCGGGTAATTTCGCCGCAATCCAACCTGGAACTAGCAAGACTATGAGTAAACCGATTCTGATGGAACGCGGTGTTAAATACCGCGATGCAGACAAAATGGCGTTGATCCCGGTAAAAACCGTGATGACCGAGCGTACTGAAATACTGCGTAAGCCAGAGTGGATGAAAATCAAACTCCCAGCAGATTCCAGCCGCATTCAGGGCATTAAAGCCGCAATGCGTAAAAATGGTCTGCATTCCGTCTGCGAAGAGGCTTCCTGCCCAAACCTTGCTGAATGTTTTAACCACGGTACCGCGACCTTTATGATCCTTGGTGCCATCTGTACCCGCCGCTGCCCGTTCTGCGACGTTGCCCACGGCCGTCCTGTCACTCCAGACAGCAACGAGCCGGGTAAACTGGCGCAAACCATCGCGGATATGACATTGCGTTATGTGGTGATTACCTCCGTTGACCGTGATGACCTGCGCGACGGTGGTGCTCAGCACTTCGCCGACTGCATCACCGCCATTCGTGAGAAGAGCCCGAACATTAAAATTGAAACGCTGGTACCGGACTTCCGTGGTCGTATGGACCGCGCGCTGGAAATCCTTAACGCGTCCCCGCCTGACGTCTTCAACCACAACCTTGAGAATGTGCCGCGCGTCTACCGTCAGGTGCGCCCGGGCGCAAACTATGAGTGGTCACTGAAACTGCTGGAGCGCTTTAAAGAAGCGCACCCGAATATCCCTACCAAATCAGGCCTGATGGTCGGACTGGGCGAAACTAACGAAGAAATCGTTGAAGTGATGCGCGATCTGCGTCGCCATGGCGTCACCATGTTAACGCTGGGCCAGTATCTGCAGCCAAGCCGTCACCACCTGCCGGTACAGCGCTACGTCAGCCCGGCTGAGTTTGATGAAATGAAGGCCGCAGCCATGGATATGGGCTTCACCCATGCCGCCTGTGGTCCGTTTGTACGTTCTTCTTATCATGCAGATATGCAGGCCAAAGGGCTGGAAGTGAAGTAATTCCGCGCTGCATGCATAAAAAAACGGATGACCCAGTCATCCGTTTTTTTTCGCCTGAATCCTGCTCACTCTTTACGAGTTTGCTGTTCGGCCGGTTTATCTTCAGGCACGGATTGCTTCGCTGCGGTGTCATCGTCGTTCATCGCTTTTTTAAACCCCTTAATGGCAGCACCTAAATCACCGCCCAGCGTGCGCAATTTATTGGTACCAAAAAGCAGGACGATAAGCGCACCAACAATTAGCAGTTTGCCGATACTTAAACCTTCCATATCTACCTTCTTTGCGTTAAGCAGTGGGGAAAGTCCCCGTATCAGCTGATTTTAACGCGGGAAAACGGCACGGGTGCAGCAGCAATCTGTAACAGGATACGATCCGTCAGCGATTTTTAACGGCCAGTTCCGGCGGGGCAAAACGTCGATTAGCCAACACCGGCAGCGCCTGTCGCACGGCCACAATCCGTTGCGGGTCTACTTCTGCCGTTAGCAGAGCGGGAACCTCAGCTGCCCTGACTGTGGCAATACCGAGTGGATCAACCAGCAGACTGTTGCCAATATTGCGTGGGCCGCACTCCCCGACTGCAAGCACGTAGCAGGTATTTTCCAGCGCCCTGGCAGTGACCAGAACTTCCCAGTGCATCTCTTTATGCGGGCCTCTTACCCACGCTGCGGGTAGTACCAGCAGCGAAGCACCGTCCAGCACCAGCCGCCGTGCCATCTCAGGGAAACGCAAATCGTAGCAGGTCATCAGCCCGACCTTGATGCCCTCGACATCAATCAGCGGCGGCAGCTCATCACCCGCACTCACGTTGCGGGACTCCTGCATGGCAAAAGCATCGTACAGATGCAGCTTGTTATAGCGGGCGATAATCTCGCCGCACCGAATAGCGATAAGCGTATTGAACACCCGACCTTCACCATCAGGCACGTGCAGCGTGAGTATCGTCGTGAGCGTATTTTGCTGGCTGGCTGAGAGCAGCTGGTTAACAAACGGCCCGTCCAGCGGCTGTGCCGAGCGAACACCCCAGTCAGGATTGTCGTTGTCCCGAGCCAGTACGGCTTCTGGCAGTACCAGCAGACTCGCCCCTTCACCCACGGCATCATGCATCAGCCCGATACAAATCTCCGCGTTTTCCTGCCATTCGCGGCGTACGGCAAACTGCCCGGCGGCAACTTTCATCGTTCAGCCCAGCTCCTTAACGTGGTAGCGCGGTGACTCTGTGAACCCTTCGCGCAGATAGAAGGCGTTGGCTTTTTCGCGGCGCTCATGGCAGTGAACCTCCATTCGGTCACAGCCGCGATCGCGGGCCAGCTGTTCTGCATACGCCAGCAGATGCTGCCCCGCCCCTTTGCTTCGTTCACCTTCGGCGATGCAAAAATAGCTGATACGGGCAAAATCCCCCGCCAGCGCCAGCTGAGGGATAAAATGCAGCGACAGGAATCCCAACACCGTATTACCCTGTTCAGCCATCAGCAAACGCTCGGTGTCATCTGCGATCAGTTGTGCCAGCCGCCGCTCAATAAACGGAGCAGTACCCTCATAGCCCAGCTCCGCCAGCAGCGCACTCAGGGCAAAAGCATCTTTTGGTTCGGCAAGACGAATATTCATCCACACTCTCCAGACTAAGCCAGCTGTTAATACGATAAACGCTAACAGAAAAAAACCTGTCATTGTTTATAGCCTCAGCCCGGCCCTCCCCGCAAGGGGCCAGATCACAGCCTAATGTTACAAATGCTGATAAGTGTAATCCTAAGTGAAACGGATGGAATTTGTCAGCAGGCAGGACGCCCGATTAATGTTTCCTTAATAATCTTTCGGCAGACTCAGCTCATCCCACTGTAAGAGGTACTCAAGATGAACTGGCTTCCCCGTACCCCGATTGAAAGTCTTGCTATGCTACTGGCCTGTTCAGCAGCAGTGGCCTGGCTGCTGCTATTTTTCTCACGTTAGAGTACAGCGGTCCGGCTTATCCCCTGTGCCGGGCCAGCGTTAGCACGCTCAGAACGTCGGTTTTATCTCAAACTACGATCTTCAGGCGAAAAAAAACCCGCCTCACGAGGCGGGTTTTAAAAATTCTGTCTGATAACTTAAATAGCGGCAACGTTAGCAGCAGATGGGCCTTTGGCACCGTTGGTGATTTCGAACTCTACGCGCTGACCTTCAGCCAGAGTTTTGAAACCATTGCTCTGGATGGCAGAGAAGTGTACGAACACGTCTTTGCTACCATCTTCAGGAGTAATGAAACCGAATCCCTTGGACTCATTAAACCACTTAACGCTACCTTTGATCTTAGACATCTATATTACCTTTACATGAAAAATGGACACTAAACTGTGTCGGTATCTAGTACAGCAATTGCGAAGGCTTTTGTCCAGTAGACAATGATGAAAAAGTGATAAATATCGCCTTTTTTTAACATCACTCATTTTTTTCGCACTTTTCTTCCATTAAAACTGCCAGCGTAGCCAGGCAAAATAAACATTACCGTTATTGTAGGTACCGGGAATATAGGTCATCTGAAATGATGCAGGACCATAACCTATTGATGCAAGGGGCAATACCACTGGGATAGGAATATAATTCCAGTTGTCGCGCATTGTCACCCCCGCGGTGAAGCCGGCTCCCAGATGGAAGTTATCATCGGCCAGCGGCCGCCATGTTTTTTCCCACCCGTAACCCCCTATAGGCTCCCACTTGTTATAGGAATCTTTGAATGCCATCACGTAGAGACCGTTCCAGTTACCCTGTTCGTTGTAGTGGCTGACTCCAAAGCCCGCACCCCATGGACGCTCGTTATAACGATCGGTTTTCTCTTTGTCATAGGTCCAGCGGTTATGCCAGGTGATAGCAGGAATGTAAAGGTCTACAGTCTGCGGATCGTTCCATGTCTGACTGAGGTTATCAGTTAAAGATTGCCATCCTTCAGCTACTGCATCGTTCAACTTAGAGGCCTGTGCGCCTGCTGAAAGAAGGCCATTCAGCAACAGTAAAAAAAGATATTTTTTCAGGCTTGCCATAATAATTCTCACTTCTCCCCGGGAATGATTAAGAATCAACTTCCTGTAAGGGCCCAAAATTTTGGCCCGGTCAACATTAGGCTATTAATGTTAATTATAGCGTTTTCACCTAAACACACCATTAACTCCTGTTTTTTCTCTATATTATGCAGAAAGCATACTCTGCTAAAAACCAGAATGCATTGATATAAATGAAAAAAAACCAAAATACCGCTCTCTTACCATCTCGAGAAATGGACAGTTTCGAATCAGTTCAGGCTGAAAGTAGCGCTTTATCGCCCCTGATTAATCTCGCTCAATCATATTTACTGCCAAAGTGAACAAAATTTACGCTAAATCATATAAATCATGATTAATTTACGAATGGAGAACAAAATTATGATCAAAAAACACGCTACTAATCAAATAAAAAACATAAAATCAATAACTTAAAAAACAATAGGCCCGTAAAAAACTAATAAATCTTATTTATGGATCTGCATCTGAAATTTGATAAGATAATTCTTATCCATCAGAAGACAGGGAGGCTGTAGTGATTAAAATGTTAAGGTGTGGACAATGTGGCAGTACAAAATTCTTCTTTACCGTAGGCAACAACAGCGGTGGGCATCACGGTGCGATTTGCGCCTGCTGTCGTAAACAGCTTAACAGCCAGGATACTGTCGCCGGTTTATCCATCCTTTCCAGAGCCTTATCCACAGCGCTTGCCGAAAAAGTTCTTAATCAAGCTTTAAACAAACAGTAATCCCCCTCGCCTGTACCCAACTTCATAAGGCTTAAACGCGCTTCAGAACGCGATGCCAATAGAAGTAACGGGATAATTCGCATTTTGTCACAGGTTGAAAATATCATTCAGAACTGATAATTCATCTATGAATTAAAATACAATTCGTGCCTTTTAAAGGGTGATTACATGCCGAATGGTTTATGTGCCAATCCCGTTTATGTCTTATTTACACGGCTTATTATAGACTGCACTCGTTAATAACCGAGCATTCTTTACGCCTGAGAATGCCTTATTTATCAAATCAACCGTCGGATGCTATATATGAAAAAGCAGGGATTATCCGGCATTATTACGCGCACGGATTCACACTGGATTATTGTTTGTGATTTTGATGGCACAATAAGTTGTGCTGATGTCACTGATACATTAATGGAAAAACTGGGTCATCCTGACTGGCAATTACTGGAGAAACGCTGGATAAATGCCGAAATAGGATCCAGAGAGTGCCTGAGTGGGCAAATATCATTACTTGATGCTTCTCGCCAGCAGATAGATGCCTGCCTGGATCAAATCAAAATCGATCCTGAGTTTTGCCGGTTTGCACGATGGGCGAAAGCTGAGGCGATACCGCTTTATGTCGTCAGCGATGGTCTTGATTATGCGATCGAACGTATTTTACGCAACAACAATATTGCTGGTCTGCCGGTGATTGCTAACCATCTTGAACAGGTAAGCGACCGGGGCTGGCGCATCAGCTTTCCGCATTTTTCCCCTGACTGCCAGTACGCAAGCGGCACCTGCAAATGCCGGGTGGCGAAAATGTTAAATTACGACGAATTTATCGCCATAGGCGACGGGCGATCCGATTTTTGCGTGGCATCCATAGCGGATCATGTGTTGGCCAAAAAAAGTTTGCTGACTCATTGCCAGAAGGCTGGAATTCCTCATACACCGTTTAACAGTTTCAGAGAAGCTCAAGCCTGCCTTGAACGACTGGTTGCAAAAGAATCACGGTTGATTCCATCTCAGGAGATCTCATGATCGAAAAGCACGACTATTTGCTGCCTGCCGGGCGGATCGGCGTGCTACTGATCCATGGGCTGACGGGAACCCCCGCAGAAATGCGCGGTGTGGCTCGTGAATTTCATCGTGCGGGATATACCGTCTATGCCCTGCAGCTTGCCGGGCACTGTGGCAGCGTTGAAGACCTCATAGCTACCCGTTGGCAGGACTGGTATCAAAGCGTGATCGACGGTGCAGACATACTGCGCAAACAGGTTGATACACTTTTCGTTTGTGGCCTCTCGATGGGAGCGGTACTGGCATTAAAATATACCGCGTCTCACCCCAACGAAGTCGCAGGCGTACTGGCCTATAGCGTGACGTTTCGCTACGACGGGTGGAGCATTCCGCCGCTCTCACGCTTTGCCGCACCCTGGCTACTTCCGCTGGCTGGAATGCTAAATGTTGGTCGCCACAAAATGTTTAATGAAGAACCGCCTTACGGTATTCAAAACGAAGTGCTGAGAAAAAAAATTGCCGACAAAATGCAAGGTGGTAACAGCGCTGAAGCCGGTTTGCCGGGTAATCCATGGCCTTCACTCAACGAATTCTTACTGCTATCGCGAAACGTCCGCCGCAAGTTACGCCATATTCACACCCCCTGCCTGCTGTTACATGCCAGCAACGACGATATCTCGCATCGCCGTAATGCCGAACTGGTGCGTGATACCGTCAGTGGTCCGGTGGAAATGGTACTGCTCCCCAATAGCTATCATATGATTACCATCGATAACGATCGGCAGGAGCTGTTTCAACGTTCGATTGCTTTCATCCGCCGCTACAGCGTTAACACGGCGCTTACGCTGAGTGAGGCGCTATGAGCCAGCTCACCCTGATACTGTGGTTACTGAATGTACTTGTCGACAGCCTCGGCCAGCTCTCATTTAAAGCAGCAGCCAGCGGCAGCGTACACTATGAAGGTATGCAACAGTGGCGATATATGCTGCGGCGGCCGTGGCTTTGGCTGGGGATGGCATGCTATATCCTGGAGTTTTTGCTGTGGCTGGCCTTCCTCACGCTTGTTCCTCTCTCTGTCGGTATGCTTCTTGGTTCAACCAGCATTGTCACCATTATGCTCGCCGGGCGGATCTGGTTTAAAGAATCGCTGACCCGCTGGCGAGTAATCGGTATTTTGTTGATTTCTCTGGGCGTAGCGATAATAGGGATTAATTGATGAAACGTTTCTACATTGTTGGTTTCCTCGCACTGATGATTTTCGACACGCTGGCTCAGATCAGTTTTAAGGCAGCGGCTATCCATGCATTTCCGCTCACCATGGATTCCGCGTGGCTCTCTCGTGTATTCAGCCATCCGTGGATTTATGGGGCATTCGTAGGCTATGCCGGTGCCTTTTTCACCTGGATGACGCTGCTGAAATACGCCCCCATTGGGCCAGCCTTTGCCGCATCCCACCTTGAAATTATCAGCGTCACTTTGCTATCGGTATGGCTATTCGATGACAGCCTGACACTCATAAAAATAGTCGGTGGATTGCTAATCCTCGCCGGAATACTCTTCCTGGCAAAAGGTGAAATCGCCCATGTTAAGGCTGAAGCGGAACAGCAGGCAGAATGAGCCATTCTTTTTTTCAACGCCAGCTGCCGCCAACCGCCGGATTGCCGCTGCTCTGGCGCGATTTACTCCCACCTCGTGCTGATTTTTCAGATCGACTGGCGCAGGAACTGGGTATTCCTCCACCGCTGTTAACCTGCTCAGGCACTGCTGCACTGATTATTGCCCTACGCACCTTGCAGCAGCGCCAGCCCAATCGACATCGTATTATTGTCCCCGCCTGGACCTGCCCGCTGGTAGCGCTGGCTGCGCATTATTGCCCCCCGCTCAAAATCGTCCCCTGCGATATGGAGTACGGTGGCATTAATTTCGACAGAGAGCGGTTGGCACAGCTGTGTGATTCGCAAACGCTGGCTGTCGTAGTCACTCACTATGCTGGCCGGGTGGCCGATACGGCTGCCGTGATTAAAATCGCAGCAGCTCACGGCACGGCAGTCATTGAAGATGCGGCACAATCAATGGGGGCAAAAAATGCCGGTGAAAGCGTCGGCCTGGCGGGAGACATTGGCTTTTTCAGTCTGGCGATGGGAAAAGGGTTAACGACGGTAGAGGGGGGAGTGCTGTTCAGCCGCTCGGCTGAACTGCAAAAAGAGATGGAACGACAGATCGCCCGCGATTTACCCTGGCGCGCGGGCTGGGAACTGCGCCGTATCATCGAACTCTGGGGCTATCGGCTGATGTATCATCCTGACAGGCTGGACTGGGTTTATGGCCGGCAGCTTCGCAGTGCGCTGAATCGCGGCGATGCGGTTACCGCCGTTGGCGATGATTTCACCGTAGACGATATCCCTTTGCACACATTGGGCCACTATCGTCAGCGAGTCGCCGCCTCGGCTTTGACTCGATTTTCAGCCTGGCAACAACAAAACAGCCTGCGGGCAAAGAGCAGACTCGCCGAGCTCAGGCAGCTTGCTGGCGTAACGGTCCTGCAGGATGGGCCGCACCAGCAGGGAGTGTGGCCATTCTTTCTACTGCTGATGCCTGACCGCGGCTCTCGCGACCGTGCGATGCAGCACCTTTGGACGGCTGGATTGGGCGTGACCCGGCTGTTTATTCATACGTTATTCGGCTATCCCGCCGTTACGCCATTATGTCTGCCCTCCTCCATACCCAATGCGGAAGACTTTGCTGCTCGTTCACTGAGCATCAGCAACAGTCACTGGGTTGAAGACGATGATTTTGCACTGATTGTTTCCGTGCTGCGCGCTGCACTAACGCACTAACCACCTGAAGCCCGCTGAACAACAGCCAGCAACTGTTGATTAAGACGATTTTGCGAACGCTGCCATTCAGCAGCTTCACTGGCCGATATCAACTGCTGGCCATCACCGGCGCTTAACCAGCGTTTGAGGCGGCTGTGATACTCACATGATGAGACTTCTCCGGTGATATCCATCCCCACCAGCCGACTGGCACAGGCCTCAATCAGTAATTCCAGATGTTTTAGCTCAAAACATCCCTGATCCCAGTTGGTTTGTACCACCTGCTTGCTTAAGACATCTTTATCCAGTGACAGATAAATCGGGTCGCCGCTTAGCTGACGTAAAAATGCCGACAGTAAACTATCCGGATCATCAAAACGGTGATTACACTCCCCTGCACCCAGCCAGTTAAGCCACCGGGTATCCACACCGATGCTCCAGTAGTGCAGCTTCTTAGATAACAGAGGGCGCAGATGATTTTCCCAGGCGTGACTCAGAGCAATATCGGATGAACAGATACCCAACACGTGTATTTGACTAATCTGCGGCAAACGGCTGGCATGATATACCCAGGAGCCACAGTGGATGCCGAAAGGATAGAGCATATTATCCGGATGGTTATCGCAGATAATCAGCTGCACCGGGCGGTCCGCTGGCAGACGCTGTAACAGCAAATAGCTGAGATGGTGGTAGTCCCCACTTCCGGTGAAGACGCAGCCATAGCGCTCGGGCAACAGATCCCGACTGGCGGCCATTAGCTTTCGCCAGTCACCCCAGCCGGCCCCAAAGCGGACCCGCTGCTGCCAGTCAGGCAACGGCAGTATTGTTGCCCGCTCCAGTCCGGCCACTGAACCATCAAAGTCCAGCACCAGTGGCCGATCTTCTGCCGTCAGCCAGGAGGAGGATCGGACCACTTTTTATCCCCCTCCAGATAATGACGAAAATAGCGCACCGCTCCCCGCAGGAGCGGATTTCGCACGCGCACCAGATGCCGGGTAAAGGTAAAGCTGGCACCGAGGCTGGCCTTGACTTCCGGGTCGGTCCAGCCCGCAACGTATTCCTGCAATCCCTGCTCGATGGCGTACTCCAGATTGACAAACCAGCTGACAAAATAGAGGTTAAATTTCAGCGCCAGTGAATAGTCGAAGCCAATATACTTATCCACCAGCCGGCCCTGAAACTGATAGCAAAGGTTGAAACCGACCAATCGATCTTCGTACCAGTAGCAGAACAGTTTTCCGGCACTGTGCCGGTCCAGCAGCAAATGGTCAAAGAACTCGGCGCTAAGCAAATCAAAATGCACCTCACTCTGCTGCCACACCGAAAGATAAAACTGATAGAGCTGAGCACGCCAGTGGGGATCTTCCAGGCGTTCTTCACCACAGTGAATTACCTCAATACGAAGCTCATCACGGCTGCGAAGCTTGCGGCGAAGATTACGACGCCGGCTACGGGACATGCGCGCCAGAAACTCATCGGTGCTGGTAAAATCGATCGGAACAACCGCCAGCGCCTGGCCTTCCACACAAATGTAACCTTGCGCTTCCGCCGCCGCTATCAGGCGGCGACTGTAGTCGTTATCCGCTGCAGACAGCAGCGGTGACGAAATGGGAAGATCTTTAATAATGGTCAGAGAATGCTTATTACCGCAGTGGGTTTCAATCCATCCCAGCAGCGCGGCCGGCTCCTGCTGCCGTGGCAGGCAGGCATATTCGCTGGTCGTTGCCCCAATAAAACAGGTATCCAGCGTGAGCCACTTCCGCCAGCCCGGGAAACCGGGCCAGCGGGCTAACCGCTGGCGCAGCGCGGGTTCAACGGTCGTTAACAGATCGAACCGGGTGGTAAATATCGGCAGGCCGTTT
This sequence comes from Erwinia sp. INIA01, assembly GCF_025947915.1. Taxonomy (NCBI): domain Bacteria; kingdom Pseudomonadati; phylum Pseudomonadota; class Gammaproteobacteria; order Enterobacterales; family Erwiniaceae; genus Erwinia; species Erwinia sp. INIA01. The sequence continues at coordinate 89,183 of NZ_JAPDNC010000012.1, forward strand.
TCGGCAATCCGCACGTTAAATCCTTCAGGCGGATGGAGTGCAAACGCCGAAATAAGCCCCGCCGGTTCCAACTGATTGACGTACCCGTCTTTCATCATATGCAGAGGATTACCGCTCACGTTTTGCCCGAACCAGCAGTTGATCCAGCAGCACGATAGCCTGATCGATTTCAGCGCGACTGATCTCCAGAGATGGCGCAAAGGTGATCACGTTTTTATAGTATCCCCCGACATCCAGAACCAGTCCGGTTTTCTGCCCCTGATACTCCAGCGTACCGGAAAGGCCAATATCCACCATTTTATCGAGCAGTGCTTTATCAGGCGTGAATCCATCAGGTCCGCAAAGTTCCGCACGCAGTGCCAGACCAAGACCGTCAACGTCACCAATCTCTTTATGCTGGCTCTGTAGCGATTTCAGCCCTTCAAGGAAATAAGCTCCACTCTCCATAACCTGACGTTCATAATCTTTCTCTGCCAGCATATGCATCACTTCCAGGCCAACGGCGGTGCCCAACGGGTTCGAAGCAAACGTCGAGTGGGTGGAACCTACCGGGAAGGTGGTCGGATTAATCATCTCTTCACGCGCCCAGATGCCCGCCAGTGGATTAAGTCCGTTAGTCAGCGCTTTACCAAACACCAGCACATCCGGAGTAATGCCAAAGTGTTCAATCGACCACAGCTTGCCGGTACGATAGAAGCCCATCTGGATTTCATCCACCACCAGCAGAATGCCGTGCTGATCGAGCACCTTTTTCAGCGCGGGATAGAAGTTACGCGGTGGAATAACGTAGCCGCCGGTTCCCTGCACGGGTTCGATATAGAACGCAGCGAATTCTGCCTGCTGCGCTTTAGGATCCCACAGGCCGTGGTACTCGTTTTCAAACAGACGGGCAAAATCGGCCACCAGTTTTTCCGCATATTCTTCAGGCGTCATGCCTTTTTGACGGCGGAACGGATACGGGAATGGAATAAACTGAGCGCGTTCGCCAAAGTGACCAAAGCGACGGCGATAGCGATAACTGGAGGTGATAGATGATGCACCCAGTGTGCGACCGTGATAGCCCCCTTCAAAGGCAAACATCCGGCTTTTACCGTTGCAGAAATTTCGTACCAGCTTCAGGGAATCATCAACGGACTGCGAACCGCCCACGTTAAAGTGTACTCTTCCTGGCAGGCCGAACTTACGTTCCATATCCTGAGCAATAATTTTTGACAGCTCGATTTTGGTGGGATGCAGATACTGGCTGGCCAACTGTGGCAGCCGATCGATCTGGCTTTTTAACGCATTATCGAGCCGGGCGTTAGCGTAGCCAAAATTAACCGCTGAATACCACATTTGCAGATCGAGATAGGGAGTATCTTCCGCGTCAAACAGAAAGCTTCCCTGACAGCGGTCAAATATTTTCGGGGGGGTAACGTAATGAACCGTATCGCCATACGAACAATACTTCGCTTCATCCTGCAACAGCTGCTCTTCATTAGACGTCATCATATCTCCTTGGCACTTTACTCCATATAAGTTCTGCGAGTATATCCTGCAAAAAAAATATTTCAGCGCATGCAGAGGGTATGTTGACGTTTAGTTGATAATTAAAATAGCCATATTTATTTTGAAATTCTTTCTCGAACCAAAAAACAAAAATAGTAAATAATTACATTTTAGAATTTAAAAAAGCATGATTACTCAAGAATATTATTAATATTCCGGCCATCTGAAAAACACAAATGACCGGAATAAAAAATCAGAAAATAAGCTTAAAGACACCGGTAATCGTTAACAGGCCGACGATAAAAATAATTGCGATGACCCAGAGAATAATTTTCATTCTTCATCTCCTTCAAAGGAAAAAGCCACAGGACTCGTCAGTAAGTCCCTGTGGCTTAAGTATAGAAGAAGATTACCGCTTCGCCGATTTGTGGGTTACAGCACCGCCGACAGCAGCCACACCAGCACAAAACCGGTCAGGCCCATTGCGGTCGTTAACACCGTCCAGGTTTTCAAGCCGTCGGCAACCGACAGGCCTAAATAGCGGGTCACCACCCAGAAACCGGCGTCATTGACGTGGGAAAGTCCCAGCCCGCCAAAACAGGTCGACAGCGTGACCAACACCAGCTGCATATCGCTCAGCCCCGTCACCGCCTGAGTTAATAACCCGCTGGTGGTCAGAATCGCCACGGTGGCCGACCCCTGCGAGGCCCGCAGCGCCAGCGAGAGCAGGAACGCAGCCGGGATCAGCGGCAGATTAATCGTCTCCAGCGACAGTGCCAGCGCTTTACCTACGCCGGATTCAACCAGTACCTTACCAAATGCGCCACCGGCACCGGCAACCAGAATGACACCTGCCGAGCTGGGAATAGCGCGATCCAACAGGTCACTCAGTTTGTCGCGGCTCCAGCCGCGGCGCAGCCCCAGTAGCCAGGCGGAGAGCGCCAGCGCAATCAGCAGCGCAATAGCCGGCGTTCCCACCAGCGTTAACACCTGACGAATGATATTGCCTTCAGGCAGGACGCTGTGTGCCAGGGTGCCCACCACAATCAGCACGATAGGTACGACGATCAGTGAGGAAATCAGCCAGGCACCGGGGGCCTGCTCATCTTTCGCGCTCTGACTGCCTTCCGGTTTTGCCAGCTGTAACTGCTCCAGCACGCTGACCGACAGCTGATACTGACGGCGGTTCATCGCTTTCGCGACGAAATAGCCCACCACGCCAACGGGAATGGAAACGGCTATACCCAGCAGCATCAGCCAGCCCATATCGCTGCCTAACAGCCCCGCCGCTGCCGCCGCACCGGGATGGGTTGGCAGCGCCACGTGCACGGTCAGCATGACACCGGCCATCGGCAGACCATATTTCAACGGTGAAACGCGGGCCACCTTAGTAAAGCCATAGATAAGCGGAATAACTATAATAAAGCCAACTTCAAAGAACACCGGAATGCCGAGAATAAAGGCCGCCATGGTCAGCGCCGCAACGGTACGCTTAATTCCCAGCACCTGGGTAAAGCGCTGGGCCAGGGATTCTGCGCCACCGGAGCATTCAATAATCGCCCCCAGCATTGCACCCAGCACGATAATAATGGTTATCGAACCCAGCAGGCCGCCCATTCCGGCGGAAATGACCTTCATAATATTATCGGCGGGAATACCGGTGGCGATGGCGACCAGCAGGCTAACCACCAGCAAGGCGACAAAGGGATGCACTTTAGCTTTGATGACCAGCAGCAGCAAAATCAGCACGCTGGCAACGGCAATGGTTAATAACAGGGCGGTAGACATAAAAAAGCCTCAATAATTATTTTATTTCAGTACTTTAGAGCACTGTTAGCAGCAGCATTTTCCCTGGCATTTAGCCAGATTCAGGCAACAGAAACCCGACGCTGCGCAGAATTTGCGCAGCGCGGTGAGTCATAACGTCAGATTATTTCCAGGCGTCGAACCAGCCCAGACCTTCCAGAGTGGTAGTACGTGGGAAATATTCGCAGCCGATCCAGCCCTGATAACCGCTGCGGTCAATCAGATCGAACAGCCACGGATAGTTCAGCTCGCCTTCATCCGGTTCATGGCGATCGGGCGCGGAGGCAATCTGAATATGTTGGTACTGACCGACGTAATCGGCGATCAGATGGCTCAGGTTGCCATCCACCAGCTGTGCGTGGAACAGATCGAGCTGGGTGAAAACATTGGGCCTGTCGACGCGCTTAACGATGTCCAGCGTCTGATACTGGCTGGAGTAGAGATAGTTCAACTTGGTTTTCGGGTTCAGCGCCTCAAGCAGCACGCGAATACCGTGTGGCGCAAAGCGGTCAGCCGCATAACGTACGTTGTCGATGAAGGTTTGGCACCAGTCTTCGCGGTCGGCACCCGGCGGCACCACCGAAGCCATCACGTGGACCTGGCGGCAGTTCAGCGCCAGCGCATACTCCAGCGCGCGATCGATATCACGACGGGCATCGTCTTCTCGCCCCGGGATAGCGCAAACGCCCCACTCTCCCGCCGCCGCATTCCCCGGTGCGGTATTGAACAATACCAACTCCAGGTTATTACGCGTCAGCGCCTCTTTCAGTACCGCCGCGTCGTAATCGTAAGGGAATAAAAATTCAACGCCTTTAAAGCCAGCCTTTGCCGCCGCATCAAAGCGCTCAAGGAAAGGCAGTTCGTTAAACAGGGTAGACAGATTAGCAGCAAACTTAGGCATGTCTTCAGCTCCGTAATTCAGCCACTTCGTCATCGGTCAGATAACGAATAGGGCGATCGCCCAGGGTAAATATCAGTCGGGCAGTCTCTTCCAGTTCTTCGGTATTATCCGCCGCCTCACGCAGCGTTTTCCCCACCACCACCGGTCCGTGATTCGCCAGCAGGAATGCCCGGTAGTTCGGCGCCAGCTTCGCCAGATCCTCACCGAGACGAGGATCGCCCGGACGATAATAAGGAACAACCGGCACATCGCCAACGCGCATCACAACATACGGCGTGAAAGGACGAATGCAGTTTTTGCTGTCCAGCCCTTCCAGGCAGGAAAGTGCGGTCAGATACAGGCAGTGCAGATGCACGATGGCACCGCACTCCGGGTTGTTCTGATAGATCGCACGGTGGAAGCTGATCTCTTTCGAGGGTTTATCGCCACCGATCCACTCTCCTTCCGGAGTGACCTTCGACAGTCGTTCGGCCACCAGCTCGCCAAGGCAGGAGCCTGTCGGCGTCGCCAGCAGCGTGCCGTCCTCCAGGCGCATCGATAAATTCCCTGCCGAACCGGTGGCATATCCGCGCTGGAAAAATGAGGCTCCCAGCCGGACCATTTCTTCTCGTGCCTGCTGTTCAGTCATACTACGAACTCCGTTTGCGCCCGGGCAAAAAAGTTTTCATCACCGAAATTACCGGATTTCAGCGCAAGGGACACCGGCTGCGTGACCGATCTGACCCACGGAACTCCGGGAGAAATCACCGGACCGATGTGGAAAGCATCAATGTTCAGCGTCTGCGCCACCACGCCCGAGGTTTCGCCTCCGGCAACGATAAAGCGCTGCCAGCCCCGCTGTTGCAGTTCACGCACTACGCTGGCAAACAGCTGCTCAACGGCCTCGCTGCTCTGCTGCGCACCGTACTGTTGCTGAATCCGCTGCAGCGTTTCCGGTTCAGAAGTGGCAAACAGCATCGGAGCCAGCGGCTCATCAGCATGTTGCGCCACCCAGTCGCACAGCTCATGTGCATAGGCCTCGCGCTGTTGCAGCGCGCGCTCCACATCAACCGCCTGCGAGGAAGCCTGTTGACGGTAGCGGGAAACCTGGCGGTTGGTCATCGTCGAACAGGAACCTGAAATCACCACCGCCCGTCCACCCTGCGGTTTACCCGCTGCCTGCGCCTGTTCGCGATCCCAGCCGCTGGTTGCCCACTGCCGCGCCAGGCCAATTGCCAGCCCGGAACCGCCGGTCACCAGCTTCATCTCACGCAGCGCTTCCCCCTGAGTCAGCAGATGCTGCTCGTTAAGCGCATCCAGTACCACATAACGCACGCCCGCTGCCGCCAGCTCGGCCAGCTCTGCCCGTACCGCCTCAACACCGCGATCCAGCGTCTGGCTGGCGATCAGCCCGGCTTTACCCGCTGCCTGTGCTTCCATCAGGCGCAGCAGATTGCTGTCGGTCATTGGCGTAACCGGATGATGGCGCATACCTGAATCGGACAGCAGCTGGTTCATCACGAACAAATGCCCTTGATAGACGGTACGACCATTCACCGGCAGCGACGGCGAAATGACCGTCTGAGTTTCACCCAGCGCGGCCAGCAACGCATCGGTGACCGGGCCGATATTCCCTTTCGCGGTGCTGTCAAAGGTCGAGCAGTATTTAAAATAGAACCGTTCGCAGCCCTGCTGCTGCAGCCAGGCCAATGCCGCAAGGGAATCCTCGACGGCTTTTTCCGCCGCGCAGGAACGCGACTTCAGGCTAACCACAATCGCTTCGGCATCCAGCTGGCGGTCGTCCTGCGGCACACCGTTAACCTGCACCGTTGACATACCGTTCTGCACCAGAAAACTGGCAATATCGGTAGCACCGGTAAAATCATCAGCAATCACACCCAGGCGCATTATTTCTGCTCCTTTTTTTCCGGCAGCGTAATGCCGCTAAAGATCTTGATCACCGCGCTGTCATCCTCGCGGCCGTAGCCTGCGTTACTGGCGGAGGTGAACATGTTGAACGCCGTTGAGGCCAGCGGCAGCGGAAAGTGCAGCGCTTTCGCCGTATCAGCGACCAGACCGAGATCCTTCACGAAAATATCGACGGCGGATTTCGGCGAGTAATCACCGTCAACAACGTGGCGCATACGGTTTTCAAACATCCATGAATTTCCCGCCGCGTTCGTCACCACGTCGTACATGGTATCCAGCGGGATACCCGCACGTGCCGCCAGCGCCATCGCTTCTGCTCCGGCCGCAATATGCACCCCGGCCAGCAGCTGATGAATAATCTTCACCGTCGAGCCAAGACCGATTTCACTGCCAATGCGATACACCTTGCCCGCCACCGCATCCAGCACCGGCTGCAGGCGTTCGAAGGCAGCATCGCTGCCCGACGCCATCACCGTCATCTCGCCCGCCGCGGCTTTCACCGCGCCACCGGAAACCGGCGCATCCAGCATGATCAGCTGATACTGTGCCAGCTGCTGTTCAATGCTCTGCGCATCGGCGGAAGAAATCGTCGAGGAAACCATCACGGCGGTACCCGGCTTCAGGTGTGAAGCCAGGCCATTTTCACCAAACAGAATGGCCTTAACCTGAGCGGCATTGACCACCAGCAGCAGCACCGCATCCAACTGGTCGGCGAAATCATCAGCACGGCTCTCTGCCGCCTGTGCGCCGCTATCGCGCAGGGTTTGTAATGCCTGTGGATTGAGATCCACGCCCCAGGTCCGCAGGCCTGCCTTAATACAGGATTGCGCCGCGCCCATGCCCATAGAACCGAGGCCAACGACACAAACCGACATTGATGCTGCGTTTGACATACGCTCTCCGTGTTAATTTTGGTGATAATTTGTTTTCTTGTGTGAAGTATAGGCGTTTTAAACCGCAAACTTGGTGATACACATCACAATAATTAACAATAAGGACAACAAGGTTCACATAGATTAACAGTGGAAAAAGAATATTTATGAAAATAAAATCATCATTATTCAGTAGGATAGGTGAATTCACTGGCTGAAAAGCTGTGACGGAAAATCTTCGGCGTGATAAATTGGTAAAAATTGTGGTGTTGTATCGCTGAGCCGATGACATTTTTCAACACCGTTTGCAGGTTACGCCGCTTATTCGCAAGGAGAGTTCATGATACCCGTTGAACGCCATCAACAAATTTTATCGCTGGTGCAGGAACGTGGCGTAGTCAGTATTGCCGAACTGACCGAACGACTGGCGGTCTCCCATATGACGATTCGCCGCGATCTGCAAAAGCTGGAAGAACAGGGAGCGGTAATGTTGGTTTCCGGTGGTGTGCGTTCTACGGAGCGATTATCCAGTGAGCCTTCGCATCTGGATAAAACCAGTATGTTCAGCCAGGAAAAACAAGCCATCGGCGCTGCGGCAGCCCAGCATATTCCCCGTAACAGCTGCCTCTATCTGGACGCAGGCACCACCACGCTGGCGCTTGCCCGCGAACTCAGCGTTCGTGATGATCTGCTGATCGTCACCAACGATTTCGCCATTGCCAATTTTCTGATTGATGGCAGCCAGTGCAGGATGATCCACACCGGCGGCACCCTGTGTCGCGATAACCGATCCAGCGTTGGAGAAGCCGCCGCTCAGGCCCTGCGCGGACTGTCCATTGACATCGCTTTTATCTCGGCATCCTGCTGGGGCACGCGCGGAACCTTCACGCCGGATGAGGAAAAAATTGCCGTTAAGCGTGCTGCCAGCGAAGTAAGCCGTAAACGGGTACTGCTGGCCGACAGTTCAAAATACAATAAAATTGCCACTTTTCTGGCACTACCGCTCGAACAGTTTGATGGCATAATCACCGATCCACATCTTTCGGCGTCCGCCAGTCGTGAGCTGGCAGCAATGAATATAGATATCACTATTGCGGGTTAAGCCCCTGCATCACGGTGTAGTGGCCATGATGTTCACTACACCCGATGCGATTTACCTTTACATAACCATTCATTTATTAGCGATTGCCATCACAAACTGTCATTTTGCTCGGAACATCCTCTCCGGATGCGGCGCTTTATAGCTAAACTTATGAAGTCATCTTAAGGACTCACTTGTTACCAACTTCACCCTGACCGTTATACCCACTCTGTTCAAGCTCAGTAAAGGGAACGGATTGTCCGGCAACTATCAAACCGGGTGCTTGAAAGAGGCAGGGTATACAAGGAGATCCCTATGAGCACAATCAATACCAGCATGGGCCGTTACAGCCTGACAGCCAAAGATGCGGGAAACCATATCAAAGGTTCGATTGCTATCAATGATGAAGGCGGCACGCAACTCACCTGCCAGGAGTTTAAAGAGCACTACCTGGATGATGTTGTAAATAATGTGATTTATCCCGTCACCGGAGGTAACCGGCAAATAACGCAGGCGCTCCGTGACGAAATGATCAAGGCCGGTTTTTATCAGCCTCACTAACTAAAGTGTAAACTTCAGACGTCAGTGAAACGGCTTTCGTAACGGAATTTGTTCAGCTGTTTCCGTAATCGATTTATAAGATCGATATCAACTAATCGATCTATATAACCAATTATATTTTATACAGAATTTGTGCGACCATGCCCCTGTACCACCCAATGGTAAAGTCGAGAAATAGCTTTATTTGCCCACGTTTCGTGGGCTTTTTTTTATAAAAACGCTACGCTCCCCAGTCACAAGACGGATAGGATATGTTCAATTGTATACTGCGATACTCATCGCAGCAGGCAAATAAAACATCCGTCACCTGACGGCTAAACATGGAGCGTAACGATGGACGAAATTCGTATTCACCCCGCTAAACTGCACCAGATGGTTAACAGCCTGTGGCAGCATGCTGGCAGCAGCCAGTCTGAAGCAAGAAAAATTGCCGATCATCTCGTTGCCGCCAATCTTGCCGGCCATGATTCCCACGGCGTGGGCATGATCCCTACCTATATGACCTCCCGCGCGTTAGGAAATCTGCAACAAAACCGTGAACTGCGGATCGTCAAGGATACCGGGGCCGTGTTAACGGTTGATGGCCAACAGGGATTTGGCCAGGTGATGGCCGCTGAAGCGATGGAATTGGCCATTGGCCGTACCCGCGAGCTGGGCATGTGCGCCATCGCCCTGCGTAATTCCCACCATATCGGCCGTATTGGTCACTGGGCCGAGATGTGCGCCAGCGCCGGATTTATCTCGTTCCACTTTGTCAACGTCGTTGGCGATCCGCTCGTCGCTCCTTTTAACGGCAGCGACCGCCGGTTTGGCACTAACCCGTTCTGCGCCGTTTTTCCGCGCCCCGGCCAGCCGCCTCTGCTGTTGGACTTCGCCACCAGCGGCATTGCCTACGGTAAAACCCGCGTGGCGTGGAATAAGCGCGCAACGGTTGCCGAGGGGAACCTGATTGACAACCACGGCCAGCCGACCTGCGATCCCGCCGTGATGCATGAAACGCCTTACGGCTCTCTGCTGGCATTCGGCCTGCATAAAGGGTATGCGCTGGCGGTGATGTGTGAAATTCTCGGTGGCGCACTTTCCGGCGGCAAAACCACCCACCAGGATTCGCTGCAAACCTCATCGGCAGCGATTTTCAACTGTATGACCAGTATCGTGTTGGACCCTGCCGCGTTCGATGCACCGGAAATGCAGCAGGAAGCGCAACGGTTTATTGACTGGACGAAAACCTCCCCGCAGGCAGGTGAGCAGCCGATTAAAGTGCCCGGTGAATGGGAAGAAGAACAGCGCGCCGAACGTCAGCAGCACGGTATTCCGATTGATGCCAACAGCTGGCAGCAGCTGTGTCAGTCAGCACGTGAAGCCGGAATGCCGGAAACCGAGCTGGCAGGTTACCAGCCCTGATCCATCGGCAAAAGCGGCGGAGCTTATGCAGCCGCCGCTGGCCGCTCAGCGGGAGAACAGCAGCTTAATTCCCGCCGCCGTGAAGAACAGCGCAAACACGCCTTCAATTCCGCGACGGCATTTCTGGTAGCCCCGGCTCATCATCTGAGTAGAAAACAGCAGCGCGTAGCTGCCAAACACTAAGATACCCAGCAGCGCGCAGCCACAGACAATAAACGGCAGCAGCAGCGGTGAAGCGTCAGCATGAATCCCCAGAGACATAATAGCTGTCCACACCAGTATCGCCTTCGGATTACTGAGATGCAGCAGTAAACCACGCCGATACAGCGCGCGGTAAGAAACTGGCATCGTTACGGCTGCGTTCGGCTGGTATGGCTTGCTTTGCGCTGCGCTGCGGGCCGCCTTAAATGCCAGCCAAAGCAGGTAGATGCCGCCGACGATCTTAATCACCGTCACCGCCTGCGCCCACGCCAGCAGCAGCGTCGACAGACCGGTTGCGACCAGCAGCGCCCAGCACAGCGAACCACTGATCACACCGGCAGCCAGCATCAGAGCATGGAGTCGCCCCTGGCTCATCGCCACCCCCATAATGGCCATATTGCTGGGGCCCGGGCTGGCCGTTCCCAGTAAGTAGGCCGCATAAACCGGCAACAGCGCCAGCAGAATATCCATCTTCCCTCCCCTGTAAAATGGCCAACGGTGGCCCTGTATCGCTGTTATAGCACGCCGGTCTGCACTGCGGCTAATGCGCATATTCCGCACGGTGAAATCTTGATTTTCGACAATCATCGAACAGATAAACCGCATAAAAATGTAACCAAACATTTCAATATGCGTGTTTTTATGTATTACATTATTAACATTTTCCGGGGAGGTGTTGAAAATAGCAGAATGAGATAAGGTTCTAAAAATGCAGATAAATTAACAATTTCAATTACACTCTAAAAAAATAACACACAGTTTACATATTTCACTAAACCTTTATATTTTCTGTGGTTATTATATCCATACTGTTCCACAAAATTATATTTATATCCCTCGCAGCTATAAAAAAACGATAAAATGAACGTCGACATTTCTTCTCAAGGAGAAATTTCCTTCGTATTTACCCCGGACCGACAGAGATAAAAAATCCTTACTCATCATAATTATACATTTCATTCACATCTAATCATCATTTAACCAGCCTGAGTTAACATTTTCCGCCAGCGATTTAACCTCTCCACGAAACACTTCCACGTAATAATGATTGCTGTTATAGCCGCGATCAATATTACTGTTACTACTCCTTCACCTGATTTGGTCTTAGGATCAAACCGTAGTCGATGAGAATCCCACAATTATCCACCTTCACTTTTCCGTAATGTAGTCTATTTGTTAATTGTGGGTAAAAAAATAAAAGGCAGTATTATGTTAGATCGAGGTAAGCAATGTTCGGATTAGATGCGTATCACCTGGCAAGGATACAGTTTGGCTTTACCGTAGCCTTTCACATCCTTTTCCCCGCTATCACCATCGGGCTGGCCAGTTTCCTTGCGGTACTGGAAGGTCTGTGGCTGAAAAGCAAAAACGAGGTTTATCGCGACCTCTATCATTTCTGGTCAAAAATTTTTGCCGTCAACTTCGGAATGGGCGTGGTATCTGGCCTGGTGATGGCCTATCAGTTCGGTACCAACTGGGCTGGATTCTCGCAGTTTGCCGGCAGTATCACCGGCCCGCTGCTGACCTATGAAGTCCTGACCGCATTCTTCCTTGAGGCCGGCTTCCTCGGCGTCATGCTGTTTGGCTGGAACCGCGTCAGCCGTGGCCTGCACTTCTTTGCAACCTGCATGGTGGCGCTGGGAACGATTATTTCCACCTTCTGGATACTCGCCTCAAATAGCTGGATGCAAACGCCACAGGGCTACGCGGTGGAAAACGGTATCGTGGTCCCTGCCGACTGGATGGCGATCATCTTCAACCCGTCATTCCCTTATCGACTGCTGCATATGTCCGTGGCGGCTTTCCTGGTGACCGCGTTCTTCGTCGGCGCTTCGGCAGCCTGGCACCTGTTGCGTAAAAACGATACGCCCGCCATTCGCAAAATGCTGTCAATGGCGCTGTGGATGGCGCTGATCGTGTCGCCGATTCAGGCGATGATCGGTGATGCACACGGCCTGAATACGCTGGAGCATCAGCCAGCCAAGATTGCCGCGATTGAAGGACACTGGGAAAACCCGCCGGGTGAAGCCACACCGCTGATCCTGTTCGGCATCCCGGACATGAAAGAAGAAAGAACGCGCTATGCGCTCGAAATTCCCTACCTCGGCAGCCTGATTCTGACTCACAGCCTCGATAAACAGGTTCCGGCACTGAAGAGTTTCCCGAAAGAAGATCGCCCTAACTCGCTGGTGGTATTCTGGTCATTCCGCGTCATGGTTGGCCTGGGCATGCTGATGATTCTGATGGGGGTTGTCAGCCTGTGGATGCGCCGCGGACAGCGTCTTTACACCTCACGTCCGTTCCTGTGGTTTGTGCTGCTGATGGGGCCATCCGGGCTGATTGCGCTGGTCGCAGGCTGGATCACCACGGAAATGGGGCGCCAGCCGTGGGTCATTTATGGCCTGCTGCGCACCCGCGATGCCGTTTCGCTGCACAGTACGCTGCAGATGGCGATCTCGCTGATCGCTTTTATCCTGGTTTATATCTCCGTGTTCGGCATCGGCTACACCTACCTGGCTAACCTGATCAAAAAAGGTCCACAGGCAGGTGAAGGTGACCATACGCCAGAAGGTGGGCCGGGGACTTCGCACACGCCTTCTCGCCCACTGTCGGCGGTGCAGGAAAAATTAAATTCATCGGAAGAGGGAAAATAAGATGGGAATCGATCTCTCCATTATCTGGTTTACCATCATTGTCTTCGCCACCCTGATGTACATCATTATGGATGGCTTCGATCTCGGTATCGGCATCCTGTTCCCGTTCAATAAGGACCCGGTTGAGCGCGACATGATGGTGAATACCGTCGCCCCGGTGTGGGACGGCAACGAAACCTGGCTTATCCTCGGCGGCGCCGCGCTGTTTGGTGCTTTCCCGTTGGCCTACGCGGTGATCACCACTGCGCTTGCCGCACCGTTAACGATTATGCTGATCGGCCTGATTTTCCGCGGCGTAGCTTTTGAGTTCCGCTTTAAGGCAACGGAAGAGCACCGTCCGTTCTGGGACAAAGCCTTTATCGGCGGCTCGTTTGTTGCCACCTTCAGCCAGGGCGTCGTGCTGGGCGCGGTGATCAACGGTTTCGAAGTCACCAACCGTACCTACAGCGGCCCGGCGCTGGCATGGCTGACGCCGTTTAGCCTGTTTTGCGGGGTAGGTCTGGTTCTGGCCTATGCGCTGCTGGGCAGCACCTGGCTGATCATGAAAACCGAAAATGAACTGCATCGCAAAATGACCGCGCTGACCAAGCCGCTGCTGCTGGCGCTGCTGGTGGTGATTGCCATCGTCAGCGTCTGGACACCGCTGCTGCACGAGAACATTATGCACCGCTGGTTCAGCCTGCCTAACCTGTTCTGGTTCCTGCCGGTTCCTGTGCTGGTGCTGGCCGCTGCGTGGGGCCTGCTCAGCGCACTGAAGCGCCATGCGCACTACACGCCGTTCCTGCTGACACTCGCACTGGTGTTCCTTGGCTTTACCGGCCTCGGCATCAGCATCTGGCCAAACATCATCCCACCGTCGATTACCATTTGGGATGCGGCTTCGCCACCGCAGAGCCAGGGCTTTATGCTGGTTGGCGGTCTGCTGATTATTCCGGTGATTCTGGTTTACACCTTCTGGAGCTACTACGTCTTCCGCGGGAAAATTAAGCCGGACGAAGGTTATCACTGATATTTAACATTCAGGGTGGATCAAGCGATCCACCCTTTTTTACATCCGGTTAAACGTAAATTCATATTTTCATACAAATTCCGACAGTCATCTGCCCTCAGTGGGCTACGCTTATTATCCCACATGAGGAAATCATGCCATCAAAGGAGGCAGTATGAGTCTGTTTGATAAAGCGAACGATAAAGCGGAAGAAGCTCTCGGCAAAGGCCAGGAAGAATTTGGCAAAGCCGTCGACTCTCCTGAGCATGAATTTAAGGGGAAAGTCCGCCAGCAGGCGGCAAAGGCATCCTACGCCATAGATGATGCGCTGGACTGTGTGAAAACCAAGACCAAAGACTCTCCGCTGGTTTCACTGGCGATTGCAGCCGGGGTCGGTTTCCTTGCGGCTAAAATTTTCGGCCGCAGATAGTTAACCCGTTAAAATCGCGAAACTATTAACGAAAAAACGCCCGCGAACGGGCGTTTATTTTCAGGCTTCAGCGTGATGCTGCATCGCCCACACTTCATGACAGGTCATAATAGCTAAAAGTAACGATAACCCACTTCCTGAGAAATAGAGCCAGCGGGTAAAGGCTACATCACCGGTCATTGATAAAAGTTCGAGAAAATTTTCCAGCATTTCACGCGGGATAATATTGATTTGAATAAATGTAATCAATAAAAAGAATATCAAATAAGATAAGACAAAAGAAAACACACACCATATAGCAAACAGTAGTCTTCTCATAGACTCCCTCCCTGATCAATACTTATCAAAAACTCCCTTCAGTTGCATTGAGGACATCTTACCTTAACCCTCTACCAGGTGAAAATCAGTTGATGCTGTCTGCCCTCAATATCATAAAAATGTCCTTAAAACGCATTTTTGAGAGAAACCGTCACCGAGGGGCATGGTGGAATGACAACGAGAACAAAAAGGATTTCACCACTGATGGTATCGATAAAAGGGGTCACATATGGAAAGGCTATCATCCTCAAAAAGTTGGCACTATGCCATGTTTTCCAGCACTGCCGCACTGGCTCTGCTTTTTTTCAGCAGCACGCTTTGCGCAAAACCGGTAACGCTGAATAATATACCCGAACAGCAGACATCATCTGTTTATCCAAATACTAATACTGCTAAACCTCTCGCCAACAGCTTATCCCCCATGCCGGATTATCAGGATCACAGGCCGGAGCCACTAATGCACGGCGAAGGGTTTAACTACGATCTTTATTATAACTATCATTTAACGCCCCACGTTATTCTTCATCCTAACTTGCAACAAACAACCAAACCCGGAGCTGTAGAAGACAACTCACGGCTGTTCGTTGGCGGTCTGGGCGCTGAAATTAAGTTTTAAGTTTTACCCGCCGGTTTATTACACTGCTAAACTGGCGGGACTCACGCTATATATTATCTGTCACAGAAATAAATAGTAACTATGATAATTATTTCCATACAATAAATTCACTTCGCTAAGCATTCTCCGCACAAAAATATAATCCCTGCCACTTGTTTACATGCTGTCATACGGCAGTCGTAAAACATTGACTACGGCAGGCATGACAACAGCATTTTATCTCTACGCGCCCGGCGGTTAACCGTTAATGGAATTCGGTGAAGCAAGACCGTCGGGTGATAATAAAAAAGGTCATTATTATGCAAAGAAAAGCAGATACAGGTCGGAGAATGAAAACACTCGCGCTAGTGTGCAGCGGTGCCTTGGTGATGTTTTCTACGGTTTCCCGGGCCGACATGGCACCGTTGAGCGTTGATTCATCCTATATGTTCGGTGACTGGGGTGGCCTGCGTTCGCAGTTAAAAGACGACGGCGTGGATTTCCAGGTGAACTACACCATGGAATCCGCCAGCAATCTGGCCGGCGGCTATAAAACATCAACCACCGCCCGCTATACCGATCAGTGGGCGTTTGGTACGACTCTCGATTTAGAGAAACTGCTCAACTGGGACGATACCCAGTTCCAGTTCACCGTCACCAGCCGTAACGGCCACGACCTCACCGAACATATTAACGATCCCCGCACCGGCGGCCTGTCATCGGTAGAAGAAGTTTATGGTCGCGGTCAGACCTGGCGCCTGACTCAGTTCTGGATGAATAAAGGCTTCTTCGATCGTCTTATCGAAGTGAAAGCCGGTCGTGTTACCGTCGGCGAAGATTTTGATTCCTTCCAGAGCAATTTTGAAAACCTGGCGTTCGGCAGCGGGCAGCCGGGAAACTGGCGCGGCGACCGCTGGTTTAACTGGCCGGTTTCCCAGTGGGGCGGCCGCGTGAAGCTTAACTTTACGCCGGAAGTTTTCCTGCAGGTCGGCTTCTACAATCAGACCGCCAGCAACTACGATACCGGGAACGGCTTCCGCCTGGATACCAGCCCGACGCTCGGCAATTTGGTCCCGGTAGAACTGGGCTGGAAGCCGGTGTTCGGGCCTGAAAAACTGCCGGGCAACTATCGTATGGGCGTGTATTACTCATCGGTCAACGGCGATAAGTACTCCAGCTATCGCAACGGCAGCTATAACGACGATGCCCACGCCTACGGCGGCTATCTGCTGCTGCAACAGCAGCTGACGGCTATGGACGGTGATAATCAGCGTGGGCTGAGTATGACGGTACAGGGCGTGATGAACGATCGACGCACCTCGAAAACCGATAACTATCAGGCGATGACCTTTGTCTGGAAAGGACCGTTCGCCGCACGCTCACAGGATGAAATTGGCATGGGTGCGGCACGCATTCACGTCAACAGCAACTACGGGCGCATGCAGCATCGTATTAATGAAGAAAACGGGGAGAGTAATTATCACAGCCCGACCTATCTGCCCATCCAGCACGGTTCGGAATATAACTACGAGATCTACTATAACGCGCGCCTGACTAACTGGTTCAGCCTGCGGCCAAACCTGCAGTACGTCGCCTCTCCGGGCGCTGTCAGCGAAGTGAAAAACGCCTTTATCGGCGGTCTTAGCGCTAACGTTAATTTCTAACGTTCGTGTATTAAAACTGTGCGAGAGCGGTGTTCTCAGGCCCCTTTGGGGCCTGAGCATTGGCATCTACACCGCGTCATTTCAGATAAAAGCAGAGCGGCCCGTTAGCTGCCAGCCTGACCAATGACTGACGGGCAACACGGCTGCCTGAAACGTTCCAAATACGCTACCGCACCACGAGATGACTTCACGGCTTCAACTGCACCCGCGCGGTGTAAAAGCGCCGGCAGGCGAGGTAACCGGCCACGATAGTCGACAGACTGGCCGTCCCCAGCAGCATAAACGTCACCATAATCTGATACTTAATCGCCTTCACCGGATCGATACCGGCGAAAATAAGCCCGGACATCATTCCCGGCAGGCTGACCAGCCCAACGGTTTTAGCCGCGTCCACGGTGGGGATCATCGCCGCGCGAATGCTGTCGCGCACAATGCTGCCAGATGCCATCCGCGCACTGGCCCCCAGGCTCAGCATCTCCTCCACCTTTTGCCGGTTATCGGCAAAGCGCTGATTAAGATTGCTGAAGCACAGCCCCACCGCCACCATCGCATTACCCGCGATCATGCCGGAGATCGGAATGACCTGCATGGGCATAAACTCAATCGCCCGACTCAGCACCAGAATAGTTAAGGTCAGCGTGGTGCCCAGCGTTATCGCCACAAACGAAATCAGAAAACCGTTATCGATCGCCCGGCTGCGCTTTTTGGCATTCAGCGCGGCATTCACGCAGATAAACAACACCATCAGGACCGTCAGCCAGCCGTTATCCAGTTCGAAAATGTACTTCAGCACATAGCCGACGATCACCAGCTGCACAATCGCCCGCGCCACGCTCCAGACGATGTCTTTTTCCAGACCCAGTTTCTCTTTACTGCTGACCAGCAGAGCAATTAGCACCAGTACCAGCGCCAGGCCCAGCGACTCATTGGTGATATTATGCTGGTTCATGCTGCCCCCGGTTTTGCGGTGCCGACAGCGTCAGAATGCGCTGCGCGTTATCGGTTTCATGACGATCGTGGCTGATCCAGATCGCGGCGGTGCCCTGCCCGACCTGTTCATCAATGAGTTGATGTACCGCCTGCTTGTTTTCCTCATCCAGCGCGCTGGTTACCTCATCCAGCAGCAGAATATCAGGCGGAAACTGTAGATTGCGCAGAAGGGCCACGCGCTGTTTTTCCCCCCCGGAAAGCTGGTCGATGGTGCGGTCCAGCGCGGCAGCCGGCAGATTCAGCCGCTGCAGGCCGTCGATCATCGCCTGCCGCTGCGGCGGGCGCTGGCGGATCTGATACGGCAGCGCCAGATTGTCATACACCGTACTGCCAAACAGCACCGGGGTCTGGAAAACGTAGGAGACCTGCTGCCGATAGTGCTCCGGTTTTAACGTCGCCAGCGGCTGGCCGTTGAAGATCACCTCACCCGATGTCGGATCCAGCAGCGAAGCAATAATTTTCAGTAACGTGCTCTTCCCTGCCCCGGAAGGACCGGTCAGCCAGAGAAACTCCCCTTTGCCCAGCGAAAAGGACAGCGGTGCCAGCAGGAGCTTATCCTGCAGCGCAAAGCTGACCTCCCGAACCTCCAGAAGGCGATTTTTATCCATCATTTAAATGACCTGCTAATTAAGAATCCCAAAACCCGGCAATCATAACGCCTTTAGCCGGTTAACGGTCTTTTTTGTCCGGCCAGAATATCAGCAGCAGGCCCGCGAGGATCAGCATCCCCCCCGCCAGCTTGCCCCAGAGAAACCATTCATTGAGCGAAGGGATAAGCAGCGCGCCCCCCCAGACCAGCAGATAGCTGAGGCTGAGCAGCGGATAAGCGCGGCTGAGCGGCAGACGCTTCAGCGCCAGCAGCCAGCACAGCATGGAAAACGCGTAGGCGAATAAACCGGCCAGTAGCGCCAGCGCGGGCGGTGAAAAACCGAGAATAGCAGCAGCGAAGTCCAGCGGCCGGGCAATAGCCGGCAGTTGGATCATCGCCCATTTCATCAACAGCTGCGCCGCGCTGACCAGCAGCACGCTGCCCAGAGCACATAGCCAGCCCATCAGGTATACCCGCCCATCACCGCCACGCCGCCCACGATCAGCAGAATGCCGCAGCAGTGGCGCAGCGAGAGGTGCTCATGCCACAGCCAGCGGGCAGCCAGCGCGACCAGGACAAAATTCAGGCTGAGCATCGGATAGGCCACCCCTACCTGAACCTCCTGTAAAACCCGTAGCCAGACCAGCATCGCCAGCCCCAGCAGCAGTACGCTCAGGCCAAGCCAGCGCAGCAGATGCCGCCGTGGCCGGGGATTCCCGTCAACTGCCGTTGCCTGCTTCTGGCACAGCTGCCCGGCACAGCTCAGCAGACTGACCAGCACGATCAGCAGAATATTCATGGTTGCTGGTGATAGTAGTAAAGGACCATCCGCTGCTGACGATACACCTCATCCGGTGCGGGCAGTCCGGGGTCAACATCGCGAGCGCTGTCGGTCAGTTTCAGCACCAGCGACACATTGCCGAGCCGGCGGTGAGCGGCCAGCCAGTCGGCAAACCGATCGCTCGCCACCAGCCGATCGCGGCTGTCGGGATAGCTTAATCCCCAGGTCAGCTCACCGGACTGTTCGTACATGTCCACGTCGCTGCGCTTCAGCTGCCACGCGACCGCCGAGGCCATTCCGCTGTTGTTAGACAAAATAAAACGACTGTCCTCCAGCTGCTTTTGCGTTGCCTGAATAAATTCCTGCGGCTGTTTGGAGCTGACCACTTTATCCGGGATAACCAAGGCCACCGCCAGCGCAATACCGAGCGGGCACAGCGCGGCGAGCGGCCAGTTTCTGCCGCGTCCGATGAAGGTGACGGCCCCCATTAGCGCCCAGAATAAAAACGCCATACCGCCCAGCGCCACCTTAAAGCCCTCGGACGGCTGGAACACCGGACGGTGAGAAAGGCCCCACGGCGAAAGCACCAGCCACACCGTCAGCGCGGCCAGTGCGCCGAACGCCAGGTTTATCAGCGCATTGGCACGTAACGCCCGGCCGCCGGTTTTTGCCGACTGCACGGCATAGTCAGCCAGCAAAATTGCCAGCGGTGCAAAGCACGGCAGGATATAGGTTGGCAGCTTACCTTTGGCAATGCTGAAAAACAGCAGCGGCATCACCACCCAGCTCAGCAGATAGAGGCCACCGCTACTGGCGTTCCGTTCCCGGCCCGCGCGCAGTAATGCCCCCGGCAGCAGCCCCAGCCAGGGCAGAGAACCGGCAATCAAAACGGGCAGGTAGTACCAGAACGGCGCACTGTGCTGCGCATCTTTCTCGGCAAAGCGCTGAATATGCTCAACCCAAAAGAAGTAAGACCAGAAATCAGGCTGCTGCCGGGCAATAGCAATTCCCCAGGGAAGGGAGATGGCAACGGCGGCAATCACGGCCAGCGGCCCGAAGATAAGGACTTCACGGAAGCGACGCTGCCAGATAGCCCACGGGACAATCGCCACCACCGGCACCGCCAGTGCCAGAAAGCCTTTCGTCATAAACCCCATGCCGCAGGCCAGCCCCAGCAGCAGCCACGCCAGCACCCTCTGCCGCTGAGTCTCCGCCTGTACCACCAGCCAGTAACAGCACATCGCCGCCACCAGCCACAGAGTAATCATCGGGTCGAGCACCGCATAGGTGCCAATACCGTAAACCAGCAGGCTGGTGAGGAAAACGATCGCCGCCAGCCAAGCCGTACGCTGCTGCCGGACAATCTGCATTGCCAGCCACCAGACCAGCATGGCACTCAGGGTAATCGAGAACACCGAACCGAATCGCACAGAGAAGTTGTTGCCGCCAAACAGCAGCTGGCTGAGGTTATTAATCCAGTATCCCGCTACCGGCTTCTCAAAATAGCGCAGGCCGAGAAAATGCGGGGAAACCCAGTTGCCGCTGGCCAACATTTCGCGACTGATTTCCGCATAGCGAACCTCATCCGGCTGCCACAGGGCGCGGTATTCAAGCGGGATCAGATAGTACAGGGCATACATCAGGATCAGGGAGAGGGTAATGCGCCAGCTCTTCATCCAGTCTCACTCAATAAATTGCTGGCATCCCAACCAGCCTTCGCGGCCGGGGAAGCTACCCCGGACAATGCTGCCCATCGGCAGCTGTGTAACATCATCGGGCAGCAGCTCACCCAGCGGGCAGAAGCGAATACCCCGCTCCCGCGCCTGAACCAGAAGATCGTCAAACATCCCGCTCAGCGCGATGCCTTCGACTTCAGCATGAATGGTATACACCGGCACGCCATCCTTCTGCTCAATGATGCGGTCGAGAATAAAATCATTGAACGCCTGGCGGCTCACCGAAGTCCCTGCCACTTCATCCCAGGTAGGTAACGTTACCGGAATCTGCACCGTGCCGGGCTTACCGTCAGGCAGACGTGGCCGGAACGGATGCGTCCCCCGGCAGTCGCTGTTCCAGGCAAAGCCGAAATGCTGTTTAGCCGCCACGACCCGCCCGTCAGCACGCCAGCCCGCCACGGCAGAACAGTTAACCGGCCTGCCGAGGATTTCCGCCAGCTCACTGGCGCCGCGTTCAATCTCCGCATGCAGCTTCTCCTTCGGCCAGACGCCTGCCCAGGTTTGCCAGGCGAAATGGTCCCAGGCATGCAGCCCGATTTCATGCTGCTCCGCCGCTGTGCGGATCAGATCCGCATGGCCCCGGCCAATATTACGCCCCGGCCACGCGGTTCCCGCCAGCAAAATATCCCAGCCGTAAAGCGATGCCGCGTTGGATCGCAGCATCTTCCACAGGAAACGCGGCTTCAGCAGCCGCCACAGGTGGCGGCCCATATTGTCCGGGCCAACGCTGAAGAAAAAGCTCGCCTGAGTCTGCTGCTGCTGCAAAATTTCCAGCAGGCGCGGCACCCCGTCACGAGTACCGCGCCAGGTATCCACATCAATACGCAGACCAACATTAATCATTCAGCTGACTCTCCGCCATCCACCGAATTGAGGAAGAAATCCAGCGTAGCGTCGATGGTGCGGTTCATCTGCACTTCTGGCTGCCAGCCGAGCAGCCGTTTCGCATTGCGAATCGACGGCTTGCGGTGCTCAACGTCCTGATAGCCCTTACCGTAATAGCTGCTGCTTTCCACCTCGCGGAATCCGGCGAACGGCGGGAAGCGATCGCGCAGCGGATGGCGATCAAAGCTCTCCAACAGCTGCTCCGCCAGCTGCTTGATGCTGGCTTCATTTTCCGGGTTACCGATATTAATAATCTGCCCGTCACAGTTCTGCTGCTTGTTTTCAATAATCAAAAACAGCGCTTCAATCCCGTCACGAATATCGGTAAAGCAGCGCTTCTGCCGCCCACCGTCGATCAGCTTAATCGGTGAACCTTCCACCAGATTGAGGATCAGCTGAGTAATCGCCCGCGAACTGCCGATACGGGCGGCGTTGAGGTTATCCAGCCGCGGCCCCATCCAGTTAAACGGCCGGAACAGGGTGAAGCGCAGCCCTTCTTTCTCGCCGTAAGCCCAGATAACCCGATCGAGCAGCTGCTTAGAGACGGAGTAAATCCAGCGCTGTTTGTTAATCGGCCCGACAACCAGATTCGAATGGCCTTCGTCGAAGGTGTCATCGGTACACATACCGTACACTTCGGAGGTAGACGGGAAGATAATGCGCTTCTGGTACTTCACGCAGTCACGAATAATCTTCAGGTTCTCTTCAAAATCCAGCTCGAAGACGCGCAGCGGATTACGGGTATATTCAATCGGTGTGGCAATGGCGACCAGCGGCAGCACCACATCACATTTCTTAATATGGTACTCAATCCACTCCGAGTGGATGCTGATATCCCCCTCGACAAAGTGGAAGCGCGGGTGACCCACAAAGCGGCTGATGGCGTCTGAACCAATATCCAGGCCGTAAATTTCAAAATTATCATCCTGCAGCAGGCGCTCGGTCAGATGATTGCCGATAAAACCGTTTACGCCGAGGATCAGCACGCGGGTCAGGCGCTTAATCGCCGAAACCGGCTGATTGTGCAGGATCGCCCCGCTGACCAGCCCCAGCGTTTGCGCCAGCTGCCGGCCCTGCATATAAACACCGCTGTCGCCCTGGCCGGTAACGATCTCCAGTGCGCCCTCGCCGGTAGCTACCACCAGCGGGTTCACCGACAGCACGGTGCCCGGCTTTGCCGCCGGGAAATCATGCCTGACCGCCGACTGCCAGACGATAAATTTGCCGGAGCCAACGAAGCTGAATGCACCCGGCCACGGATCGGTCACCGCACGCACCAGATTGTGAATACGATGGGCGGGCAGAGTCCAGTCGATACGCCCGTCTTCCGGCGTACGATGCCCAACGTAGCTCGCCTGGCTCTCATCCTGTTCCCGCTCGGTAAAATCACCGCGTAAAATACCGGGCAAGCTGGCAGCCAGCAGCTCGGCACTGCTGAGGCACTGCTTGCGGTGCAGAGTAAGCGCATTGTCCTGCGGATCGATAGCCACCCGCTGCTGGGCGACAATCGCCCCGGCATCAGCCCGCTTCACCATGCGGTGCAGGGTCACGCCGGTTTCATCTTCGCCGTTGACCAGCACCCAGTTCAGCGGCGCGCGGCCGCGATAGCGAGGCAGTAAAGAAGCGTGCAGATTAAATGCTCCTTCACTGGCGCTGTTGAGGATCGCGTCACTTAGCATCTGGCGATAGTGGAAGGAGAAAATCACCTGCGGCGCCATCGCTTTAATGCGCTCAACCCACAGCGGGTGGTTCACATCCTCCGGGGCATAGACCGGCACGCCCAGCTCTGCCGCCGTGCGGGCCACCGAGGCGTAAAACTGATTTTCAGCGGCATTATCCGCATGGGTGAAAATGGCTTCGATCTCGAACCCTGCGGTATGCAGCGCGCGAATACCCGCGCAGCCAATATCATGGTAGGCAAAAACCACGGCTTTCATCATTGCTTATCCTGTGTGGAGTCGGCGTTGTTACTGACAACGCGCTGAATAAAATAGCGAGGGCGAGCGCGGACATCGTTGTAAATGCGTCCGATATACTCACCAAGCAGGCCCATACCTACAAACTGCGCGCCGACAAAAATAAACAGCACGGCAAACAGCATAAACACCCCTTCCGCCGACCACTCCGGGCCGAGGAACAGCCGCATCACTACCAGCAGTACCGCAATGGCAAATCCCGACAGCGCGATGATGCTGCCGAACACGCTCAGCAGACGCAGTGGCGTGGTGGTCAGGCAGGTAATCAGGTCGTACATCAGGTTAATCAGCCGCATAAAGCTGTACTTGGAATCACCAAATTCCCGCTCGGCGTGCATTACCGGAATTTCCGTCGCCCGGCGGGCAAAGGTGTTGGCAAGAATCGGGATAAAAGTGCTGCGTTCGTGGCAGTGCAGCATCGCATCGATAATATGGCGTCGATAGGCACGCAGCATGCAGCCATAATCACCCATTGCCTTGCCGGTGGTCCGCTGGATCAGGCGGTTAATCATCTGCGAGGCAAATTTGCGGAACCAGCTGTCCTGGCGGTTCTGGCGTACGGTGCCGACCACGTCATAGCCTTCCATGGCCACAGCGACCAGCCGGGGAATTTCCTCCGGCGGGTTCTGTAAATCCGCGTCCAGGGTAATAATCAGATCGCCCGACACGTGGCTGAATCCGGCCATAATCGCCGAGTGCTGGCCGTAGTTACGGTTCAGCAACACCGCCACCACCTTACTCCCCGGCAGTTCGGCGGCGGCGGTCAGCATCTCCGCCGAGCTGTCGCTGCTGCCGTCATCCACCAGCAGAATTTCGTAATCCACCGTCAGCGTGTCGCAGGCGGCCTGCGTCCGGCGGATTAACTCGTTCAGGCTTTCCTGTTCGTTGTAAACCGGGATTACCACCGAGACCTTTTTAATATCCTGGTCTGTCATCTTATTTACCTGCAATCTGTCGCAGTGCGGCAATAACGCGATCGGTATCTTCATCGGTCATCGTCGGGAACAGCGGGATGGAACAAATGCGCGCGGAATTCCACTCCGTATTGGGGAGCGTTAAGTCAGGGAAGCGTTCGCGGTAATATTTTTGCGTGTGGGCCGCACGGAAATGCAGCCCGCTGCCGATGCCCTGTTCCTTCAGGCGCTGCATCAGCTCATCGCGGCTGAGGCCGCAGGTTTGCGGATCGATGCGCAGAATAAACAGATGCCAGGCATGCTGGTGCGGCCAGTCGGGCTGCTTCAGCGGCAGGAACGGCGTATCGGCAAGTTCAAGCAGATAGCGGCGAGCAATCTGCTCGCGGCGGGCATTATGCTGCGCCAGTTTTTTCAGCTGCACCAGGGCAATAGCGGCGTTCAGATCGGCCAGGTTGTATTTGTACCCAGGCGCGATCACTTCCGCCTGCGGCGCACGGCCGTGAGTCTGGCGATCGTAGGCATCAACCCCCAGCCCGTGAAATTTCAGACTGCGCACGCGGTCAGCCAGAGCCGCATCGTCGGTGACCACCAGGCCACCTTCGGCGCAGCTCATATTTTTAATGGCGTGGAAAGAGAAAATCGCCGTTCCCGCCGCCCCCACGTGGCGGCCCTGATAGAAGGTGCCGGCAGCATGAGCAGCATCATCAATCACGGCAATGCCGTAGCGTTTACCCAGTGCGTGAATCGCGTCGATATCCGCCGGCACACCGGCATAGTGCACGGGAATAATGGCTTTGGTTCGCGGGGTGATCGCCGCTTCAATCAATTCAGGGGTCACCATCAGCGTATCGCGGTCGACGTCGATCATCACCGGTGTGGCACCCAGCAGCGCAATCATATTCAGCGTGGAAACCCAGGTCATCGACGGCGTAATGACTTCGTCGCCCGCCTGAATACCCAGCGCCATCAGCGTGACGTGCATCCCGGCGGTCGCTGAACTGACGGCAATGGCATGACTGTTACCGGTTAACTGGCAAAATTCCTGCTCAAGCTGCTGATTTTTAGGTCCGGTGGTGATCCAACCGGAGCGCAAAACCTCTGCCAGCGCGTCAAGTTCTTCACTGCCCATCGCCGGGCGGGAAAAAGGTAAAAAATCCAACATTGATTAATCTCACTAAACAGTTATCACCAATAAGCTGGCAGAAATTAACCGTGGGGCGTGCAAAACCGCACCTCGGGAAAAGTGGATGATAGTTGGGATAGCCCCGTGAAAACGCCAACGGTAAAAACATCGCCGTTAGCCACGAAAACAGACCGAGACAGTAACTCACTAACAATAGGCGAGTTATCTTAGCCTCGCGACTATACACAGAGCATAAATGAATTTTCTTAGGGGAAGATTAAGAACATCTGTCGGCGAGAGATTAAATCAGGTTGGTTGTCGTGCCGTTTATCTAAAGATGGCAGAACAAAAAACAATCTACCAGGATAAAGCTGAACTATAAAATAAACTTCATGTTTTTGTCACAAAACATTTGTGAATATTGCGGCAGAGACACACGCAAAAACAGGGCCACCCGCTAACTCAAGGTGGCCCGGCGGGAGATTACTTACGCGCGTCCAGCAGCTGGGTAGCGTTTTCCGGCGTCACTTCGGTCCACGGCACGGAGTAGCGTTTTGATTTGCCGTCGTCCCAGGCCATTTTACCTTCGTACTGTTTCCAGATGGTCGACTGCGGCTGATAGCTGTCGCCCTTCACCGCACGCAGCGCCACGTCGATCGAACCCTGCATCTGCGCGTGTGCATCCTGCAGAATGGAGACCATCTCACCCGCCTGCACCGCACGGATCGCATCGGAAACGCCGTCCACACCGGCGATCGCAAAGTCTTTCACATTCAGATTGGCACCCTTGATCGCTTCAATCGCGCCCAGCGCCATTTCATCGTTCTGAGCGATCACGCCGTTAATCTGTCCACGGTGTTTTTGTAACCAGTTTTCCATCAGCGGCAGCGCTTCGGCGCGTGACCAGTTGGCCGTTTTACGCTCCAGCACCTTCACGTTACCGGCACCGCATTCGGCGATGGCTTTATCGTTGCCCTGGCCGCGCTGGATCTCACCGCTGCCGCCCTTCGGTCCTTCAATAATCACCACATTGCCTTTGCAGTTCATTTTCTTCAGTACCGCTTTGGCTTCCAGATAGCCACCGAGCACATCATCGGACACCACTTCGGAGGTCATCTTGTCGGTATTCAGGCGCGCGTTAGTCACCACGACAGGAATTTTCGCTTCGTTGGCCATGGTCACCACGTCGATATTTGCTTCGTAGTCCATTGGGTTAATAATAATCGCGTCGGCGTGGGTCTGAATGGCCGTTTCCGCCTGATTATTCTGTACCATCGGATCGTATCGTCCGTCGTAAACGGTTAACTGTACGTCGCCGCTTTTTACCGCCGGATGTTCTTTACCGGCTTTTTCCATCAGTTGGACAAATTCCGCTTTCATTCCGTACATCAGCACGGCAATTTTAACCGGTGCGGCGTGAGCGGCCATGCTGCCAATTAACAGGCCGGAGGTCAGCAGGGCTATTTTTGTCATCTTGTGCATTTTAACTCCTGGTTTTTGTAGGATACTCACCTGTTAAACAGGCTATTTATTTATTCCTCGAACACAGTATTAATCGCGCTGTTGTTTACGCGACGGATCGAGCAGTACGGCAACCACAATTAATGCGCCTTTAATAATCTGCTGGTAATAAGACTGCACGCCGAGCAGATCCAGGCCGTTATTCATTACACCGATAATTAAAATACCGAACAGCGTACCGACCAGCGTTCCCACACCTCCGGCCATGCTGGTACCGCCAATCACCACGGCGGCGATGGCATCCAGCTCGTAGGCTGCCCCGGCGTTGGTCTGTGCAGAACCGGTGCGAGCGGTGAGGATCAGCCCGGCAATCCCGGCCAGTGCGCCACACAGGGTGTACACCAGCACCTTAATTTTCACCACGCTGATGCCTGAAGTGCGGGCGCTTTTCTGGTTACCGCCCACCGCGTAAACGTAGCGGCCAAACAGGGTTTTATTCAGCAATACCCAGGCCAGAGCGAACAGCACCACAAACAGGATCACCGGCACCGGAATGCCCAACACGTAGCCATTGCCTAACCAGCGGAAGTCTGAGTTGAGCTGCGAGACCGGGTTACCGTCGGTGGTCAGCAGCGCCAGCCCGCGCGCCGCAGAGAGCATGCCCATGGTGACGATAAACGGCTGCAGGCGGTAGCGAGCCAGAATCGTGCCGTTTAGCAGACCGCAGACAATGCCGATGCCCAGCGCGATAATCAGCGGCATCAGCACCGCATGAGCGGTATCGCCAATCGCCAGCCCGGTATTGGTGGTGGCAAAGCGCGCGGCCACGATACCGCTCAGCGCCAGCACCGACCCTACCGACAGGTCCACCCCGGCAGTAATAATTACAAAGGTCATGCCGATGGCCAGAATGCCGTTAATTGAAATCTGGCGCAGAACAATCAGCATATTTTCATTACTGAGGAAGTAATTACTGCTCCAGGCGCCTTTGGCAACCTGAACTTCACCAATTGCCGTTACCACCAGGCACAGAACGAAGAATGCGATAATAATTCCATATTTATGCAGGTGACGCTTATTTCGGGCGAATAAAGACACCCCAGGTGTCAGTGAATGAGTCGAGTTCATCATTTTTTCTCTTTTAAGCCGGTCAGAATTCAGAAGCCGGATAATTAACGACCATTGATTCCCGCCAGATAGTTAAAGCGGATTTACACCGCCAGCTTCATTAATTCTGCCTGGGTAACATTGTCAGCCGATAATTCCCCGGCCAGCGCACCATCTTTAAAGACAAGGATGCGATCGCTCATGCCAATAATTTCCGACAGCTCGGAGGAAACCATAATAATTCCGCGATCCTTCAGGGCGAATTCTGACATAAAGCGGTAAATCTCTTTTTTCGCGCCGACATCAATGCCGCGCGTCGGTTCATCCAGCAGCATCACCTGCGGATCGACCAGCGCCCAGCGCCCCAGCACCACTTTCTGCTGATTACCACCGCTCAGGTTGCCCACCAGCTGATCGCCGTCCGGAGTTTTGACGTTAAAACGCTGGATCATCTCGCGGGTACGCTGCTGCTCGCGGCGATCGCTGATAAATCCTCCCCGGCTGATATCCTGGAACGAGGCAATATTGATGTTTTCATTCACCGACCGGCACAGCACTAACCCGGTCTCTTTGCGATCTTCCGTCACATAGGCAATGCCGCTGGCAATCGACTCCTTCGGCGAATGCCGCGCCAGGGTTTTCCCGCCCAGCTGCACCGTTCCGCTGTCGGCGTGGCGAATGCCAAATATCAGATCGAGAAACTCACTGCGCCCTGAACCCACCAGGCCATAAATACCGAGAATTTCTCCGCGCTTCAGCGTCAGGCTGATATCCCGCACCTTCCTTCCCCAGCTCAGGTTATTCACCTGCATCATCACTTCATCACCGGGGCGATTGAACTTGGCGAACTCGTTTTCAAACTCGCCGCCGATAATATGTTCAATCAGCTGTTCGCGGGTGATATCGCTCAGCAGACCTTCGTGGATATAGCTGCCGTCGCGGAAGATGGTGTAGCTGTCCGCAATCTGGAAGATCTCCGCCAGGCGGTGCGAGACATAGATAATCCCCTTACCCTTCTGTGCCAGCCGGGTGATTACCTGGAAAATCTTCTGCACGTCCTCCTCGCCAATCGCCGAGGTTGGTTCATCCATAATGATGATGTCGGCGTTGGCGTGCGACAGCGCCTTGGCGATCTCCACCAGCTGCTGCTCCGCCACGCTGAGATTGCGCATCTTCTCGGTCGGCGACAGGGTAAAGTGCAGATCCGCCAGCAGATCGGCGGTCTGCTGATTCATCCGGCGGAAATCCACAAAGCCAAAGCGGCGCGGCTCGCGCCCCAGCCAGATATTTTCGGCCACCGTCAGATCCGCGATGGTACTGAGCTCCTGCTGGACGATAGCAATGCCGGCCGCCAGCGCCTCTTTCGGATGAGAGAACTCACAGCGCTTGCCGTTAATAAAGATATCGCCGCTGTCGGGCTGAACAAACCCCATCAGAATGCTGAGAAACGTCGATTTCCCCGCGCCGTTGCCGCCGCACAGGGCGTGGATCGATCCCCGCCGCAGGCAGAATTCGGCATTCTTCAGCGCCACCACCGGCCCGAAGCTCTTCTTCACGCCGCTGACCTCCAGCAGATAAGCGGACTGCTCTCCTCCGGCTGACTGACTCATAAACTCACCTCGTACTCTTTGTGCAGTAAATGCAGGTAGCGCTGATAGAGATCGGCATAGCGGCGCGTGCGGTCGGCGTCCGGCTGCGCGCGGCTGCTTTCGTCCAGCCGCACAAACTGCTGGCTCAGTTCGGCAAGCAGCGCGGCCGGGGAGCACTCGCTGCCACCGTGCAGCCGATGGCACCAGATGGCCTGGATCGCTGCGCCCAGCGCCGCACTCTCTTTTTCATGCAGGCACACCACCGGGCAGTCCATCACGTCGGCGACAATCTGCCGCCAGCGCGGGCTGTTAGCCCCGCCGCCGGTCAGACGGATCTCGCCGACCGCTACACCCTGCTGGCGGAACAGATCCAGCCCGAAGCGCAGGCCGTAGGTCGCCCCTTCCACCACCGCCAGGCAGAGGTTCGCCGGGGTCAGATTATCGCTGTCCAGATTGTGCAGACTGGCCTTCGCCGCCGGCAGTTCCGGAACCCGCTCGCCGTTGAAGAACGGCAGCAGCAGCATCCCGCCCGCGCCCGGCTCCGCCTGTTCCAGCGCCTGATTAAACGACGCCAGGTCCTGATTCAGCAGATGCTGTACGGTGGTCGTCGCCGAGGTCACATTCATGGTACAAATCAGCGGCAGCCAGCCATTGGTACTGGAGCAGAATCCGGCGATCATCGCGGAATCTGCCACCACGGGGCTGTCAGAACAGGCGAACAGCGTACCGGATGTGCCAAGGCTCATGGTCAGTATCCCGGGCTGGATATTGCCCGTACCGATAGCCGCCATCATATTGTCACCGCCGCCACTGGCCACCAGCGTACCCGGGCGCAGGCCCAGTGCAGCCATCGCCCGTTCACACACTGTGCCCACCGGCCGTTCGGCTGAAATCAGCGGCGGCAGCGCGTTCCACAGGCGGCCGCTGTCGTCGATCAGTTCCACCGTGCGGCGATCCCAGCAGCGCTGGCGGATATCAAACAGTCCGCTGCCGGAAGCATCGCCGTACTCGGCGCAGCGCACATCGGTCAGCCAGAAGTTCAGATAATCGTGCGGCAGCAGCACCGTTGTCAGCCGCTGCCACAGTTCAGGATGCTGCTGTTTGAA
Source organism: Erwinia sp. INIA01 (assembly GCF_025947915.1). Lineage (NCBI taxonomy): Bacteria > Pseudomonadati > Pseudomonadota > Gammaproteobacteria > Enterobacterales > Erwiniaceae > Erwinia > Erwinia sp. INIA01. Next base: position 120,311 of record NZ_JAPDNC010000012.1, read on the forward strand.
CCAGACGATCTTTGAGGCGGTATAGCCGGTGGCAACCGTCAGGCCTAGCTGCTCCAGCGAACCCTGTTCTCCACCCAGCTGTTCCAGCAGCCAGGCGTTTTCATCGGCGGTACTGGTGTCGCACCACAGTTTGACCGCGTGCAGCACCTCTCCGGCATCATCCAGCGCCACGAAGCCGTGCTGCTGGCCAGAAACTGACAGCGCAGCAATCTGCTGCGGGTCCACGCCCGCTGCCACCGTTGCCTGCTTAAAGGCAGCGATCAGTGCGTCAGTCCACCATTCAGCCTGCTGCTCGCGCCGCCCGGATGAATCACTGATCAGCTGATGTGACGCGCTACCGCTACCGAGGAGAGTCCCGCTCTGGTCATCAACAATCACCACTTTGGTACCCTGGGTACCGCAGTCAATGCCCGCATACAGCGCCATGACTTACTCCATTTCCAGCATGATTTTGATGTCGTCAGGGTTACCCGCCGCCGCCCGTTCAAACGCCGCCACGCTGTCGACAAACTTATAGGTTTGTGAAATCAACGGCTGAACGCGCAGCTTGCCGGAACTGAGCAGGCGCAGGGTGCGTGGATACATATTGGCGTAGCGGAAAATCGTCTTGAAGGTCACTTCTTTAGCCTGGGCTGCCACGATATCCATCGGCGCAGCGTCAATAGGCATGCCAACCAGCACTGCGGTGCCGCCCGGTGCAATATGTTCGCTGATCCCGGCAATCGCAGGCTTCGCGCCGCTGCACTCAAACACCACGTCAACACCGTTGCCGCTGGTCAGGCGCGCCACGGTGGCAGCCAGCTGACCGCTTTTGATATTTACCGCGTGCAGGCCTTCGTAGTTCGCCGCCACCTGGAGTTTTTCATCAAACAGGTCGCAGATAATCACGTCGGAACAGCCGCCCGCCAGCGCCGCCAGCGCGGTCACCACGCCAATAGGACCGGCACCGATCACCAGGGCGATATCGCCCGGCTTGATCGCCGCTTTAGTGGCGGCATGCATACCGATTGCCAGCGGTTCGACCATCGCACCCTCGGCAAAGCTGACGTTGTCCGGCAGCTTAAAGGTAAATGCCGCAGGGTGGATCACCGTTTCACGCAGGCAGCCGTGGATCGGTGGCGTAGCCCAGAAGCGTACCGCCGGGTCGAGGTTATAGATCCCGGCCCGCGACTGCGCCGACTGCATATCCGGAATGCCCGGTTCCATGCACACGCGATCGCCAGGCTGTAAATGCTTCACGCCTTTGCCGACCGCCAGCACCACACCGGAGGCTTCATGGCCCAGCACCATCGGCGCTTCCACCACGAATGGCCCGATACGTCCGTGCTGGTAGTAGTGCACATCACTGCCGCAGATCCCGACAGAATGGATCTTGATCTCAACATCGGTGTCGCCCAGCTGCTCATCAAACTGACGATCTTCAATGGCAATTTTGCCTGCTTCTGCAAGAACTAACGCTTTCATATTCGGCTCCCGGTGATATCTAAATGGTATCGATAACATTAATATGACAGCGACAATATCGGATTCGGGGTTAAAAATGTGTGACTCCGGTTAAATTTTTGGCTTTTTCATTACTGAAACATCGTTTCGAGGCGGATAATGGCGCATGAGAGGCAATAAAAACGATCCAGGGATCGTTTTTACGATGTTACCGATACCAGTTTTTATCTCCGGAGGAAGATCATGAATACGCGTCAACAGGCCATTGAACAGACCCGCGATTATCTGCAACAGGCCAGCATTCAGCTTACCGAGGCCGAGCAGCAGCAGATTGAAATTGCCACCTTCGGACTGCCGGACTACCCGATATCCGGCCTGCAATTGCTGACCTACATTAATACGCCGCGCTACTGCGCCAAGGAGCTGGTGCTGTTCCCACGCCAGACCTGCCCTGAACATCTGCATCCGCCGTTTGACGGCACGCCGGGCAAACAGGAAACCTTCCGCTGCCGCTGGGGCGAGGTCTGGCTGTTTGTTGACGACGACAGCCTGCCTTCTTCGGCAGGCATCGGCCAGCCGCCGGAAGGTGCGGAACAGTGGTATACAGCAGGAAATTACATTTTGCTGCGACCGGGTGAGCAGTACACTATTGCACCTAATACCCGTCACTGGTTCCAGGCGGGTGAGCGCGGCGCGGTGGTATCTGAATTCTCTTCGGAAAGCCGCGACGATCTGGATGTCTTTACCGATCCCCGGGTAAACCGCCTGGGATAAACGCCTGCAAGGATTGACTCGCTTCAGGTCTGGCGATCTGTCATGATACGGTAATGGTACAAAATGATATTCGAAGAATCAGGAGCACAAATTGCCGCCAGGCCGGAAAATGAAGGCCACGCTGTCGAGCGTTGCCGCACAATCAAACGTCAGTAAAATTACCGTGTCGCGTGCGTTCTCTCATCCGGACAAGGTGCATCCTGAAACGTTGAAGCGGGTACTGGAAACCGCTTCAGAGATGGGGTACGTGGTCAACACCGCCGCGCGTAACCTGCGTGCGCGGGACAGTAAAACCATTGGCATCGTTAACCCGGATATGGGCAATCCGTTCTTTGGCGGGCTGACCCGGATGATGACGCTGGAAGCGGAAAAAGCGGGCTACGATACGCTGATTTTCGATTCCCGTGAGTCGCAAGAGCATGAAAATCGCATCATTGACAAGCTGATTGGCTATAACGTTGATGCGATTGTGCTGTCGGTGATCTCTTCGGATCGCAACTATCAACCTGCCTATATGGCGCAGCTGGAAGCGTTAAATATCCCGGTGATCCTGGTGGATCGCGAACTGGATATCAGTTCGTGCAGCGGGGTGTATATCGATAATCTGGACTGCGGCCTGCAGGCGGGGCGTTATTTACTGGATCGAAAAGCGCAGCGGGTGGTGGTGGTTTCCGGCCCGGAAGATTCCAACGTGGCGCGCGAACGCGTGACCGGGCTGAGCGCCGCGCTGGCGGGTAAAGTCGCCAGTTTCGAAGTGCTGTACGCTGATTTTTATATGGATATCGCCGCCAGCATCACCAGTGATTATCTGCAAAACAACCCACCGCCAGACTTCTTCGTTGGCTGTAACAACCAGATCTCACTGGGGATTATTAAATCCTGCATCGACCACCGGCTTCAGCCGATGAAAGATGTGTCGCTGTTCAGCATTGATGAAGTTTCCCATGCGGCGATCTACGGCTTTAATTTCCCCTGCATTTCCCACGATCTGCACGAGATGGCCTGGCAGGTGATTAATCTGGCAATTCGCCGCGCGACCGAGAGCGATATCAAGCCCGGCAAGGTGATTGTTCGCGGCAAGATGCTGGCCGGGTAAGGACGATATCGGGTTCTTGTCGTCTGCAACGTGAGAGTCATGGTTCATCGCTGGCTTTGGCCGCTGGGTGTAAAGAATACGAGTCCTGGTGCTGATGCTGATGCTGATGCTGATGCTGATGCTGATGCTGAATTTTCACATGGAGTTTTTGATGAGTGACACCTTTTTACCTGAAACGCTGCTGACCCTGCTGGATGGCTCACTGCCGGACAGCCATCTGCATCAGGCGATTCGTCTTTCCAGCGTTGGCAGCAACGGCTGGCCGTATGCGGCGCAGCTGAGCGTGGGAGAGATCATCGCTGTTTCTCCGCAGCAGCTACGTTTCGCCATCTGGCCCGGTTCTACCACCACCGCCAATCTGGCCCGCGACGGAAAAATGACCCTGGCGCTGGTCGATGACGGCGCGGTGATTGAGATTCAGGCGCTGGCGCATAAGCGTGAGGAAACGATTACCGATCTTCAGCTGGCGGTGTTTGATGCCGCCGTACAGCAGGTGGTGATTCACCGTGCGCCCTATGCGACGGTAACCGGCGGGGTGACATTCAGTCTGAAGGATGAGGCGGCTGCGGTAGCGCGCTGGCGGCAGCAGATTGTGCAGTTGAAGGCGCTGCCGGGTGATTGATTGTCGCTGATAAATCCGTGCCGGGTTCCCAGCCTCTGCCGGGGCTTCCGGTCGTCCTCGCGTCACGCGCTGCGTGATGCCTTCGGTTACAGCATCTGGCCGGTCGGACCGGCGAAGACGTGTCATCCATGACCCGACTTCGCCTGACGCCAACGTCCATGTTGGCGTCTCCTGGCCATCTGCTTCCACCTCAGCGCTACGGATTGCCCGGCATCCCCGGCAGAGGCTGTGCACCTTCATTTCATTGTTATCGCTGCCAGGTAAACGGTTCAGGCTGCGATGTTTAGCATGCTGGCTCAGCGAAAATCCTGCAAAAGAATAAAACAGAGTTCTCGCAAAGACATTGTGCCGAGAAGCTGCAGCGCTGAAAGAAAAGAGGACAACAGAATAACCGCACCGCCTGTCGCATCGCCGATTTCCGTATGAACACATCAATTCACAAAACAGATGTTTTCTAATCTGAAAGCAATACCTGAGTTACGGCACGGACGGGTTGCTGCCACGACGGGCAATCCGCAGCGCTGAATGCAGAGAGGAAGCCAGGATTCGCCTGCAAGGACGCAGGCGAAAGGCTCGGTCGGCACATGGATGTGACGTCTGAGCCGATCCGACCGGCTTGCGAACGAAATGAAGGCACCGCACAGCGGCGCGAGGACCAGCCCTTCGTGGCAGCAACCCGCCAGCGCAGTCACAACGATAACAGGCTGACTGCCAGTTTCCCTTGGCGCTCAACCGCAACGCCGAACGTAGAGAAAAACTTGGATTCATCCCTAAGGCAACTCGGAAGTCAGCAAGCAGGCTGGTTGTGCCCCGAGCGGGCAATCCGCAGCGCTGAACGCAGAGAGGAAAGCCAGGATTCGCACACATGGACGTGGGCGAAAGGCACAGCCGCGCAGGACGCGCGTCTGTGCCGGTCCGGCAGGCTGACGAACGAAGTGAAGGAACCGCAACGCGGCGCGAGGACCGCCAGGCCGGGGGCACAACCAGCCAGCGTAGTCACAGCAGTCACCGCCCCACCCTCCAAACTACAGATAAAAAAAGGCGACCGTAAAAACGGCCGCCCTCAACGCTATCTCAGAAGCGAACCCTCAGGCCCGCCCCGAATAACACGCTTACTTACTGTCCGGCAAAGCATAAGCAATCACATGATCGCCCATCTTCGTACCAAACGAACCGTGACCACCGGCCACAATCACCACGTACTGCTTACCGTTCACTTCATACGTCATCGGTGTAGCCTGGCCGCCCGCTGGCAGACGCGCCTGCCACAGCTGCTCGCCGTTAGACACGTTAAACGCACGCAGATAGTTATCGGCAGTCGCCGCAATGAAGAACACGTTACCGGCAGTAGAAACCGGGCCGCCCAGCATTGGCATACCCATTTTAAACGGCAGCGGAATCGGTGAACTATCGCGCACCGTACCGATACGTTTTTTCCACACGATATCGTTAGTCTTCAGGTCAATCGCTGAAATGTAGCCCCATGAAGGCTGCTTGCACGGGAAGCCCAGCGGAGACAGGAACGGATTCAGCGTCACGCCGTACGGTACACCGTACTGTGGCTGAATACCGGACTCGCTGCCGGTGCCGCCTTTATCGTTCTCGTCCGGCTCCATCGGATTACCCGGACCGCGCGGTACCAGACGGGAAACGAACGGCAGCGCCATTGGGTTTGCCACGGCAACCTGACGGTCGGTGTCAACGGAAATACCGCCCCACTCGAACATCCCCAGGTTACCCGGGAACACCAGCGTACCCTGCTCGGATGGCGGGGTGAACGGGCCTTCATAACGCAGCTGATGGAACATCACGCGGCAGATCAGCTGATCGTAGATAGTGGCACCCCACATATCTTTACCGGCCAGATGCTCTTTCGGACGGAAGCTCAGCTCAGAGTAAGGCTGGGTTGGAGAAAGGCGATCGCCCTTCGCCGGGCCACCCGGCACTTTCATCTCAGGAGCAGGAACTACCGGCTTACCGTTACGGCGATCCAGTACGAACAGGTCACCGGTTTTAGTCGGCACATAGATAACCGGAACTTTGTTGCCGTTCTTATCATCAATGTCCGCCAGCGTTGGCTGAGCCGGAACGTCCATATCCCACAGATCGTGATGCACGGTCTGGTAGAACCAGGCCAGCTTGCCGGTAGTCGCATTCAGCGCCAGCAGACCGGTAGCAAAACGTTCCATTTCCGGGGTACGGTTACCGCCCCAGATATCCGGGGTAGACACGCCAATCGGCAGATACACCAGGTCCAGCGAGGCATCATACGCCGCCGGTGCCCAGGAGTTTGGCGAGTTCGGCGTGTAGTGCTGATCCGCTTCCGGCAGCAGGTTTGGATCTTTAGCACCGGTATCGAAGGCCCACAGCAGCTTACCGGTCTTCACGTCAAAACCACGGACAACGCCGGACGGTTCTTTGGTGGAGTAGTTATCGGTCACTGCACCGGCCATCACGATGGTGGTTGGTGTCACAATCGGTGGTGAGGTTGGCTCATAGCCGCCCACTTTGTTGAACGGCATATTGCTCTGCAGGTTCAGCTTGCCGTTGTCACCAAATTCCGCACACAGTTCACCGGTTTCGGCATCCAGCGCGTACAGGTTACCGTCGTTCACCGGCAGCAGGATGCGGCGTGCGCACAGCGCAGGCTTGGCACCCGCTGGCAGCGCGGCGGCTTCCGGGGTCTGGTAGTAAGACACACCGCGACAGGTCACGTGCTGGAACGTCGGGTCAGTCTTCATTTTCGGATCGAAACGCCACTTCTCTTTACCGGTCGCGGCATCCAGCGCAAACAGCTTCTGGTGCGCAGTACACAGGTAAAGGGCATCACCGATTTTGATCGGCGTTGCTTCGTTAGTGATTTCACCCGGATCGGTTGCGGTTTTCAAATCGCCGGTCTGGAAGTCCCACGCCTGCTGCAGCTCGCCGACGTTCTTATCGGTGATCTGCTTCAGCGGAGAGTAACGGGTACCGCCCTGGGTGCGGCCATAGGCAGGCCAGTCACCGGCAGCAACGCCGTCAGCGGAAGGCGCAGGTTGTTCAACCTGGTCAGCGCTCAGGGTTCCGTTCACTTCCTGCGGATCGTTAAATACCGAGTAGGCCAGCACGATAACCACAAACACCAGCACGCCAGCCAGCGCCGTGCGCGGGAAGGCGCCTTCGCTGCTCAGGCCACGCCAGATAAACGGCAGAACCAACCACAGGCCGAAGAAGAAGGTCACATCCAGACGCGGAGTCAGCGCCCAGAAATCCGATCCCACTTCCCACAGCGACCAAATGGTGGTGCCGAGCAGGAACAGTGCGTACAACAGTAACGCTGCGCCACGGCGGCGGAACAGCAAAAAGGCGGTGATCAGCTGAATCACACCGGCAATAATGTAGTAGAGCGAACCGCCCAGTTTAGCTAACCAGATACCGCCAATTAACAGATACAGGCCGCTGAGTACGGCAAATATCGTCGTCAACAGGATCAGGATCCTTGATGCTTTACTTTGCATAATTTGAACCTTACCAATATTTAAAGTCGTCGATTAAGCGTAAGCCTAATCTTTAAAAACACCCGGTTATTGTTTAGCCATCCATCCGGTGTGTTCTGACCCGCCGCTGCCGGTGGCATTAGCGGGCCGTTTTGGATCCGTTGCCGTTAAACTTCCGGCGTTAAATTATCAGAACTGATAAGCCAGCGTCGCGCCACCGCCCCAGTTGCGTCCGGGGGCCGGTTCGAAGTAACGACCGTTGCCTTCGTTAACAATCACCGACCCGACGTACTGGCGATCGAACAGGTTATCCACGCGGCCGAACAGATCCAGCGACCAGCGGCTCCAGTTAAAGCGATAGCCGGTGTTCAGGCTGGTTACCGCATAGGACGGTGCCTGAGCATCGTTGGCGTCATCGGCCTGAATACTGCTTAAATAGCGAATATCCGCGCCGGCGTGCCAGCCGCTTTCCGGTGCATATTCCAGCGAGGCGTAGCCCATATTGCGGGCGATACCCGGTAAGCGATTACCCGCCGGGGTGCAGCTGCCGCTGGCAGAACAGGTTTCGTTGCGGTAGGTGGCATCCAGCAGCGTCCACGCCATTTTCAAACGCCAGTCCTGGGCGAACTGCTGATCGAAGCCCAGCTCCAGGCCACGGCGACGAGTTTCCCCGGCGTTTTTATACACCGCACGACCGTACTGGCTCTTATCCACCACCAGCTCGTTGTCAGTGTTGGTCTGGAAGATGGCGGCGGTCAGCAGGCCGTAACCGATGCGGGTTTTGCTGCCGATTTCAAAGGTATCGCTGGTGGCCGGTTTCAGCCCAAGGTTCAGGCCGGTTTCGCTACCGGACGTTGAGCGATAGGAAAGCTCATTGATGGTCGGCGTTTCAAAACCACGACCGGCGGAAGCATAAAGATTCCACGCATCGGTCACCGCATAGTTGATCGAACCCATCGGCAGCAGCTTGTGATAGCGCGCGCTGCCGCTGTCGTCACCGTTGCCCTGAGTAATATAGTAGTCGGTAGAATCAAAACTGACCGTGCTGTAACGCAGACCGGCATCCAGCGTCCAGGCGGAAGAGAGCTGCCAGCTGGTTTGCAGATAGGGGTCGAGATTCCACATGGTGTTTTTCTCGTTGCGGCGCTGATCCCCTTTCTCACCGAACTGCGGCACGTTGTTCACCAGGTTGTAGTTCTGGAAGCCCTGACGGCGCTCGGTCATGGTTTCATAATCCAGGCCGGCAATCAGCGAAACCGGCATCGATCCCAGCTGGTCGTCATGCTTCCAGCGGGTATCAATCCCCTGGTATTTACGTTCCAGCACGATCACGCCGCCCGGATAAGCCGCATTCTGCTGCGTCGCGTAAGGAATGGACTGATACTGCGTGGTGTGGCGTTCGCCGTGCCACGTGGTCAACGTCAGCTCGTCGTTATCGCTCATCTGGCGCTGGTAGCGCAGGCCAATCTGAGTCTGGTCAAGGCTCTTACGCGTGTTGTACTGATCGCCGCGAGGCGACTGCTTCGGATTGGCTTTGTATTCGGCCTCGCTCAGTCCGCCGGGATCGTTAGCATCAACCGATACGCTGTTAAACATCAGCGTCAGGGTGCTGACATCGTCCAGCCGCACGCCGAGTTTGCCGTTACCGAGGCTTTTCTGCGTACCGCTATGGTCGCGGAAGCCATGGGTGGTAAAACGGGAACCGGAAATGGTGTAGTTGACGTCACCGGCCTGAGTACCGTCTCCGGTTGCACCGCTGGCCTTAACGCTGTTGCGCCAGGTGCCGTAGCTGCCGAAGTAAGTGCCTGCTTCCAGAGTGGTGGGCTGGCTGCCGGAGGTGGTGTCAATGTTCACCACGCCGCCGGAGGCGTTGCCGTAGAGCGCCGAATACGGGCCGCGCAGCACTTCCACTTTGCCAATGGAATTGATATCGATATTCGAGGTCTGGCCCTGGCCGTCCGGCATGGTAGCAGGAATGCCATCAACGTAGATGCGTACGCCGCGTACGCCGTACATGGAGCGGCTGCCGAAGCCACGCACCGACAGTTGCAGATCCTGCGCGTAGTTCTGGCGGTTCTGAATTTGCAGGCCCGGCACGCTGCCCAGGCTTTCAGACAGGTTCACCTGCGCCGTGCTGTGGCGCAGATCGTCGCCTTCCACCACGCTGACGGCGGCAGGGGTGTCCAGTTCGGACAGACCATTACGGTGTTTGATGACCATCAGGGTGGAATCCTGTCCCTGAGCGGCGGTTGCAGAGGTTTGCGCAAAGCTGACGGCTGTAGGAGCGATGATCAACATCGGCGTCAGCAGCAATACAGAGGTTTTATTTTTATTCACTGGAAAGATTCGGAGTTAACAAGCACCAAAAAACGCTCAATCCCATACCAGAATCCCCACGCCGCAAATCGAATGCGGCCAATGAGATCAGCCCGGTATTCCCGGAATAAGCACCTGCCTTCCCTGACGCGCTGATGCACAGCCACCACAGGGCAGACTCGCCAAAAAGTATATAACTCCTTGCGCAATTTGCCCGCATACAGTGCCGTGCTGCTTTCCTGCCCTCCGTCCGGAGGGATATGTGACAGTAAGAGGGGATTACATCGCCACCAATGTGATATCCGTCACAAAAATCGCAAGGATTGTAGCACTCATTAATTCGTTTGCGAACTATTGTTAACAAAATCACAGAATCGATTCCGCATATTGTTACACAGTGAAGGGTTATTCAGCGGAAAGTGTAAATTTACCGTCGTGCGCAATGGCTTTCGCCCGGTACAACTGCCGCGCTATACTAAGGACCCCCCAACCGACAGGATGCGTAATGCCGTACTCATGTCTCAGGCTGATGCCACCGCGCCTTTTCGCTGTCCCGTTTTTACGGCCGCTGCCTGCCGTACTGGTTCTGCTGCTTGCCGCCTGCTCTTCTGACTATAAAGGGGTGGAATGTAACGGCCAGCGCCAGAGCCTTGAAGGCCAGCCGCTGGGTAATGTGCAGGGATTAGTCGTTGACCGCTTCAACTCTTTTTCCGTTACCCTGCCCGATTTAACGCTGGACAGCGGCACGCTGCAATCCACTAATCGCGAGCTGTATATTCCCTCTGCCGTCACCCGCGACGGCTGGCTGGCGCAGCGTATTTCCGATCGGCAATTCAGTATTATCAATTCACCGCAAAATCAGATGATCACCTTCAACTGCCCGGCACCCGGGCAGCTGTAACCCTAAAGGCCCCAGTCCGTTTATGAATACCAGCCAACTGATCGCCAATCGTCAGACTTTCTTCGGCAGCGGCAGCCTGCAACAGCTACCGCGCCTGCTGACTGAAACACCTTTACCTACCCTGCTGTTCTGCGGCAGTTCTTTCTTGCGCAGCGATGCCTGGAAAAACCTGGAGCATCAGGTACAACCGCTGCTGGTCGGGATTGAAATTGTGCCGCACGAAGCATCACCCGGTGAGATCGACAGCTGGGTGACGCGCTGGCGCGGCAAAATCCAGCGTGTCGTCGCAATTGGTGGCGGCAGCGTGCTGGATGCGGCGAAAGCGGTGGCGGCGTTGAGCCAGCATCCGCTAAATACGCTGCGCTATCTGGAGAAAGTCGGCGACACGACGGTCAGTGGCGCAACCCTGCCGCTGATCGCCGTACCGACCACGGCAGGAACCGGCAGCGAAGTGACGCAAAATGCGGTGATTACGGATAAAGCAGAGATCAAAGTAAAAGCCTCGCTGCGCCATCCTGAATTTGTTCCGCAGGTGGCCATTCTCGATCCCGACCTGCTGCGCGGCGCACCGGATAACGTGCTGGTCTGCTGCGCGGTGGATGCTTTCACCCACCTGTTCGAGGCGTATCTGTCATCAAAGGGTAATGCGTTTACCCGTCAGACCGCCATCAGCGGCATGCAGGCCTTCGTGCGCGGCTGGCCGCAGCTGACCGAAAGCGGTTCTCAGGGCGATAGAGCACGTGAGCAAATGATGCTGGCCTCCTGGCTTGGCGGCAAGAGCCTGAGCATGGCGGGGCTGGGGGTGATCCACGGTATTGCCGGGGAGCTGGGTGCCATCAAAGATTATCACCACGGCGAGGTCTGCGGCCGTCTGCTGCTGCCGTTCCTGACTCTGCTGGACGAAAGCCCGCATCCGCAGCAGGCGGTGTTGATGCAGGAGCTTAACTTCGCGCTATTCCAGCAGACCAGCGAACAACCCGCAGAGCAGCTAAAGCAGTGGCTAATAGCTAACGCCGGCCTGGCCTTCTGGCAGGATCTTCAGCCCCTCTCCATGGATGAGGTTGACTGGATTCTTTCGCGTTCGAACAGTAAGAATTCCCTGGTCAGCTACAGCCGCGAACAGCAGCATTGGATGCTGGAACAGGCTTATCGCATCGGGTAATTCACAGAGTCGCTGAATCGTGTCTACACTTATTCTCCTGACCTAACCGCACAGGAGATTGTGATGAAGATTGATTTAAGCGGCAAAACCGCCATCGTCACCGGTTCAACGAAAGGTATCGGTAAAGGTATTGCTCAGGGGCTGGCAAAAGCCGGAGCACGGGTGGTGATCACCGGGCGTCATCAGCAGCAGGTGGATGAGCTGGTCAAAGAACTGGGCAATGGGGCACGAGGCCATGCTCTGGATCTGGGTACCGCCGACGGATGCAGCGCGCTGCTCAACGCCGAACCGCAGTGCGATATTCTGGTCAATAACGTCGGCATTTTCCCCGGTGGCGACTTCTTTGAAACTGACGATGCGCTATGGCAGAACATCTGGGATATCAACGTCATGTCGGCGGTGCGCCTGAGCCGGGCCTATATGCCGCAGATGATCAAATCCGGCTGGGGCCGCGTGGTGTTCCTCTCCTCTGAATCCGCCATCAATATTCCGGCAGATATGATCCACTATGGCGTTAGCAAAACCGCTTTGCTTGCGCTGTCTCGCGGTCTGGCAAAAGCCGCCGCAGGCACGGGTGTGACAGTCAATGCGGTGCTGCCCGGGCCAACCCTGTCCGATGGTTTCGCCGAAATGTTTAAGCAGGAAGTGGCCAACGGCGCGAAGCTGGAAGATCTGGGCGTAGAGTTTGTGAAGGCCAATCGTCCAACGTCAGTTATCCAGCGAGCCGCCAGCGTGGAAGAGGTGAGTAACATGGTGACTTACGTCTGCTCACCGCTCTCCTCCGCCACGTCCGGTGCCGCATTACGGGTGGATGGCGGCGTGGTCGAAACACCGTTTTAACCCCTCTTGCAACGCTGCCGGTGGTGGCGTTGCAGTTTTGCGTAAAGACGAATTAAAAAAACCGTTAAACCCACACTCTTCAGATTTTTACCCTTGTTAGCGACCCGCCCGAAGGCCACATTCCTTTTGTCTGAACACTGATTCAACCGAAAGGAATAACAAGATGAAAAAGACCCTGATTATGGCTTTATCCGTAATGATGATTGCCAGCAGCAGCCTGAGTGCCTTTGCCCAGGGCCCGGACAACGGCCGCGACGCACAGCAGCAACCAATAAAGCACCAGCAGCAGAAACAACAGCAGGGCAATGGCGGGCAGCCGCAGCAGAATCAGCACGCCAACGGCGGCCAACCTCAGCGCGAAAACAACGCGCGCCCGCAGCAGGCGTCGCACCAGCAGGCACACGGCAATAAACCGGAGCGCCAGCAGCCTGACTTCCGTAAGGGACGCCCTCTGCCGCAGCAGTATCGCGGTGCAGGCTATCAGGTTAACGACTGGAAAAAACACGGTCTGAAAGCACCACCGTCAGGTCATCGCTGGATGAACGTGAACGGCAACTACGTGCTGATTGCTATCGCTACTGGCGTGATTGCTTCGGTGATTGCCCACCAGTAACGACCATAGGCTGCGCCGGACAGCGGAGCTATGCCACCGCACCAGCCTCTTCCAGCCAGCCCACGCGCATTTCAGGCACCGCCCGCAGCAGCCGGGCGGTGTACTCGTCCAGCGGCGCGGTAAACACCTGATCCAGCCGCCCCTGGCGCACCACTTTGCCGTGGCGCAGTACCATCACCTCATCGGCCACCGCCTGGACCACGTGCAGATCGTGGGTGATAAACAGCATCGACACGCCGGTTTCTTCCTGTAGCGATTTCAGCAGGGCCAGCACTTCGCGACCGACCAGCGGATCGAGTGCGGAAGTCGGTTCATCGCAGACAATCAGTGCCGGATCGACCGCCAGCGCGCGGGCGATACAGACGCGCTGCTTCTGACCACCGGACAGCGCGTGCGGATAGCGATCCGCCAGCTGCGGCGGCAGGCCGACCTTTTCCAGCAGTTCGCTGACTCGCGCCTGCCGCTGCAGCGGCGTCAGCGTGGTCAGACAAACCATCGAGCGCGCAATCTGCACACCGATGGTTAGCCGCGGATTCAGCGCGGTGTCCGGATGCTGATGGATCATCTGTACCGACTGAAGCTGCTGGCGGCAACGCTGGCGCAGTGCAGCAGGCAGCAGCTGGCCGTTAAAGCGCACGCTACCGTGCGCGGGGGCAACCAGCCCGCAAATCAACCTGCCCAGCGTCGATTTTCCGGCACCCGACTCGCCAATCAGCGCCAGAGTCCGGCCCCGCCCGATGGTCAGCGAGACGTCGTCCAGCACGCGGTTGGCCTGATAATCAACGGAAATCTGCTCGGCGGTCAGCAGCGGCAGCGTGGTACTGCGCGGTTGATGCGGTTCGCCGTGGCTGTGCAGCAGATCGCGGGTATAGGCCTGCTCAGGCGCGGCCAGCAGCTCGGCGGTGTTGCCGCACTCCACCTCACGCCCGTGGCGCAGCACCATAATGCGCTGGCTGATTTGCGCCACCACCGCCAAATCGTGGCTGATATACAGCGCAGCGACTCCGGTCAGGCGGATCACTTCGCGGATCGCCTTCAGCACTTCCAGCTGGGTGGTCACATCCAGCGCGGTGGTCGGTTCATCAAAGATAATCAACTCAGGACCAGCGCAGATCGCCATTGCGATCATCGCACGCTGCAGCTGCCCGCCCGACACCTGATGCGGATAGCGGTGGAAAAAGTCCTGCGGCTGCGGCAACTGTAGCTGACTGAAAATCTCAATCGCCCGCACTATCGCCTGCTGACGATTCAGTATCCGATGGCGAATAGCCGCTTCGATCACCTGCTCGCCGATCTTTTTCGCCGGGTTAAACGCCGCGCTGGCCGACTGCGCCACGTAGGCAATTTTCGCGCCGCGCACGCCGCGTAGCTGGCGTTCGGAAAGCCCGGTCAGCTCGCGCCCGGCAAAATGGATTTTGCCGCCGCCGAGCTTCATGCCAAAACGGAAATGGCCGAGGATCGCCTGACCGATGGTGGATTTCCCCGCGCCCGACTCTCCGATCAGCCCCAGCACCTCGCCCTTTTTCAGGGTGAAGGAGATATCCTGTACCAGCACGGCATTCCCGGCGGTGACCCGCAGCTGCTCAACGCGTAAAAGTGGTTGTTGGCTCATGATTTACTCCTGCCAGCTGCGGGTGTGGTGGCTTAACAGCCAGTCGGCAACGCTGTTCAGCGCGATCGCCAGCAGCGCGATGGCCGCACCGGGGATCAGCGCGGCCCAGACGCCAAACAGAATGCCGTCTTTATTATCCCGTGCCAGCCCGCCCCAGTCGGCGGTCGGCGGCTGAATACCCATGCCCAGGAACGACAGCGCAGAAAGGAACAGCAGGATAAAGATAAAGCGCAGGGCAAACTCCGCGATCAGCGTGGTAAGCGCATTTGGCAGGATCTCACGCCACAGCACCCAGCTCAGGCGCTCACCGCGCAGCCGGGCAACTTCAATAAACTCCTGCGCAGCAATATCCACCGCCAGCGAACGCGCCACACGCAGCACCCGGGTGGATTCAAGGAAACCCAGCACCAGCACGATCACCGGAATGGTTTTCGGCAGCATCGCCAGCACCACCAGTGCAAGAATAAGCGTGGGGATCGCCATCAGAATATCGTTCAGCCTGGAGATAAGCTGGTCAACCCAGCCACGGCAGAAACCGGCCAGAAAGCCGAGAAACGTCCCGATGGCAAAGGCCAGCAGCGTTGCTACGGCGCTGACGCTCAGCGAGGTTCGGGTACCCCAGATCAGTCGGGAAAGCAGATCGCGCCCCAGGTTATCGGTCCCCAGCCAGTTTTCCGCCGTGACCCCGCTCCATGCGCTGCCCACTACCTGATCTGGCGCATACGGCGACAGCCAGGGGGCGAAAATCGCCACCAGAATAAACAGGCCCAGCCCGATCACGCCGGGCAGCACCGCAAATTTCAGCCTAAACATCCACATCAATTCCTGGTTAGTCCCGGCAGTGTGCACCTTGCTGCACCACCGAGGGTAAAAATCATACCTGCCGCTTAGCGGCTGTGGCGCAGGCGCGGGTTAGCCAGCAGCGCGACGACATCGGCCAGCAGATTCAGCAAAATATAGATCCCCGCCAGTAGCAGGGCACAGTCCTGAATCACCGGGATATCACGCTTGCTGATACTGTCGACCATATACTGCCCCAGGCCAGGGTAAACAAACACGTTTTCAACAATCACTACGCCGACCATCAGCCAGGCAAGGTTTAACACGATAACGTTAATTATCGGCCCCCAAGCGTTTGGCAGCACGTGTCGGAACAGGATCGCTGAAGGCGACAGCCCCTTCATCAGCGCCGTATCTACCCAGGCTGCATTCTGCGCACTAACCAGCGCGGCCCGGGTCATATTGCTCATATGGCCAAGGATCGCCAGAATCAGCGTCATGCACGGCAGAGCGATGGCCAGCAGTCGGTCGCCAAGCGGCATATCGTCGGAAATGCTGCTGTTGCTGGGCAGCCAGAACAGCGTGATGGAAAATATCAGAATCAGCAGATAGCCGGAGAAAAACTCCGGCAGCGATACGGCAGCGCGGGTAAACAGGCTTAGCAGCCGGTCCAGCCAGCTGCCCTGGTAACGGGCGGACAGAAAGCCGATCACCAGCGCCAGCGGTACGGCGACGATGGCGGTGAAAAAGGCCAGCGACAGCGTGTTACCCAGCCGATCCAGCAGCACCGGAGCAATTGCCTCCCGGCTGGTAAAGCTGTGGCCAAAATCACCGTGCAGCACGCCGCCCAGCCAGCCCAGATAGCGGCCCAGCGCGGGCTGGTCGAGGCCCAACTGCTCATTCAGCGCCGCCACCGCCTGTGGCGTTGCAGTCTGGCCTAGAATAGCCGTTGCCGCGTTGCCGGGCAGCAGCTGGATGCCGATAAAGATCAGCGCCGATACCACCAGCAGCATCACCACACCGGCCAACAGCCGCAGCCCGATTAGTTTTAACAGGGGAAGGTGCCCCTTCCCCTTTGTCTCACGCAAATTACTCAAAAGATATCCTGCAACCTGAAGCTGAACCGGGAAACCGTTAGGCGAACCACACTTTTTCCGCCGCGCGGTTGCCGCTCATAGTGAAGCCCGGAATCGCGACAAACCCGTTGATTTTTTTACTGCTGGCGTCCAGCGAGTCGGCATACAGCGGAATGATTTCGCTGCCCTGCTCCACCAGCATCAGCTGGATGTCGTGGTAAATCTGACGGCGCTTCTGCTCGTCCTGCTCGCCACGGGCAGCGTTAACCAGCTGGTCAAACTTAGGCTCTTTCCACTGCGACTCATTCCACGGTGCATTACTGGTAAACACCAGCGACAGCAGCGCATCCGCCGTCGGGCGCAGCGACCAGTTTGAGGAAACAAACGGTTTCTTCATCCAGACGTTATCCCAGAAGGCATCATCCGGCACGCGCTCAACCTTCAGAGGAATACCGGCACGAGTGGCCGAGTTTTGGTACAGCTGGCCGGCATCTACCGCCCCCGGGAAGCCGGACTCGGCGACGGACAGCACCAGCGGGCCGGAGAAACCGGTTTTCTGCCAGTGGAATTTGGCTTTTTCCGGATCGTAAGGACGCTGGGGAATGTCTTTCGCAAAGTACTGGCTGGACGGGAAGATCGGGTTATCGTTAGCCACGGTGCCGTAGCCGCCCAGCACGGTTTTGATAATCTGCTCGCGGTCGATGGCGTATTTCAGTGCCAGACGCCCGTCAAGGGTATTAAACGGTGCCGCCGTTGCCAGCCCCGGGAAAGTGAAGATCTGGCTGTCGCGCGAGCGCTGCAGCTGGATGTTCGGCATATTCTTCAGGCGGTCAACAATACGTGGGTTAACGCGGTTGATAATATGCGCCGAGCCGCTGGCCAGCGCCGCAACGCGCGCGGTGGAATCATTCATCGCCAGCGTTTCCACGGAATCCACGTGGCCACGAGCCGGGTTCCAGTGGTTCGGATTACGCTTCACCAGCGTACGCACGCCCGGCTTGAAGCTTTCCAGAATAAAAGCACCGGTCCCGATGCCTTTATCAAAATTCTCGTTTTCTGCGGTAATGGCGAAGTGAACGTCGCTGAGTAGCGCAATAAATTCCACGTTCGGCTCTTTCAGCTTGATCGTCACCTGATTTGGGCTGGTGGCTTCCAGCGATACAACCGGGTCGAGATAGCCCTTCACCGACGAGCTGGATTTTTCATCGCGATGGTGGTTCAGTGAATAAATCACATCTTTCGCCGTTAGCGTGCGGCCATCGTGGAACTGCACGCCCTGACGAATGTTCAACACCCAGGTTTTGCTGCCGTCACTGGTTTCCCAGCTCTCCGCCAGCGAGGGAATAATCTTGCCGTTTTCATCGACTTCCGCCAGGCAGTTAAACAGCTGGGAACCGACGAAATACATATAGGATTCGAACCAGAACGCCGGATCGAGGCGGTCGGTGCTGGAGGCGTTATCCATACCCACAATCAGATGGCCGCCTTTTTTCGGCGTGGTGGACGGCGCTTCAGCCGCCGTTGCAGCAGTAAATGGCCAGCTGGTGCAGGCCGCAGCCACCGACAGCGCACCGGTGGTTTTAATAAAGTCGCGACGATTCATATTGTGTTTCCTGGTTTTAATTTGTTTTTATTGGTTTTATCTGTCGTTGCCGTAGAGATTACTTCAGTGCCGCGGCCAGTCGACCGATATGCTCGGGACCGATACCGCAGCAGCCACCGACCAGCGTCGCGCCAGCCGCCACCCACTCCTGCGCCCAGTTCAGGTAGCCTTCAGGGTGCGTATCCTTGCGCAGTGCGCTCAGCCCTTCATTAGCGCCGCCGCTGTTGCTGCCGTGATCAAATGCGTTAGCGTAAACGCCAATGCCGATATCCGCACCCAGCTGCTCACGCACGGCTGCCGCCTGCTTCACCGCAGAAGACATCACCTCAGGGTGGCTGCAGTTGAACAGCACATTTTCTACGCCCAGTTCAATCGCCCTGCTCACCGCCGCGCCCACGCTCTCACCGGAGCGTAAGGTGCTGACGGCATCGTACAGCTCAGGCTCATCCTGCAGGGTAAATGAAAGCCACAGCGGCTGGGGCTGACCGGCAAGCACGGCATGGATGGATTCTGCTTCCGCAATCGAGCTAATCGTTTCACCCAGCCAGAGATCAACGTAAGGTGTCTGAGCGGCGACCAGTACACGATGGATCGCCTGTGCCTGCTGCTCATTAAACAGATCGGGACGATAAGAACCCAGCGCAGGGGGGAGGCTTCCGGCAACACGCACCGGGGTAATGATATCGGCAGAATCAGCAGCCTCACGGGCCAGCTGGCCGGCAAGTGCAGCCAGGCGAGCGCCATCATTTGCAAAGCGCTCTTCACCAATATGGAAGGGTACAACCGCGTAGCTGTTAGTGGTGATCGTTTCAGCCCCGGCCGCGATATAGCTGTTGTGGACATCACGGACGCGCTCCGGCGCTTCATACAGCGCCAGTGCAGACCATTCCGGCTGGCGGAAAGGTGCACCGATGCGCGCCAGTTCACGCCCCATGCCCCCGTCCAGAATTTTTACCCGCTGCGACATTCGGTTGTTCCCGTTAGCAAATTTCGAATGACAGCATGCTACATAAGTTGATGGCTACATGTCCAGACGTCTATACGCTGAAGTCCGGGAAAGTTAAGTATTAAATGCGCTCAAAGCGGTTCTCAGAGCGTACCCACTACGCTTGTTAAAAAGGAGTTTCGCCAGCCCCAATCCTAAACCAAGTACGCCCATCTGCGAGGCAACAACCCACTTAGTTTGCATTGCCAGCGAACGGTGAAGGTTGGGGATAACGCAAAGCGTCTTTTGTCACAGAAATGATGCCCCGGAAAGTAAAAAACCGGCGGCAGCGGCCGCCGGTCAGAATCAGCTTAGTAATGGCCCAGGGCACTGCCCAGAATGATCGAGGTGATCACGCCGGTAGCGGCGGCAATCAGCACATAGTTGCCGTCAATGTAGCCCCAGTACGCGCCGCGCGGCGGCTCATACAAACCGCGGCGATGCCAGTCATCCACCCGGTAGTCGTTACCGCGGAAATGTGGCGGCAGCGGCTGTCCGCGACGGAAGTCGTGGCCGTTCCAGGCAAAACGATCGCGCTCTGCCGGGCGGAAACGCTCATGATTATCGCGATCGGGTCCACGATTGTCATGACGATCCGGGCCGCCGCGATCGCTGCGATCGTGACGATCGCCCCGGTCAGGCTGGCCCCCACCCTGCTGATGCCACTGACGTTCCGGACCATTTCCCGGGCCGTCAGCGTGCGAGAAGGTGGAAAAGAAGCTGCTTGCGGTTAATACGCTAAGAACCAGTGCCAGTGTTGTTTTTTTCATCTTGATGCCCTCAATTTGCTCACGACCTGCATACTGTCGTTACCCAGCAATATCGGGCATCCGTCAACACTTCCCTATCTCCCGAACTCCTAATTCCGCCGGATTAGCGGATCTTTTTCTCGGGGCTTACGCATTCTTAACACTGTGGGCAAATTATGGATAAGCCCCGTATCCAGACTAGTTTTCCAACTGATAATCGAGGGTGATTTCGGTACTCAGCAGTTTGGAAATCGGGCAGCCCGCTTTGGCCTGCTGAATGATTTTATCAAATTCATCTTTCGCGATACCCGGCAACTTCACCTTGCTTTGCAGCACCACTTTGGTAATGCCAAATCCGCCATCGACTTTATCCAGTGAAACGTCGGCCACGGTATCAATACTCTCAGGCGTAAACCCGGCCTCGCCCAGCATCAGCGACAGCGCCATTGAGAAGCATGCCGAGTGCGCGGCCCCGATTAGCTCTTCGGGGTTGGTGCCGGGTTTGCCTTCGAAACGGGTATTAAAACCATAGGGCTGATTATCCAGCGCCCCACTCTCCGTTGAGATAGTACCTTTACCGCGCTTGATATCGCCTTCCCAGTGCGCCTGTCCTTTCTTATGAATGGTCATCGTTATCCTCCGGTTGGTTTTCACAGCTACCAGTATAGTCACTGACTCAGCACCCGCCGAGAATCGATCCGCTTACAGAACATTCTGGTGTGGAAAATCACCTGATTTTCCCGCACGCTAACGAGCCGGTTTACTCCTGCTCCTGCCACATGCGCCGATAGATCCCCCCCTGTGCCAACAGTTGCTGATGGCTACCGCGTTCGACAATCTGCCCATGTTCCATGACCAGAATCTGGCTGGCGTACTCCACGGTGCGCAGGCGATGCGCGATGATCAACACCGTGCGGCCGCGTGCCAGACGGGTCAGCGCCTGCTGAATATCCGCCTGCGAAAGCGGGTCGAGCAGCGCCGTCACTTCATCCAGCAGGATCACCGGCGGGTCTTTCAGCATCATGCGGGCAATCGAAAGACGCTGCCGCTCACCACCCGACAAACGCTGTGCCCCTTCTCCCAAACGCGTGTGATATCCCTGCGGCAGCTGTTGGATAAATCCGTCGCAGCACGCCTCACGGCAGGCGGCCATCACGTCGGCTTCGCTGGCATCCGGCCTGCCAAGACGGACGTTATCCAGCACCGAGCCGTCGAACAGCTGCACATCCTGGAAGACGTAGCCGATACGCTGATACAGTGCCCGGGTGCCGATGTGCGCCAGCGGCACGCCGCCGAGCGAAATTGCCCCCCTTTGAGGTTCATAGAAGCGCCCCAGCAGATGCAACAGCGTGCTTTTACCGCTGCCAGACGGACCAACCAGCGCGGTGACGCTGCCTTCAGGCACAGCAAATGAAACACCCTGAATTGTCGGCTGTCGGTCGTAACTAAAATGCACATCGGTAAAATGGATCGCATTGTTTTCCGGCAGCGGCTCGCAGTTCTCTTCATTCAGCACCGGTTCGTCCATCAGCGCGTCCAGCCGCTGCTGCGACTGCCGCATCACGCTCATTAAGGTGAAGTAAGCGGCAGCATCCAGCAGCGGCTCCAGCACTTTGATCGACACCAGAATAAACAGCAGCCAGGTCAGGGGATCGAGCGCCTGCTGTTGCAGCAGTCCTCCCGCCACGATAAACAGCACCACCAGTCCCAGTTCGGTAAACAGGCGGAACAGCTGCACCGCCCCGGCTCCCCAGGCTTCCAGCCCCATGCTGGCGCGGCGGATCTCACCGAACGCGTCGTCGAGCTTCGCCAGCATGTCCTGATGACGGTGGAACAGTCGCAGCGTTTTAATTCCGCCGATAAACTCGATCAGCAGCCCGGACACCCGCAGCAGCCGCTCGCTCTGTCGATGGGTGCCGCGCAGTAAAAAGTGAGATCCCCCCCACAGCAACAGCACTGCCAGCGGCAGCGGGGCAATCAGCGCCAGCGTTAGCGGCACGTTGATCGCCAGCAGGATCAAGATAAAAATCAGCGCGGTGCCGATCCCGGTCACCACTTCCGGCAGCAGATGAGAAAAAATCTGCTCGACCCGCATCATATGGTCGGTCAGTAGCTGGGTGGTGGCCCCGAGCCGGTGGCGCTGAAAATAGCCCAGCGGCAGCCGACGCAGCTGTTCCGCCGCCGCTTCACGGTAGCGCTGCATCACCTCGTAGCTGCCCACAAAGCACCAGAGCTGACCAAAGTGGGAACACAACAGCTGAACCAGCAGGCAGGCCAGCAGTGCCGTCAGCAGCTGCGGCCAATGCGACCAGCTTCCGGCCCCCGGCGTGATGTCGCCGATCGCCAGCCAGGCAATAAACAGTGGCGCAACCGTACACAGCTGGGCTATCAGCCTCAGCAGCATCCCGGTCAGCACCTGGCGGCGGCCTTCCGCACTGTGCTGAAGCGGACTAAGCATTGACATGGGTATCTTCCTCTCGGCGGATTTGCCACTGTGCCAGCTGAGACTGGCTGTGCCACATCTGTTGATAAAGCCGGTGCTCATTAAGCAGTTGCTGATGCGTTCCGCATCCGGTTAACCGCCCCGCTTCCATCACCAGCAGGCAGTCGGCCTGCTGAACGGCGAATAGCCGGTGAGCGATGGTCAGTACGGTAACCGTCGGGCGCTGCTGGCGGAGTGCCCGATAGAAGGCAGCCTCGGTGAGCAGATCGGCAAAAGCGGTGGCCTCATCAAGGATCAGCAGCGGCGTCTCCGCCAGCAGAGCGCGCGCGATGGCGATACGCTGGCGTTCACCGCCGGAAAGCCGCGCCCCGCCCTCGCCGATTGTTGTCGCCAGCCCCTGCGGTAATGCCTCGACAAAGGCACGCCCCTGAGCAATCTCCAGCGCCTGCCACAGCTGTTCATCGCTGGCCTGCGGCTGAGCCAGACGCAGGTTGTCGGCCAGCGAACCTTTGAACAGAAACACCTGCTGGCTGACCACCGCCAGCAGCGAGGCGCGGGTGGCATCATCCATCTCGGCCAGCGCCATGCCACCCAGCGTGACCGTCCCGCTCGTTGGCGGCAGCATCCCCGAGAGCAGCCCTGCAAGCGTCGATTTTCCTGCGCCGGATGGCCCCACCAGCGCATAGAAACCGCCGGGTTGCAGCGTCATATTCAGCGTATCAATCGCCGTGCGCTGCTCGTAGCTGAAGCTCAAATCGCGGGCGATTAGCGTAATACCGCTCGGCGAAGTCACCGTGGCGGCGGAATGTCCCTCTGAGGCATCATCAAGAAACGGTGCCATCCGGCTCAGACCGGCGAACAGTTCACGGATCAGCGAACCAAAAAAGGTCACGCGCAGCAGCGGCTTCAGCAGCCCGCTGCCGAGCATCAGGATCAGCAACAGCGCAGAAACCGACAGTGTTCCCTGGCTCACGCGCCACAATCCCAGCGGCAGCAAAATAAAGATGCTGGCATTCAGCAGCACCACAAACAGCGACCAGGCAGGAACCGCTCGGCGGGTGAAACGTACCACCAGCTGGTGATAGTCTCGCAGGCTGTCGTCCAGCAGGCGGAAAGAACGCGTATCCTGGCTAAATGCCTTCATCACCGGAATACCACGCACATACTCCACAATCGCCGAATTCAGGCGCTCAGTCGCCAGGTGATACTCCCGGGTACGCTCGGCCATACCGCGCAGGCACAGACGCTGGGCGACAATTGCCAGCGGCACGGTCAGCAGCGCCGCCAGCGCCATTTTCCAGTCCAGCCAGAACAGAAAAAGTGCGGCAATCAGCGGACTGAATAACGCAGAGATCAGATCGACGGTGTGGTGGGCAATAAAGTCCTCCAGCCGCTGCACGTCGTTCATGATGATTTTGCGCAGGCTGCCTGCGCTGAAGGGGGCCAACTGCATCAGCGGCAGCCGGGTCAGGGCGCGGGCAATGCGCAGGCGGGTGTGATGCAGCACGCGGAAGGCGGCCAGATGGCTAAAATAGCCCGCCAGCGAAGCCAGCAGATATTTACACACCAGCGCCAGCGCCAGCCAGCCTCCCAGATGCAGCAGCGAACCGCCCTGCTCCACCACGCCCACCGCCCGCCACAGCAGATACCAGGGCAGTAGCTCCAGCAATACGCTGCTGGCAGAGATCGTTAACGCCAGCAGCAGCGTTGATTTTTCAGCAGCAAGAAGCCGCCGCAGCGTCAGCAGCGGTGATACCGTTTCAACCGTCATAGTCTGTCCGAAGTGGGGTTAATTAAGATCCTGCAGCCAGCGTTGCGCCTGCTGTTCCGCCTGCTGCCCGCTGGCAACAACTTCGTAGGGGTAAGGTATGGTGCGGGTGGTCAGATAGCGCAGCGCTTTACGCCACAGCGAACGGCGCTTAGCCTCATCCGGTTCGACCCGAACCGCGCCCCGGCAGTAGCGCTGCTGGGCAGCGCGCGTTTCGCTGCCCCATTTCTTATATAGGCGAAAGAAGTGGGCGGAATCTTTCGGCAGCTCCACGCCGCTGAAAATCAGCACGAACGGCTGCTGACGATCGAGCACCGCCTGCAGCGCCGCGATATGCTGCGGTGCATCCTCATCCGCCACGCGCTCGGGCATCACATAGTGCACCAGCGGCCAGGCGTGCGTATCAATAACAGGTTCAGACATCTCAGACCTCTGCAGCTAACGAAAAGAAGAAGGATCGTAACGAGCGACAAACAGCCGCTGACCGGTGAACGCCATCGGTGAATCCGTCTGCGGCCAGCTTTGCAGCAGCGCAAAGCCCGCCTGGCTCAGCATCTGCTGACAGCGATGCTCACAGTGCGCTTCCAGCTGTCCGACACGTGCGTGAGCCTGGACCGCCGCAGGTGTCACCCAGTGCAGCGGCCGCTCTGCGGTATTCTGTAGCAGCATCAGCACCGCACCCGGAGCCAGCCAGGACCTCAGCTCGGCCAGCAGATGATCAGGAGAAGGCTGATTGAGCAGGTCGCTCAGCACCACCGCATCATGCAGGCTGTCGCCGGGCAGCTGGTCTGCCAGTGAGCGTTCGCTATCCAGCGGCACCACCGAGGCAGCGACGCGGGTAAAGCAGTCCTGCAGGCGCGGCGGCGTATGGCCCAGAGCCAGCAGGCTGGGAACGTCGCTGCGACTCTCGTCCAGCAGCAGGGGCAGCACGCTGACGGCGATTCCGGCAAAATAGTCGCTGATAATTCCCGGCAGATGCAGCAGCTGATGCAGATTCAGATCCGGCCGCCAATCCTTCGCCAGCGACGGTGCACGAAGCCAGTCTTCCATCTGCTGTGAACGGCTGAAGAGCGCATCCGCCAGCGGTGTTGCATCATCCAACCAGCTCATTAGCTGCCGCAGGCGATGCCGTGCATCATCAATGCGCTGTTCCAGTTGGTGCTCTGCGGGCGCACACGGTGACAGCGTCCAGATGTCATCGTCGTGGCTGTCCAGCAGCCCCTCATCAAGTAAGTGCAGATGCCAGCGCTGTAGCAGTTCGTCGAAGCAGGGGGCAATCCGCAGCTGTTGACGGCGATCGGCAATCTGCCATCGATCTTCTGCACAAAATTCCAGCCGCATCAGACTGTGCAGCATCAGCAGCGGAGCCAGGCTTTCGCTTTCGGCGAGAAACGCCGCCAGCGCGGCGCGGCGGCGATCGTCAGGCAGTTGCCCGGCAGCGTTGCTCCCGGCACGCAACCACGCGGGCTGCGGTTGATTGATCTGGCTGTTCATCTCTACTCCCGTGCGGCTAAATGTGTCGTGGCGGCTCAGCCCGCCATGCGAACCTGCTGACAGCTGCTGCGATAGCGCCCCGGCGGCTGACCATACTGACGCTGGAAAAATCGCGTCAGATGGCTGGCGTGGGCGAAACCGCAGCGCAGGGCGATATCGCTCAGCGGCAGCGCGCTCTCTTCCAGCAGGTTTTGCGCCAGCTTTAGCCGACACTCAATCACGTAGTTCCATGGCGTGATGCCAAACATGGCGCGGAAGCCGCGTTTAAACGCCATCAGGCTCAGCCCGGCGGTACGCGCCATTTCTTCAATCGACAACGGTTCGCTGGCCTGCTGGCGGATGACATCGCGGGCGGCAATCAGCCGCTTACGCTCGCGGCTGGGCAGCCGGGATGCCGTCGGTAGCGGACGCGCTTCCTGCTGCGTTTGCAGCTGCCCTAACGCCAGCCACAGCGCGTTCAGCGCCAGGCTTTCAAGATGCAGTGCAGCCAGCGGCGAAGCTTCATTCCATCCCTGCTGAATCGCCATCATCGTCGCCTTCAGCGGTTCGGTTAGCGCCGCACTAAACACCTTCGGCTCATCACCGGGTACCCGCAGGCCGCACTCTTCCACCAGCGACAGCAGCTCCGGCGAGAAGTCGACGATCAGCAAATGGTAAAAGTGATGCCGAGGGAAAAAATCATAGCCCTGGCAGCGGCCGCTGGCGCAGGAGAGCCAGAAGCTGTCCGCGCAGTAGTGCTGAATCGCCTGCCGGTTAAGGCGGAACCATCCGGCCCCCTCGCACATCATCACCAGCGACAGGTGAGCATCGCCCTCCCCGCGCAGTTCCAAATCGTCGGCCAGCGTGGCCTGCACCGAGGTTAAACGGATCTTCGGCGTCAGCTGCCAGCGCCGCATTCCCGACGTTGGCAGTTTAGCCAGCTGTGAATCAGACACAAGGCCCTCCGAGTGATAATGATTTTTATTTAGCTTTATCGTGCAATGTTCGTCCGTACTGTGCAACCGTTTTTCGGCAGCGCTCACGTAAGCTCGATTTTTTCTTTACTCACCGGGATGCCTCTATGCTTGTCTTGCGCCTTACTCCTTTGGTCATCAGCAGCCTGCTGCTCAGCCCCCTCGCGCTGGCCGCAGGTGCCAACGACTCACCGTCAGATACGATGCTGGTCAACGCCAGTAAACAGTCACCGGACTCGGCTTCCGCAAAGAACGTTTCCTCGGTGAAGGTCAGTGCGGAAGAGCTGGCGCAGGCCAACGTGACGCGCACCGACGAGCTACCCAAAGTGCTGCCGGGCCTGACGATGGGCAACAGCGGCAGCCTGATTTTCCAGTCGGTGTCGCTGCGCGGCATCTCGTCGGCGCAGGACTTCTATAATCCGGCGGTCAGCATTTACGTGGACGGCGTCCCGCAGCTGTCGACCTATGCCATGCAGGCGCTGGGCGATGTGGAAAGCGTGGAGATGCTGCGCGGCCCGCAGGGAACGCTGTACGGCAAAAGCGCGCAGGGCGGGATTATCAACATCGTCACCCGGAAACCGGATGACACGCCGCGCGGCTATGTGGAAGGCGGGATCGCCAGCCGGGACGGCTATCACACCAAAGTGAATCTGAGCGGCCCGCTCGCCACCGGCCTGCTCTACGGCAGCGCCACTCTGCTGCGCCAGGTGGATAACGGATCGATGACCAACCCGGCGACCGGCAGTGATAATCTGGGCGGCTCGCGTACCAATCTGGGCGATTTCCGTCTGCGCCTGGCACCGGAAGACCAGCCGTGGGAAGCCAGCGTGGCGGTTAGCGAAGAGTGCACCCACGCCACCCAGGACACCTATCTGCCGTACGATAATGAAAAGAGCCGCACGCTGGAAATCAGCGACGGCAGCGGCGATCCCCATCTGCGCCGCTGCACGCACAGCCAGTCGCTGAGCACCCAGTACCGTACCGACGGCTGGCTGTTCAGTCTGATCGGTGCCTGGCAGCAGCAAAACTATCAGCGTGAATTCCCCTATTCGGCCTATAACGCCAGCCTGCCGGAACGCTGGAATCAGGACACCCAGGAGCTGCGCGCGGCCACCTTCGGCGGCAACACGCCGGTGGATATGGTGTTTGGCCTTTACCGCCAGAACAGCCGGGAAACGGTGGACTCCGCCTACACGTACAGCGGCGTTCCAATCAGCAGCACCCGTGGCTGGACCGCCAACGAAACGCTGGCCGCCTATAGCGATCTGACCTGGCACCTGACCGACCGCTTCGACCTCGGCGGCGGTCTGCGCTACTCCCACGATAAATCCAAAACGGATTATAACGGCAGCAGCATGGGCTACGGCTGGGGCGACAAAGGCAAAACCCGCGACGACAATCTGCTCGGCCAGGTATCGGCAGGCTGGCAGTTTACCCCGGAACTGCGTGGCTATGTGCGCGTGGCCCAGGGCTATAAACCGGCCGGGTTCAGCATTCAGCCGACGCCGTTAGTCAGCGCCACGCCGTACGATGCGGAGAAGTCGATTAACTATGAAATCGGCTCCCGCTACGAAGGCGACGCTCTGCGAGTTCAGGGCGCGCTGTTCTACACCCACACCAAAAATCTACAGCTCTATTCCGGCCCGGTGGGCTATCAGAGCCTGAGCAACGCCGGTGCCGCCGATGCGACGGGGGCTGAACTGAGCGCGAGCTGGACGTTCACACCGGGATGGTCCTGGGATGTTAACGGCAACTGGGTACGTTCCGAGTTTACCGGCGACAGCGAACTGTATGCCGATAACCGCGTGCCGTTCGTGCCGCGCTTCAGCGCCGGAACCAGCCTGAACGGTATTGTTGATACGCCGTGGGGCGCGCTGACACCGCGCCTGGCGCTGAATCTCGTCGGCGAGCACTATTTTGACGGTGATAACACCCTGCGCCAGGGCAGCTATGCCACCACTGATATTCGCCTCGGCTGGCAGGCAACCGAGCGGGTGAATATTACCGCGTATATCGACAACCTGATGGATCGCCGCTACCGCACTTACGGCATCGTGCAGAACGGTGCGGCCTACGCCCAGGTAAACAATGGACGTACTGCGGGTCTGGACGTCCGGGTCGATCTGTTCTGATTGATAACTCACGGGGTGGTGATGTGTCCACCCCGTATTATCTGCAACCGGGATTGTGTCATCATTAATTTCGATCTGAACGCTAATCGTTATTATCATTTATTTACGATTTAAATTACGTATTAAATATCAAACACCACCAATAATCACACTATTCCCTAAAGAATGATTAACACTTAGTTTCCAAAGAAAATATCCCACCATTACAAAATAATGAAATCTCACCACATGACATATTGCAATAGCCTAATATAGATATCCGACGCCATTTCACGACAAAAAACAGATTATCTGATGAGTATCATTGACAAGACTGTCTGCACCCAAAGGGAGAAGAAGATGCCCGGATTATCCGAAGAATTATCCCGCTTTGTCGTTTCACCGCCGCAATTAATTTGCCGGGAAGGTGAGCCGGATAAAATGTACTGTAGTTTTATTTTAACGACTGATTTTTCCGGCTTTCGCGGCCACTTTCCCGATAACCCGCTACTGCCAGGGATCGTACAAATTATGCTGGCCCGCTACACCGCTGCCGCAGGAAAAAGTGCGCAGCTGGCCGGTGTTAAACGCTGCAAGTTTTTACATCCCATAAAACCGGGGGAAACGGTATCCGTTGCCGTTAAACCAGGCCGCCATACTGGCGAATACCAGGCAGTGATTTCCAGTAATGAGATAGATTGCACAAGCCTCGTTTTCGAACTGGAGCATACCGAGGCATGGCAATGACGCGATATCCCTATTTTGCTTCATCGCACTGCCTTGACGGCAGTGCGGCACCAGAACCGATTGAATACAGCGTGAAACGTATTGTGCGTTTTGACGAAGTGGACTCGCTGGAAATTGTCTGGCACGGGCACTACGCCAGCTACTTCGAAGATGCGCGCGTCGCGCTGGGGGAACATTTAGGTATTGGTTATTCCACGCTTTATCGGGAGCAGGTTCCTGCGCCGATCAAACAACTTTTTGTTAACTATCATCGCCCGCTGGCGTTTGCTGAACGCTGCCGGATAGTCGCTCGCCTGCACTGGAGTGAAGCGGCACGGATGAACATGTCTTATAAAATTATTAACACACAGGGCGAGACGGTCGCAACGGGCTTTAGCGTGCAGATGTTTACATTAAAATCGGGAGAGTATCTGACCCAGCAGCCCGACTTCTATGCCGAATTTTGTCAGCGCTGGAAGCTGGGCCAGATCCCTCCCTTGCTATCAGCCGGTAAATAATCCACCGTTAACGCCAATCACCTGGCCAGTAATATAGCTGGCCCCTTCAGAAGCGAAAAAGCTGACAACGGATGCCACCTCCTCGGGTTCGCCAACGCGGCGCAGTGGGATCGTACTGCTAATGCTTTCCAGCGGCAGCGCCGATGTCATATCCGTGCTGATAAATCCCGGAGCCACGGCGTTAACCAGTATATTGCGGCGCGCCAGCTCAACCGCCAGTGAACGGGTCGCGCCAATCAGCCCGGCCTTCGCAGCCGAATAGTTGACCTGGCCCGCAACGCCGGTTTGCCCGGCGGTGGAGGCGATATTGATAATGCGGCCCCCCCGCCTGCGCTGCATTGCCGGCAATACGGTCGAGGTCACATTATAAAAACCTCCCAGGTGCACCTGTAACACACGGTCCCACTCCTCACGCGTCATCATCGCCAGGACGTTATCACAGGCGAAACCGGCATTATTCACCAGCACTGCAGGCGCGCCGTACTGCTCGATCAGCGGCTCCAGCACCTCACGGCATTGTACCGCGTCAGAGACGTCAAAAGGCAGTAACCGACACTCCCCCCCGGCTGCGACGATTTCATCACGTAGCGCTTCGGCGGCAGTGTGCTCACGGCGATAGTTTAACCAGAGTGAAAAACCCTCTCCGGCCAGCCTGCGCGCAACAGCAGCGCCAATTCCCCTGCTCGCCCCGGTCACCAGCGCAACGTGGCTCCCTGGCCTCTGTCGTGTTGCCGCTGTATCCATGTTAATTATCTCCTTTTTTGTCTATATAACAGGGCCTATAAACTACTCGATAATGATTTTAACTCTATTTAAAATTAAAAAATTATTACATTAGAATAATAATATTCATTAATTAGACACCACAGAAACATAAGAAATTATTTTTAATAACCGCAGCATTAATAATTAAAATGAAAAACGGCATAAAACGGTAAGATGCCAAAACAACATCTATTAATGATAAAGCACTTTAAACGATAACGAAATAGAGCCTTTTTACACCTGGCACTCAAGAGCATATTGCCAGAACGGATTACTTGCAGACGTAAGCATATCCCCACGCAGGATTGCGGGGGTTCTATTGTGAATAGAATGATGCCTTGCGCATCGTATTAACATTCCATCATTCGAACAGGGAGTGGATATGTTACACCGTGTTGCTATTACAGGATTAGGGATTGTTTCCAGTATTGGAACCTCGGTCAGTGAAGTCACTGATGCGTTATATCACGGCCGTTCTGGCATCGTCATCGATCCTGTACGACAGGATTTAGGTTTTAATTCACCGTTGGCCGGTGCAATAAAAAACTTCTCCCCCCGTTTTCCGCTAAACCGTAAACAGCGTAAAACTACGCCACAGTTCGTTGAATGGGCTGCTGAAGCCGCATTTTGCGCTCTGGATGATTCCGGCCTGTCATCTGATGACATTCGCAACGACCGAAGTGGATTAATTTTTGGCTGTGACTCCAGCGTCCTGGCCGGTATTGAACAGGCCAACCGCCTGGAAGAGCTGCGTGATACGTCGCGACTGGGCAGTGGCCTGGTATTTCAGTCGATGACCTCCACCACCACCATAAACCTCAATGCCATTCTGGGTACGCAGGGAGCAAGTTGGTCAATCAGCGGTGCCTGTGCCAGTAGCGGGCACGCGGTGGGTCAGGCCGCTGACCTGATTATGCTTGGCCGCCAGGATCGCATCATTTGCGGCGGAGCGCAGGAAATCAACTGGCAGGCCACCTGTAGCTTTGATGGACTGGGTGCGTTTTCAACCCGCGTTGATAACCCGCAGTCAGCCAGTCGGCCGTTTGCCAAAAGCCGCGACGGGCTTGTACCCGGCGGCGGTGCCGCCGTTTTGGTACTGGAACGCTACGATCTTGCCGTTGCACGCAGGGCTCCGATCTGGGGAGAGATTCTCGGTTACGGCTTCTCCTCCGATGGAGAAAATATCGTCGCGCCGAGCCGCACCGGGCTGGGCCGCGCGATGCGTATGGCGCTGAAAAATGCCGAACTGATGCCGCAGGATATTTCCTATCTTTGCGCGCACGCCACATCGACCCCGCTGGGTGATGCGATGGAAGCCGGCAATATTCTTGATATTTTCGGCGAGCGCGGCGTGCCGGTTTCTTCAACCAAATCCATGACCGGGCACGAATTATGGATGAGCGGGGCCGCACAGGTGGTGTACAGCTGTCTGATGGCAAGGAATGATTTTATGACCGCCAACATTAACTTTGATGGCGGCGATGAAGCGACCTCGCATCTCGACATAATCACTGAAACCCGCCAGCAGCCGTTGACTTCAGCGCTGTGTAATTCGGCAGGCTTTGGCGGCACCAACTCCAGCCTGGTAATAGGTTTTTAATATGGCCACCAAACCTTCAGCCGTGATTATCGGGGCGGGTGCTTCAGGAATGGTGTCTGCGCTGCTACTCGCCATGCATGGCTATCGCGTGTCAATCGTCGAGCGAGCGAAAGAACCGGGTGTCACTATGCGCGGCTTTCTGAAAAGTCGCGTCTATTTTGACAGCGGCGTTCACTTTGTCGGTGAACTGTCACTACACGGCGTATTAACCGCCTATCTGCGCTACCTGGGCATACGCGATCTGCCCAGCGTAGAGTTCGATCGTCACTGCTTTGAAACCGTGCGGTTTTCCGATCGCGGTGACTTTTCGCTGGCTGCCGATTACGACAAAATGCTGGCCGGACTCTGTGCCGATTTCCCGGCAGAAAAAGAGGGAATTCATCGCTATATGGCCGACGTTAAGGCCGCCTATTATTCCTCTGCATTTCACACGCTACAGGGATCCCCCATCAGGGATGAAACCGATCCTCGATGGCATATTCCGCTGCAGGACTATATTGCCAGTTATATCCGCGATCCCTGGCTACAGGCCCTGCTGGCGACGCCCTGTCTCTACCATGGCGTTTCTCCTGAGAACGTCTCCTTCCTGCAGCACGCCCGCGTGGCGGGGACGCATTTTAGCGGCGTTCGTACCTTTACACAGGGTGGGCTGTCGCTGGTTAAGGCGTTCGAACAGCGCCTGGCTGAAGAAGGCGTAGTGCTGCACTGTAACCATAGTGTCGTGCAGATCCACTGCAAATCCGACGGTACGCTGAGCGAGGTCGAACTGGATAATGGTGAGCGTCTGGGCTGCTCTGTCGTTATTTACACCGGGCACCCCGGTTTTCTGCCGCAGATGCTGCCAGAAAAAGCGCTGCGCCCGACGGCAGTGAATCGCATGCATCAGCTCTACGATGGGATGTCGGCACACCTGCTGTATCTTTCCGGTGGAACCGAGCCGCCGCTGCTGCTCGACAAAAAGAATTTCCTTTACTGTCAGCACGCCCGGTCATTTACCGAGGCTTTTAAACCTCTCCATCGGGGTACTGCAGGGCCTTTTTATATTATGCCGGGTCCGTCAGTGCTTAACCGCGAGAGTGGACAATTTGATTCCGTTGATTTTGTCGCGGCGATCCCCTGCGACGCAGCGGAATACCGCGCGTTTTATGGTACCGGCAGCGGCAAGCGCCCTTCCGCCTACCGGGCGCAGAAAAAGCAGCGTCTCAAAGAGCTTTACGCCTCATTGTGTCGGACTGTCCCAGAAATCGAGGGATTGAGGCTGGTAGACGGTGCCACTCCCGCAACATTACAAAAGTATCTCTATTCGCCAGGCGCGGGAATGTACGGCGTAGCACACGATATTACGCAGTTTAATCCGCTGCCGGTGACTCGCGTTGCCGGCCTGTTCGTGGCTGGCCAGGCGGTGACCGGCCCGGGGGTGATGGGCGCGACGATTTCAGCGTTTCTCGCCTGTGGCTATTTGCTGGATCACCAGAATCTACTGAACGGAGTCAGAACATGCCGTTAAGAAGAGTCGTTATCACCGGCGTGGGTGCCGTATCTCCTTTTGGCGCCGGTGCTGAGAAAATGATGGCCGCCTTAACCCGTGGTGAATCGGGGATCGGCCGCCTGCCGCAGCACGATTACAGCGATACACAGGACGTGCCGCAAGTTGCCGGGCGCGTCCCGCGCCTGGACACAACCAGTATTCCACGCCGTCATCGTCGCACGATGTCCCCGATGTCCTGCTGGAGCCTGCTGGCCGCAGAGGAAGCGTTGGCACAGGCTGCCTTTCCTCGCGAACGACTGTCCGATCCGCGCTTTGGCGTTATCGTGGGTTCAACAATGGGCAGCATTGATACCTGGCGTTCTATTTTTGAAAACTACCTGGTTGCCCGTCAGTTTGCCGCCGTTAAAGCGCGCGACTTCTTCCGCATTATGGGCCATTCCGTCGCGTCAAATCTGGCGCAGGCACTGGATATTACCGGCCGGGTGATGGCAGTAACATCAGCCTGCGCCTCCAGCGCCCAGTCGATCGGTATGGCCTATGAGGCGATTGCCTGCGGCCTGCAGGATGCGATGCTGTGCGGCGGAGCCGATGAATTCCATCCGCTGACGATTGCAACATTCGATCATATGGCTGCCGCTTCAAGAGGCTTCAACGAGCATCCTCACGCCACGCCACGTCCGTTTGATCAACAGCGTGACGGCGTGGTCTGTGCAGAAGGCGCCGGGATACTGCTGCTGGAATCCCGCTCAAGGGCCCTGGCGCGAGGCGCGACGATTCTGGCAGAAATTACCGGATTTGCCTCCGCCAGCGATGTGTCGAGTATTGCTAATCCTGACCCGTTCCCGCTTCGCCGCTGCATGCAGCAGGCACTGAACAACGCCCAGATCCCGGTAGATGCCTTGAGCTACATTAACGCCCACGCCACCGGCACACGGTTAGGCGATATCGCCGAAAGCGAGGCGATTGCCGGGCTGTGCGGAAAACTGGTCCCGGTGTCCAGCCTGAAGGGGCATCTGGGGCACACCATGGCGGCCAGTGGCGCACTGGAGCTTATCGCCTGCATCGGCATGCTTCAGCAGGGGGTACTGATCCCTACTCTCAATCTTGATAATCCCGATGATCAATGCGACAGCATTCGACACGTCAACGGGCTCACCACTACGCCGGTGCAACACGTACTGAAAAACAGTTTTGCCCTTGGGGGCATTATTTCAACCCTGATATTAAGGAAAATATGATGGATAAGAACGCACTGAAGGAAAAAGTTAATCAGATCCTGGCTGAGGAATTTGAACTGGAGCTGAGCGATCTGCATCCGGAAGCAAAGCTGTACGAAGATCTGGGACTGGACAGCCTGGACGCTGTGGATATGGTCGTCGCCTTCGAAAAAGCGTTTGCTATCAATATTGGTAAGAATACCGAGCTGGTTAGCATTAAAACGCTCGGTGAACTTCAGGAGTTTATCTTAAAAACTTCAATGGCTCAGGCAGTCTGATTATTACGAGGAGCACGGATGATATTCCCCTTATCGGCGCAGAGCCTGATCCCTCATCGCGAAGGAATGTGTTGTATCGACAGTATTCTCAGTATCGAGGGGCCGCGAGTACAGGCATCCGTAAAACTGCACGCCGATCATCTGTTGTTAGATGAAAACGGTACGCTCGACCGCTGCGGTTACATTGAACTTGCGGCTCAGGCAGCCTGTGCGTTAAAGGGTGTCGACGCCGCCAAAGGCCGGGAGTCTGCAACTGCACTGCTGGCCTCGGTCAATAATTTTCAGCTCTTTGACGATGCAGGAACAGGAGAAACGCTGCTGATTTCTGTCGCCATTACGACTGAACTTGCTGACCTGTCCATGCTGGAATTCAACGTTGCCTGCGGGCAACGTTTACTGGCCCGTGGAGAATTAAAAGTGTTTTATCAGGCAGATAATGAACGGAGTATCACTGCACAATGACCACTGCTATTTTTCACCGGGGAAGCCGTATCGCCGTGCTGTTAATTCACGGTCTTACCGGTACGCCAAAAGAAATGGACTCCATCGCGATGCGCCTGCATCGCTATGGATTTACCGTTTCTATTCCCGTGCTGCCGGGCCACTGCTCGGATATGAACGCGTTGTTAAAAACGACCCGGCTGGACTGGCTACGGGAAATCGCCGCTGAATATAAGCGGCTGACTGGCGAAGGCTACCAGGTTTTCGCCGGTGGCCTGTCTGCCGGAGCATCGATGGGGATTATTCTTGCCCATCACTTTCCTGATATGCGCGGGCTGGCGCTCTACGCCATCACGCTGAAATGTAACGGCTGGGCGGTATCAAAATTCTCATTTATGCTGCCGCTGTTACTTAAAATCCCGCTGTTCCGCAACAACTATCACTTTCAGGAAGCACCGCCGTATGGCATCAAAAACGAACAGCTGCGCGAGCGTATCGTTCTGAAACTGCAAAGCGGGGACAGTTCGGCCGCCGGCCACACCAACACACCCGGAGTGATGCTGCGCGAGGTGTTGCGCCTTGCCGGTGAGGCAAAAAAAGTGATGCCGACAACCCGAGTACCGGCCCTGTTAATCCACGCACGTGAGGACGACGTGACAGATATTTCCAATTCCCGTTACGTTGAACGGCACTACGGTGGTAAAACCGAATTTATCCAACTGGAGGAAAGTTATCATCTGGTGACCATCGATCAGGAGCGTCAGCAGGTAGCAGAGGCCACCGCGCGCTTCTTTTATCAGCAGTTGGACGAGCATGAACGCCAGCAGCTTGCCGCGTCCGCACGCAAGAAAATCCCGGGTATCGAATCGCAGCCGGAACCGGGGGGTAATCTGAAAAAGTAAGCGGTCAGGCTGTTTTCAACGATCGTCAGCAGCGGCGCCTGTGCTATCATCGCCGCCAGCGCGCCGTTTCACGAACGGTGCAACTCTCTTTCAGCCCCTTCAAAGGTATGCAGCCGTGAATAAAAGAGCGATAGCCCCTACCGTTATCTTTATTGCCGCAATGGCGTTTTTGGTATGGTTTATCGCTTCCGGCGCGGCAATGCCCGGCAGTCAGTAAGCAGGATCGGCAAGCTGGTTGGACCAATATTGAATGGCACAAATCTGATAACGCCATTAATTAACACAATATATCTGCGTTGATACCTGTACGTATTGATCATTGCGTGTATAAATTGCATAATTTTTTTCATCTGTAATTATGCATTTCTGAATGCGTTTACGCTTTTTTTACCAAATAAAGTCGATTTGCTCCGGCAGTTGAGCTGGAAAATCATAACACTGATGTTTATCACGTGCAGATTGCCCCGCTATCAGGACAGCAGGCGCTTACGGGTCGTTATAATTACGCCTGTCATTATTTGCCGTTTTATAACAAAACCTACTGAATTTAGTGAATTTAATAACGTTATACGCTTCCGCATATTCATATATATAGCGAGAAGGCAGCACGTTTTCTATTTGTAAATTTAGCCTCTGCTTTCAGGGGCATGCTTGACCTCACTACCAGGAAAAAGATCTATGTCCGAAAACTTGATTGAACGTATTTCAACGGCGCTGGGATCGGAAAGAACGCTGGAAGGTTTTGTGCGCCAGCTGCTGGAAATGCTCGAACTGGTTACCGATATGGAATCAACCTACCTGACGCATATTGATGATGCCGAAGGGCTTCAGCATATCCTGTATGCCCGTAACACGCAGAAAATGCAGATCCCCGAAGGTCTGTCGGTGCCGTGGCAGGATACGTTGTGCAAACGCGCGATGGAAGATGGCCGCAGCTTCACCAACGATGTACCCGGCGTTTGGCCCGATTCTGAAGCCGCCAAAGCGCTGGGTATCACCACCTACCTCAGTACGCCAGTCATGCTGGGCGACGGCTTGTTATACGGCACGCTCTGCGCCGCCAGTGCGCAAAGCCACCCCCTGTCCGATCGTGCGGAACAGATTATCCACCTGTTTGCCGAACTGATCGGCCAGTACATTCGTAAAGAGCAGCTGCTGCAGGAGCTGCGCGAAGCCAACGATGCGCTGACCGCCGTCAGTATGACCGATGAACTGACCGGGCTACCCAATCGTCGCTCGGTCTTCAACCATCTGCCAAAACTGTTTGCCGCAGCGGCCATTGAGGAACGATCGGTACTGGTGGCCTTTGTCGATCTCGACGGTTTTAAAGCCATTAACGACAGCTACGGCCATGAAAGCGGCGATCGGTTCCTGCAGTCTATTGCCCAGCGGCTACGCCAGTTTGCCGGGCCGGAAGATATCATTGGTCGCCTGGGCGGGGATGAATTTATCATCGCCAGTCTGGGGCCGCAGATCGACGCCGTCAGCGACGATCACGTGCAGACGTTTAAAGCACAGCTGGCTGAGAAAATAACAGGAAGGTATGAGCTTCGCGGCAATCTGATTGATTACGGCGGGGCCAGTCTGGGGGTCATCGCGGCAAATCCGCTGGCCTGTACGCCGGACCTGGCGGTCCACGATGCGGACAGCAGCATGTATCAGGATAAAATACGCCGCAGACACGTACAGCATTAAAAAAACCGGCGGCAAATTGCCGCCGGCTGAGCCCAGCTTTCTGACTCAAGGCACTGACAGAATCACTGCAGGCGTTCGGCAATCGGTTTAACTACCTTGACGCCGTTACGCCCGTAAAATTGATACAGCGTGTCCGATGCCGACTGGGTCAGCACCATGATTTCGATACGGCGGTTACGGGCCGACAGCGGGTTCTTCGGGTCCAGCAGCATGCGATCCGCCATCGCGTTCACCTGTAGTACTCGCTTCGCCTCCAGCCCTCCTTTTTCCAGCACCGTTCTGGCCGCCAGCGCGCGATCGCCGGACAGATTCCAGTTGTTGTATCCGGCGTTATCACGGTAGTTAGCCGCGTCGGTATGGCCGTTGATGATCACTTTGTTATCAATACGGTTAAATACCGGGGCCAGCTCGCTAAGCAGCCGAGTAAAGAAAGGGGTCATCTGCGCACTCCCGCGTTCGAACATCACCCGATCGTCGTCGTCCTGCAGCAGAATACGCAGGCCCTGCGGGACTTTTTCCAGCGACAGATTACCCTGCGCGTTTAACTCCGCCGTGATACGGGCTATCGCCTCACCCAGTTCATTGAGCTCGCGATCCGAACGCGACAACACATTTTCCAGCGACTCCGGCTGCGACGCTTCCTGCTCCGCGGATTCGTTCGCCTCGGCGGCTTGTACAGGCAGGCTGGTCATAATGGGCGCAGGACCGGCAATCGCCGTCGGATCGCTAATCGGGCTGAATACCGTGCCGTCAAAAATCGAGGTCCCGTTCAGGTTAGCGACAATCTCCTGCCGCTCCTCTTTTGACACCGCGCCCACAATCAACTTCGTGGTGGTCACCAAAGGGGCCGAGCGTATTTCCGAAGTGTCGGCACGCTTCACCCTCGACGCCCTGCCCGGTAAGCAGATGGCGATTGATGCCGATCTCAACGCCGGGCTGATTAATCAGGAGCAGGCGCGCATTCGCCGCAAGGACGTCGCTAACGAAGCCGACTTCTACGGTGCGATGGACGGCGCCTCGAAGTTTGTGCGCGGCGATGCCATTGCCGGGATTATGATTCTGATCATCAACGTGGTCGGCGGTATTCTGATCGGGATTTTCAAGCACAATCTGGATGCCGGCCAGGCGTTCGATCAGTACGTGCTGCTGACCATCGGTGACGGCCTGGTGGCACAGATCCCTTCCCTGCTGCTGGCAACGGCAGCGGCGATTATCGTTACCCGCGTCAGCGATGACGACAGCAGCGGAATTTCCGACGATATTCACCGCCAGCTGATGGCTAAACCCGCCACGATTTATACCGCCGCCTTCGTGATGTTCGTACTGGCGATTGTGCCCGGCATGCCGCATCTGGTGTTCCTGGTGTTTACCGCCCTGCTGGCGTTTACCGCCTGGCGACAAAGCAAGGTTATCGAAAAGCCCGCGCAGAGCGAGCAGGATATCGCTGCGCTGACCAGCGCGCTGGACGACAGCGACAGCGTAAACGTCTGCTGGGAAAGCATCCCGCTGATTGAGCCGCTGGGGCTGAACCTCGGCTACAAGCTGGTGACGCTGGTGGATAAATCGAAGGGTAATCCACTGACTCTGCGCGTGCGCGGCGTACGCCAGGTGGTGTCAGAAACCAGCGGCGTGCTGCTGCCGGAGATGTCGATTCGCGAAGACTTCCGCCTGAAGCCGGCGCAGTATGCGATCAAGGTGAACGGCGTGCGCACGGCGGTGGGCGAGGTTCATCCGGATCGCCTGATGGCGATCCCAACGGCGGAACAGTACGGCGAGATCGACGGCGTGCTGGATACCGATCCCGCCTACGGCCTGGCCGTCACCTGGATCACCCCGGAAATGAAACCGCAGGCGCTGAACCTCGGGTATCAGGTGGTGGACTGCGCCAGCGTTATCGCCACGCATATTAACCGGGTCACCCGCGAGCATCTGCCGGAGCTGTTTAACTATGACGATATCACCCAGTTGAATCTGCGCCTGTCGGGTACGGCACCCAGACTGGCTGAAGATCTCAACGCCGCGCTGAACTACAGCCAGCAGCTGAAGATTTACCGACTGCTGCTACAGGATCAGGTTTCGCTGAAGGACATCGCCACCATTGCCACCACGCTGGTAGAAAGTGCGGCGATCACCAAAGATGCGATTCTGCTGGCCTCCGATGTGCGCTTCGCCCTGCGCAGGGCGATGGTGGCGGCGATTGCGCCTGACAGCAAGCCGCTGTCGGCCTACACGCTGGACAATACATTGGAAAATCTGCTGCTGGGGTCCCTGAACCAGGCACAGCAGGCTGGAAAAGTCAGCCTGGACAGCTTCCCGGTCGATCCCAATATTCTGACCCAGCTGCAAACCACGCTGCCGGTGGTGCTGGAACAGCTGAAGGCGCAGAACCTGACCTCCGTGCTGCTGG
Source organism: Erwinia sp. INIA01 (assembly GCF_025947915.1). Classification (NCBI taxonomy): domain Bacteria; kingdom Pseudomonadati; phylum Pseudomonadota; class Gammaproteobacteria; order Enterobacterales; family Erwiniaceae; genus Erwinia; species Erwinia sp. INIA01. The sequence continues at coordinate 161,166 of NZ_JAPDNC010000012.1, forward strand.
TGACGCCGCAGCTGCGGCCGCTGATTGCCCGCTACAGCCGCTTGTTCGCCGCCGGGCTGCACGTGCTGTCGTACAACGAAGTGCCGGATGAGGTGGATCTGCGCATTGTGGGTACGGTGAGCTGACAAAGCGGCGCGGAACTTTCCCGCAGCAAAAGAATGGGGGCATAAATTCGTCAATGTGGGTGAAACCGGTGCATCCTTAATTAAGATTATTCGTGCTGCATAAACGGTCACCACCTGCGAAAATTTCCACGGCGGTAAAATACGCGATGACAAATCGGTTCACCGTGGATTGACGAATCAAATTCCCAGAAACGTCTGAATCTGTATCTGCCTGAAGGCAATGGACCGAAAGGTTGCGGCGGTTCACAGCGGTTAAGGCCAGCCCAGGGTATATATCAGCCTGCGGAGACAGGTTTCTCTCTGGAGTGGAATCAGGATTGAGTACGGATTCGATGCAAAAATAACGCCATGCCTTCACACGTGATCCGATGTCCGCCATTCAGGCCGATTCGGTTATCAGTCGCGTTAAGGTTTTATGGAAATAATAAAAAAAATTTCACCACTAACCCATTGATAAAAAATGAAACACCTCATGATAAATGATAATTATTTTTTAACTGGGGTGGCATTTCAGCAAAGTCAGTATAGGATTATTCTCAATAGAGAAAGGAGTCAGCATGTCAACATTTTCCATCATTTCCCTGCCGATGTTTGCGGTCGGGCTGGGTTTAATGACGCAATTTTACAGCAAGAAAGATCTCAACTTCCTGGTACCCGGTGTGGTACTGATGACCGCAGGGCTGGTGAATACGTTAATTGGTATTGGCATGAGCTGAGGGAAGAAAACCCATAGATACACTCGTACCTATGGGTGAGGATATTATTTCCGGTTAAGAATTCTCAGGAAATCTTTTTCACTGGAAATTAATGACAGTGCATTTGAGATAATTTCATCGCTAAAGATTGAGGCCACATCACGCAGGACATCGATGTGCTCTTTTTCTTTGGCTATTACGCCAATTGCAATAAACATGACGTTATTTCGATCCCAGATCACGCCATCCGGGAACTGGAAAATCTCAATGCCGGTTTTCAGGATGATATGATTTTCCGACTTCGGTAAATGCGGCAGGGTGATGCCGTTGCCGAGGAAAGTCGAAACCTGGTGCTCCCTTTCATTCAGAAAAGCCACGCAGTCCTGGCTTACATACCCTTTAGCCTTAAACTCTTTGCCGACCATCTCTAACACTTCGGCTTTGTTTTTTGCCTGCCGTCCAAGATGCAGGTTTTCAACGGTAATAATATCAATCATAGTCCGCCTCCTTTTTATTGAATCCACACTATCACGCTATCAGTTTCCGGCAGACAGTTCTTCTTCCAGCTGCTCCAGCGATTTGTTGGAGGTTTCAGGAAGTGCCTTGACGACGAACAGAATGGCCAGATAGTTAATAACGGCGAAGATCAGGAAGACAGGACCCAGACCCAGTTTTGCCTGCAGTACCGGGAACAGGTAGCTGACGATCGCGTTCATCACCCACATAAAGAAGACTGAAATACCCATCGACAGGCCGCGAACTTTCAGCGGGAACAGTTCAGCCAGTACCACCCAGGTCAGGAAGCCCATGGTGCCCTGCATGACGCCAACGAAGATCGCCCCCAGCAGCCAGATAACGGTGGCTTTCATATCTCCGACCAGGAAGTAGTCGGCACCGGCAATAATCAGGTGCAGCGTTGCCATCAGCGCAAAACCGTAGACGATCAGCGTCTTACGTTTGAAGCGGTCAACCAGATACATTACGCCAAAGATCATACCGCCAACGGAGAAGACACCGTTCAGTACGTTACAGATCAGCGACATTTTTTCGGAGAAGCCGGCGGTTTTCAGGATTTCCGTGCCGTAATACATAATGACGTTAACGCCGGTGGTTTGCTGCAGGGCGGCCCAGGCAATACCCACCAGAATCAGTTTCATGATCCACGGCGTGCTGAAGATCACCGAGGTGGCGCTTTGCGAGTGCAGCTTCTTCTCTTTTTCAATCTCAATTAAGGTGATGATGTCCTGGTACTCCTGCACCGCGCGTGCTTCAGGACGGATCTGTTTTAAAATCGCCAGCGCTTCTTCCCGGCGGTTTTTACTGATTAACCAGCGCGGACTTTCCGGTGCACGCCACATACCGATTAACAGGAAAATGGACGGCAGCGCCTGTACCAGCAGCATATAGCGCCAGACCTCCGGCAAATGCCCCCAGATAAGGCCGATTACCGCGTTCACCGCAAAGGCGGCCAGCTGGCCAATAACAATCGCGACTTCATTCAGCCCGGTTAGCCTGCCGCGCATTTCCGTTGGGGCGACTTCCGAAATAAAGGTTGGGGCGGTTACCGAGGCTCCCCCTACGGCGAAACCGAGGATAAATCGGGCAATAAGCAGGCTGGTGACGTTCGGGGCAGCGGCAGATAAGATTGCGCCAATAAAGAAGACAAAGGAGAGATAAATCAGGTACTTTCTGCGGCCGAAGAAGTCAGCCAGCTTACCGCCACCGACACTGCCGAGTGCAGCACCAATCAGCAGGACGCTCATCACCAGACCTTCGGTGTCCGGCGTCAGAGCCATGTTTTCTTTTAATGAAGAAAAGGCACCATTAATAACACCGGTATCATAGCCAAACAGCAGGCCGCCGAACGTTGCTACTAATGTTATCTGATGTAATCGTTTTCGTTGTTGCGTATTAAGATTCATCAATAAAGACATATACATATCCTTTCATTAAATGACTCGCAAACCCCGGAAATTTAATAAAGTAATACCTCACCGCCTCATTTATGAGGAAATGAAATTTTTCCTGGCGTTTTTAAGCAGGGTAAAGGGTTCTATTTAATAATTAAAAAATACGAAATAACCAACCTGGCACGATAATAAAACTTAGTGTTACTCCCCCTGATACATTTTACTTATTCAATTTAAACCTTAAATTTTTCGCACAATCTATTAACGGTCATGATGAGATAATATATTTCACCCACGTCAGCTCATACCGCCATCCAGACCGTTTTGGTCTTCGACTGTATGCTTCCCCCAGGGAAGGTCCGCAACAACGATTCAGGTTCCTTTCTGCCTCAATCGCGTCAGACGCGTTGGTGACCCCATTTCATCATCTCAGCAAGATTCATCACTCTTCCGTTTTTTACCTGCTGATAACATAGCATTCAAATCGAAACCAAAATTCTACCTAAATCACAAAATGACCTTTTAGTTTCATTAATATTCAATTTTTCGACTTTACATTTCATTACACGAAACCGCCATTACTGCATGATTAACCGTATTTTTTTTACCAAAACCGATAAAAGATGGGGGTATTATTGAAAACGTTACGGGTAACCGCTTCATAAATTTTCATCACTAACAAGCATTTCATTTCAAAAAATATCGACATTAGAAAAAAAATTCCACCAAACCAGGTCTGCTTTTATAGCAAGAATTTGCAGATTTGCGTGAAATCAGGACCGGGCAGAGAATTGACGTCAGAATGCGAAGTCCGCACCAGAGGGCAGCGAAATGGCACAGCGGATCGTCAAAGAAGCAGCAGGCAGACCGGCACGGAATGGAATACTGACAGGAAACGAAGCCAACCTGCAGAGTCAGACGCTCTACAGGCCGGTGAATTACGCAGGATTATGGATTGGCGGCGCTCAGCGGCGCTGCGGTTTTCCGCTGCGACAAATCGTCCCTGAAGAAGATAAAGAAGAACAGGGAAACCACCGCCGCGACAATCGCCGGGTAGATCCAGAAGCTTTCCCACTGCGGCAGCGCTTCCGCGCCCTCCCCGGTCACCGTGCTGTTAAAGATCTGCCCGCACAGGGTCGACGCGAAAAGCAGGCCAAAACCATTGGAAACGATAAACCGCAGCCCCTGCGCCTGCGCGCGAATCTCGGGAGGTGCTTTACGGTCCACATAGATATCGCCGACGGTAAAGAAGAAATCCCAGCAGAAGCCCTGTAGCATCAGACCGATCAATACAAACATCATGTTGGCGTCGATCGCCGCGTGGGAAAACAACAGCGAGCGGGCTATCCAGCACACCGCACTCATCATTAATGTGATCTTAAACCCCGCCTTCAGCAGGAAATACGACAGCAGGAACATAAAGATCACTTCGCAGGCGATGCCAACCTGCATCATTGAAGCGGCGTTATCAAAGCCCAGCGCCTTGAGGAACACCGGAATGTAAGCCGAGTAGGCGGTTTTCGGCACCATCAGTACAAAGATGCTGAGCATCAGGATGGAAAAGTTACGGTCCTTGAACAGCGCCAGCGCATCCAGGCACAGCAGATCGCGCAGAGTCAGCGCACGACCTTTGGCCTTCGGCGGCGTGTCCGGCAGAGTAAAGCAGTAGAGCCCCAGCAGCCCCCCGGTTGCCGACGCGATGTACCACGTGGTGGTATCGCCGGAATAGCCCATCTGGCCGATGATAAAACCCACCGCCATAAAGCCGAAGGTGCCGAACACGCGGATCACCGGGAAGGACTTCACGCCATCGATATGGCTGAAGCTAATGCTGTTCGCCAGCGCGGTGGTGGGATAAAACAGCAACCCTACCAGGAAGATCAGCAGCAGGGTCATACCGGTATTGTGCGCCTCAATAAACTGCGGCACGCACAGCAGCACGGCGGCGTTAATCAGGTGCAAAATCGCCATCACCTTCTGCGAGGCAAAAAAACGGTCTGCCACCATGCCGATAAACAGCGGCGACAGGATGGTCGCCAGGCCCAGCAGCGCATACGATGAACCGATAATCGTCGCCATGCCGTAAGTGCTCAGAACCAGTCCCATGGTCATGTTCCATGCCCCCTGCATAAAGTACTGCACAAACATCATGATCAGCAGCCGGGGGGTTTTATTTAAATCCATTTACGCTCTTCCGTGATTGAGTTCGACGATCAGTCCGTCGTAAGCGACGGTAATGTGTTTTTCGCGGCAGGCGGCCACCAGCTCCTCGTGCATCAGACCGCCGCTGTGGGAAATATGGGAAACCACCATCTGGCTGGCGTCGTGCAGGCAGTGCATATCGCGCAGCTTCTGCTGAGCGGCGAACACCGTTTCCAGACTCATATGGTTATCGCTGCGGTCGTTGCCGTTAAAGCCGTAAGTGCATTCCAGCACCACCAGATCCAGCGACTTACCCGCCAGCCATTGCCAGGTTTGTTCCGGGAACCAGCCGGAATCGTGGCCGTAGAACAGCGTTTTACCCTCTTTTTCAATCAGCCAGACGTAGCACAGCTCCCATTTGGCATGGTTTGCCAGCAGCGGGGTTAACCGATAGCCGTGGCTTTCGACGGTGACAAACGGCGGCAGGCAGTTGAACTCAAAACGCTGTTTGGTAAAGCCGGGCAGCACCGCCGCACAGCCGTTAATCGCCCGGTCGTTACCGAACACCGCCAGCGGATGGTCCAGCTCAAATCCGTAGCCCTCCATGCGGCTGAACAGATCGCCAACGTTGAAATGGTCGGGGTGGGTGTGGGTGAACAACAGATCGGTGATGCCGTTCGCATCCAGCCCGTCCCGCAGCAGCTGCTGGCTGAACTCGGGGGCCACATCAATCAGCATGACATCATCAATGATGGCTGAGGAACGGGTGCGGATATCTTTGCCCTTAAGGCGCCTCGCCTGCTGGCAATGATTGCAGCGGCAGAACGGATTGGGAATGCCTTCAGACGCGGCCGATCCCAGGAAGTGTATCTTCATTTTATATCCCTTTTATTCAGTGAAAACTGATTCGTCGTTCCGGAATTCTCCCTTAAGCAGATGAACATCAGTAAGCCTGGGAACGCGTCGGTAATATAAAACGAAACACAAACGGGACAATCGCTACCTCAGGCATTATTGACCTGGTGCAAGATAAGCTAATTTAAAGCGGTTGAGTGCTGAACCTGCTGGACAAAACGCCCGCACGCCAGGGTGGCAGCGCCCTGCGCACCGTTGAAGTCCGAGGACGACGCGGAGATAAACCGCACAGCCTGATACGGCAGCGGGCGGCGCAGGTGCTGCTTTATCTGCCCGATCAACGCGGCGCGGGGGAAGTTGACCATATCCATCACCCCACCGCCGAGGATCACCGCATCCGGATCGAACAGGTTAATGCCGGTAGCAATCGCCCGCGCCGCATGGGCAATCAGCTGCTGCACAAAGGGGGCATCGGCGGCGCGGATAAAAATCTCACCCATGGAATAATCGCGCGGCTGCCGTTCATACCAGTGCTGCAACGCAATGCCGGAGCAGACGGTTTCCAGGCAGCCCGGATTGCCGCAGGCGCAGCGCAGCGCCATATCCCCCTGCGGAATATGCCCCAGCTCCCCCGCTACACCGTGCGCGCCGGTGCAGGGTGCGCCGTTCAGCCAGATGGCAAAACCCATGCCGGTGCCGAGATAGGCCGCCAGCACCTGCTGCTGCGTCAGGCCGTTTTGCGCCACGTCAAAGGAGAGCTGCAGGTTCACATCGCGGGCAAACTCCACCGGGCAGCCCAGCTTCACCTCCAGCTTTTCGGCCAGATTAAGCAGTTCATCGGCGGCCAGCGGCAGGTTGGGCGTGGAAATAATGGTTCGTTTGTCCTTGCCCACCAGCGCCGGAAAGCCCATCACCAGGCCGCGGCAGCGCGCCTCCAGCAAAGTGAGCTGGCGCTGAAGCAGTTCGGCAACGCCTGCGGCCACACCGGAGGAAATCACTTCCGAGGTGCGCCGTTTTTCACAGTGCAGCACCGCCCCGTCGGCATCCATCAGGCAGAAGCGGATATGAGTCGCCCCCATATCCACACCGGCGACCACATCAGGCCGTATATGCATATGGCTTAACCTCTTTTTTCGCCGCCAGGATCTGGCTGGCCATTTCGAGCCAGGCGTCGTCAATATTCTCGGCATGGTTGAACAGGCCGGAGCTGCCAACGATAAACACGTCGGCACCCGCCGCCATCAGCTTTTTGTAGGTGTTCTGGTTACAGGAGCCGTCGATTTCAATTTCATAGTGCAGCCCTTCGCGCTCGCGCAGATTTTTCAGCTCGGTGATTTTCTCCAGCATTTCCGGGATAAACGGCTGACCGGCAAAGCCAGGGTCGACGGTCATTACGGTGATTTTATCGGCCTTGTGCAGATAGTATTTCATCGCTTCCACTGGCGTTTCCGGGTTGAGGATCAGCCCCACCTTCATGCCAAGGCGGCGAACTTCATCGATCAGACGGAACGCCTGCCCGTTCAGCGTTTCCGGATGCAGGGTAATAAAGTCCGCCCCCGCCTGCGCCAGCTGGCTGATGTAGTCCTGCGGACGGGTAACCATCAGGTGGCAGTCCAGCGGCCGGGTTGCCAGCTTTTTCACCTGAGCAACGAAGAACGGCGACAGCGTCAGGTTCGGCACAAAATGGCCGTCCATAATGTCGATATGAAAATAGTCGGCGTGCTGGTCAATAAACTCGATCTGCTCTTTAAATTTCAGCAGGTCCATACACATCAGGGAGGGAGAGATTTTCATCGTTCGTTCCTTACTTGCTAATCAGTCTGTCGAGGGCAACGGCGGCAATAATCAGCCCGCCCATCACCACCAGTTGGTAATAGGTTTGTACCTGCAGGATATTGAGCCCGTTGTTGATGGTGCCGATGATCAGGCCGCCGATAACCACGGAGAAGATGCGCCCCTTACCGCCGAAGAAGCTGGTGCCGCCGATAATGGCGCTGGCGATGGCGTAAGTTTCAAACCCCATACCGGCCAGCGGTTCGGCGGCGCCCAGACGGGCGGTAGAAACCACACCCGCCAGCCCCGCACAAACGCCGGAGATAATAAACACCACCAGAATGTGAAACTTGACGTCGATGCCGGAGTAGAACGCCGAGTTCTTGTTACCGCCAAGGGCATAGATATTGCGCCCCAGCCGCATACGGGTGGTCAGGAACCACAGCAGCACGGCAACAATCAGCGAGAAGATCACCGGGACGGGAATGCCCAGCACGCTGGCGGCGAAGAAGTTAACGAAGTCGAAGGAGAAGCCGTAAACCGAGTTGGCGTCAGAAATCACCAGCGTAATGCCGCGGAAAATAGCGTTAGTGCCGAGGGTGATGATAAATGGATGCAGCCCCGTCCAGTTAACCAAGCAGCCGTTGATCGCCCCCAGTGCGCCGCCGACCAGTACGCCGCCAATCAGCGCCGCCAGCGCCGGATCGACGCCCGCCAGCATCAGCTTGGCGGTGACCATGCCGGAGAGCGCGAGGATCGCCCCAACCGAGAGGTCGATACCCGCCACCAGGATCGCGAAGAACTCACCCATGCCGATCAGCACCGTCACCGAACTTTGCACGAAGATCTGCGTGATATTGTTGGCGGTCAGGAAATATTCCGTCGACAGCGTGCCAAAGATGGCGACGATAATCGCCAGAATAAAGAAGGTGCCGTACTTGTCCCAGAACTGCGCGAAGTTGAACGGCTTTTTCTCTGCCAGATCGCCCTTCACTCTTGTGGTAATGCCCATGCCATAATCTCCTCTTCGCTCAGGTTGTCGCGATTGGTCAGAATTTGCGTCAGCCGCCCTTCGCAGAACACGGCGATGCGGTCGCAGACGGCGATAATTTCAGGAAGCTCGGATGACACCATCAGGATGACCTTGCCTTCGTCGGCCAGCCCGCGCATCACCTTGTAGATTTCTGCCTTTGCGCCGACATCGATGCCGCGCGTGGGCTCGTCAAAAATGATCACCTCCGGATTGCAGCACAGCCACTTGGAGATCAGCACCTTCTGCTGATTGCCGCCGGAAAGCTCGGTGATGTTCTGCGCCACCGAGTGGCACTTCAGCGCCAGCAGCTGGCGCTGTGCTTCCGCCACGGTGCGCTCCTCCGCTTCGCGAAACAGCCCCATTGCCCCCTTAAAACCGCCGGACTTCAGGCTGTGGCTGATGGCCATGTTCTGCGCGATGGAGAAGTTGGGGAAAAAGCCATTATCCCGGCGGCTTTCGGTGATGTAGGCCATGCCCTTTTTCACCGCGTCCAGCGGCGATCGCGGCGAAATGTCCCTGCCGTTGAGGCGAATTTCGCCGCTGCTGCGCTTGTCCACGCCAAACAGGCAGTCCATCAGCTCGGTGCGCCCGGACCCCACCAGCCCGGCAAAGCCGAGGATTTCGCCACGACTGACGTTAAATGAGATATCCCGCACTTTCTTGCGGTCGCGGCTGGTGACGTTTTTCACCTCAAACACCGTGTCCCGTTCGACGTTGCCGGTGCTCTCTTTCATCCGGTTGAAGCGGTTTTGCAGCTCGCGCCCCACCATCAGATGCACGATGTCGTCGTTGCTGACCTCGCTGACCCGGCCCGAACAGACGCTGCTGCCGTCTTTCATTACCGTATAGCGATCGCAAATCCGCCGGATCTCCGCCAGCTTGTGGGAGATATAGACGATCGCCGTCCCCTCTTTGCGCAGCTGATTCATAATCAGGAACAGGTAATCCACCTCTTTATTGGTCAGCGACGAGGTGGGTTCGTCCATGATGATGACTTTGGCATCGAGCATTAGGGTTTTGGCAATTTCCAGCATCTGCTTATGGCTGATGGACAGGTTTGCCACCTTTTCTTCTAAATCGACTTTTAAACCGATGCGCAGCAGCATCATCGCCGCCCGAACGCGCATCTCTTTCCAGTCGACGATATTCACGCCGCACACTTTTTTTGTCAGGTGGCGGCCAATATAAAGATTCTCCAGCACGGTTAATTCATCAATCACGCTCAGCTCCTGGTAAATAATACCGATACCCAGCTTCGCCGCCATTTTATGATCGAGCCTGTCATAATCTATTTCATTAATTGTAATGGTGCCTTTTGTCGGCGCATGTATTCCCGACAGTACTTTCATCAGCGTGGATTTACCTGCGCCGTTTTCCCCTAACAGCGCATGTATTTCGTGAGGATATATCGTTAAGTCAACGGATTTTAATGCGTGAACCGGACCAAAGGATTTGCCGATCCCCGCCATCGATATATATGGCGCAACCATAGCACTGACCTTTTATTAAATAACGGTTATTTCGTTACCAGAATGGAATCCACCAGCTTAAATTCGGGCGTTTTATCCAGTGCGATGACTTTGCCGGATTTAGCGGCATCCACCATCAGCTTCAGCCCGGTTGCGCCAATATCCGCCGGGTTTTGCGCCACGGTGGCGGTCATCAACCCGGCCTCCACCATTTTGCGTGCTTCCGGGATGCCGTCAGTGCCGACCACCAGTACCTTACCGGTTTTGCCCGCATTCGCCACCGCCTGCGCCACGCCCATCGCCATCGTATCATTGGCGCAGTAGAACGCTTTCAGGTTGGGGTTGCGCTGCAATACGTTAGTCGCCACATCCAGTGCCTTAATGCGGTCCCAGTCGGCGGGCTGGCTGGCAACCAGCTTGATCTGTGAAGCCTTTTTGAACGCATCGGTAGCTCCGCTACGGCGCGACTCACCGGAGGCGTTACCCGCCTTACCTTCAATGATGGCCACCTCTCCGCCTTCCGCGCCGAGCTTATCAATAATAAAGGCCGCCCCTTTGGCTCCCACCGCCGTATTGTCGGTAGTAACAAAACCTTCCACATTGCCGCCCGCTTTTTTCAGGTTATCCATATCGATCTTTTCGTCGATATTCACCAGATAAATCCCTTTCTGCCAGGCGCGAGCAACGGGCATCACCAGATTCACCGAGGAGAGCGGTGCAAAGGCAATGCCCTTATATTTTTTATTACTTAAATCCTCAAACAGCTGGAGCTGCGATTGAAAATCCCCTTCCGAGGCTGATGCAAAAATATCCACGCTAACGCCCAGTGTTTTTGCTTCCTCCTCAATGCCTTTTTTCATATCAACCCAAAAAGGATTCGATAGCGTTTTTAATATGACCGCATAGTCTGCGGCGGCAAATACATTAGCGGATAACATTAAGCCCATAGCGCAGCCGCTGAACAATTTCAGATATTTATTCATGGAAAGAGTCTCATTGTAGGGGTACGGGTTGCCCGTTTCCTTGCGGAACGGGCTTATATTATTACTTCAGCGCGCCGGGGGAAAAGAAATCCACAATTGCGCCGGTCTTTTGCATATTCAGTGTTGCCTGTTCAATATTCTGCTGCGCGACGGAAACAAATAACGCATCCAGTAAGGTAAGCTGTAATATCCGCGCGGAAGCGTTGCGCCCTAATAGCGGCGTTTCCGGCGCGGGTGAGCAAATAATATAATCCGCCAGCTTGGCAATCGGGGAATGATAGCTGTGCGTAATGCAGATGATTTTCGCCCCGTTCTTTTTTGCCAGCTCCACGGCGGATTTCAAATCGTTGGTGCGCCCGGAATGGGAAACCACCAGCACCACGTCGCCCTCTTTCAACAGCGAGGCGGACATCATCATAATGTGTGCGTCCTGATAGGCCTGGCAGCGCACGCCGATGCGTAAAAACTTGTGCTGGATATCGGCACAGATGGCGTTCGACCCGCCGACGCCGTACAAATCACGCTGCTTCGCCTGATAGAAGAAGCGTGCAGCGCGGTGGATTTCATCAACGTTGACGATCGACTGCCCCTCCATAATGGTGCGCAGGGTGATGTTAAACACCTTGTTGACGACGTCCTGCGGCGCTTCATCAAACGCCAGCTCGGCGGGAAGCACCTGCTCCGATTGCGAAAAGTAATCGATCAGCGCCGCGCGCAGGTTGCGGAAACCGCTAAAGCCCAGCAGCTTCGCCACTTTGACGATCATCGCTTCCGATACCGTTAGCGCCTCCGCCACGTCTTTGATCGCCGGTGCATCGCTTAAATTTCCCGGCTGCAGCAGCCAGTCAACGATGCGGCTTTCATTGTCGGTCATGCCTTCCTGCTTCATCCGCAGCCAGGGGGCAAGCCCAATGCCCTGGGGAAGCTCTTTTTCAAATTCAGACTGGCTCATCGCGCTCTTCTGTCCTGATGAATGATGACGACACTATAACACCACAGTCGTGGCTTGAAATATGCTAACAACTTCACAATATTTCCAAATTCATAAAGTTTTACCTTTCGTGAAGTAACACGTTTTTGTAATCACATCTTAACGATAAAATTCATAACGTTAGCGATAAAGGCCGTATTGATAGCGGAAACATTAACGCCAACCACTCACTAGATCGCTGTTGAAATGGCTGAACCGTCGGTGTAGAACAGAGCCGAAACGGGATTTTATTGCTCTACTTTTGCGCACAAAGACGCAATTAATCACAAATACAAACAAACCGTGAAGTAAACATGTAAGGAGGAAGGGTATGAAAAAGATCGTTTTTGGCTGCGATCACGTTGGCTTTATCCTGAAAGAAGACATTATTGCCCACCTGCAAAGCCGAGGCATTGAGGTTATCGATAAAGGAACCTGGGGTGCAGAACGCACCGACTACCCGCACTTTGCCAGCGCCGTGGCGCAGGGGATTATTGACGGCGAGGCGCAGGCCGGGCTGCTGATTTGCGGGACGGGGGTGGGGATTTCGATTACCGCCAACAAATTTCCCGGCATTCGGGCGGTGGTATGCAGCGAACCTTACTCCGCCAGACTGTCGCGCCAGCATAACGACACCAACGTGCTGGCATTCGGCTCGCGGGTCGTCGGGCTGGAGCTGGCAAAGATGATTGTTGATGCCTGGCTGGACGCGGAGTTTGAAGGGGGACGCCATCAAACTCGCGTGGAAGCGATTGCGGCACTGGAACAGCGGGTTGATTAAGTTCCGGGCGTAACCTTTGTATCGCGCGGGATGTGGGTCTAGAATTCCGGGCATCTTTCAGCAACCTTGCCCATACCATGAGCCACGAACCCGCTTCCGTCGTCAATGTGCCGCAGTCGCCTCCCGCCCGCTACCGGATGTTTCGGGCCTTACTCAATCGGGATAAAACGCCGGTCGCCGTGCTGATTTCCGCCGCCGTGGTCGGCACGCTGGTCGGTCTGGTGGGGGTAATTTTCGCCAGAACCGTAGAGGCGATTCAGCACTGGCGCGCCGTCAACCTGACCGCCGACGTGCTGCCGGGCTGGCAGCTGTACCTGTGTGCCTTCGCCGTTTCGGCAGCGCTGGCGGCGGTGGGATACTGGCTGGTCCGGCGGTTCGCTCCGGAAGCCGGTGGTTCAGGTATTCCGGAGATCGAAGGTGCGCTGGAAGAACTGCGCCCGGTACGCTGGTGGCGGGTGATCCCGGTAAAATTTTTCGGCGGGCTGGGCACGCTGGGTGCCGGAATGGTGCTGGGCCGTGAGGGGCCAACCGTGCAGCTGGGTGGCAATATTGGCCGCATGGTGTTTGACCTGTTCCGGCTGAAAAGCGGCGAAGCCCGCCACTCGCTGCTGGCCACCGGTGCCGCTGCGGGCTTATCCGCGGCGTTTAACGCACCGCTGGCCGGGATTTTGTTTATCCTGGAAGAGATGCGCCCGCAGTTCCGCTACAATCTGATTTCGATTAAGGCGGTGTTTATCGGCGTGATTATGGCCAGCATCGTCTTCCAGCTGTTTAACGGCGGTCGGCCGATTATTGATGTCGGCCAGCTGACGGATGCACCCGTGCCGACGCTGTGGCTGTATCTGCTGCTTGGCGTGCTGTTCGGCGCGGTAGGAGTACTGTTTAACAAACTGATTTTCGTGATGCAGGATCTCTACGCGCGAATTTATCAGCGCCGGATCTGGCGAGTGGTGGTCACCGGGGCGATCCTCGGCGGTGCCTGCGGCGTGATGACGCTGCTGTTTCCGGCCATCGTCGGCGGCGGTAACCTGCTGATCCCCGAGGCTGCTTCGGGTACGTTCTCGTTACAGATGCTGCTGCTGATTTTTGTTCTGCGCCTGCTGACCACCCTGCTGTGCTTTTCCTCCGGCGCGCCCGGCGGAATTTTCGCCCCGATGCTGGCCTTGGGAACGGTACTGGGGACCGCTTTCGGCCTGGCGATGTCGCAGTTTTTCCCACTGTATGCGCTCCAGCCCGCTACGTTCGCCATCGCCGGAATGGGCGCGCTGTTCGCCGCATCGGTGCGCGCGCCGCTGACCGGGATTGTGCTGGTGCTGGAGATGACCAATAACTATCAGCTGATTCTACCGATGATTATCACCTGCCTCGGTGCCACGCTGGTGGCGCAGTTCCTCGGCGGCCAGCCGCTCTACTCAACGATCCTCGCTCGCACGCTGGCGCGGCAGGGTGGACAGCAGGTGGAAGTGAAATAGCGGCTAATTTATTGTTATACCAGCAGTAATAATGACACCGTCGGCATAATGGCCCCGGTGTCATTTTGCACTCGCGTTAAGGTGAAGAATGCTGCGGATCGCGGGTGGCGGTTTCCTCTTTTGCCGTCCTCGCTTCCGGCGGGGTTCCTTTCAACAAGAAGAAAGAGAGCACAGTAAAGCTCAGGGTGATGCAACCAAGGAACAGGTAGGCCTTATGGAAGCCCATCGTGTCGTACATCTGCCCGACGTATGAGGAAAGAAATATCGCCGAAACGTGTTTTGCCACGTTAAATCCGACCAGATAAATAGTCGCAGAAAGGCGTGGATCGAAGACTTTGTTAATGTATTTAAAGGTGCCGATATACAGGAATGGCATCTCAAACATATGCAGTGTTTTCAACAGCACCACTTCGACCGGCGTGGTGGCGATGGAAGAACCAAGAATACGAATAGTCATTATCGTCCCGGCCAGCAGCAGTACCTTTTTTGCCCCCACCTTCCACACAACAAACGGCGCGATAAACATGATGCAGGCGTTCAGCAGTTCGCCACCGGTGGTGACAAAGCCAAACACCTGATTGCCACGCTGCGGATCGGCAAAAAAGCTTTTAAAGAAGTTAGCGAACTGCTGGTCGAAGACATCATAGATACTGGCCACGCCCAGCACGTAGATTAAAAAGGCCCAGAAACTCGGCAACTTAAACAGGCTGAGCGCAATCGGAATGGAGATGTCGCCTTTTTTACCGGTGACCTCAATAATTTTCTCTTTCGATTCCGGCTCGGGGCGAGTAATCACCAGCAGCACCGCCAGGATCAGCGCAAAACCAGAAGAGATCCAGAAAATGATATCCGGGTTAACCCCCATCAGCATACCGGTTAATGAGGCGCACACCGCCCAACCAATACAACCGGAGGTGCGTACTTTACCGTATTCGAAATTATTGGCGCGGCTGACCTTTTCAATATAGGCGTCCACCGCACCGGACCCGCCGGAAAAGACAAACCCCAGATAAATCCCCCCCACGACGCCGCCCAGATAGATGCTCTCCGCCAGCAGCGGTTTAAACACCAGCAGGAAAAACGGCGCGAAGCAGACCAGCCCGGCAACAATCACCCACAGCAGGTGTTTACGTAACCCCAGCTTGTCGGTGATATAGCCGAAGAGAAACTGGAACAGAATGCCGAAGAACGCCACGCAGGAGAAGACAATGCCGGTTTCGGTTTTGGTCAGATGATTGACGTCCGCCAGCCAGACCGGAAAGAACGGAAAGTAGGCGGACATAATAAAGTAGTAAAAGAAAAAGAAGAGGAAGAACGAAATAAAATTCTTTTTCTCAGCAGGGTTCAGAGTACCGATGTTCATAGGTTCACCTTTACGATCGGATAATAATTATTGTTGTTGTGAGAACGCGATAGTGACGCTATAGCGCCAGTTCTTTTCGGTTAATTGATCCGCTTCCGGCACGATATTGGTGGTCCATGAGTCATCTCCGCCGATCCCCATATGGCGGGCGTCGATATTGACCCAAACGCCGGGTTCCTCGCGCAGTAAATGCCGGTGATCGACCGCCTTCAGCTGCCGGGTACTGTAGCGCTGCAGGGAGAAATGAAACTCCCCGTACAGATGAAACTCGCCCCAACTCAGCTCCCGAGTGTGGGTACGCAGGCCATTTTCGCAGGGGAAAATATAGGGCGTGGTCATCGCCTCCAGCGGCAAGGTCCAGCGGGAATAACGTGCAGAGGCGGCGCGGTCGGGATAGTTTTCCCACGGACCGTTACCCAGCCAGGATACCGGTGCCTGGCGATCCGCGAGCTGCGCGGTTATGCCAATTCGCGCCAGCGGCGGCAGTGATGCAGCGCGGCTGCCTTCCACCGTCAGATGCAGCTGGCCTTCTCCGTCGAAGCGCAGGTGCCAGCGACTGGCAATCGCCAGCCTGCCGTTGGCCCACCAATGCAGATCGGCGACGATTTCCACGCTGTCCTCCAACTGCTGTGCCGAGCAGCTGATGCACTCGCTCTCCATGTCGTACAGACCGGCCGTACGCCAGCGCACGGCCCAGGCATCCGGCTGCTCCTGGCCCAGCTCACTGGTGCCGATGTCATTATCCAGCGGCGCACGCACAAACTGATCGCGGAACGGCGTCAGCAGCTGCGGTTCACCTTCCAGCCAGCACTGCGTCAGTAGCCCCTGCTTGCGGTTAAATGCCCAGCGGCGGCTACCGGCGGTGACGTAATAGCACTCGCCCTCTTCGCTAAGCTGAACATCACCGCGTATCCTCGGCGGCAGCGCCAGCCAGTCGGACGGCAGCGCGATCTGCTGCCACGCAGCCACGTGCCCCGCTTCACTCCAAGGCGTGGCGTTCGGCTGGCGGACCTCCAGCATTAAGCTCAGTTCGGCTAGCTGACTGAAGTCTGAAATATCGCAGGGTAGCGTCAGTCGGACGTGGCCCTCCGGGGCGATATTCAGCGTGATTTCTCCCTGTGCCACATCCACGCCCCGGCTTTGAACCGACCAGAACAGCGTTTCGTTATCGCTGGTGCGGAACTGGTATTCGCTGGCCACTTCAATTTCCAGCGGCTGGCTGCTCAGCAGGCGACAGTGGAAATATTGCTGAAGGTACTTCACCTCATGCAGTGACGGATGTGGAGTGCGGTCCGGGAACAATAGCCCGTTCAGGCAGAACTGCTTGTCGTTCGGCGTATCACCAAAATCGCCGCCGTAGGCGTAATGCGGCACGCCGCTTTCATCTTTGCGGATCAGCGCCTGATCCATCCAGTCCCAGAGAAAACCGCCCTGCAGGCGCGGATACTGACGGAAAGCCTGCCAGTATTTTTCAATACCGCCCAGACTGTTGCCCATGCCGTGAGTATATTCGCAGAGGATTAGCGGCCGCTGTTCGCCGGGCAGGCCAATCCATTTCTTGATGGCCCATTTCGGCACCGCCGGGAATGGCTGGTCCTGATCGACCCGGGCATACATCGGACAGATAATATCGGTCGACGACGTAGCCGCTCCGCCGCCTTCATACTGCACGGGCCGCGTCGGATCGTTTTTCTTCACCCAGTGATAGAGCGCCTCGTGCGAACTGCCGATGCCGGATTCGTTACCCAGTGACCAGATAATAATCGCGGTGTGGTTGCGGTTACTGTGTACCATCCGCGTGACCCTGGCGGAGAAGGCGTGGAGCCATTCCGAATCTTCCGCCAGGCGACGCATCGGGATCATCCCCTGGGTTTCGATGTTTGCTTCATCTACCACGTACAGGCCGTATTCATCGCAGAGCTCGTACCAGCGGGACTGGTTGGGGTAATGCGAGCAGCGTACGGCGTTAAAGTTGTTCTGCTTCAGCAGCAGGATATCCTGCAGCATTGAAGCGTCATCCACCGCCTGCCCCAGCACCGGGTCATGCTCATGGCGGTTAACGCCCCGGACCAACAGCGGCTTACCGTTGATTTTCAGCAGACCGTCAGCAATCTCCACGCGGCGGAAACCGGTATTCCACGCTTCGCTCTCCACGGCCTGGCCGTGCGGGTCCAGCAGCGTAGCCGTCAGGCGGTAGAGGTGTGGCTGCTCCGCACTCCACAGCTGCGGATTGTCCAGCGTCAGGCGGGTGTCCAGCCGCTCGCGCCACGGACCGCGGGCATCAATTTTTTGCGTGCCAAAGGGAACGATTTTTTGCACGCAGACCCGTTCGCCCTGCCAGAGCGTCAGCTTGACCGCCCAGGCTTCGGGATCGCTAACATCGCCGCCCAACGTGGCCTGAATGTGCAGGTAGCCGCTATCGAAATCCTCGTTAAGATGCGGGCTGATGATCACATCGGCAAGATGAGCGGCGGGCCGATGCTGTAACCAAACCGGGCGGAAAATTCCGCTCATCCGCCACATATCCTGGTCTTCAAGCCAGGTACCTACACTCCAGCGCATTACCATCACGCAGAGCCGGTTTTTACCCGGCTTCGCCCACTGATTCAGAGAAAACTCCGCCGGCAGTCGGCTGTCTTGCGAGTAGCCCACCCAGTTGCCGTTGCACCATAAATGAAACGCCGAGTTCACGCCGTCAAAAATAATATTCACGACGCCCTCAGCCAGCCAGCTTTCGTCTATTTCAACGGTAGTGGTATAGCAGCCCGTCGGGTTATTTTGCGGAACCTGCGGCGGCGTGGTGTTAATGGGATAAGTGACGTTGGTGTAAATAGGAACATCGTAGCCCTGCACCTGCCAGTTAGAGGGGACTGGCGTTTTATTTACCGTTTCATCGCTGTATTCCAGCCAGCGGGCCGGAACCTGCTCCGGGCTATTATAAAGGGTAAATTCCCACTGGCCGTTGAGGCAGCGGCGGTTGGGTGAAGGGGTATTATCACGGGCATCACTTTCACTGCGCCAGCTGTTCATCCGCGCATGTGCAGGTAATCGATTAAGATGGGTAATAACCAGGTTCTGCCAGTCTTTACGCTTTATTATTTCTGCAAAAGCGTTGCTATATTCGCTCATTTTTATTCCCGTTTTATTGCGGACGGTGATCTTGCTTAAATAAATTAAAGGGAAGGATATTTATTTTTTTATTACCATTCAGCAACCACGCCATCCTGTAAACGCCAGAGTGGATTTCGCCAGTCCGGCGCGGTTTTACTCATTTCAATGACTTTGGCTTCATCAATTTCCACACCCAGTCCCGGCTTCATTAACGGTTTAAAGAATCCGCCCTGCATCGCGAAGTCCTCCTTGTTTTTTACAAAGTCGAGGAGCTCGGCGCCCTGGTTATAGTGAATGCCCATACTTTGCTCCTGGAAGACAGCGTTATAGGAAACAAAGTCAACGTGCAAACAGGCAGCAAGGGCAATCGGACCCAGCGGGCAGTGTGGGGCCAGCGAGACGTCATAGGCTTCAGCCATTGCGGCAATTTTAACGCATTCGGTAATACCGCCCGCGTGGGACAGGTCGGGCTGCAAAATAGCCAGGCCGCCGGCTTCCAGCACGCGCTTGAACTCAAAGCGGGAATACATGCGTTCACCGGCGGCAATCGGAATGGCGGTCTGCGCCGCCAGCCGGGGATAATATTCTGCCTGCTCGGCCAGGACCGGTTCTTCAATAAATAACGGGCGATACGGCTCCAGTTCTTTAATCAGCACTTTCGCCATCGGCGCGCTGACCCGACCGTGGAAGTCCAGCCCAAACTCAATCTGATTACCGAAGGCTTCACGAATTTGCGCTACGGTGTTCACCGCGGCATCCACTGCGCGGGAGCTGTCGATCATGCCCATCTCTTCACAGCCGTTCAGCTTAAAGGTGTCAAAACCGATCGCACGTAGCCGGTTGATGCCGTCAATCACATCCGCCGGGCGATCGCCGCCCACCCAGCTGTAGGCCTTCATTTTGTCTCGCACCTGCCCGCCCAACAGCTGCCAGACCGGCGCATTCAGTACTTTGCCTTTGATATCCCACAGGGCCTGGTCAATGCCGGCAATCGCACTCATCAGGATCGGGCCGCCGCGATAAAACCCCGCACGGTACATCACCTGCCACAGATCGTTAATGCGTGCAGGATCCTGACCAATCAGGTAATCGCCCAACTCGTGTACGGCCGCTTCCACCGTGCGGGCACGCCCTTCAATAACCGGTTCGCCCCAGCCCACCACGCCCTCATCCGTTTCGATCTTCAGAAACATCCATCGCGGGGGCAAACGCCAGGTCGTGATTTTGGTAATCTTCATTGCACTGCCTCTCTATACGCTTTAACAAATGCCGCTGCCTGCCGTGCGGTCTGCGCCGCAGGCTGACCGGCGCGATACAGGTCGCTACCCAGCCCGGCACCGGCGCAGCCCGCGCCGATCCACTGCGCCAGATTTGCCGGCGTAACGCCACCCACGGCAAAGACGGGCACGTCGGGTGGCAGGACCGCTTTCAGCGCCTTGATATAATCCGGACCGAACGCCGATGACGGAAAAATTTTCAGCCCGTGCGCGCCCGCCTCCAGCGCGGTGAAAGCCTCGGTGGCGGTGGCACAGCCGGGGTAGACCGTCATGCCGTGCTCCACCGCACGGCGGATCACCCCGGGATGCGTATTCGGCGTGACGATCAGGCGGCAGCCTATCGCCGCCAGTACATCGACCTGCTCCGGCTGAAGTACGGTACCTCCACCCACCTGCGCTCTGTTGCCAAACTCCTCCACGATAGTGGGGAGACTTTGCTGCCAGCGCGGGGAATTCAGCGGAATTTCAACCATGTCAAAACCGGCTTCGATCACCGCCCCAACATGCTCCGGCGCTTCTTCCGGCGTGATACCGCGCAATATAGCGATAAGCGGTAGTTCAGATTGCCACTGCATAAGCGATGCTCCTTATTCCTGCCTGAAATGCCGTGTCGCCCTCCACCACCGTGACGTTTCGTCCGATGGCGTCCAGCGCCTGCCGATAGCGTGCGGCCAGATTCGCTCCCGCTACCAGCGTCATGGCCTGCTGGCCGGAGTACAGAGTGGCCATCGCAGCCACTTCGGCGCCGATCAGCACGCCGGATAAAAACTCGCTGACCTGCTCGCGCGGCAGTGCGCCAAGCACGTACGCAGCGCGAACTTCAAACAGCATCGGCAGTACGGCAGGATCGTTCAGGCCATGCGTCAGCCCCTCGCTAAAAGCCTGCGGGGCGATGACCTGCGGAGGCAGGCCCGCGCCCACCAGCGTATGGCGCAGCAGAACATCGTGCAGTTCACCGGTCATCTGGGTACGAAAATCGTTGATACATTCGCTGTCGGCCTGCACCCATTTACTGTGGGTGCCCGGCAGGACGTAAAGAGAGGATGGGGCCAGCTGATACGCGCCAAGAAGCTGCGTTTCTTCCCCGCGTATGACGTTATGGTTGTCGCTACGATTGACGCTCAGACCAGGAACGATCCACACCTGGCCGGTAACGTGGGTTAACCGTTCGCCGATACCGTTAAGCGTCACCGGTAAAGGCAGGTAGGGAGCCTCTTTCCAGCCGACGTTGCTCCCGACCATGCCCGCCATGATTATCGGCGTGTCGCTGTCGCACCAACCGTGGGTCAACTCCGCTAACACCGCCTGCGGGGTTTGACCATTCAGGCGCGTAATGCCCTGTTGCGAATGCCTGCTTTGTGTTGCTGTGCCGTTCTGGCAGAGCCAGGCACGCAGGTTGGTCGAACCCCAGTCAATGGCGATGTAGCGAGATGTCATGTAATTTCCTTTAGCCTTCGTGTTGAGCTGGCGATCATCGTCAGCGCCGCCTGTTCTGCCGCATCGCTGTCCTGATGGCGGATGGCATCAAACAGTGTTTTATGTTCCTGGAGCGTTTTTGGCATATTGGCCTCATCGCCCATCCAGGTGCGTTCAAATACGGCCCGCTGTAGCGAACTGATGGCCACACCCAGCTGCTGTAGTACCGGGTTATGCACAGCGGCGAGTACCGCTTCGTGATAGCGAATATCCGCTTCATTAAATGCATCCCGATCCTGGTTGTTGGCGATCATCTCATTGAGCGCCAGTTCGATTTGAGCCAGGTCGCTGGAAGTGGCTCTCTCCGCCGCCCAGCGGGCAATAGAGGGTTCTACCAGGTTTCGCACTTCGCTCATCGCGCCAATCAGTCGCGGGTCGTAGTCCTGTTCCAGCACCCACTGCAATACATCCGTATCGAGATAGTTCCACTGGTTGCGCGGTGCCACGTAGGCGCCGCGATAGCGCTTCACTTCAATCAACCGTTTCGCCATCAGCGAACGGAACACTTCGCGAATGATGTTGCGTGAGGTTTCAAACTCTTCACACAGCTCGGCCTCTGCCGGTAGCGATGCACCAGGCACATACTTTCCGCCGACGATCTGTCGGCCCAGTTCCACAATCAGGCGGTCGGTTTTATTCAGGGTCATGGTGTGTCCTTTGAGTCGTTGTCCCGAGTTACTTTACCCTGAATGCCCGTTTTTCCCTCACGATTGCAGTACAAACGTGATCGTGTTCGCCTTGCCATGCGCCAGATTGTAGTACTAATTATTTAAGTTGTACTACAATCTGGATCACAAAAAGAACAATTACTATTGGGAACTCGCAGCCGACTGACGGAGATATGTCCGTGATGGAGCCAGGCATGTTTGCCGTTGTTTTAGTAGAGGGAGAGATAAAGATGGGGAAAATTAGGGGATTACCGCGATCGCAGCCACTTTCTGGCTGAAACGGCAAGGCGTGAGCTGTTAGCCGGATACTGAGATCCGGCCTTTGGCTGTTGCTGCGGCACAAACGTTTATCTGGCTCTGCGGTACAGCGCCCACTCTTCAATACGCTCTCCGTTCGGGAGCGTACAGTAGCCTACCTCCCCTTTTTCTTCTTTTACGATATCCAGCCTGCCCCCCAGATTTTTACAGTAAACGGAAGCCGGGTTGGCGAATCCAATCGGTGCCTGATCTGGCGATGGCTTTTTCGTCGCGCAGGCGGAAAGAGAAATAATGGCTACCATCAATAATGTTTTCTTCACAATAATCCCGCAATTATCTGACAAAAAAATGTGTACTGGTAAAGTGACTGACAAATGATGTCAGTCGCGTATGCACAATGTACGTCTTACGCACAGTGAATGGCAGGATACCATGACAACTTCATCAAGGAGCCGCTCGGCAGATCGGTTAGTCGATATTCTTTCGGAACTACATACGCGAGGTGTGGTAAACCGGCATGCTTTGATGAAAAAATTTAATATTACCGAGCGTACGGTGTATCGCGATCTGAACGCACTCTCTTCGATTGTGGAGATCTGCGCTGACGGACAATACCGTCTGATTTCACCGCGCCCGCTTAATATCGGCGTTGGCCTGCATCAACCGCTGGCCGATCTGATGAGCGCCGATACCTGGTTCCCGGAACGCCCCGACGAGTTCTGGCAGAAGTTGGAGATGCGCGTCGCTGCAAATCACATCCAGGTTCATCCCGTCAGTGCGGAGCATAGCGTTAAAGTCGACCTACAGCGTTATTTGCATTTAATTGAAAAAGCAATTCACAAGAACAGCGTCTGCCAGATCGTTTATAAAAATAAAACGCGGATTATTCATCCCTATAAGCTCACTAATCAGCAGAGTATCTGGTATTTACAGGCCACCGAAAACGGCAAACTTAAATCGTTTGCGCTGAGTCAGCTTAACTGGCTGGATATCAGAAAAGAACATTTCACCGTTGATAAAGCCACGCTGGCGCTGATTAATCAGCATCAGGATCCCTGGGTTAGTGAGGAGACGTTTGAAGTCCGCCTCAAAGTGAAACGGAACATCGCTGTTTATTTCCAGCGCCGAGATTTGCTGCCCCAGCAGCAGCTGGTGGAAGAAGATCGGCACAGTATTACGCTGCTCTGCCGGGCTGCACATCAGAACCAGATTATTCCGCTCATTCTGTTCTGGCTTCCCAATATTGAAATACTGGAGCCGGCATGGTTGAAAACCACCCTTGTTAACATGCTTCACGACTACTTAGCCGGGAACGAGCCGTTACCGTCTGCCTAAGCAGCGGAGTAGTTTTTCGGTAAACGCAGACATACACACAGGAGAGTTAGTATGGCCCTACCCTTTATTATTCTTGGCGTTGCTGCGGCAGCGTCCGCGTTTGGCGGTAAAAAAGCCTATGACGGTTATCAGAAAAAGTCGGAAGCCGACAAGATGCTGGCCAGCGCTAAAAGTCGATATGAAAATCGAGAAAAGCACCTTGAATATACCCGTGGGGTATGTACGGATAAACTCAATGCGCTGGGCATGAAAGAACTTGCTATCGGTAAGGATTTTGATGAATTCAACAGAGTGGCCAAAGAGCTGCTGGCCCGCCTGCAAAAAGAGGGCCATAAAGACCTCAAGCTGAGCATACCGCAGCACAGTATCAGCAAGATGCAAAATCTGGCGATTTCCGCCACCGAATATATGACGACCGTACTGGGTGCGGGTGCATCGGGTGCAGCGGCAGGTTTTGCGGTCTACGGCGGGGTCATGGCGTTTGCTGCCGCGTCAACCGGCACGCCAATTGCCGCCCTCTCCGGGGCGGCAGCCTATAACGCCACCATGGCGGCGATTGGCGGCGGATCGCTGGCGGCTGGCGGCTGGGGGATGGCCGGCGGGGCGATGGTGCTGGGCGGAGCTGTAGTGGCACCGCTGATTGCCATTGCCGGATGGGCCTATGACAGCCATGCTGACAAAGCGCTCGAGAATGCCCGCAAATCCGTGAAAGAAGCTGACAAAGCTGTAGAAAAAATGTCCTCGATTATCAAAAAATTAGTAGAAGTCAGAAAATACGCTGAGAGTATTTCTCTGCTGATCTCCGAAATGCATGACATCTTCACCGAGCACTATTTCGCGCCGCTCAAAGAGATGCATCAACGAATTATTGCCAGCGAAGGAACGCAGGCGAAAGCGGCAGACGGCCTGTCTGAAGACATTATCCGGACCATCGGGAACGGTTATAAGCTGGCCGCGATCATGGCCGACGTGATCACCACACCGCTGTTTAAACCGATGAAAACCAGCGACGGGGAAGCCGTGATAGAGAATGGTGCAATCAAGCTCAAGGTGGATAGCGATGGCATGAACGTGCTGAATAACGACGAGCTGGATGCCGCGCTGCAACAATCGGGTACCGATTTCGTTCAGTTCCAGATTAACGCTTAACCTACTGACCGGGCCGCAAAGGCCCGGATTGATAAGGGACTGAATGCCATGAGCACAACCGAATTCGACTGGGCCGAAGAACTGCATCAGACGGTGGTGAAAAGTCTGACCACGTCATTCGGGCTTGATTTTCTGTTGCTGAACGACCAGCAGGGTGGTGATGTTAACACCATTCACAATGCTCGCCAGGGTATCTATGCGACAGAGGCGGAGCGCCAGCGTTATGAACAACGCGGCGATTATGATTCACACCACTATCACCGCCACGAAAGTTATATCGCCACTAACCGAGAAGGTAAGCGCCAGCATGAAGCGGGCACGCTAACCGATACCTATACCGGTAAACAGTTTGCCCCCGAGGATGTCAAAAACCTCGACCATATTATTGCCGCTCACGAGATCCATCACGATGCGGGACGGATTCTTGCCGGGCAGGACGGTGCCGATCTGGCGAACGATGCCAGCAACCTGACCTTTACCAATGAATCGCTTAACAAGTCAAAAAAAGCGAAGACGATGGCGGATTTCGTTACGGTGCTGCAAAAACAGCATCAGGCGACCACGCAAGAGATTGCGGCACTGCGCAGTAAACCCGCCCTCAGCGAGCAGGAACAAAAACATCTTAGCAAGCTGGAAAATAAAGCTGCTGCCGATTTTGAACGAATGAAAGACGCTGACCGGCAGGCGCGGGAAAAATACGAAAGTACCGTCAACGAGGCCTATTACGGCAGCAGCAAATTTGCCAAAAACGTAGCCGGTGCCGCGCTGAACAATGGTCTGCGCATGGGTACCCGCCAGATGCTGGGACTGGTTCTGGCCGAAATCTGGTTTGAGTTTCGGGAACGCATTCCGGCGATGATTGATACCCATCGCCACGCCTTCAATGCCGGGAATTTACTCTCCGATATGGGCGACGCTCTGCGTGCCGTCTGGGCGCGGATACAGGCGAAATTCCATGTTTTTCTCACCACCTTTAAAGACGGTGCCATCGGCGGAGTGCTTTCAAGCGTAACCACCACGCTGTTGAATATCGTCTTTACCACGCAGCGATCGATAGTGCGGCTGATCCGTGAGATGTGGAACAGTCTGGTGCAGGCCTTCAAAGTCATGGTATTTAACCCCGAAGGGCTGCCGCCGGGGCAGTTGGCAAAAGCGGTCAGTAAGCTGCTTGCTGCCGGGCTGGCAGTTGTCGCCGGGGTCATCGTGAATGAAGCTTTGACCAAAATGTTTCTGTTTCCCTTCGGGCCCGAACTGGCCGCATTTTGCAGCGCGCTGGCTACCGGCCTGCTGACGCTGGTGATGAACTACTTCCTCGAACACAGTTCGATGATGAAGAAAGTGTGGGCGTTTCTGGACGCCTTCAAAGATAAGAGTCAGAAAGCGCTGGAATACTATCAGCGGGTGAATGCTGAACTGGACCGTTATCTGCTGGAACTGTCGGCTCTGGAGTTTGCCATTAATACCGCTGAATTAGCGGAGTTTTCCCGGCATCTGGCTGCGGTCAACGGCGAGGTTGAGCGTGGGCTGCTGCTGCAGGCTGAAGTGGAGCGGCGTAAGATTGAGCTGCCTTTCGAAGCTGGCAGTACCGCCTCGGTGCGCGACTGGTTAAACACGCTGTGACGCTGACGCCGGACTTTCCCTGTAACCAGTGCGGTGCCTGCTGCCGCCACGTTAACCGGGCCAGCGAAACACAGTTTCTCGATCGGGGTGACGGCATCTGCCGTCACTATCAGATGGGAACAAAACGCTGTGCGATTTATGCTACGCGTCCGCTCATTTGTCAGGTGGAAAAACAGTTTCTGCTGAATTATCAGCAGCAGTACAGCTGGCTGGAATTCATCGAGCTGAATCAGATCGCCTGCCGTATTCTGGAAAATATGGATAACGGCTAAGCTGTCGTTCGCTGACTCGCATTACTCCCTGTCTACCAGCAGCAACGTGCCATAGCTGCCCGGCGGCACCCGATGTGTTGCTCCTGCCGGGATCAGATAATAGTCGCCGGGGCTGAGCAAGACGGTCTTATCCCCGACGATAAGCGGCATTTCACCGTCGATAACCACCAGCAGTTCATCAAATTCGGCGTGGGATTCTTCAGGAATCCCCTCGCCGCCCATTTTGATCAGTTTGATATTGGCATTGCCGACGCTGCCGAGGAGGGTTGACCGCCAGACGGCGGGTAAATCTGCGGCCAGCGTTGCCAGGTTTCCGTGACTCACCGCGTGCTCCTTTTGCTAAGTAAAACGCTATCACTACCCTGTTTCTGTCCGAACGCAAATTCGTCATTGTTCTAAGCTATGCCGCCGCCGCGAGCGAGCAGCCAGCCGGTGAACCATTAACCGTCCGGCAAGAGAACCGTCAGCCAGCAAAAGAA
Source organism: Erwinia sp. INIA01 (assembly GCF_025947915.1). Taxonomy (NCBI): domain Bacteria; kingdom Pseudomonadati; phylum Pseudomonadota; class Gammaproteobacteria; order Enterobacterales; family Erwiniaceae; genus Erwinia; species Erwinia sp. INIA01. The sequence goes on from NZ_JAPDNC010000012.1 coordinate 188,382, forward strand.
CGGTCATTCTGCGAGCGAATAGCCAGCCAGGCCGCGCCGCGCATACCGCTGCTGTCGCCGTGCTGCGCCACCACGATCGGAGTGAGGAACCGGTCGGTAAACACCCGCTCGCCGGTGGCTTCCGCCAGCCCCTCCAGCAGCAGCGGCTCATTCGACAGCCCGCCGCCGATCACAATGATGTTCGGATCGACGATATTAACGATCGTCGCCAGCAGCCGCGCCAGCTGACTTTTGAAGCGTGCTATCTGCTGTAACGCCTGCGGATCGCCCTGCTGCGCCAGCCGGATGATACCCGGGGCCGAGCGCTGCTCGCCGGTCAGCCGGAAGTAGCGCTCCGCCAGCCCGGTGCCGGAAACAAATGACTCCACGCAGTTCTGCCTGCCGCAGTAGCAGATCGCCAGCGGGCCATCCTGCTGTTCGGCGTAGTCCGGCAGGGTGATATGACCGCACTCCGCCGCGTTGCCCCACGCCCCGGTATATATCTGCTGCTTAACCGACATCCCGCCACCGCAGCCGGTGCCAAGGGTGATGCCGAATACCACCTCTGCGCCCTTTCCTGCTCCATCGCAGGCTTCCGACAGTGCAAAGCAGTTAGCATCGTTGGCAATCACCACCGCTGTATCCAGACGCTGCTCCAGATCGGTTTTCAGATCCTGGCCGTTAAGCACCAGAATATTGGAGTTTTTGATTTTGCCACTGGCGGGGGAAATACCGCCGGGTAGCGCAATACCCATCGATAATGACTGCTGGCTCTGTGTACGTATTTCCGCCACGAAATCGCACAGCTCATCAATAAATGCAGGATAGTCGATTTTTACCGTGGTGCGTCGGTAGCGGGCTATTTCCTCGCCCGTGGGATTCATCACCACCGCCGCCATTTTGGTGCCGCCAATATCCAGACCGAGATAATGCATAATGTCCCCTGCTGTGAAATACATTCCCGTGCGCCACCGTTATTCAGGCAGCAAGCGTCCTGCACTGATGAACAGCGCGCACGGGAAAACGGTTATTTTAATTAGAAGTGATATTTAAATCTTACACGAGCGCCATAGCGATCTTTATCATCACCCTGCTCGTTATCCATGCTCAGCCTGGACCAGTAGGCGCCTAAATAAACATCGAAGTTATCCATTTCCATCACGTTGCGAATGCGGTATGAGGCATGCACGGTGTGAATATCATATTTACCCAGAATAACTTCATCGGCATTAACAACATCGGTATTGGCGAAATTAAATTTCTGTACGTCGTTTTTCGCGTAAATATAGCCCAGTTCAAAATCGTGCCACAGGGCGTTAGTTCCGGCGCTGAAGTCCTTCTCGTCGGTAGCATCCAGATAAGCGGTGCTCAGGTTAAATACCACGCCGTCGTCCGGGTTAGATTTTTGTCCGTTCCAGCTGAAGGTGGCGCCGTAGCCGTTACGTTTTGACTGGTCGTTAAAGTTGCCGTTAGCGTCATTGTAGCCGTAGGCATTACTGACCACGTTGGTTTCCATCGCGATGGCGGCGGTGACGTCATTCATCGACCAGGCCACGATCGGGCGCAGATAGATAACGTTCTTTTTATTCTCCAGCGCGTTGCCGTGATAGGCCTGATCCTGGAACAGTTTGGTGCCGTCGCTGGCGAAGGTGTTCAGCTCAAAGTAGAACGGCCCGCTCGTTTTGCTCAGCTGGATAGCGCCACCGGCGCTGCTGCGGCCACGGCCCTCTTTCATCATATAGATGTAGCCGAAGCCGTCGTCGTAGAGGTTGTTTGCCGTATTACCGGAATACTCAATCAGCGTATCCTGGTTAAGCGGGAACATATCGAAGGCTTCATAGCGCCCCACTTTCACCTTCCAGTCTTTTTCCTGACCGAAGAAGAAGGCGGCATCGTCAAGATTCATATTACCGGAGAGATCGGCCAGCGGCTGGACGGTGAATCCGGCAAACTTATTATTCGCCACGCTGCGATAGCCATCCACGCCGAGTAAAATACGGCCATTGACGTCCCAGCGTTCGGTATTTCCGGCATTCCAGTTATTGCCTGAATTAGTACGCAGCGAGGTTAACTGGCCGGTCTTACTCGCGGCATCCACGTTAAACTCCACGTCGCCATAAAACTTCAGGCTACCTTCCGGCGTATCCACGGTGATTGCAGAAAGAGCCGGAACGGAAAACAGGAATAGACTACAGAGATAATGATTAAATTTCATTATTAATTCCTTTCTTATTTTAATCGGATTGGGTTTTTATTATTTAATTTGCCATCAACATTTATGACTCTGCCTTTCTTTATTAGATGAAATACCTCCCGGATAAACACATGAAATCGGCAAAGGTGCCGGACGCGCTTAATTTATCGATAATGTCATCATCGAGAATATTGGTCAGATAGTCGTAAATAATCATACTATCGACAAAGGCGTCTTCACTGATTGCCAGCATGAACACTAATTTCACTACTTTCCCCGCATCCCATTCGATGCCCTGCGGGAATACCGCCACGGTCACCTGGGTGGTGGAGGCCACCAGCCCCATCGGATGAGGAATAGCGATTTTATCCGCCAGCAGCGTGGAGGCATGGGCTTCACGCTCCACCACCGACGGCAAGTAGCGGGCGTCCACCTTGCCGGTGGACTCCAGCCGACGGGCAAGAAATTCAATCAGCGAGTCCTTGTTATGTTCGGACTGCTCAAAAATAAAGAAATGCGCCGGGGAGAAATAGTTCATCACCGTATCCGCCGGGGAGCGATGATTGGTCAGGTAATATTTGATGTTCTCCAGCTGCCAGCGCTCCGGCAGCGCGGGCAGATTAATCACCTTTCGGTTTTTCTCCGCCACCGGCACCATGCTGATCACCACGTCCTCGGCGATGTTTTCCATCGCCTGATACTGCTGAACGGAGATCGGCTCGCCAATCGCCATATTGGGATACATGCGTACGATCCGCTGGCTGACGATCCGCGTAGAGGCCATGCCCTGATCGCTGACGATCAGCGCACTGACCGCGCTGCCCTGATGCTGATAGAGGGTATCCTCCAGCACCGCGCCAATGTGCATCACCAGATAACCGATTTCATCGTCGCTCAGCTTGCCGGTGAAAAAGTTATCCAGCTCGCTGAAGGCGGTCAGGGTCATTTCGTACATCAGCGGATAGTGGCGCTTAATCTGATCCAGCAGCGGGTTGATAATGGTGATGCCGTGATTCACCCGGGTGCGCATCGCCTTAATGTGATTCAGCAGGTTCTTTTTCGACTGCTCGTCGTAGCTGACGTCGCAGTACCAGACGGAACTGACGTAGCTTAAGAAATGGTTCATCACCGTCAGTTCCGCATCGTAGCAGCGATCCGGCAGATCGCTGTCGCCGCTAACCGAGCAGAACGCCGACAGGTTCATCGCCATATAGTTAACTTCGCCCGGCGGTACGCTGCCGGATTGATCCGCCAGCAGCAGTTGCAGAACCTGACGCGCAATAGGCTTCCACAGCGTGTCGCACTGGTTAAAATCGTAATCCAGCAGCCAGTTGCCGCCGCGTATTCTTTCCAGCACAATGCCGCAGCAGAGCGTAAAAGAACGCAGATTCACGTCGCTAAAGCGCAGCTGGTTATTCACCAGCAGCTGGCTTAGCGCATTTTTGATTTCGGAGAAGGCGCTTTCGCAGGCAAACAGCTCGCGGTAGTCGCTTTCGGTTTCCGTTGAGCGCAGCAGGTGATCGTAGATGCAGCGGCGGATATTCACTTCATCCCCGGCGATCCTTAATCGTTCGTTCCCTACCGCGTTCACCGCAATCTGATAGAAGGAGAAGTGGCGTTTCAGCAGCGCCACGTCGTTTTTCAGGCTGTAGATGCTGATAAACCAGTCCGACTCCAGCTCTTCCAGCGCCACGTATCCCTGCTGACGCAGCAGCAGCGCCATCAGCTGCTTTCTGCGATCCGCCGCGGATCGGGTCTGGTTGACCGGCCTGTCGGACTCTTCCAGCAGGGCGTGATAGCTGGCGGGGTCGTCGCATTTCACTTCAAACCCCGTTTTGCGATCGTATAAGAGACTGATGCCGTAGCGGGGGATGATATCGCTTAACTCTTTCAGATCGCTGCGAATGGTACGCGTTGACACGTTCATCTCTTTGGCAAGAAACGCCTGCGTCGCCGGACCTTTGGCAATCTGTACGAAAATATCTCTGACCCGTTTATTGGTGAACAGTCTCATATTTCTCTCTTAATCCCTGGTGATATACAGCGTCTGGACATCGTTTTGTTGCAGCTGCTGGCGTACCGGCATCGGCGTACGTTCATCCAGCATCACCGGGCGAGCATTCGCCAGATCCGCCAGGCTGACCGCCTGCTCCAGGTTCGGGTTGTACAGCCTGACGATGTAGCCCTCTTCCTGCTCAGCGCATTTCACCGTACTGATCAGCGCATCGTTTTCGCCGTGCGGCAGCGTCAGCAGACTGAGCGTTTCCGGGTAGTCGCGTACTTCGTCGTTCAGGCAGAAGCGCAGACGCCCGTTGAGGAAATCGCTGTCCTGATACACCGGGAAGGTGGTCAGCAGCTGCTTCGACACCCTTGCGTGCTGTCCCTGGTTGAAACTGCCACTGTGGATGCGCCAGCCGAAGCTGAACGAGAGCGATCCCAGCAGCTGAGCATCCGGCGTGGCAATTACCGACTCGCCGGAGGCGCGTCCTGGCCGGTACAGCAGGTTTTCTTTGCCCATATAGCCGAAGGTGCGGAACAGCGTCACGGCGATGGTATCAAAGCCGTCACCGACGATTTCATACTCGCGCACGCCGTTGGTATGCAGGGTGAAACCGTGCTGGTCGTCGTGCAGGTTGACATAGCTCTGCATCGGCTCGATAGCGATCGGCTTCTCGTGCCAGTTTTCCTCTTCCCACACCGCCAGCGCGTTGCTGAGCTGCACCGGCCGGGTGACCACGCCAAACAGCTGATCCGCGCAGGAGACGTTGGCCAGAATATCCGTGGCGAAGTGTACGCACAGGCGATGACTCAGCACATCATTTTCCACATCCACCCTGAAGCGGATCAGATCGTCATCCTGCAGGGTGACGGTCGCCGCCACTTTCATCGGTGAACGGGCAATACCCTGCGCTCGCTCTTCCAGGCTGGCAGGCACCGAGAGCAGATACTCAAGATGCAGCGTCTGGCGCAGATCGTCCTGCTGGCGGCTGGCCTGCACCAGCGCATTTTCCGAGGTGATGAACATGTCCTGACGCGGCGGCGAATAGTTGTAGGAGTCGCCATCGTCGCCGTTTTCCACCAGTAGCATCTGCCGCTGATAGCGTTTGCCGCTGGCCTTGTGGGTAATCGCCAGCAGGCCGTTGCCCTCCACTTCAATGCGATAGGCTGCATTTTCAATCACCGTCCCGGCATCCACCTGGCGTGAGCTGATGCCATCGGTGGCGAAATCCAGATGCCAGCGGGTGTAGCCCAGCGCCGGAAGATCGCGGGCGGCCACCGTCAGGCGGGTACGGAACACTTTTTCCGGGCGGTGATACGATTTTCCCGGGTTCAGGCGGATGGTCTGATTCAGCACGTACTGGGTCAGATCTTCCTGTTCTTCAATGACGCACGGCAGCGCATTGCCGTCGGCATCCCGCAGGATAAACGGCAGGCCGGGCAGCCACGCCTCGAAGGTGATCTGCTGCGTGACCGGGTTCGGCAGCGGGTTGAACACGGTAAAGCTGTAGTCGTGATCGCGCGGAATGCGGATGCTAATCTGCCGGGTGGCCGACTCCAGCAGGTTGGTCGCCAGATCGCGCGCCTGCTTATAGCGGAAGGCGATATCGCGGTTGGTATCGTCGCTGTTGCAGCCGCCAATGCTGTCGTGTGCGGCGTTATAAAACATCAGCTTCCAGATATCCGCCACGATGCGCGACGGATAGTCATGCCCCAGGCCGCGACCGATCGCCAGTACCGGTTCCAGCGTGTTGACCAACAGCGCTTCCACTTCGTTATTCAGCAGCTTAAGGTCGGCGCGGCAGGAGAATATGGTTTTGTGCACGCGGGAGTGTTTGCCCTCGGTCAGCTCACCCTGCAATACGCGCACTTCCCCGCCTGACTCGTTTTCCACCGCCTGCACAAACTCCAGCGGGCTGCTGATTTGGTAGTGGCGGGCACTGTCGCATTCATTGAACGAACGCACCAGCTCCGGCAGGTTTTCCCGTACCGGGGCCTGGTCAAAGCCGTGCGGATAAAGCAGATGCTGGCGCGTGCTGCGGGCTTCGATCGGTGCCATTTTCTCGTCGAGAAACGCCTTCATGGTCGCCGGCGTTTCGTCGATCAGGCCGCCATAGTGGTAGCCCCACGGCATCTGTACGGCAAAGACCTTATCGCCGTTATCACCCTGCCAGAGAAACTCGGTTTCATGCAGGGTGTTATCGGCAATGCCGCGCCAGAACAGCGCGTGGCGGATGCCGAACTGGCGATAAATCTGCGGCATGTTGCCGCCCTGGCCGAAACAGTCCGGCACGTAGCCGAGCGGCAGGCTGTGACCGGCCTCTGCGGCAATGCGCTGACCGTAATACAGGTTGCGCACTACGGACTCCTGGTGGATCACCAGCTGGTCGGTCTGGGTGTACCACGGGCCGGTAACCAGGCGCTGTTCGGCAATCAGATGATGCAGGCGATCGCGATCTTCCGGTGCCCACTGCAGATAGCTTTCAATCAGCGAGCTTTGTGCATCCAGAAGGTAGCTGGGGAAATCCGGGTTATTTTCCAGCACGCGCAGCACGTTTTTAATATGGCTGAACAGGTAAATACGCGAGCGCGAGGTGGTGAAGTACCACTCCTGGTCCCAGTGCGTGTGGGTATAAACATGTACGGTTTTCTTGTTCATTACATCGTCCCTAAACCACTCGGGTCATTAATCAAATTTGATTTCGATACTGTCCGCAGCAAAGTCATCGGCCTGCGCGCTGCCCGTCGGTTCATCGTTAAAGTTGACCAGCAGGTTGGCGCCGAAGGCGATAACCAGCGTGCCGACCAGCGCCCCGGCGAAGTAGGCCCAGGCGTTACCGACGGTAAACCCGCCGTACAGCCCGCCCAGCGGCGGCATAATCGGATAGGCTTTCAGCAGGGCCACGGTCATAGCACCAGCGATACCGGCAAAAACGTTAAGTGGGATCAGGCGTGCCGGGTTTTTCAGCGTGAAGGGGATCGCCCCTTCGGAGATGCCGAGGATTCCCATAATCACCGAGCCGTTGCCGGCCTCTTTCAGCGTCTGGCTGTAGTTAGCCGGGCGCAGGAAACGTGCGGCGGCATAGCCCAGCGGCGGGATAATAATTGCCACGTTGACCAGGATAGCGGGCAGATACACGCCGCTGAGGAACAGCACATTCGCCGTACCCCACGCCGCTTTGTTCACCGGGCCGCCGAGGTCAAAGCAGATCATGCCGCCGAGCACCGCCGCCAGTACCACAGTACTGGTGCCATCTTTGGTCATCTCCTGCACCCAGGACATCAGCGAACTGTTCAGCCAGCTCAGGGCATCTCCCAGCAGCAGCAGCATCACCAGCACTTGCAGGCCGACGGTGATAAACGGCAGGATAATCAACGGCACCGAGGTCGCCGCCGAGCCGGTGATCCGCACTTTGCGCGCCACCCAGTCGGAGGAGTAGCCCGCCAGCAGGCCGCCGATTGCCGCGCCGAGGAAGCCGGAACCGGTGATGGAGGCGATCAGCCCGGCGGCAAAACCGGCCGCCAGCCCTTTTTTCCCGGCGATGGAATAGGCCACATAGGCACCGAGGATATAATTCATCAGCCCGATTATTTTGAAGCCTATTTCCTGAGTCTGATACAGCCAGTTTTTAATTCCCTGCACGTCGGCAAACTGATTAAGATCGGAAGCACCAAAGGCAATGCCGATAATTTTTGCTACGGCCACCATCAGTGAACCGGCAATAATCACCGGAAGGGCAAAGGAAATACCCGTCATCAGATGGTTCTTAATATCCACCATTATTTTTTTCATAGGATCACCAGAGTTATTTATTTTTACGTTCTTCAACGGCGGCGACGCATTTCTTAATGACTTCAGCGGCGTGGCTGACGCACTGTCCAATTTTTACCCGGATTATGACTTTCCCTTCAAAACGCTCCTCTTCTTCTATGGATCGATCGGCGGCAATCAGCACAAAATCGGCAGCGCTAATGTCCGCCGGGGAAAGCTTGTTCATCATGCCCATCGCACCCTGCTGTTCCACTTTGACGTTGTGGCCCAGCTTTGCGCCCTCTTTTTCCAGCGATTTTGCCGCCATTGGCGTATGGGCCAGGCCAGCGATGCAGGAAGTGACTCCAACAATATTCATGCGTCCTCCTCAATAACCACACGCGACTGCATGTAGTTGAACAGTTCATCTTCGCTTTTGGCATCAAACAGTTGCTGACGGAAGTCGTCCTCGACGATCTGGCTGGCCAGGCTGTTGATGATTTTCAGGTGCAGCAGCTGCGCACCGGATTCCGGCACAAACAGGCCGAAAACGATTTTTATCGGGCTGTCGTCCAGGCTTTCCCAGTCCAGCGCCTGCTGCAGGCGGATAAAGATCACCCCCGCCTCGGTCACGTTGACCGTTTTGGCATGCGGGATGGCAATCTGGCCTTCAAAGCCGGTGGAATACTGATTTTCACGGGTCCACAAATCCGCCTCTATTTTTTCTGCATCCGCCGCCCAGCCCCGCTCAACCGCCTGCTGCGACAGAAACCGAAATATCTCCCCCTTACTACTAAAATTCTTATTCAGAAAAATGTTCTCTCTGGCAATCAACATAATTGCGACGTCTCCACTTTTGTCTTCAGCATGTCCTGGCAACATAATAAGCGGATTAACGAAAGCGAAAAGAGAACCGGTTTCCTCCGCCAGGGGGAAACAGCTTGTTATTGCGGATAATAAAATGAGACTTACTTCTCAAAAGGTGGAATAACTGTGATGTGACGCTTATTTTTGACGGGGTAATTAGCGGAAATGAATAAGGGGATTTTGTGAGGTGGATGATATTTATTTTGATTTTAGTCAGGCTATTTCACTCAGTTTAATAGGGTTATCGGTGAAAATATCGCCGTATCAAACCCAAGGAGTGCAACTTTGTGCAGCAGTGAACAAGGATTGCCTATACTTTTAGTACAACGTGCTGACCGGGACTCGCCATGCTAGCCAATACGCTTATCGCCCTTGTGGCGGCAATACATATCTATATCCTGATCCTGGAGATGTTTCTGTGGGATACCCCAACCGGCCGCCGGGCGTTTAACCTGAGCGAGGAGTTTGCCCGCAGCACCCGCGTGCTGGCGGCAAATCAGGGACTGTACAACGGTTTTCTGGCCGCCGGTCTGCTGTGGGGGCTGTGGCTTGGCGAGGGCGGATTCCAGTTTAAGCTGTTTTTCCTCAGCTGCGTGATGATTGCAGGCATCTACGGCGCTGCGACGGCGAGCCGGAAGATCTTATACGTGCAGTCGATTCCCGCTTTGATTGCGCTGGCGGCGTTGCTGTATGGTTAATGTTTTCCTCCTCTGGCTGGACGGTCGTAGGCGCTAAAACTGCTCCCGCCTCTGTGGATAATTTGAATTTCAACAAGGAACCCTGAAATGCCACTCCCCGCCCGTATGAAACCCGTCCGAGCCAGCCGCATGAAAATTAAAGCGCTGGCCGAAAAAGCCGACGAGATCCTCGCGATGATTGATACCGGTTCAGATGAAAATGACGAAACGTTAAATGCGTTTATTGCTGAGTGGAATAGCCAGGTTCCGAATCCGTATGCGTATTCAGATTTCAGGGATTTTTCGTCCTGGACCAGCGCAAAACAGTTCACAAAAATCGCCTTTAATCAGGAAAAATTCTATGAGGATTTAACCTGGGAAGAACTGGTGCAGCTCATTACATTTATTTATCAGGCGGAAGGTAGCGAAGCCGATGTGGACTTTGCACTGCGTCTTTTGGAGAAAAACTTTACGGCGAACCCCTCCGATCTGATGTTCTGGCCGAATGAGTGGTTTAAGGATGAGACGAATCTTCATATCAGTCTTTCCGCCGAGGAAATGGGCGGGTATTTGATGGCGGCATCCAATCGCTATGTTGCGGGCGCGCCGGAAATTGAACTGAAGTATTCGCTGCCGGTGGGGGGGTGGGACTAGCGGGGTTAGCCACCAATTACCCACCCGGCCCCCCAGGGCGCGTTCATCAATGCGCCCTTCCCTGCAATCCCACTTTCCGCATGTTACTTATCCATGTTCCAAACTTTCTAAGCGCTATCACAACTCTGTTTTAAATCCATCAACTGCGCTGTTTGTCGCGCATCCGTTGTGTCATGTTATTTACTGTTATCGGTAACAGTAAACGCTGCCTGCCGCTAAAAAGACCGTGGAATGCCTGAAGGTGATGTGTCTATGGGTAGCAATCCATCGTCGCTAAATAAACGTTATTTGATACCAGGATGCCCAATGAGTAAAAACGTCAAACTATCGCAAAAACGTTGGCTCTATTTAATGCCGGTAATATTCATTACCTACAGTCTTGCCTATCTTGACCGCGCCAACTACGGTTTTGCCGCTGCGGCCGGTATTGATAAAGATCTGGGGATTACCAAGAATATTTCATCGCTGATAGGTGCTCTGTTCTTCCTCGGTTACTTCTTTTTTCAGGTTCCCGGCGCGGTTTATGCCGTAAAACGCAGCGTCCGCAAACTGGTATTTGTCAGTCTGCTGCTGTGGGGAGCACTGGCTGCCGCCACCGGCCTGGTGGCGAATATTCCGATGCTGATGATTATCCGCTTTACGCTCGGCGTGGTGGAAGCTGCGGTGATGCCGGCGATGCTGATCTTTATCAGCAACTGGTTTACTAAAGGTGAACGCTCGCGGGCCAATACGTTCCTGATACTCGGCAATCCGGTGACCGTGCTGTGGATGTCGATTCTCTCCGGCTATCTGATCCAGGCCTGGGGCTGGCGCGAGATGTTTATCATCGAAGGTATCCCGGCGGTTGCCTGGGCCTTTTTCTGGTGGTGGGCGGTGCGCGATAAGCCGTCACAGGTGTCGTGGCTGTCAGCGAGCGAGAAACGCGATTTAGAGCAGGCGATGGCCGCCGAACAGCAGGACATCAAGCCGGTAAAGAATTACCGCGAAGCCTTCACCTCACGCAACGTGATCTGCCTGTGCCTGGTGCACGTCTTCTGGAGCATTGGCGTGTACGGTTTTATGATGTGGATGCCGTCGATTATTAAGGCAGGCGCCAATCGCGATATCGTCTCCGTTGGCTGGCTGGCCGCCGTGCCTTACCTGGCCGCGATCGTGCTGATGCTGATTGTCTCAACGCTGTCTGACAAAATTCAGAACCGCAAACTGTTTGTCTGGCCGCTGCTGCTGGTCGCGGGACTGGCCTTCACCGGTTCGTGGCTGCTGGGCAGTGATTCATTCTGGATCTCCTACGGGCTGTTAATTCTTGCTGCCGCCTGTATGTACGCACCTTACGGTCCGTTCTTTGCGCTGATCCCCGAACTGCTGCCAAAAAGCGTGGCCGGTGTATCAATGGGCCTGATCAACAGCTTTGGCGCGCTGGGTGCCTTTACCGGTGCCTGGCTGGTGGGATTACTGAACGGCCTGACCGGCAACCCGAACCTGTCGTTTGTGCTGATGGCGGTATCGCTGTTTGTTTCGGTGGCAATCATGTATTCGGTGCGTCCGCAGACAAAGCAGGATGGTAAGTCGGTAACGGCGATTGGGGCTAAGGCTTGATGATTTGAGCTTTGCGAAAAACGGTGTATCAGCACCGTTTTTTCCTTACGATAATCATAATTTTTCGTCAGGTTACTGTTGGTTAGGTAACGCAGATTCATTCAGAATGAATCAACTCAAATAAAAAATTGTTTGAGATTTTTTTTCTATGCACATCATCATGGCAAACATTACAAAGTGTAATTAGGTTTCCTAACACATTTTCCTCACCGTCAGCATGGTGTTCAATATGATGTAATTCAAGAAAAGTCCTTGGATCTCCGGGAATTTTTCTTGTATGGGACCATTGGCAGATTCGACAAGCATGGCGATCTCGTTCCAGCACTTTGACTCGGACAGGATCGGGTATTTTTCTATCATGAACTTCCGCTTGCCGATCTTCTTCAAGCAGGTAGGCACCTACATTCAATTCCGGGCGACCGGAATTTTTAGTTGCAATCGGCCAGCCATCCTCAGTGCGTAATTCGCGGGTACGACGAGCCCACTCCTTACTATCGTTAGCTAAATATCTCAACTCCTCACCCGTTACCGGGCGACCAACATTCTTCCTCAGATAGGTCAGTATTTTTTCCTTGGTTGAAACCTTAGTACGGCGAAGTTCATTGACTTCATTCCAACGGAGCGCAGCTTCTCTATCTTGTTCAGAAGACATCAGTGCATAAATATCAGTTTTGAGGCAGCTAATGTCACTGACATTGAGATCTTCTATAGAAATTTCCTGTTGCTCGATCATTTCTTTAAGTGTATTACCACTTAATACTGACCAACCAAATTCAACCCTTAATTCTCTTATCCTCCTTGCATATTCGCTTATCCCAGCGACTATCATTAATTCATCGCCATGAATAATTTCCCTTGGGTATTTCATTAGATATGCCAAAATACGCTCTCGCGCAGAATTACAGCCTTCATCATTAATAAGAGAGCTCCCTAAATCACGTAACACGTGAGTTGCAGGTACGAGAGCCAAAACCTGCTCCCGCAAAGAACTTTCTAATAATCTGCTCTCAAAATCAGCAATTAATACTGCAAGCTGTTTACGCAGCGTTTCCGGTTCGTTCTTCTTTGATCTTCGCACCATTTTGAATTCTGCATTCCATCAAGTGAATAACATAACTAGCTATTTTTTCAGCAAAAACAGGAGGAACCGCATTACCAATCTGGCGAGCGATTTCTGTTTTAGTACCTGTGAAAACAAAGCTATCATTAAAACTCATTAACCGGGCAGCTTCACGATGTGTTATTGGACGATGTTCTTCCGGATGGAGATAACGTCCTTTTTCAGGCTTAAAGAATTCTGTACGTATGGTAACGGAAGGGCGTTCCCACCATAAGCGTCCAAAGAGGTCCGTACCACCGGATTTTTTTCTAATCCAACAATCAGGGGTAATATCTGGCCTGTTATTTTGCAAGTCAAATCTGTTACCCCCTATCGGAACAGCGCGATAACGCTCCTGAGACAGAGCAGTTGGGTTCCGACCGAAGTGGAGATCCAATGGAGGTGGGACGTCCCGAATTTCTGTTCCCACGGGTTCTGGTAAATCACTAATAAAATCTTTAACGTTTAGCCATGAAGGAAGTTTACCGGGTTTATCCGGATTTTGATGCGAAGGCAACGGCGGAAAGTTTGATACTTTATCCAGAGAAAACCGCTCTTTCTTAATGCCAATGGCAATAGCGCGCTTACGCGTCTGAGGTACACCATAATCAGCGGTATTCAGTATTGAAGGGTTTAAAAGCGTGAAACCCAGTCTTTCAGCACGGGCCGTGATATCCTGAAACTCATCACTCGATAAAAGCCCGGGAACGTTTTCCATAACAAAAATTGAGGCCGATGACTTCTCAATGATATCCATGTAAGGTTCCCAAAGTGCACGACGATGGTCACCATCACGGTTTTTATTTAATAAGCTGAACCCCTGGCAAGGGGGACCACCAATAACGATATCTGCTTCAGGTACGGGATTTTCAGCAATCCATTCCTCAATATTTGCGACTACACCATGCTCACCATAGTTAGCATTGTAGGTTTTGATCGCAGCACTATCATTATCAAGTGCCAGAATACCTTCAAAATGAGCGCTATTATCACCTTTCATGAAGCCGTAGGACAAACCACCGGCACCACAAAATAAATCGATGACTTTCAACTTGCTAATTTTACTCATTAAAAATAGCTCCTGGTTCTGAATTTCATATCAACGGGTTATTCTACCACAAAATAGAACTGTATGCATTTACAGTATTTGGCGTTTCTATGAATCAGAAGTGAGGCTATCGGTTATATAAAAACGACACAAGGAGCAAATCAGGCAGGATTGAGAATCGCTTAACTCATTGATATTTAATGGCCCTACAGGATTCAACATTAGCATCCAACCAACTGTAAATAATGATGTTTTTCACATTAAACTTATCCACATACCCCCAAATATACCCCCAAATGTTTTTGTGTGGCACATTTCCAGCCCCCTTATCGCGCTGAGGAGTATACCCACTAGCAGATCACCAGTCACCAGTTCTATCTGCTTTTTGGTGGAAACCATCGTGGAAACCTCATGCCTAGAAACCAAGGTTTTGCTGGATACCTGGATGGATACCGCGCTGGTGGATACCAGCATCAGCCGCATTGCCTTACTTCTTCCGATTCACGTAGGCGTCACCACACTCCCGGGCGGCCTGTTCGAGTAGCTGGGCCGTCATCACATAGTTGCTCCGACTTTCTGCATCTGCGGCCATCCT